>CALURV010000036.1 GCA_944323285.1 Candidatus Gastranaerophilales bacterium | reverse complement strand
CTTAAATGTTTTCTATACGAAGCATCAGAACATTATTTATATTTTGTTTTAATTAGAAAAATAATAAAAAATTCAACCGGATGCTTCATTTCTGTTTTTGTAACTTCGACCAAAAGCCTCTTAACTCGGGTATACCCTCAAACAGAAGAGGCTTTGTTCCAGTCTCAGTAACAAAAACTACGAAATTTTGCATATGGTTTCATTTTTTATTATTAATTCTTATTTGAAGACAGAATCTATTTATAATATTTATTATGGAAACTATATTTTAAAAGATGTTGAAATTTTTAATCTCTGCTTAATTGTATTATTATTTGTATATTGATTTGTAGCATTCAACTCTATCTCTAAATTATTTTTACACTTAATAGGTTTGTAAGTCAAAACAAATTCATCTTGCATAGTATTTTGAGAAACATTCCTAATAAATCTTGTTTTTAAATATAAAGATTTAGAAATACGAAATTCAGGTATAAAGTATAAACTGGTATCAAAATCAACTGAATTTGTATACTTACTTTGCCCAATCTGAGCATTTAATTTTAAACGTTTAAAAGTATATTCAACAAATCCCCCGCCTGTTGTTTTATCATAATCCTGTGCTTCATTAGAGAAATAGGCACCACCTAAAACAAAACTACCTGCATTCTTTGGTAAATTAATAGAATTAGTAGATAAAATAGCTCCACCTGATGCAGCATGATTATACGAAGAAGAAAAAGAACCCACAGAAAGATTTATTGCATCTCCTTTATATGAAATTATAGAACCTGTATTATAAGTAGATTCATTAGCTCTCACAAATAATACAGATGGTCCATTGGAATCAAATAAAAAAGTTTGACCTAAAGAAGCAGATAAATAAGGAGAAACATTCGCATCTATAGATTGTGAATTAATAACACCAGGGATTGGAGCCATATGTCTAGAATCAGTTAGAAAAGCCTGTGTAAATGCTTTTGAACTATCCCAAATCATATTCTCTGATTTAATATCTTGTTCAATTTTGTATTGAGTTTCATTAACTTTTAATTTAAAGACTCTGTCACTATTAACTATATCCATAGCATTATCAGCATCATCATTTAAATTCAATTCAACAGCATTTTTCTCATATCTTTTAGCTACATCTAAACGTGCTTCTTCTTCAAAAATATAATCATCAATTGAATCTTTTTCTTCTATTTGAACTGTAGGAGCTTCATTAATTTCCAAAGTTTCAACATACCTGCCTAAATCCATGAAACTGTGTGATTTCACATCTAACTTATCACCACTTTTTGCATAAACTGGTAACAATAAATTTAATACAGTAAATAATAAAAATAAGTTCTTAACTACTCTCATATTATAATTTTGAAAGAAACAACTTATAATTTCAATCGACTAAATATTCGACAAATTTTTAAATAAAAATAATAAAAAAACAAATTAAATAAAAATTATAGAAAAAATATATACATTATTAAGAAATATTAAGAACAATTTTATATAGCTTAAACATAAGTCTATAATGGATTTAAGACAAAAATATATAATTAAACAAAAAAAAAATAGTATATATTTAAGAAAAGACTAGCAAAAATTTTTTATTATAGGTTTTTAAACATAATGCGAAATGAACACGGAGATAAAAATGGCTGAAATTAATAATAATGTACCAAATTATTTAATAAATATAGACAGAGAAATAAGAACAAAAAACAAAGAACCGAAAAAAACAAGAGAAAAAGATCTTGATATAAAAGATAAGAATCCTATGACTGCAGAATATATACAAGATGCAGGGGTATTAGGGCGTTCACAAATAAAAAGTATAAAAGGAGCAGATGTATCAAAAAGTATAGATGAAACAGTATACTTATCCGACAGTTATCCGGAGTTGTTAAGCGCAAGCGGAGAAATATTTGATAGATTATATAATAAGTACTTAGCCCTTGGTATAGAACCTTCTGATGCATATACAAGAGCGTTAATGGGAGAAGAAGAATTCTTAAAAATAGGTAAATCACATTTACAAAAGCGATAAAAATTGTTGATAACTTATTTCAATAGTGATAACATGTGTGCATTATTCGTATTTTGAGAAAGATATATGGAACGATTAAAACCACTAAATGCAAAAGATAGAATAATTCTAGCACTTGATGTAGATACTATAGAAGAAGTAATAAAATATGTAGACTTGTTAAAAGATTATGTAGGTTTTTTCAAAGTAGGATTACAGCTTTTTACATCTTGCGGATTTGAAGCAGTGGAAGTAATAAAGGAGCACGGAGGAAAAGTATATTTTGACGGAAAATTTCAAGATATACCAAATACTATTGCCCAAACAAGTATAAATTTAATGAAAAGAGGAATTGATTTTTTCAATATAAGTGCAACAGGCGGTTCTAAAATGATGATAAACACTTTAAATGCCTGTACAAATTATGCAAAGAAAAATGAAAAAGAATTACCAATAATATTAGCAGTAACACTTCTTTCAAGTTTTGGACAAAAAACGCTTACAAATGAACTGGGTGTAGAAATGAATATATCGGGATATGTCTTAAAGCTTGCAAAAATAGCAAAAGAAGCCGGATTATCAGGAGTTGTAGCTCCTGATACAGATGCAGGACAAATAAAAAAAGAACTAGGCAATGATTTTATAGTAGTATGTCCAGCAGTAAGACCTACGTGGGCAATAGTAAATGACCAGATAAGAATAGTATCACCTTCTGATGCAATAAAGGCAGGAGCTGATTATATGGTAATAGGTCGTCCAATCACAATGGCTCATGATCCAATTGCTGCAACAAAACTTATCATTGCAGAAATAGAAGAAGCTCTTATACAAAAAGAAAAAGAGGACTAAAATGATAATTGGTATTCCAAAAGAAATAAAAGTAATGGAAGATAGAGTTGCTATTACTCCGGAAGGTGTTCATTATTTAACGAAAAATGGACACAAAATTTTAATAGAAAAGAATGCCGGAATAGGCAGTGGTTTTACAGATGATGATTATAAAAATGCAGGTGCATTTGTTTTAAATGACCCAGAAGATATATATAAAGGGTCAAACCTTATTGTTAAAGTAAAAGAGCCACAACCATCAGAATACAAATACTTAAGAAAAAATCAAATAATACTGGCATATTTACATTTAGCTGTAGAAAAAACTCTAACTAAAGAATTATTAAATAAAAAGGTCATAAGTATTGCATATGAAACCATACAGAAAGATGACGGGGACTTACCTTTACTTATTCCAATGAGTGAAGTTGCAGGAAAGATGTCAATACAAATTGCAGCAAATTTACTTGAAAATAGAAATAAAGGTGCTGGAATATTACTTGGAGGTATAGCTGGAGTTCCGGCAGGAAAAGTCTTAATAATTGGAGCAGGTCACGTAGGAATAAATGCAGCTAAAATAGCTGTTGGTATGGGAGCCAATGTTTCTATTGTTGATATAAATACAGATAAATTAAGATATGCAGATAATTTATTTAATTCTAAAATAAAAACCTATGTTTCTAGCGAATCAAAATTAAAAGAGTTAGTTAAAGAAACTGATGTTTTAATAGGAGCGGTATTAATTCCAGGACATAAAGCTCCTTGCATAATAACAGAAGAAATGGTTAAGAGTATGAAAAAAGGTTCAGTTATTGTTGATATATCAATTGACCAAGGCGGAATAGTTGAAACCATTGATAGAATTACAACTCATGACAATCCATCATATGAAAAATATGGAATAATACATTACAGTGTGGCAAATATTCCGGGCTGCGTTGCCAGAACATCTACAATGGCTTTAACTAATGAAACATTAAAATACCTTGATAGCATAGCAGATAAAGGTATTATTGATGCAATAAAACAAGATAAATCACTTGCTAGAGGTATAAATACATTTAATGGGAAGCTTACAAATAAGGGCGTAGCACAAGCTTTAAAACTTGAGTATACAGAATTGCCAAGCCTAATAGGATTTTAATAAACAAAACAAAACAAAATGCAATAAAATCAAGTAATTATAATATTACTTGATTTTATTTATTAAAAGATGTTAACAATTCGCAAAAATAAAAAAACAAAGAGCAATTTAAAAGAAAAAAAATTTTTTATATATACATAGGAGACTAGATTTATATAGACAGGGGATAATAATTTATGGCTGTTGGAGCAAAGGATAAAATTGACAGAGAACTTGTCAAAAAGTATGCAAAATTAAAAATGGATAATCCAGAGACAACAAAACTTGTTGATTCTCAAAAAATGTTATCTGCAATGAATGATTATGCAATGATGCAAAGAAGTATGATTGATATGAATGCAAAACTAAAAAATATTTGTTCTGATGTTACATCTAAATCAGTGGTTTATCTAAAATTAAACTTTAATCCGCCAAAAGTAAGAAGGAGCAAATAAAAATTTATATTAAAATATTTAAAAAAAAACAACTTTTAATTACAATATAATTAAAAGTTGTTTTTTATATTAGGATATTTATGGAAGAAATAATACTTGCTTCAACATCACCAAGGAGAAAATATTTATTAGAAAGTATTGGAATAAACTTCAAAATAATAAAACCGAATTATGATGAAAATATAATAGATAAAAGTTTTTCATATAAAAAGATTGAAACAATAGCTGAAAGAAAATGTGATTCTGTAATAAAACTAATTAAAGATAATGCAATAATAATAAGTGCAGATACAGTTGTAATTTTTAATAATAAAGTAATGGGAAAACCTAAAAGTTTTGAAGAAGCATATAAAATGCTTTCCACATTAAATAATAAAACACATAAAGTTGTAACAGCAATATGTATAAAAGATAATGAAAAAAAGAGAAAAATCATTAAAACTGAAACAAGTGAAGTAAGTTTCAATTTAGTAAAAGAAAGAGATATAAAAAGATACATAGAAGAATATAAACCATACGATAAGGCCGGTTCTTACGGAATACAAGAATTACCACAATATTTTATAAAAGACATACAAGGAGAATATGACAATATAGTAGGATTACCTACAAAATTATTAAAAAGCATGCTTATAGAAATAACAGGCGGTAAAATTTAGTGTAAAATGTAAGTATAAAATTATAAGGAGAAAGAAATGAACGCAGAGCAGTTGGTAAAGGATAAAATAAGAAGCATAAAAGATTTTCCCATAGAAGGGATTATCTTTAGAGATATAACAACTGCCATTAAAGATAAAGAAGCATTAAGGGAAATGATTGACTTTTTAACTGCCAAATTTATAAATAGAAGTATAGATTATGTTGCAGTTGTCGAATCAAGAGGTTTTATATTTGGTTCAGCACTGGCATATAATATAAATGCAGGCTGTGTTTTAATAAGGAAACCAGGCAAATTGCCAGCTGAAACAATAAGTGAAGAATATACGCTAGAATATGGAACAGACAGATTAGAAATACATAAAGACGCAATTGAAAAAGGTAAAAATGTAATAGTAATAGATGATCTTTTAGCGACAGGCGGTACTGTAGGAGCTGCTTGCAGATTACTAAAGAAGGCAGGAGCAAAAGTCCTTGCCAGTGCTTTTATCATAGAGCTTCAAGATTTAAAAGGAAGAGAAAATTTGCCCAAAGATGTAGAAGTAATTTCTATGGTTAAATATTAATTAGAGAAAAAATAAAATGGGTGACGAGAATAAACAATTTGAAGCAAGTCAGCAAAAGCTTCAAAAAGCAAGAAAAGAAGGACAAGTTGTAAAATCAAAAGACTTTTCAACTGCGTTAGCTTTGCTTGTAATGTTCATAATTATTTTAAAACTCTCACCATTCATATGGGATCAAATATCACAATTATTTGTATATTTATATGATAAAATTCCGGATAAACATATAGAAGATATTGGATATGCACATTTGGCAGTAGCAATATGCATTCCAAGTCTTTTAATCATTGGTCCAATTTTAATAATGGCAGCATTTATTGCTATTTTAGGAGATTTTATTCAAGTTGGACCATTAATAACAACAAAGCCTTTAGAACCAAAATTAGATAAACTTAACCCATCAAAATATTTTAAAAATTTAATGTCACCTAAAACATTATTTGAGCTTGTAAAGAATATAGTAAAAGTAGTTTTATTGGGAATAATAGGCTGGATGGTATATAATACACATCTTCCTGCGATTTTAGGATTAGCTAATATTGACAATAGCTTTGCAATATTAAATGAATTCGGGAATTTAATAATAGATTTTGTAATGAAAGCAGGTCTAGCCTTCTTAATCATAGCTGCTGCTGACTATGGAATGGTAAGATGGAAATTTTTACAAGATCAAAAAATGTCTTTTAAAGAAGTAAAAGATGAATATAAGAACTCAGAAGGCGATCCACATGTAAAAGCAGCTTTAAGACAAAGACGTCAACAAATGCTACAAAAGAAAATGATGGATTCAGTCCCTGATTGTGATTTTGTAGTAACGAATCCAACTCATATTGCTTGTGCGCTAAAATATGACGCAAAAGAGATGGAATCACCTAAATTACTTGCAAAAGGTACAGAATTATTTGCTAAAAAAATAATAGAAATAGCAAGGGAGCATTCAATACCCGTTATAGAAAATCCGCCTGTTGCAAGAGCTATTTTCCGTATGGTAGAAATAAATTCTTCCATTCCGCCTGAGTTATATAAAGCAGTTGCAGAAATTTTGATTTTTGTATACAGTTTGCGTAATACGAAAAAAGGTAGTAATATAATAGAAACAGACAATAGATTATAAAGATGCACACAAAAATAAAAGATTACATTGAAATAATCGAAAAAGTAGCAAGAATAGAACACAAGCGCATTCCATCTCACATGGTGGAGTATGATGAACTTGTAAGTATTGGTATTATTGCTATTCAAGTCATGATAAAAGATAAAACAGAAGAACAGCTTGCAAGATACAATAATGCATATATTGCTACAGCTGTACGTTGGGCTATAAGAAATGAATTAAGAAATAGATATAAATGGTATTCGTTAAAACATTCAAATATTGAAAATACGGAAGAAGATTCAGGCGAAGATGGAAGTGATAATACAATTACTCCGGGAAAAGTAAGAGAAGCCATCTATGAAACAATTTTATCAATTGATAGCTTAGCAGCTGCCGCTTCTGATAATGATTCTCCATTTGATTTTATTAAAGATCCTGCTGCTCTTCCTGATGAAAAAGCTGAAATTTCTGAACTTGGCAGAGTTATAAGAGAAGCCATAGCAAAACTTCCTCAAAAAGAAAGAACCATTATTGAGTATAGATTTTATAGGAACATGCAAGTAAAAGAGATTGCTGAGCAAATTGGTTTATCTTCATCAAGAATTACAAGAATTATACAAGCATCTTTAAATACAGTTAGAGAATACCTTAATAAAAAAGATCATTATGATTATTAATAATTAAACTTCAAACAAGCCATATAATTTATTAATAATTTCTTGAGAGTCAAGTTCTTCATTTAATTTATTTAGATCTAAAGCTTTTTGATACATTTTTGCAGCATCAATATTATTTCCTGAAATTTCAAGTATTCTGCCAAGATTAAAATAAGGCATAACATAGTTTTCATTCAGACTTATTGCCTTTTCAAAAAGTCTTTTTGCTTCTTTTAAATTTCTTATACCATCTAAATAAATAACTCCAAGATTATTATATGCAACATAATAATCAGGATCTATACCAATAGCTTTATTATAAGCGATAATAGCTTCTTCTATATAGTCTTTTTGCCACAAAACCATAGCACATTTATTATATGCGTATGGATTTTTTGGGTTTAATTTTATTGCTTCACAATATGCTTTTATACTGCTGTCCAAATCTTCGCATTCAAGATAAATATCTCCAAGTTCTACAAATATTTCATCATTATTTTCATCTAGCATAATACCTGTTTTTAAAAATGTTAAGGCTGAATCAACATCATCAAAAACTTTATAATATAATGAAGCCAAAGCTTGACAAACAATAGCTGTCCATTCGGGATTAGGGTTCTTATCAATGGCAAATTTATAATGGTCACAAGCTTCTTCATATTGTTCTGCTCTGATTAATGCATAAGCCAATGCATTATGATAAAAAGGATTTTCACTATCTTTTTCTAACGCCAAATTAAAAGCATTAATAGAATTTATAAAGTCTTCTTTTTTTAAATATAAGTGACCCAGTTCATAATATATATTTGAATTATTTTCTTCAAGTTCTAATAATTTAGAATAACAATCAATAGCTGTTTCAATATCATCTTCAAAATATAATTGAGTTATTGTTGCAACTTTTAATAATAAATCCTTATTATATGGATTAGCTTCTAAAGCCTTGATATATGATTCTCTAGCGACTACAAGTTCATCATTTTTTATATTTATATCGCCTATTTTATTATAATATATTTCATTTCTTCCTGTAGTATTAGCGGCTTTATCATATGCTTTTAAAGCAATAGAATAATTTTTTGTTTTTTCCAAAATATTCCCAACAATGTCATAGAAAGCTAAAGAAAGATTCTTTTTTAAATTTTTATATATCATTTTAATCGATGGATAATCAAGTGCAATAGTTAAACTACCAGAAATCATATAATACATAGATTGTGAAAAATCTTTAACATTTAATTTAGTATCATTCATCTTATCAATATATAAAGAAGCTAAAGATAGACGAGAGCGAGCAGACTTTAGTGGATTTAACTTAATTGCTTCTTTAAATTCTTGCTCTGCTTCATCATATTTTTTAGCCATTTCAAGAAAATATCCTGCATAAATTCTTGCATTTGGATTATTAGGAGAAATATTTACAGCAGAAAGACACTGTTCAATAGCTGAAGAAAGATTTATTTCACCTTTATCCCACAATAAAGTTGCAAGTCTATAATATGCTTCTGACATTTTTGGATTATATTTTATTGCGTCAATATAACTATCAACAGCACAATCCAAATCAAGTCTATTACCTTTTAACAAATAATTTTCGTGATATTGCCTAGCTTCTTCAAGATAATTTTGAGCTAAAGAATTAAAATCTATTTCTTCCGATTGTAAAGTATTATTTAATATTTTTTCAGACATTTGAATCTATTCCTCTACATTTATATCATCTGATAAATTTCAAAAAAATGGAATATTTTTAGGCTAAAATACTGCATATAGAGTAGTATTTTAGAAATATAGAAGGAAAATATCAAATTATAATTACAATATAGAAAAGACAATTTTTGTGCAGCTTTTGTTTTTATATATATGTGTGTTAAACAAAGGAGTCAAAAATGTCTGTATTTGGAGTAAATTTTAATAACCCATCTTATAACTCAAAGTTCGGATCATTTGGATTACAACAAATGACAAAAGTCAAATCGCAAGATAAAAAAAATGATACTGATATATTTAAAGCTACAAAAAAAAGAAATAAAAAGAAATCAATCTTAACAACACTAGCTTTAGTAGCGGCAACTGCATTTGCCACATATAAAGGTAAAAATGTAATAAGCGGAGGTATTAATAAAGTAACAAAAGCAGCAAGTACCACTGCTAAAAGAATAAATTTCTCAAGTAAATTTCCAAATTTATCACAAGCTGGAAAATCCTTAAAAGAAGCATTTAAGACCCCAGCAAAACCATTTATCACTTTAGCCAAAAATATTAAAAAACATTTTCACAAGTAATAACATAAATAAAAAACAATGACACAAAATAATATTATACAAAATAATAATATATTTAGCTTGTTCCCTCAGTATAGTTTGGAGCAAGCTATTCCTGTTTCAAAAAAAGAAAAAGTTAAATCAAAAGAAATCAATATCAATAATCAACAAATAAAAGATACTATTGAAATAAAAACAGAAAATCAAACTAAAAACAGTATAAAAGAGCAAAAGACAAAAAGTAAGAATAAAAAAATAATTTTCGGTTCAACAATTGCGTCTACCATTCTTACCGCAGGAATTTTTGGTCTTATTTTTGCAAAAGGTTTTCATGGTAGTTTTTTAAAAAAAATCTCAAAATTTACAGAAAAATTAACAAAAGACATACAAATTCAAAATATATCTACAAAAGATATTCCAACAAGAGCTTGCTATTACACAAGAAAAGGGGTAAAAAAATCCATAGATACACTGCAAGCAACATCCAATTTTACTGCAATAAAGGATTGGCTTTCTGATAAAGCATTCAAAACAAATAAATTAACAACAAAGTTTGCTGAAAAATCAACTAAATTTTTTAAAGGAATAGTTGATAAAACTCTTGGTAAAAAATATGATAAAGTTGAAACTAAAGTTAAAGATTTAACATCTTTATTGAAACATTATAATATTGATGCACTTAATAATTTAAGTGCAAAAGATAAAATGCAAAAAATTACAATAAAAGGTAGAACATTAACACTTGAAGAATGGATTAATATTCTATCCAATCAGACAAAAAGATTAGAAACAAGTTTTGATAATAATTTTAGTCTAGGAGCAAGAAGATTAAGAGATAAAAAACGCAGTAGTTTAATTGCTGATTTACCTGAGAAAATAAAAGAAAGATTTTTCAAAAATAAAAAAAGTTTATTTAATCCAGAGAACTATAAAACTTATGCAACTGAAGACTTAACAAAAGAAGCTCAGGAAGAATTAAGACAAGAAATTATAAAAGCAAGAAAACAAGTTACAAACAATATAACTACAATCCATGATAATATAAAAAATGCATTAACTTCTTTTTCACAAAATGTGAAACCCGAAGATGAAATATCACGGAATGCAATACAAACATTAAAAAAACAATTAGAAGCATTTAAAAAGTGTTCCGGAGTTAATGAAGCAAAAGACAGAGAAAAAATTTCAAAGGAAATATCCTCTATTATTGATTCTTTAATAAAAACAACTCAAAAAAATAAAAATTATCCTAAATTAGAACAAGAAGAAATGCTTAAGCATTTATCTGAAATTAAAGAAACTGTTTTATCAACCGGTATAGGTTCAAAAGGTGCTTTAGAAGAAATAATAACAATATTGAATGGATTAAATAAATCAACTATAAAGTCATCCGGGCAAAGGATTATTTCTGATACAAATTTAAAAGAATTTACAAAATTATCATCAAAAATAAGTAAAAATTTACAAAAAGCAACTGAACTTGAAAGTGGTGAATATTTCTTAAAGCAAGCAGAATTAAAAGTGGGTTCGGCACCTACTGATGTACTTTCGGTATTATTTCCTATAGGTGTTGGTGCTTATTCGATTGCAAAGGAAGACAATAAAGAAGAGAAAATCTCTGCAACTTTAACAACTTGTATACCGCTTGTTGGTACATTTGCGACATTTGTATATGGAACGACAAAAATGTTATCAGGAGCTAAAAACTTGGCATTCTCATTTGTTTCCGGAGTTTTATTAAGCAAGCTTGGTAATTATTGTGATAAACTTTATAAAAAATATAAAAATTCAGGTTCTGTTGTAAATGTAGTAAAAGATGAATATGATAATTTTTGGACAGGGATTACTCCTCAATATGCCCAGCCTATAAAAAAAAATGAAAAAACAAAATAATCCCTCATTTAATTGAGTAAAAAACAAATTATTAATAATAAAATATAATATATGAAAAAGATAATAACTTTATTATTAATAATTTGTTTTTTTAATACCTCTGCTTTAGCAGTAAGTTTTGACACATCTATAGATGCAAATATTAGAAAAGACTATAATGTTGAAACAACAGAAGAAAACCTGCCAAAACTTCCAAATGTTGTTCCAACGGCAACAGAAGAAATAAAAGAGCCACCGATAAATGTAAAAGCAACAGGTAAAGTTTATACACTAAGAGGCGGAACAAAAATAACTTTAGTTTCAAGAAGAAACTTATCTGACAGAATGCCCAAAGGAAGTACAATATCTTTTTCCTGTAAAAATGGTTTTTTAACAAAAGAAGAAACTATAATACCTGAAGGCACCATATTTAAAGGAAGAATAACAGATTCACATCCGCCTCAATTAACAGGTAATGGCGGACTCATAGAATTAATGATTGATGAAATATACTTTAATGGAGTAATGTCTAAAATAGAAACAAAAATCTGTCTGGCAAATTCAAAGAGAGTTTTTTTTAGTGATATTAAGGGGAAACGTAAATATTGGAAAAATTTTGCGAATGCAACAAGACCAGGAAGAAGAATATTTAGTGCAACTCAATCAGCTGCAACTGCAATGTCTGCCATTCCTGTAATAAATTTATTATCATTTGTCCCTCTGTTAGGCGGTGCTGTTATTTATACAGTAAACGCAGTTAGTGCACCGGTTATTGCAATATTTACAAAAGGAGGCAGTATAGCACTTCCTGCCGGAACTGAATTTGAAATAAAAATAAAAGGGGACACAATAATTAAAGGTTAACAATAAAAGTTGATTAGCGAATATTTTTATATTAATCTTAATGTAGTTTGAAAGGAAATTATTATGTTAAGAGCCGGTATTGTAGGGCTGCCAAATGTAGGCAAATCAACACTTTTTAATGCACTGACTTCATCTTGTAATGCACAAAGTGAAAATTATCCATTTTGCACAATTGAGCCAAATATAGGTGTTGTAAATGTTCCGGATGAAAGACTTGATATATTAAAAAATCTTGTTAAAACTGATGTTGTTATACCAACAGCTATTGAATTTGTTGACATTGCAGGATTAGTTAAAGGCGCAAGTAAAGGCGAAGGATTAGGAAATCAATTTCTCCATAATATTAGAGAGGTTGATGCTATTATTCAGGTTGTAAGATGTTTTGATGATGATAATACTATTCATGTATCAGGGAAAATAAATCCTATTGATGATATTGAAACTATAAATACAGAACTGGCTCTTGCAGATATGGCATCAGTGGAGAGAAGATTAGAAAGATTAACAAAACAGGTTAAGAGCGGAGATAAACAAGCAATAATTGAACATAAAGTTCTATCAAAATTAAATGATTTATTGTCTGATGCAACATTTATAAATCCGGAAGAACATTTTGAAGATGATGAACTTGAAGTTGCTAAAAATTCGCAGTTAATGAGTATAAAACCTGTAATATATGCTGCTAATGTAAGTGAAACTGATTTAGCAAAAGGTAATGCTTATGTTAATAAAGTAAGAGAATATGCTCAAAAGCATGGGGCTGATGTTGTTGTTATTTCTGCTAAAATCGAAGCTGAATTAGTGGATTTATCAAAAGAAGAAGCAAAAGCATATTTAGCAGATTTAGGAGTAAAAAATTCAGGTATTGAAAGAATGATTCAATCTGTTTATAAGCTATTAAATTTAACAACATTTATAACAGCAGGTGAAAAAGAAGTAAGAGCCTGGACAGTAAAAGCAGGTTCTAAAGCTCCAAAAGCTGCAGGAGTAATTCATACTGACTTTGAAAAAGGATTTATAAGAGCTGAAGTTACAGCTTATAAAGACTTTGTTGAATCTGGTTCTTATGCCGCAGCAAGAGATAAAGGATTAACACGTCTTGAAGGTAAAGATTATATTATTCAAGATGGTGATATTGTACATTTCAGATTCAATGTATAAATATTTACAGTAAAAATATACCGTGTTAATATTATTAATAAACACGAGGAAATAAGGTGAAAATCCTTAGCCGGATCGCGGCCGTTACAGTCGGAATGCTCAATTTATACGATTAACTGCGAAATCCTATTAATCGTAGAAAGAAGAGCACCTTACATATAAATAGTAAGGTTTTTTTATGTCTTCATATTTAACAAATCCAACACAAAACACTAATAGAGCAGGGTTATGTCCGCATGGACTTCCGCCCGCAGCATGTCCGATATGCAGCGGCGGAGCGATGGGCGGTGCTAATAAAGCTAAAGATACTGTCGTTTCTAAGCCAATAAATTCAAACCAATGGTCTTGGATGAAATGTTATGCCGCTGGTCTGGCTCTAAGAGCGCAGGAAAATAGAGCCGAAAATGCAAAATCTACATTTGAGAAACAAATTGAATTTGCAAAACAATTAAAGATTTCTATACAAAATCTTTCAGACAGAATTAAAACAGTTATTGAATCAATTCAAAGAAACTTGCCAACTTTTTTAGCTAATATAATTCAATCAATTTCAAATACAATAATATTTCCAATGTTAAATCTTATTGCAAAATTACCGCAATTAATAGAAAAATTTGTTCAATTCCAGCAAAATATAGCCACTTTAATAATGCAAGCAGGTGAAAAATTAACTGCATTATTGGGAGATTTAAAGAATTTTATAAATAGAAAATTTACAGACAAATTAAAAGAAAAAGCAAAAAAATTTTTTCTGTTTTTTATGTCTAATATAGATGATGAAAATTATCAAAATGATGATACTTTAGCAGTTTTTAAGTCAAGAGAGTTAAAAAAATTCCTTGCCAAAATAATAAAAACGAGCAAGAAACGGAATAAAAATGCAAATTGAAGCATTAAAATCAGCAAAATATAAAAATTCACAAAAAAAGAAGAATAATGATGAAAATTTAAATAAAACACTAAAAGGTGTTTTGATTAATAATCATGTCAATAATTCAACTGATAGAAATATCTCTTTTGATGAAATACAAGACTCTCTTCTTATTGTTGATAAACCAAAATATTATTCTTTGCCCCCAAAAGAAGAAACAAACAAAGAAGATAGTTCATTCAACGTAAATAAAGCAATAAAGCCAATTCTTATTGGTAGTGCAGTTATCTTACTTTGCTGTGCAGGTTTAAGTGGTATTTTAAAGTATTCTTCTTCTAATTTATTAAAATCAAAAAGTTTTGAGCAGCTTCCTGACCTTGCTGTCAATATGAATATAAAAGAAGAGCCTCAATTCGCCATATATAGAGCAATAAGAGATCCTAATTTTAAAAATATTCTTGGTGCTTGCGCTATCTTTTTAATGTCAGGTATTACAATAGCTTGTAAGAATTTTGTTGACGGAATAAAAGAAATCTGGCTAAAAAAACAGTCCGCAGATATTGAAAAAAATCTGCAGGAAAATCTTATTGAAGTTGAAACAAATTCTTTTTCCGGAAAACTAAAAGTTGTTAATGATATTATGTCTAAGAATGTAAAATACTTTGATGAAGTTTTAAATAATACAAAAGAAAAAGAAAGCACTCCAAACATTTTTACAAAATTTTTATCTTTTAAAGGTGAATCTAAAAACAATAAAAAATCTAATGAAAAAGAACAACTAAAGAAAAACTTAAAATATATAGGGTTAATATTAACTGCTCTAATTGCTGGAATTGCCTTAGGGAAAATCAGTCTTTCTAACTTAAGGAAAACTGCAGAAAACACAAATACATTTGCAAATACTTTTACAGAAAGAACAATAAACGCAATACAAAATACAAGCGAAAAAGCAGATAAAAAAGATATTCCACAAATTATAGAGTTATTAAAATCAATATGTGCAAAACCTGAATTTATAAATGAAATAGGAAAGAAATATAATTTATCTGAAAAAGAAATCCAAGCAATAATTGACTCTGTTAAAGAATCTAAAAAAACCATTTTTGCAGATGCCCCAACAGCTCTTGGCGGTATTCCAAAGAAAATACAATATTATTGTTATATTGATGAAAATAGAGGTCATTTATATAACTGGATTTTAAATCCGGGAAATAAATTTACTAAATATATATTTTTAGCATTTACAATGTCTAGTGCTATTGGCTATTTATTTAAACAAGGAATGGATGCTATAAAAGAAGCAACTGTTATAAAAGAAAATGCAAAGACAGAACTTAATTTAAGAAAAAGACTTGTTGATGTTGAAATTAGAAACTTTAAGGCAAAAAAAGAAAGCGCAATTCAACCTTTAATAGATAATTTCTATAAACAAGCTTCTAATGGAACAAAATCAAAAGAAGAATTAAAACAGCTGGCAGATAACATATTAACAGAAATAAAAAATGGACCTCCATACGTATATACATAAGGATAAAATATGCAAATACAAAATATACCTATTCAAAATAATATATCTAAGTTAGGACAAGGTGTTTCTCTACCAAATTCAACCAGAAATTATTGCACTTTTGATGAAAAAAGAACACAAGAACTTGTAAATGCAAAAGAAGAAGCTGTTCCTTATATAGATACTTTTTTGAGAACAGCAAACACTGAAGAACAAGTATTAGATGCGCTTCAAATATTAGATAAAATGCTTGATAAAAAGGTAAAAGGTATAGAAAAAATGTATCCTACATTATCAAGATTTAATGATGTAACTTCTCCGAATATACAAGTTATGTTAGCAGGAATATATAGAAAAACTCTTATTCCTGATGCTTTTGGTCCATTAAATAAAATGCTTTTAAGACAAACTTTTATGCCTAATTCTCCATATTTTGACCCAACAGAAGAGATTGGAGGCGCCATTATGGAATATCTCAAAAATCAAGCTGTAATAAACAGACCAACAATAACTCAATAACTACTGTTTATCTTCTCAATTATATCTTTAGCATCTTCGTCATTCTGCTCTTTTTCTGTGAGCTTTTTATCTTTAAATAGATACTTATATTTTGCTTCTTCAAGTTCTTTGGAGTTATCAGGATGTTTAGCAGAGTCATATTCATTCAATTTATTCATAACTCTTTTAGATTTTGCATCTAAATGATAACAAATTTGATAATATAACTCAGCATTTTTCAAATCGCCTAATTTTTCATAACATTTTGCTGTTGCTAAGTTTGTATCAAAATCTCTAAGCAGACCTGAAGCTAAAGCAAGTTTATAATATTCTATTGCTGTTGAATATTCTTGAAAATTATAGTAGAAATCTGCCATTTCTCTTTGCAATTTAGCATCATAAGGTTTTATATTATATGCTTTTAACAAATATAATTTAGCTTCTGCTCTGTCTCCAATTAACTGATATGTTTTAGAAAGGCCTAATAAAGCTTTAATATCTGTTTGATTTTCGTCATATTTTTCTTTGTACAATTGCCTTGCTTCTTCTATATATTCATAGCTTTCTTCTTTTATTAAAGCTGTTTGAGATTTTCTTATTAACCTTTCCGCTTTTGAATAATTATCAGCATATACAGGATGATATACAATCATAAAAACAAAAAATATTATTATAATTTTTAAATAAAATTTTTCCATAAATAAACTTAATATTAATCACTCTAACTATTATATTAATAATAATAGTATGCTATAAATATTTCAAGAGCAGAAAAAGGTAGAGGAAAATTGCAAGAGTTCGGTGTTATTTTTATATTTATAATGTTATCTTTTATCTTAGCTTTTTGTATGCTTATTTTTTCTATACTTTGTGCACCCAAAACAAAAAACAAAGTAAAAGAACTGCCTTATGAATGCGGAAATATTGTTAATACGGATTCAAGAATAAAATATAATATACAATTTCTTAACTATGCAATATTATTTTTAATTTTTGATATTGAAATAATCTTCCTTTTTCCGTTTGCAATAAGTTATGAAATATTAGGAATTTTTTCTCTAATAGAAATAACAATATTTATAGGTTTATTACTTTTAGGATTAATTTATGTAATCCGAAAGAAACTGTTAAGGTTTAACTAATGCATATAATATTATCAACAATAGACAATATATATAACTGGGCAAGAAGTAATTCGCTGTGGCCGTTAACATTTGCGACATCTTGTTGCGGAATAGAGATGATGAGTGCTACGGCAAGCAATTTTGATATTGCAAGATTCGGATCTGAAGTTTTTAGAGCCTCTCCAAGACAAGCTGATTTATTAATTATTGCAGGCACCATAACTCATAAAATGGCACCTATACTTTTACGATTATATGAACAGATGGCAGAGCCTAAATATGTAATTGCAATGGGAGCATGCAGCTGTTCAGGCGGTATGTTTAAAAATGATTCTTACAGCGTTGTATATGGTGCTGATAAGATTATTCCTGTTGATATCTATCTGCCAATGTGTCCGCCTAAACCTGAAGCATTGATTGATGCAATCAAAAAATTACAACATAAAATCAAACAAGAATCACTCATTAATAGAGATGCTTATATTCGTTCTCATAAGACAAACCTTCAACAGAAAGATGATTTAGACATTTTAACTTTAAAAGAAGATATCCAAATCTTTAAAATGGGGTTATAACTATGTTTGAAAATTTAAAAAATAAGTTTGAAATATTAAGAGAAAGTGAATATCAGCAAGATATTCATAGCTTTTATATAAAAAAAGAAGATATTTTAAATGTTCTTTCATATTTAAAAAATTCACCCTCATATTTATTTGAAAGACTTGATTGTATTTATACAGTTGACATAAATAATTCTTTTGAAGTCATTTATGTACTTCAATCAGATAAATATAATACAAAATGCACAATAAACTGCAATATTAGTTATGAAGAAGAAATGCCATCTGTTACCAGTATATATAGCAGTGCAAATTTTGATGAAAGAGAAATTTTTGACTTATTCGGGGTGAAATTTAATAATCATCCTAATTTAAAGAGAATTCTTCTTCCTGAAAGTTTTGAAGGACATCCTTTAAGAAAATCTTACAAAATGCAAGATGAAAGACTAAGGTGGAATAATGGAAGTAATTAGTCAGGATAGAATTTTAGATATAAATATAGGTCCCCAGCATCCTTCAACACATGGCGTTTTAAGAATGGTTGTTTCTTTATGCGGAGAAACAATAATAAATATTAATCCAATTATTGGTTATTTACATAGGGGTTTGGAGAAAATGGCGGAAAATAGAACCTACCTTCAATATTTACCAATAGTTGACCGCATTGACTATTTATCAGGATTCTTTTGTTCTTATGCTTATTTAAACGGAATTGAAAAATTATTAAACATAACACCGAGTGAAAAAGCAAAATATATAAGAACTATTACTATGGAAATGAACAGAATAACTTCCCACTTACTTTGGCTGGGCTGTTTTTTAATGGATTTAGGAGCTTCATCTCCCTTCTTTTATGCTTTTATTGAAAGAGAAAAAATTATTGATATTCTTGAAGATTTAACAGGTTCAAGAATGATGTATAACTACTATACTTTAGGAGGGGTTAAAAGAGATATAGATATTGACATATTAAACAGAATAAAAGAATTTTCTGACCACTTTGAAACAGCATTAAAAGAATATGAAGATTTAATAGAAGGTAATCCGATTTTTCTTTCCAGAACTAAAAATATAGGACTAATAAATAAAGAAACTGCAAATCAATATTCTATAACAGGAGCCAATCTCAGAGCTTCTGGCATAAAAAAAGACTTAAGAAAAGATTCTCCTTATTTAATATATAACAACATTGATTTTGAAGTGCCAGTACTTAATAATGAAGATTCTTTCTCCAGATTTGTTATAAGAATTAAAGAGATGAGAGAAAGCAAAAAAATTATATTACAATGCTATAATTGGCTGATAAATCACATCAAAGATGAAGAAATTAAGTCTAATATAAATTTTATGCATATTAAACCGGAAGGAAAAGTGATAAGCGAAGTTGAATCTCCAAGAGGTCTTTTGCAATGTATAATACACGCAGACGGAACAAAAAAACCATACAGAATAAAATGGAGGACTCCTTCTTTTTATAGCGTGCAATTAATAAATAATCTTGCTAAAAATTATAAACTCCCTGATTTAATGTCTATATTCGGAAGTCTTGATGTAATCATGCCGGAGGTAGACAGATAATGAGCATATTCTACCTTATATACATTGAATTTATGATAAGGATAAATGCCCCGCACTGGCTTATTTTTGCACTATGGCATTTAATATCCTTTATCTTTATTGCAATACTTTTGGTTATTACGGTAATAATATTAGTACTATTTGAAAGAAAATACCTTGCATTTTATACAAGAAGAAAAGGTCCCAACAGAGTAGGTACATATGGTTGTCTGCAAACTATTGCTGATGCTATTAAATTATTATTTAAAGAAAACATTGAACCAAAGAATATTGATAAAATGATTTATTATACAGCTCCATTATTGGTATTTTCTCCGATAATGACAGTATGGTTTTTAATTCCGTTTACATCGGGGATAATTCCATTCGATAGCAGTTGTTCTTTGTTATTATTTATGGCAATACTATCCATTCCGATTTTAGCAACACTATTTGCCGGATTTTCAAGCGGAAACAAATATTCTTTAATAGGCGGGTTAAGAGCCTGCACGCAGGCAATAAGTTCTGAAATTCCTTTATTTCTATGCCTTATTTCAATTTCTATATTATCCGGTTCCATGAACCTTGATTCAATAGTTAAAATGCAAAACGACTCTATATTTCAATGGTACATTTTCCCTAATATTTTAGGATTTATTATATTCTTTATAAGTGCATTAATTGTAATGAACAGAACTCCTTTTGACCTGCCTGAAGCAGAAAGTGAACTAACAGCAGGTTACCACAGCGAATATTCAGGTATGAAGTTTGCAATGTTCTTTTTGGGTGAGTATGCGCTAACCTTTATACTTAGCGCATTTATAGCAACTTTGTTTTTAGGCGGTTACAATTCTCCAATGGGATTTTATATCTCTGATTTATTAAATTTACCCATTATTTTTCAAGAATTTTTAAAAAATATTGAACAATTTATATGGTTAATGCTTAAAACAGGTATTTTAATATTGATAATAATGTGGATAAGAGCATCATATCCAAGACTAACAACAGAAAAAACCTTAATTTTTTCTTGGTATATTTTAACCCCGTTAGCTATTTTTAACATATTTATTATGGCTATTTATAAACTTTTAAGGAGCATATTATGATTAAAAGTTTTATTTTGCCAATAAAAGAATTAATAAAAGGCTTATATACCGTTTTTAAAAATGGATTTAAGAAACGTGTAACACTTGAATATCCCGAGAAGAAAAAACTATTGAATAATAATTTTAGAGGTAAAATAAATTACATAAAAGAAAACTGTATAAAATGCGGGATTTGTCAAAATGTATGTCCGTTAATATCTTGTATAAAAATAGATACAGATTTTTCAATAGACTTATCACAATGTATCTTCTGCGGTAACTGCGTAGAAAATTGTCCTAAAAATGCATTATATTTTACAAAAGAATATGAATTAGCAGTTAATAATAAAGAAAAACTTATATTGAAAGAGGATAATTAATAAATGGAAAATATAAATCCGATATTATTTTACATAACAGCTTTAATAATAATTTTCTCAAGCCTTATGACAATAACAACAAAAAGAATAATGTATTCTGTTTTTTATGCTTTTATTTGTTTCTTTTTTATAGGTCTTATATTTTTCTCATTAAATGCACCTTTTATCGGAAGTATTCAAATTTCCATATATGCTATTGCTCTAAGTATTTTATTTGTAATAGCTATAGCTCTAACAAATTATAAAAATGAAATAAAAGCAGAAAATAAAATTAAACCACGATATTTATTAAGTATATTTGCAGTTATAATAATAAGTTCATCAATTTTAATATCAATAAAAGAAACAGCAAAATATGACAGTTCTTTTATGTTATATATAAATTCACCACATTTACTAACATCTATTGATAATACAAAACAACTTGCAACAGAGCTTTTAATGCATAATTTATATTCTTTTGAAATTTTAGGTATATATATACTTATTGCCTTAATTGGAATATCAACACTGCTGGCATTTAGGGGAGATAAATAATGTTTGAAATAACACTATATCACTATTTAATTCTTGCTTTAATAATTTTTTCAATAGGATTTATTGGTCTTATAAGTTCCAAAAATATGATAAAAGTATTACTGTGTATAGAAATTATAATGTCATCAATAAATATAAACTTTATAGCATTTACCGGTTTTAAAAATTACATGTTTTTAAACGGAATGGTTTTTTCATTATTTATAATAGCAATATCATCAATACAAACAGCAATTGCAATTGTTTTAGTTTATCTTATATATAAAAATAAAGAAAATATTACATCTGAAGAAATTGAGGAGTTAAAAGGTTAATGGAGTTTTTTGTTAATAATATACTTCTCACAATGTTTTTCCCGATATGGATTAGTCTTGTTATTATAACAAGTGTTGTGTTTAAAATAAGCAGCAACAGAAAAATGACACTGCTATTTACACTAATATCAACATTTATTGGACTTATATTTTCATTGGGATTATTCAAATATGTAAGAATTCCAAATACACTGATAATAGAAAAAAATATTCTCTGGATGCCTTTTGAAAGTCTAAATTTTTACATAGGTACTCTAATAGATTCAACTTCAACATCATTTCTTATGATATTAATGATTGTTAGTTTTCTAATACAGCTATACTCGTACGGATATATGAAAGATAAAAGAGGATTCAGTAAATATTATATATATTTAAACTTTTTTAATTTCTCAATGATAGGCTTATTATTATCAACAAATTTAGTTCAGATGTACATATTTTGGGAGCTGGTAGGAATTGCAAGCTATTTATTAATAGGATTTTATTATAACAGGGAAGATGTCTCAAAATCAGCACAGAGAGTATTTATAATAAACAGAATCGGAGATTGTGCACTATTAGCAGGAATAATAATTTTTATATATATTTCTCAAATTTATCTTAATCAAACAAATACAGATATTCTTGCTTTCACAAATATGGATGACATAACAAGCAAAATGGTGTTAAGTGCATACCCTGAAATATTTAATACAGCAGGAATACTAATGATAATAGGAGCTTTTGTAAAATCAGCCCAATTTCCCTTTCATATATGGCTTACAGATGCAATGAAAGCACCGACACCAATAAGCGCACTAATACACTCTGCAACAATGGTTTGTATGGGGATTTTTCTTATTATAAGAATTTATCCGATTATATCTCCTGAGATATTTAATATTATATTGTTATTTGGAGCAATAACAGCATTTTTATGTGCATTTATAGCTATAACTCAAACAAATATAAAGAAAATGCTGGCTTATTCCACTTCATCTCAATTAGGTTTAATTTTCATTGCGCTTGGACTATATTCAATTCCTGTTGCAATAATATATATGATTATTCACGCATTTACAAAAAGTATATTATTCTTAT
This sequence comes from Candidatus Gastranaerophilales bacterium, assembly GCA_944323285.1. GTDB lineage: Bacteria > Cyanobacteriota > Vampirovibrionia > Gastranaerophilales > Gastranaerophilaceae > Avigastranaerophilus. The sequence continues at coordinate 53,837 of CALURV010000036.1, read as the reverse complement.
CAGCAGGCATCATTGAAAAAAAATACAATAATTTAAACATAAATGAATTAGGTAATATTAGAGAAAATAACTTTTATCTTGCTCTATATTGGTTAATTGGCTCATTATCTTTATCCGGTTTATTTTTTGGAGGGTTTACGGCAAAAGAATTATTAATAAAAACAACTCATAATACAAACTGCCTTTCGGTATTAATTATTATTTTACTAACATCATATTTATCTACTTTTTACATTTTTAAATCATATTTTTTGATATTTGAAGAAAAATCTATCTCAACAAATATAAAAGTAAATAATAATAATGAAAAATCTATGAATATGCCAATTATAGCTTTATGCTTTTTCGTAATTATTCCGGGATTTATATTTAAACTGTCTGACATAAATTATTTATGTTTAATTTCAATAGCAATCGGTGGCTTGGCAATAATAAATGCATACTCTTGTTATAAATGCAACAAAATATTTATTCCAAAGTTATTATACAAGCTTTCATACAATGAATTATATATTCCAAATGTTTATAATTTAATAGAATCTTGTTTTAATAAGTTATTTAAAATTACAATCATTATCGAAAAATATATATTTGAAGGAGTAAACATTATAGCAGGAAAAATTACAGCAAAATTATCTGATTATATTTCAAGAATTCAAAACGGAAATATACAAAATTATGTTGCTTATTCAATTTTTTCTACAAGCATAATTCTTTTAAGTCTAATATTATTTTATTTTATTATACTGGAGGTAAACTAATGCAAAACTATATACTTCCGATTTTAGTATTTTCACCAATTATATTCTCAATAATATTAATGAGCCCAATTATATCAAGCGAAGAAAAAGTTATAAGAAGAAGTACAAAAACTTTTTCGATAATACATTTTATATATACAGCCATTTTATTGATAACTTTTGATTATACAAACATGGGCAATGTTATAGAATCCAATTTAAAAATTTTTAATTCAGATTGGATAGAATCAATAGGATTAAATGCAAGTTTTTCTGTTGATATCTTATCGATATTACTAATAGGTTTAGCTTCAATCATTTTCTTAATTGCTATATTTCTAAGCAAAAATATGATAAAACACTCATATAAGTTATATTATTCATTAATTTTGATAATACAAACAGCAGTACTAGGGATTTTAAGTGCAAAAGATTTATTTATATTCTTCTTATTTTGGGAACTTGAATTAATTCCAATGTATATTATTCTCTTAAAATGGGGAAGCGGTAATAAACAAAAAACCGCAAGAAAATTTATATTATATAAGTTCTTTGGCAGTATGTTTATACTTTTAGGTCTTTTGTTATTGTATATTTTAAATTTTATAAATACAGGAACATTAAGTGATGATTTCTATAATATTGATATTTCGAATATAGATAATAAAATAAAATACATAATCTTTTTATTTTTCCTGATAGGTTTTGGAATAAAACTTCCGATAATATCATTACACAGTTGGCTGCCTGACGTTCATTCACAGGCAGAAACGCCTATAAGTATTATATTATCTGCTATATTATTAAAAGTCGGAGCATACGGTATATTAAGATTTAATATGCAAGTATTAAATGATATATTTATTATTTTTGCACCTTTAATAATGATACTAGGTGTAATAAATATAATATATGGAAGTATATGCGCAATTAACCAAAAAGATATAAAAAGAATAATAGCATATTCTTCAATTTCAGCAATGGGAATATTTCTTATAGCGATTGCCTCATTAACAGAAATAGGAATAACAGGGGCAATATTTCAATTAATTTCTCACGCATTTATTAGTGCCGGTTTATTTACAATCGCAGGCATAATTTATATAAAATGCGGAACAAAAAATATTTTAAGAATAAAAGGCTTGGGAGAAAAAATGCCAATCCTTATGTTTTTATCCATACCAATTATGCTCGCTGCAGTCGGAGTTCCTCTGCTTTCCGGATTTATTGCGGAATTCTTATCTTTTATTGGAGCCTTTACTTCTCAAGTTGAATGTATTATTGATGTTAAAATTCTAACCTCTATTGCTTTATTATCTTTAATCATTTCTTGTATATATATATTAAAGATTTATCATAGTGTATTTTTTGGAGAATTAAATAAAAGATATAATCAAATAAAAGATATAAATATTCATCAAAAAATAATATTAATTGTACTAATTGTTTTTGTTATATATTTAGGAATATTCCCATTTTCTATAACTAATATATTATCAGAATATTCTATAATTAATTTCAATATTATAGGAGGATTTTAATGATAATAATAAATGATATAAATAATGCTTTTCTTCCCGAGGTAATTATTATTATATTTATTCTGCTAAATATAATTTTATCATTATTTATAAACAAAAATACTTATAAAAAAGCTAAATTGATAAATATAATAGGAATAATAATTTCATTTATATCCATAGCATTTATGCAAATCACACCAACATATTTTTCATATAATAATGCATTATTATCAAACACCTATACAATAATGTTTAAAATAATGATATTAATATCTGCCATATTAGTTATACTGGCATCACCTTCTATGATACGAGAAAAAAGAAAAAGAACTTTTGAATATTTTTCAATAATACAAAGTGCAATTTTAGGAAGTTTATTATTAATATCCGCTAATGACATATTAACAGCATTTATATCAATGGAACTATTAACAATATCTTGCTACTTTTTAACAGGATTTAGAAGAAATCACAAAAGTAAAGAAGCATCTCTAAAATATATAATAACATCATCAAGTGCAACAATATTATTTCTATTTGGAATATCATACTTATATGGATTGTGCGGAAATATTAACATTTCGACCATAAATGAAATATATTTATCGCAACCAATAAATATTTTATTTACTACAGCTTCATTATTAATCATATTAGGGATTATATTTAAACTTGGATGTATACCTTTTTCAAATTGGTTAATTGATATCTATGAAGGTTCAACATACAGCACTTGCAGCTTTATATCATTAATACCGAAAATAGCTGCTACTGCTTTTCTTTCAAGATTATTTGTATATATATTTCAATTTAGCCCTATATTACAACTAATTACTGCAATTATTGCATTAATTAGTATAGTTTATGCTTCAATAGGAGCTTTAAAACAAACAAATATAAAAAGGTTTTATGCCTATAGTTCAATAATACATTCCGGATTTATATTACTTGCAATAAGTGTTGCTAATGTATATTCATTATCAAGTGTACTATTCTATATATTTACATATATATTTATAAACATCGGAGCTTGGTCAGCCTCTATTATATATAATAAAGAATATAATACCGATAATATAGAAGACTACAAAGGGTTATATTATAAACATCCATATTTTTCTATAGCATTAATTACAAGCATTACAGCATTAGCAGGATTGCCACCCACAAGCGGGTTTATTGCAAAATTGTACATATTTACAGCAATAGCAAGAACAAATTCTTTTTATTTTGTAATTCTTATTGCTGCTTTATTAGCAACCATTATTTCTCTATTAATATATATTAAAATAATAAAAGTATTATTTAATAAACAGCAAAATACTATAAATTTAAATAAAAAATTTAAAAAAGAAAAAATTATATTGTATATTTGTGCTCTAATTACATTAATAATTTGTATCTGTCCCGATTTTTTAATAAAAATTTCACAAATAACAGCATATTACATATAAAAAAGAGAAGCTTAAGCTTCTCTTTTTTAGCTGTATAATAATACTTTTTAGTAATCTTTCCAACTCCAACCATTAAAGCTGCCAGAATGATTATAAAAATCCAAATCACCATTTTGTCCCGGAACTATATACCGATAAACTCTCCTTGCAATATCTTTAGGAGTTTTACCTTCAACATAAGGTTCTCTATAAGGATCTTGGTTAACTATACCAACAACTCTTGCAGCTTCTGCAGAATATCCAGTATTTACCAAAAATTGTTCACTTGATGTATATTGACTGTCAATATAAGCATTAGCAGTTAAAGAAGTTGCTAAAAACATGGATAATATTAAAACTATCTTTTTCATATAAGAATCCCCTTTATATTAATATCATGATAGCCTATTTTTTTAGAGAATGCAATATTTATACATTCTCCATTTGGATGAGATTTATAAATTCATCAACCAATTTTTCTTCAGGAAGTCTTTTAATAATTTGCCCTTTTTTAAAGATATAACCTTCTTTAATTCCACCTGCTATACCATAATCAGCGTGTTTGGCTTCACCCGGACCATTAACGGCACAGCCCATAACAGCAATTGTCAATGGTTTATTAAAATTTTCCAGACGATTTTCAACTTCTTTTGCGAGTGAAATCAAATCTATTTGGGTTCTGCCGCAAGTAGGACAAGAAACAAAATTAATACCCTTCTTTCTTAAACCAAGAGATTTTAAAATCATAAAACCGGCTTTTACTTCTTCAATAGGTGAATCAGTTAAAGAAACCCTGATAGTATCCCCTATACCTTCAGCGAGCAAAGTTCCCAAACCAACAGCAGATTTAATAATTCCGCCGTTATATGTTCCTGCTTCCGTTACACCCAAATGCAGAGGATATTCTATTTTCTTTGCTATCAATCTATAAGCTTCGATTGTTGTTAAAACATCGCTTGATTTTAAAGAAACTTTAATCTTATCAAAATTATTGTTCTCTAATATTCTAATATGTCTTAATGCACTTTTAACCATTTTTTCATGCAAAGGTATATCTAAACATTCCAAATCTTTTTCTAAAGAACCACCATTTATTCCTATTCTTATTGGAATATCATTTGTTTTGGCTAAAGAAACAACTTTTTTAATATTTTCTTCTTTGCCAATATTTCCGGGATTTAATCTTAATGCATCGATTCCATTTTCAATACATCTAATAGCTAATCTATAATCAAAATGAATATCTGCAATAAGAGGAATTGGTGACTTTTTCTTAATATCTTTAACAGCATCAGCAGCTTCTGGGTTTAATATAGCTAATCTGACAAGTTCACATCCCATTTCTGCCAAATTGTAAATTTGTTTTAAGGTGGATTTTACATCTCTTGTATCAGTATTTGTCATTGACTGTACACTAATTAAAGCATCACCGCCAATCTTTACATCGCCTATTTGAATTTGTTTTGATTTTCTTCTTTCTATCATGATTTTCTAATTCCTGTTACAATTATTTTAGTAATAATTGTAATACAAATTATAAGATTCTGAAATTATTTTAAAAATAGGGATAAAAAATGAAAATAGCTGTTATTTCTGACATACACGCAAATATAGATGCTCTAGAAAGTGTTTTAGAGGATATTAAATCAGAGAATTGTGAAAAAATATTCTGTCTGGGAGATATAGCAATGGCAGGAGCAGAACCATCCAAAACCATTTCTAAAATAAAAGAGCTAATGAAATCAAAAGATTTTTATATAATTCAGGGAAATACAGACAAAATGTTGTCTGTATTTTCTTTTGAAACACAAAATGACATTTTAAAAGTGAACGAAGTTATGGCAAATGCTTATTTGAGCGACAGCCAAATCCTTACTGAAGAAGAAAAAGATTTTTTAAAAAACTTACCGGAGAAAAAAGAAATAACTTTATTTGGAATAAAAATATTATTGGTTCATGGTTCACCAAGAAAAAATAATGAAAATATATTTCCAAATATGAGAATAGAAGAGATTGAAGAAATAATAAAAGATACAGACGCCGATATAATTTTTTGCGGGCATACTCATATGCCTTGCGGATATCAGACAAATACAAATCAAACAGTTGTAAATGTAGGAAGCATTGGAAGACCTTTTAGTGAATCCCCTAGCTCCTGCTATGCAATTATGTCTATAAATGAAAAAAATTCAACTTTTCAGATAAAACACAAGTTTGTGGAATATGATGTTGAAAAAACGGCACAAAAAATAAGAGAAAGAGGCTTTATGGGAGCAGATAAGCTTGCAAAAATGCTTTTAAAAGCAACATCCAGATATCCCGAATAAAAAACAAATTGTAACATTTATTAGTTTTAATGGCAAAAAACTTTTTTTGAATGTTTAAAGCAAAAGGATACACCATGTCCAAAAAGAGGAATAAAAAATTAAGATGAATACAATTACCCCTAAAATGGTAAATATATCATATAAGGGAAAGATTAAAAGAAATAGTAATCTTTCAAAAAATAATCCTCTTTGTAAAAAAGCAATAAGTTTTAAAGGTGCACCAACCTCTCTAATAACAGAAGCAGATAGACAAATCTTAAATGTGTTTTCACAACACTACGGCAATATAGGCGAAAGATTAGGTCAAAAAGTAGGTAAATTAGTAACCTCATCAGAAATATTAAAAAAGAGCTCTAGGTTTGCATTAGAAGAAGGAGCTCTTTCTATTCGTGAAAAAGGATTATTTAAAGCACTGGTTGAAAACATTTTTTTCCCAGTAATTAATTTACCTTTATATACAGTAAGTTGGGTGCTAAAAAAAGCTCAAAATATTCCCGCCTTAAAAGAAGGTGCTAGCAGTTTATATAAAAAACCTTTACTTCGAATACCAAGAAAATTAAATGAACTTGATGAAAAAACCGATATTATAAAAGGTATTTTTGATAAGACAAAAGATACTGTTGCAAAATTTGCAAAAGAAAAAGGAGTAACTACTGAATACTTATTTCAACAATTAAACAAAACTGATGATAATCCTCAGGCTCAACAATTAGTAAAAGAAGCAAATGAATATATAAAAGAAAGTTTATATAAAGTAAGTAACAAATTTTTTGATAAGCATACAGGAAATTTTAATACAGCATATGAAAGACCTTTAAATAGAATTATTACAGGATTAATCCCTGTAGCTTTTCTTGCAAATGATGCATACAATTTATCTGTCTTATGCGGAGATAAAAAAGATGTATCTAAAAAGGAAGCTAATGCAAGAAAAAAACAAGAAATATCAAGAGTATTTACAACTGCTTATATTCAATTGCTTACATTTGGAGCATTTACAAAACAAGTAAATACAATCCCTTGGTTTACACCTTTAACATCAGCAGCTACTGTATTATTTTCTGAAATAACTTCTAGAAGACATTTAGGAAAACCCATATTCTTCTTATCAAAAGAAAAAGCAAAAGAATATAACAAAAGAGAAAAAGAAGAACCTAAAAAAAAGAGATTATTTAGTTTTAAAAAACAGACAAAAAAAACAGATATAAATAAATCAACTACTGATAAAAACCAAAATTCTAACTCAAATAAATCTGTTCCATATATTATAGTTCCTGAAAATGAACCAAAAATATTTACAAGTTTTAAATCTGCCAATATTGAAAATAATATAGTAAATAAATCAAATCAACAAATTGAAAAAAATGCTGATAATACCCAGAAAGAAAAAACAAAAACAGAAAGAAAAGCTTTAATTAATTTTGATACCTTCAAAAAGGGAGTAGGTATTCTTGTTGCAGGCGGTTTCTTATTAAGCTTTATAAAAAATAGTTCATATACTAAAAACAGTTCTTTAGTAAGAGGTATTAAAGGAATTGGTGATTATTGTAAGAAAAAAATATATAATCCTCTAGCTTTTAAAGATTTTGAACTTGCCCAAAGTGAATTTGACAAAATATGTAAAAGCCTAAAGGATTCTGGTTGTAAAGAAATTGCAGAAGGTCATGATTTCATAAGACAAAAATATGGAAGACAAACTGCTGAAGGAATATTAAAACTGTATAAAGGAGCTTTTGATATATCTAAATCGAAAGACTTGGCATTAGATGCTATAAATGTCTTAAGAGGAAAAGGAACTATTTTAACAGATAAAGAAATTAAACAAATAACAGAATCTGTTAGAACGGCTATTGAACTTGAAGGTACATCTATTGCCGAAATGAAATATAATAATGTTGCAAAGAAGCTAATGGAAATAATTACAAACAAAAAAATAAATATATCTAATGAAGATCTTGAACTATTAAGCAATACAATATCTGAAACAATAAAACAAAAAGCGAAAGAAGCTCCAATTCAAGTAGAAACAAAATTAAAACCATTCGTAGATATAGTAACACAACCATTTAAATTTATAATGTCTGCAATGAAACTGCCATATAAAATAACTAGTACCATTGTAAAAATAGCTGTTTCTCCTGTTGAAAAGAAAGCAGCAGAAGCTGCTATTGGCAAAGCAGAATTAACTCAATTTGAACAAACAATACATAAAGTTGTAACTGAAATTTTTGGGGAAAAAACAGCAAAAGCAGGAAAAACAAGCCAAGTAATATTTGCAAATGCTATGGAAAAATTACAGAAACAAACACTTCCTTATAGAAAAGCGCTTGAAGCATTTGAAAGAGCAACAACAACAGGATCTAAAGCCGAAATAGCAAAAGCTCAAGAAGCTCTTGACAAAGCAAAAAATGAATTATCCAGATACGTAAATACAGCTGTTGAAAAATCATTTAACGGTGTTACTCAGTCAAGTAATAAAAACACTGATTTAGCAATGATGTCAAAACTTGCTTCATCTGCTGTAACTTCTGCTTTCTTAGTTGCTGATAATTATAATATGGTAATGTTGAAGTCAAATGGTGAAGATAAAGATGGTGCAAAAGAAAAAGCAAATGAACGTATTATTCAAAGATTAAGTGCTTTATTCTATCAAACATTATTTATTAACTGGTTTAATGCTACATTTAGAACAACATATAACAGCTCTTTAAAAGGAATGGCGGCTGTTGCAATTCCTAATACATTAACAACTGAAATACTAACAAGGAAATCTATTGGTATGCCAGTTGGAAGAAAATCTCTTGAAGAACTTCAAAAAAATGAAGAGAAGAACGAAAACAGAAAAGGTTTTATAGGTAAATATTTTAAATTTATGAGATTATTAACTGGGAAAAAACCTTTAAAAGATAGATTGCCAAAAGATAAAGCCAAACAAAACAATGCAACTACAGCAAAAACACAAAGTAATAATACATCAGCACAACAATATCATTATAGTTCCACCAATTTAATAGAACGTTTTTCAAAAAAATAATTGATAAATAATATTATATTAGATAGAATATATTTAAATAATGCTGATGTAGCTCAGTAGGTAGAGCAATTGATTCGTAATCAATAGGTCAAGGGTTCGATTCCCTTCATCAGCTTTCTAAAAAAGTAACCTATTATTGAGGTTTAGAAAATTGTAGAATTTTTATTTAATCTAGTATCGCACTTTGTTACTGAATCATCCCCGCTAACAAAGTACTCACCTTTTAAAAACGCCACTCACCTGCGTTTCACTACGGATACAAGCTCACTCAAAAACAAAGTTTTTGGTTCGTTTTGTAAAAAAAATTCACTCACACTTTCTGTTTATCGTGAATTTTTTCTCGGACAATTTAAACCAGATTATAAGCAAAAAGTTATATATAAAAAAAGTCCTTTACAATCAAAATTTTTTTGCTAATATAAAAATATAGATATTCCTCAGTAGCTCAATGGCAGAGCATTCGGCTGTTAACCGAAGGGTTGTAGGTTCGAGTCCCACCTGAGGAGTTTTTTATTTATTACTAAATGTTTTTATTACAGTCATTCTTTCCTTGCATATATTTCTTGTTTTATAATAATTTTTTGTATAATATTGGTATATATACACGGGAGAATAATTAATGGTTAATTGTGTAAAATTAAAAAATTTTGTGATTGGTGCTGATAAATTAACTATTTTAGCCGGTCCTTGTGCTATTGAATCAAAAGACATTCTTTTTAAAACAGCTGAGTTTCTAAAAGAATTAACAAATAAATTAGATATTAATTATGTTTTTAAAGCCTCCTATGATAAAGCAAATAGAAGTTCTATAAATTCTTATAGAGGTTTAGGAATAGATAAGGGACTTTCTTTACTTGCTGATGTAAAAAAAGAATTTAATGTTCCTATTGTAACAGATATTCATAACCCAAATGAAGCTCCTTTAGCAGCAGAAGTAGCTGATATCATACAAATTCCTGCATTCTTATGCAGACAAACAGATTTACTTGTTGCAGCAGCAAAAACGAATAAAATTATTAATATAAAGAAAGGTCAATTCTTAGCTCCTTCACAAATGAAATCTATTGCAAATAAAGTAGTAGAATCTGGAAATAATAAAATAACTATTACAGATAGAGGTGTAACTTTCGGTTATAACAATCTTGTTTCTGACATGAGAGCTATTCCAATAATGCAAGAAATGGGATACCCCGTTATTTTTGATGCAACACATAGTGTACAATTACCGGGAGGATGCGGTGAAAGTTCTTCAGGTGAAAGAAAGTTCGTACCAATTTTGGCGAAATCTGCAACAGCGGCAGGTGCTAACGGACTATTCTTTGAAGTTCATCCTGAACCAGATTCAGCCTTATGCGATGGTCCAAACATGATTAATTTTGAACAAGCAGATAATATTTTTAAAATCTGTAATGATATTTTTAAATTAGTAAATAATAATTAATTATTATTTACTCTAGTATCGCACTTTGTTACCGCGTCATCCTCGCTAACAAAGTACTCACCTTTTAAAAACGCCACTCGAAGAAATTCACTCACACTTTCAGCTTATCGTGAATTTTTTCTCGGACATCTTTAATCTATTGAACAACATATCTTGCTTGCGCCCAAGGATAACCTGTTATTATTTGCCAATTATCATTTATAATTAATGCGGCACAATAATTTCCATTTTTTGTTTTATTACAATTATTTGGATTTGAATCGGACATTAATTGTTCTCTTGTATATTCATGCCCATATGGTAAAAGTTTTCCTTCATATTCAGGATGCTCATTATTTCTAATCCAATATTCAAACATAAAAATGTCTCTTGCAACAACATTTAATCTTTTTTTTCCGTTTGTATCCACATAAAAATATATAACTTTATAATTATCATCGACAGATGATTGTATAGCAACAAAAGCACCATCATTAAGAAAAAATCTTGTCCATTTTGAGTTTAAAGCCTTTTCCGTACCATCTAATTCTTTAAAAGTATAATTACATTGATCCACCGTTGAAGTTTTACAATCTCTCGATAAAACAAGAAAAGGTTTAATGTATTGTTCAAAAAGCAAATATGAGCCTCTTTCGCTTAAACCTTCTTCTATATCCCAATCATCGGGTGCTCCATTTTTTGAAATAGAAGCAGTCATTGCATTTGAAAAAGTTGAATACATCTTCTTTAAACGGACTACCGTCTGATTTTTATTATAATCAGCAACTATTGTTCCCATACTAATTGTAAAAATAACACCAACTATTACAAGGGCAATAAGTGTTTCAGATAAAGTATTACCCTTTTTTATTCTTTGTAATTTATTCTTCGTGTTATTCAAGAATCAGAACTCCAACATTATTTTACTGCACCTGAATATTTATCTAATACTTCAAATAATTCTTTTTTTTCTTCGTTATCTAATACTACAAGAGGTTTTCTTACATATTCTTTAATAATTCCTATATGAGAAAGTGCAGCCTTTACAGGTACAGGGTTTGGTGCCATAAATAACTTTCTAAATAAAGGATATAACTTTAAATGCAATTTTAAAGCCTCTTCATTTTTTCCTGATTTAAAAGCTTTTACCATTCGTTTTAAATCATTACCAGCTACATGAGATGCAACACTTATTACACCCTGAGCTCCTAACGACATCATTGGTATAGTTAAACTATCATCACCTGAATAAACAATAAAATCCTCCGGACATAAAGATTTTATATCGCTTATTAAATCCAAATCCGAATTACTTTGTTTTACAGCTACTATATTTTTATATTCTTTAGCAAGTTTTGCAATTGTAGCAGGCTGCATATTTACACCTGTTCTTCCCGGGATATTATATAATATTATGGGAATATCTACTACTTTTGCAATGCTTGAAAAATGCTCGTACATTCCTTTTTGGGATGGTTTATTATAATAAGGTACTACTGTTAATATAGCATCAGCACCCAATTCTTTTGCTTTCATTGATGATTCAACCGCAGTTTGAGTTGAATTAGAACCGGCGCCCATTATAATCTTCACTCTGCCATTTACTATTTTTTTTACAAAATAGAACATCTCCGCTTCTTCTTCATGTGATAAGGTAGGAGTTTCTCCTGTTGTTCCGGCAACTAAAATTGCATCACTTCCTGTTTCTATTAAATGATTAATCAGTTTTTCTAACGCAGGATAATCAATACTTAAGTCTTCATTAAATGGCGTTACCATTGCCGTAATAACTTCTCCGGCATTATATCTTATACTCATATTCACCTCTTAAAAAACTTGCATTTCTATAACTTTTTCTGCAATTCTTACTGTATTTAGCGCTGCACCAATTCTTAAATTATCTGCAACACACCAGAATGATATTGCATTATCAAAAGCTATATCTTTTCTTATTCTTCCAACATATACAGGATTTGTTCCGGCGGCCATTACAGCTGTCGGAAATTCATAATTTGCTGTATCATCTATAACCTCTACACCCCAAGCTTTTTCTAGTATTTCTCTTGTTTTTTCCGGAGTAATATCTTTTTCAAATTCAACTGTTACAGCTTCAGAATGTCCAACGAATACAGGAACTCTAACCGCTGTACAAGATATTGGAGTATTTGGATTTAAATGTAATATTTTTCTAGTTTCATTTGTAACCTTCATCTCTTCTTTTGTATAGCCGTTATCACAGAATACATCAATTTGAGGAATACAATTATATGCTATTGGTTTTTTAAATACTTTGTTTTCGAACGGTTTATTATCATTTACTGCAATTGTATTTTCTTTTAGTTCATTTATTGCGGCAAGTCCTGCTCCTGATACAGATTGATATGTACTTACTACCATTCTTTTTATACAAGCATAATCATGCAATGGTTTTAATACAAGCATCAGTTGAGATGTAGAACAATTTGGATTAGCTATTATTCCTTTGTGTTTTCTTATATCTTCATCATTAACCCCAGCTATTACCAATGGAACATCTTTTTCCATTCTAAATGCACTTGAATTATCAATATATACAGCACCCCTTTTAACGGCTTCAGGAGCTAATGCTAAACTTGTTGAACCGCCTGCTGAAGCTAATACTATGTTTATTCCTTCAAATGCATCAGGAGTCGCTTCTATTACTGTATATTTTTTTCCTTTAAATTCTATTTCTTTTCCTGCACTTTTTTTACTTGCAAGAAATTTTATATCTTCATATACTACATTATTTTCTTCTAATATTTTTAAGATATTTCTACCAACTACTCCTGTAGCCCCTAATACCCCTATTACCGGTTTTCTCATATTGCCACCTCGCTTAACTACAATGAAATTATCCGATAAATTTATCATTATTACAAGTATTTAAACATATCTTAAAAATCCAATGTAAACATTTATTAACTTTTTAATAATATACCGAAATTTATAAACTTGTATACTTTACGAATTTTAAAAAACGTTGTATAATATATTTGTTATTAATGTTTCGGCTAGTGTAAATATTGCAAGTTCTTAAATCTTACTTTAAACTTGCATTTTTTTTGTCTTTTTATTTTACTATATTTATTAATATTTCATTATTTACATACTGGTACAAGTTATCTACTGTTGTATTTAAAATTCTATTTACTGCTTCTTTTGTATCATAAGCTATATGAGGAGTTGCTATTACATTATCTAAGTTTAAAAGTTTATTATTTATTAAAGAAACTCGTAAATTTCTTAAATTTATATTATCCCCAGGTCGTTTATTTGATATTATTTCTTCAAATTCTAGAACATCCAAGGCTGCCCCTTTTATTTTGCCATCTAATAACGCTTCATATAACGCTTCTGTATCAATAAGCTCTCCTCTTGCAGTATTTACTATAATGACATCTTCTTTCATCAATGAAATTTTTTCTCTATCTATAATATGATATGATGCTGTATTTAAAGGGGCATGCAGGGTTATTATATCTGACAATTTACATAAAGTTTCTAAATCTGAATATTTAACATTAAATTCTTTTTCCAATTCCGAGTTTTTATTTACATCATAGCAAATAACATTCATTGAAAACCCTTTTGCTATCTTAACTGCTTTTGAGCCTATTGACCCGGTTCCAATAATTCCAATTGTTTTATCATATAGCTCCATTCCAAATGTCTCAGGATACATATCTCCCATTCGAAGTTCACTTTGTCCATAACATATTCTTCTTATTAAATTAAGTAATATTCCAAATGAGAATTCTGCTACTGTATAATCTCCGTAATGAGGCGTATTCGCAACTAATATATTGTTTTCATTACAATACTCTATATCTATATGACTAAATCCTACTGAACGAGTCAGTACCAATTTCAAATTTTTAAATTTTTCAAGAACTTCTTTTGTAAGTCTGGACGATGTAAATATAGAAATGATTTCAGCATTTTCTTCTATATAGCTCAAATCACAATCAGAGGATAGTTCTTTCTCTTTAAATTCTAAATTAAATTTTTCATATAATTCCTTTTCAAAGAAATCTCTTTCATATTGTTTTATGTCATAAAATATTATAGTTTTCATATCGTTCTCCGTTTTTTTCAATTTATCAACAAATAATATGTTGATAATTAGCCAATTAGATATGAAAAAGATTATTTCTTATTTTAATTTACGAAACACTAAAATGCTTTTGATGTAACATTTCCTAAATATAGTCCTAAAACAATCATTAAAATACAAATTAATACGTTTAATAATGCATATACCAGTGAATACAAAATTTCACCATTTTTAATTAAATTATATGTTTCAAAAGAAAAAGTTGAAAAAGTAGTTAATCCACCGCAAAATCCGACACAAATTGCAAGTTTTATATTATGTGGAATCCCTACTTTATTCATAAAAAAAGAAAAAGCAAATCCTAAAATTAAACTTCCTATTATATTTACTGTTAATGTACCTAATAGAATACCTTGTGATTGTATAAAATTTATTTTCGAAAATAATAAATTTGTTAAGTATCTTAAAACTGAACCTATTCCGCCGCCTATAAAAATTAAAAATAAATCACTCATCGAAATCATATTTAATATTTATCTTATACTCCTAATAAATTTTTCGCAAAAGAAGTAGATTCTTCATTTATATCACCCGCTGCAAGAAGAGCAATAGCTTTAACTCGATTTTCACCTTCTAGTTTGTATACATTTACTTTTGTTATATCTGATTGTTCTTTCTTAACATAGAAATGTAAATCTGCCTTTGAAGCAATTATTGGCTGATGAGTTATTAATATAACCTGATGCGTTTTTGATAAATCTACCAGCTCATCCGCTATTGCTTGTGATGCTTTCCCAGATACGCCTGTATCTATTTCATCAAATATAACAGTGTTAGTTGAATCTGCTTGTGCAAATATTGTTTTTATTGCAAGCATTATTCTTGATATTTCACCACCTGAAGCTGTTTTGGCTAATGGTTTTACAGGTTCAGATACGTTTGTAGATATCATAAATTCAACACTATCTTTGCCTCTTTCATTCATTGTTGAAGCTTTAATTTCAATTTCAAATCTTGATTTTGGAAGTTCTAATTTTTCGAGTTCTTCTGTTACTGCTTTTGATAATACTCTTGCCAATTCTTTTCTTGCAGAGCTTATCACATTAGCTAAGTTTTCTATTTCTGCCTCAATCTCTTTTATTTCTTTTTCAATCACAACAATTTCATCTTGAGAAACTTCTATAGCATTTAATTCCTCTGATAATTTATCATAAGTAGTTAAAACTTCTTCTAAAGTTGAGCCGTATTTTCTTTTAATTTTATCTAATAAACATTGTCTTTCTTGTATAAAATCAAATCTTTCATTATCATTTTCTTTTGAATCAGAATAATCTCTCATTTTATGTGCTATATCTTTTAATATTTCATAAGCATTTATAAAATCTTCTTCTACATTCAAAACACTTTCATCCATTTGTGATAATTTTGAGATATTAGATTTTATATTTCCAAGAGCACTTATTATATTTGAATCATCACCATATAAAGCCCAATATGAAGAATATGAAAGTTCCTTTAATTTTTCGATATTACATAATATATCCAGCTCTTTTTCTAATTTTTCACATTCATCAATATCTTCAATTTTGGCATCTTCTATTTCTTTAATCTGAAACTTGAGGAAATCTGACTGTTGTATTGTTTTATTTACTGTATCTTTTAGACTTGAAAGTTTTCTTTTTAAATTTTGAAGTTTTTCATACTTTTCTTTAAATAATATAATATTATCCTTATGTGGTTTTAGGGCAAAATTATCTAAAAGAATTATATGGTTTTTAGGCTGAACATAATTATAACTTTGATGCTGAGTATGAATATCTAATAATTGTTCTCTAATTCCTTTTACGAAATCCTGAGTTACAAGAACTCCATTTATCCTTGAACGAGAGGATGCCGGCAATATTTCTTTTGATAAAATTATTTCATTATTCTGTATTTCTATGCCGTTTTCTACAAAAACAGATTTATCAAATTCATCATCTAAAATAATAACAAGTTCTATAAATGCTTTATCCGACCCTGTTTTTATAACATCTTTATTAAGTTTAGCACCAAATGCTGTATCAATAGCTCCTATTATTATACTTTTACCGGCGCCTGTTTCACCTGTAAAAACATTAAACCCCTTATCAAATTCAAGAGTTAACTCATCTATTAGTATATAATTTCTGACAGAAACAGATTTTATCATCTTACCCTTTCCAAGAAAGTCCCCAATGCAACTTCTCTTTTAATACTGAATAAAATGAATTCTTTTCTAAATTCAATAGTATTAATTTCGTTACATAATCACATTTTTTCACCTCTATATCTTGATTAATACCTACTGAAAAAATTTCTTGTCCATCTGCAGATATTTTTAATAACGGTTTATTTTGACTTGATGTAACTTTTATAACTTCATTAGACGGAATTACAATAGGTCTGGCATTCATTGTATGAGGACATATCGGAACAATGACAATTGCTTCTATCGTAGGTGCTAATATTGGGCCACCTGCCGATAATGTGTATGCCGTAGAGCCTGTCGGTGTTGATATTATAATACCATCAGCCAGATAATCACACACTATATTATCATTTATATGAACATATAATCTTGATGTCCTTGAAAAACCGTCTCCTTTTATAACTATATCATTTAAAGCATTTAATTTTCCTTGCATTGCACTTAACATCATTCTATTTTCAATTTTAAATGCTCCACGCAATATATAGTCTATTGCTTCACTTACTTGTGAAGATTTTGCTTGTGACAAAAAACCTAATCGGCCTAAGTTGATTCCTAATATTGGAACATCATATGGAGCATAATACCTTGCTGTTCTTAATATTGTACCATCTCCGCCAAGTACTATTGCAAAAGAATAATCACAGGAATATTCATCTGTTGTAAGTATATTACAATCAATCCAATTATCTTTAAGAACTTTTTCTACTAATTCTCCTACATATTTTGCTTTTGAATTTTCTTTATTATAAAAAATACCCACTCTGGAAAGATCTATTTCATCCCCATTTACAGATTTTATTATTCCAGCCATTTTATCTCCTACTTTTTATATGCTACTAACAAACCATCCGGTAAATCCAATATTTGAACTTGATAATCATCCCTCTTTGAAATTGTATCAACAAAAGGCTTAACTTTTGCTGCATGGGAGGTTATATTATCTGCCAATATAACACTGCCTCTTTTTAGTAGAGGATCAATCACTTCAAAATATTTTATATACTCTTGCTTATTTGCATCTATAAAAACTAAATCAAATTTTTCTTTTATTTCATTTTTTATAACATCATAAGCTGAACCTATTTTACAAGTTATAATATCGGAAAACCCACATTTTTCAAAATACTCTCTTGCAATACACTGCCTTTTTTCCCAAAATTCAATTGTTGTTAAATGACCATTTGTTTCCTTTAGGGCATCTGCCATCCATAAAGCTGAATATCCATTTGAAGTACCAAGTTCTAAGACATTCTTTGCGTTCATCATTTTTAACAAAATATTGATGAAATTTCCTGTATCTCTAGATATATTCCAAAACTTATCTGCTGTCATTTCCAGTTGTGACATTGCTTCTATTGTTTCAGCGTTCATTTTTTCTTTCCAATATTGTTATCATATTTATATATTCACTAACAGGATATGATTGAAGCTCTTTTTCTTTTTCCATATCATATACAACATACTTTAAATCAGCCATATTTGTTATTATGGCCAAATTAGAACCCGGCACAGGAGTAAATGCTTTTGAAAAACCTTCTACTGAAAGTTTTTGCTCTTTTATATCACCTTTAGTTGTATCATAAACATATACACTATTATTTCCTGCACATAATACATATATTTTCCCATTCTTCATATACATATCAACAGGTTTTGCTCCAACTTCTATATCTTTTATACTTGTAGAATATGTTTTAGCGTTTTCTACAAGTTCTTCGACAGGCGCCTCCATCGCAAAATCTTCTTCATATATTAAATCATTAGTAACATCTTCTGCTTCTTTTTGCTCTGATATCTTTTGCTCTTCTTCCTGTTTCTTTTGTTTCTTTGATTTAGTCAACTTATTATCTTGAAATAAATCAAAATATATTACTCTTAATTTAGGTTTTGTTCTTGCTATTGCATATATTATATTATCCTTTAACAATATTTTTGTTGCATTAGGAAAACTTGTTATAAGTTTATTTTCATAATTATTTTGCAAATCTAGAACATATACGCTTGATGTTTTCATATCAACATAAGCTAACTTTGTACCATCTCCTGATAAGGATAAACACTGTGGAGAACCAACTAATTGTATTTTTTCCTTCATTGACATTGATTCTAAATCTATAACAGATAAAGATTCATCATCAGTACTTGCAATATATGCTTTCATATTTGCATCATCAACAGCTATTTCTGTAGGAAATGACGTCAAATCAATATGCTTTGCCACATATTCATTTGTTATATCAACTACATCTATATTTTTTTTGTTTCTTGTAGCTATAAGTAAAAATTTTCCATTTAAAACTGGTTTTACATCTTTCATAACACCGGATGTTTTTAATGAATATAATGGTTCTGATACAGTTGAAGAAAATACTTGTAAATATTCTGTTTGAAAATTATTAACAAAAAATAATTTGTCTTTTAAATCAGAAGGAACATTATATCTTTTTGTATCTGCAACTCTTTTCCCTGAAGGAAGAGGGGCTGTTTTTCTTGTCGAAACAAATGTTGATGATTTAGCACTGCCTACTAACGGTACCTGAACATCTCCTAAAATTCCCGCCAAATTTTCAGGGAAAACAAGTCCTCTTGGAACCATTATATCCTGCGGAAGAAGTCCTGTTTTTATTTCCACAGGTAAATCAGGTATAGTTCTTACAGTTAATGTATTTTGACCAACTCTTACTATTTTTAACAATGCAAAATTATTATTAAATAAAACCATATCAGGAAGTTGAGCCATTTGCTGATCCTTAGGATATGTTTGTTTTATACTTATTTTTTCAACTTCTTCAGGATACGCCGGAAAAACAGGAATATACATTACATCATCACTATATACTACAATTCCGTCAAATCTAATTTGAGGAACTTTTTTCTGGGACACTAAATAATCTTTTATCCCTGTTGGAAGCTGCGTTGCTTCTGCTGACAATATATTTACCAGAAATATTATTAAAATTAATATTAATGATTTAATTTTCATACTACCTCTATTAATTATGAAGTACATTTTTCATTTTATCAATGAACTTTGATGAGGGCTTTTTGTTACAATTAATTTCAAAAAGTTTATTATATAATTGTTTTTCTTCTGCACTCAAACTTTGCGGAGTTTTTATTTTAACTACAAAATTATGATTTCCTCTTTTTGAAGCATTACCTATATGAGGAACACCTGCTCCTTTTATTTGAAGAATTCTGTCTTGCTGAACGCCAGCAGGTATAACCAATTGTTGAACCCCGTCTAATGTATTAACTTCTACTGTATCACCAAGAGCTGCCTGCGGGAATGTTATATCTACCGTTGAATATATATCAACACCTTCTCGTTTAAATTCTTTATGCTCTTTTACATACAGAACAACAATTAAATCACCTGTTCTTCCGCCATTTTTTCCGCAATTCCCTTCAGATGATAACCCTATTCTGGAACCATTATCTACTCCTGCAGGAATATTAATTCTAAGAGTTCTTTCTACTTCTAATCTTCCGTCGCCTTTACATTTTGGACAAGGATTAGGATTTACTTTTCCTGTTCCTCCGCACTTTGGACAAGTTGTAATTTGCCTAAAACTTCCCAATGGCGTATTTGTAACTTGCTGAACTCTACCTGTCCCTCCGCAGGTCGGACAAGTTTCAGGTTTCGTACCAGCTTTTGCTCCTGTACCATTACACTCATCACATACTTCTAAATGTGATATTTTAACCTCTTTTTCAACACCAAATACAGCTTCTTCAAACTCTATTTGCATATTTAATCTTAAATCAGCACCATTTTGAGGACTATTGGGATTTGTAGCTCTTTCGGAAAATCCAAAACCACCAAAAAAGCTTTCAAAAATATCATTTAAATCACCGAAACCTGCATCAAAAGGACCTGCTGTGCTAAACCCTGCATCCCTTAAACCATCTTCTCCATAACGGTCGTAAGTTGCACGTTTATTATCGTCCATTAATGTTTCATAGGCTTTTCCTAATTCTTTAAATTTTTCTTCTGCATCCGGTGCTTTATTTACATCAGGATGATACTGCCTCGCTTTTTTTCTAAACGCCGCCTTTATTTCATCCTTAGTTGCGTTTCTCTCTACCCCTAATATTTCGTAATAATCACTCATTCTCTTCTAATCTTTCAACTAATGTTATTTTACTGCTACATCTACCAGTGCCGGTCTAATTACTTTATCTCCCAATTTATATCCTTTTTGAAGTTCTTTTATTATCGTTTCTTCCGGATATTCTTCTGTTTGTGTCTGCATTATTGCTTCATGTATATTGGGGTCAAATTTTTCTCCTACACTTTTTATTTGTTCCAATCCTAATTTTGATAAAGAATCCATTAACTGTTTATTTAATACAAAAAATGTTTCTTTCATTTTTTCTACATTATCTATATTTTCAACAGATTGCATTGCTCTGTCAAAATTATCAACCACTTCTATTATTTTTTTCATGCACTCTTGCGCCCCATATTTTAAAAGCGCTTCTCTTTCTTGTGCTTGTCTTTTTCTATAATTATCAAAATCAGCAGCTAATCTTAAATATTGATTATTCAAATTCTCTAAATCTTGCTTCATTTTTTCTGTTTCAGAATCATTTTCACAAGCTTCTTCGTTTTTTTCTTTGATATTTGTTTCTTCTATATTTTCTTCTTCATTTTCTTTATTTTCAATATCTTCATTATTTATTTGATTATTATCTTTTGTTTCTTCAGTCATATCGTTTAATTCATCTCCTTGACTACAACCTTGGTCTATAAAAGGATTTTCTTTATTTATTTTATTTTGAAAAAAACTTTTCATATATTCCCCTATCGTTTCCTTCTTCTTTAATTATAATTTATCAATTTTTTTACTCAATAGTTATTAATCTTTTCTTAACTTTTTATATTTCATAATACTTGTATATACTAAAAAAAAAAGTTATTATTAGTATAGAGGAACATATATTTATGGCTAAAATAAAAAAAATTAGTTTTTCTGACGTTATAAATATAAAAAAATTAATCTCCGTTGTTTGTTCTGATAATATTATGAATTACAGACGATTATTTTTTGTTTCTGTTCCTGCTACATATTTGCAAAACCTTTTTTATAATGTTCATTTAAGAAGATTACCTGAAACCTATGTTGCATTTGACAACAATAAAAATTTAAAAGGATTAATCAGTGTAAAAGCTCAAAACGGAAATCCATATAAATGGCAAATTAAAAGACTTTTTTTAGATAAAAATTCTCACGAAGAAGGTAAGCAGCTTATTGAATATATTATTGCTAAATTTGGGGCTAGAGGTGTTGATACTTTCTATGTTTCAGTTAACGATAACCAAACTGAATTGATTGATTTATTTATAAAAGGATGCGGCTTCAGATTTTGTTCAACAGAAGTACTTTGGGCTGTTTCTAATGTAAATTTTTTAATTTCTGATATAGATGAAAAAAATTTTAAACCATTCAAAAATTCTGATGCCATAAAGGCAGCTGACTTATTCAATGAAAATCTTATTACTCATTATAAATACTCTTTATCTAAAGAAAAAGAAGAATTTAATGATAAATTATCTTTTGGATTTAACTCAGAACTTGATTTTAAGTACATTCTTGAAGATGAAACTAATAAAAAAATTAAATCTTTTATTGAAATCAAAACCTTTGACAACTTAAATTATTTTCTGGATATAATTATTCCTCCACACTATTTTGATTTATATCCACAAATCTTATCTTTTGCCGTAAAAAAAATAATAAAAAGAAATAAAAATTTTAAACTATACATTAAAAACAGAAAATATCTTCAAGCTGGAGAATTACTTGATAACTATTTTAAAGAAAACAGATTTGAATTATTGCAAAATAACGCAATTTTAGTGCGTGACTTCTTTAAAAGCATTAGAGAAGAATCTAAAAGTTATAATAATGCTGTTGTGTTTAGCGGTTTTGAGGTTTAATCCTTTATTAAATATCTTGCCCTATCACAAATTTCTAACCTATAAAATCCCATTTCTTTAGATTTTTCTTTAACATACCTGATTAAATCTAAAACATTTTCGTCAGGTTTATCTTCTCTATATTTATTTAACCAGCTGTTTTCTATATCTATTACTATTATTTCTATGTTATTCTCTTTGTTAAAGCTTAACCAGCCATCTATTTCTGTTTTGTTATCATTTATATTTGGAATTATTATATATTTACTTATAACATTATATGAATGTTTCTGGGCCTTTGCATATCTTATAAGATTTTTACTAACTGCTTTATATGCATTTATTTGCTTAATTTTTTTATATGTTTCATTACTTGAACTATCTATTGATACAACCACTGTAACTTGCCCTGTTTTTATTCCTTTTTCTATAACTCTTGAATATTTTATACCAGAAGATGGTACTCTTATATTTCTAAATCTTTTTTTTATAAGAAAATTTAATAATTTATCAAACTCAGGAAGTATAGTTGGTTCTCCTCCACCAAAACCTATAGACCCGCCTACTTTTAATATATCCTTTTTATACATATCTTCAATTATTGGGAATATATTATATGTTTTTAAGGAGTTATATCTTTTTTTATCTTCTTCGGTATAACAATAAGTACAATTACAATTACATTTTGTAAAATGATCAAATATTATAGAGTCAATATAATCAGTCTGAATCCAATCATTTTCTTCAAGAAAAACGCACCCCCTGCATCCTTCTACTGTATCACCTTTTTTTTGAATTTCTCTATATTGATTTTTTATCTTAAAAAATTCTTCCCAATTAATCTTTTCACCATTATACCCTTCAATAATCATTGAATTACCACCACCAGGAGCACTCATATAACAGCATAATTTTACATTAGAGCCATATACTCCATTATCAAAACATACCCCTGACTCTAACCACTTACAGCTTATATATTTTTCTTTTTTTATTTCCTTCATATAAAACCCTATTTAAAATTACAATTTAATAACCTGCAGTTCCTTGTACATTTTAATATTTTATCTCTTATCTCCTCCGCTTTTTGACTATACCACAAATCCTGAGGTAAACTTTCCTTTAAATTTCCTATGGGTTCCATACAAAAACAAATTCTGCAATTTCCATAAGGATCTATTGCGAAATTATTTTCTCCTACCATACATTGAATATTCAGTATTTCTTCGGGTTTATTTATTAACAACTTAAATGCACTTAACTGGCTATACCCGTTACATATTGGATAACCCTGCTTTTTTAATTCTATCATCTCTTCTATTGCTTCAATTGCAAGAGTTTTTATATCTTTATTGTATATTTGTTCATCTTTTTCTACAGCTGTTGAAAAAGCATCTCCATTATCCATTAATTGATAACTTACTCCTATTCCTTCTACCTTACAAAATTCAGCTATCGGTTTTATTTCAGATAAATTCGACGGCATAACTACTGTCGATAAATATATATTTTTCCATTTATGACCAGAATTATGTTTATTCATATAATTAAGATTTTGCAAAGAATCCATTGTTCTTTGAAAAGCATCATCTCGTCCTCTTGAAGTATTATGTATTTTAGGATTCGCTAGCGCATTTAAAGAAAAAGTTATATTGTTAAATGCTGAATATAAAACTTTATCCAATTTATCAACAAGTGCTAGTCCATTTGTTACTACATTTACAGTATCTCCTAAATTACTTGCATATTCCGCTATCTCAAATATATCATCTCTTATAAAAGGCTCTCCGCCTGATATTATAAATTGATAATTCCCCATCCAGCTATGCATATTATACAGAACTTTTTTCCATTCATCTGTACTCATTTCATCTTTTGCAACATCTGCCGGAGTCTTCCATCCATTACATGTAATACAACGCGATTGACACCTTTCTGTATTGTTATACGAAAAAGATATCGGTTTTTTATCTCTATTAATGCTCATTTTAATAATCCAAATTTACTTGCGAAAATAAAACAACTTTATTTTTACCGCGTTTTTTTGCATTGTATAAAGCGTGTTCGGCATATCTTATTAAAGTATTTGCGTTTTCATCAACACCATCTAAATAAGGAAATGCAGCTATTCCTCCTGATATTCTTACAGGATGCTTTTCATCTTCACCTGCTGGAATAAAACTCATTTTTTCTACATCTCTTCTAAAACGTTCTGCAAATATAAATGCATTTTCTTCTGTTGTATCAGGTAAAATCACCATAAATTCTTCATCGCCATATCTTGTTACAACATCCTCTTTTCTTGCAAGATTTATCAGCATTTCTGCAATTTTTTTTAATAAGACATCACCCCATTCATATCCGTACATATCATTTACTACTTTAAAGAAATCTAAGTCAAATAATATACAAGATACTGTTGAATGATATCTTTTAGCTCTGGACATTTCAGATTCTAATCGTTCTATTAAAAACTTACGATTGTGTAACCCGGTTAGTTCATCTGTTGTTGTTATATTACATATTTTTTCTTTTAGTTCCTTTATCTTTAACATATTTTTTATCTTTAAAGATAATTCATAATCATTAACAGGATTAATTATAAAATCAAATGCTTCTCCTCTTAATGTTACATCTGAAGGTAATTCTTCAGTTATTGCAATTACTGGAACAGGAAATTTCATTATCATTGATATTTCCTTCAATTTTTCATGAGATATATCTAATATAACAACTGAAGGATTATGAACTTCTACATCTTTTACTTCTTCTATATTCAATACTTTCACTTCTGCATCTGTTAAATTAATACATTGTTCTTCCAGATTAGATTTATTTCCTTCTGTATAAATAATTATATTACTCATTGAATATCCTTTCATTATTGTTTTCATTTTAACAAATTTATTGAAAAAGTTCAAAGTTTTTATCTAAACCAGAAGAATTGCATAATTTTTTTAATATTTTTAATAAGTTGCCGTTTTACAGACAAGGTAATATAATGTGAATATTCAGGAGGGATATTGTGCCGAAACCAAGATACAACTTTTCGGATAATAATTCTTACAACAACTTATATGAACAGTTCTATTTTAATGAACAAAGAAAAGCAAAAGTAAGACCGATTAGAACGAATATAACAAGAAAAAAAGCAAAAACAAAACAAACTTACAAGAAAATTTTTTCTTTAGCTTTTCTGGTTATTTTATTAATCTTTATTTTACCTTTTTCTTTTAAACATTTTATTGCAGATATTTTCCCTAATAATTCAAAAAAAATGTTAAATATGGATTATTATAAATTGTTATATCCTACACATAATTATCTCTATAAAGACTTATTTTTAGGGAAATATATTCTTAAAGATACTGAATATAAAAATAAAATAATGGTAGATGTTAAAGAAACTTATGAAAGAGTAGGATTGAAAAATAGTTTAATAGCTTTAGCTCAAGACTATAAAAGAATAAAACCTTCTATATATGTTTGGGAATATGATAAAGGTTCTTATGTAAATATTAACGCAGATACACCATATCCTGCTGCAAGCATTATTAAAATACCTGTTTTAATAGAAATGTTTAGGGAAATCGAAAATGGTAAGTTCTCTTTAAATGATACTATGATACTAGAAGATTATTATAGAGCCTCCGGTTCTGGGAAATTACAATATTCTCAAGGCGGTATTGCTCATACAATGGATTATCTTGCAAAAATAATGATTCAAAATTCAGATAATTCTTCTACAAATATGATTATTGCAAAAATAGGTGGAATGCCTGAAGTTAATAGAGCTATGAAAAGATGGGGGTTAAAAACTACTCATATTAATAATTGGCTCCCAGATTTAGAAGGAACTAATATTACTACTGCAAAAGAACTGGCAAAAATGTTTTATAATATTGATTCCACAAATATTATTAGCTCTAGTTCAAAAAAACATATTGCAAATTATCTTGGGCACGTAAAAAATAATAGATTACTTCAAGCAGGATTGCCAAATAATGCAATTTTACTTCATAAAACAGGTGATATTGGTTTTATGCTTGGTGATGCCGGTATTGTTAAAACTCAAAACGGTAAAAAATATATAGTTGTAATACTTGCAAAAAGACCTTA
Organism: Candidatus Gastranaerophilales bacterium; assembly: GCA_944323285.1. Classification (GTDB taxonomy): domain Bacteria; phylum Cyanobacteriota; class Vampirovibrionia; order Gastranaerophilales; family Gastranaerophilaceae; genus Avigastranaerophilus. The sequence continues at coordinate 27,010 of CALURV010000036.1, read as the reverse complement.
TAATAACCTTCAAGGCAAAGATTTTATTGTAAAAGCATCTAAAATTATTTATAATAACATTTCTCTTTAGATAAAGTTTTGTATCAATTTTTAATATCATATTAAGATTTTGTCAAAAAAGGAAATCTTAGCAATTTTTTGTTATAATTGACAAAGGTATTATTAAAATGAAAACATCTAAATTAACATTACTTATATTTATAGGGTTAGTACTTGGGATTTTTGTTGGCTGGAAGTTTCCCGAAATAGGTAGACAATTACACCCATTAGCTCATATTTTCTTAAATATGATTAAAATGATCATTGCTCCTTTGCTATTTTCAGTTGTTGTAACAGGTATTGCTTCTCACGGAAATATAAAAGCATTAGGCAAATTAGGAGCAAAAACTTTAATATATTTTGCAATAGCAACTTCTTTCGCTCTTGTTATAGGACTGTCTATTGGCTTAATCTTTCAACCGGGAAAAGGATTTGGCGATTCTGCAATTTCGCAAAATATGATACAAACAGCAACTAATATGGCTGCTCAAAATGTACATGAATCAATTTCAGATATATTTGTAAATATTGTTCCTACAAGTATTATTGAGTCAATGGCTCACGGAAATTTACTTCAAATTGTAGTATTCTCTATATTCTTTGCCCTTGCTATTTGTGCAGCAGGTGAAAAAGGCAAACCCGTTTTAGACTGTATATCTTCTTTATCTGAAATAATGTTTAAGTTTACTCAAATTGTTATGAATTTTGCTCCAATTGGTGTTTTTGGAGCAATAGCTTATACCATAGCTGAAAGCGGTTTAGGCATTATGATAAACTATGCTAAAATAATTATTGCTCTTTACCTTGCTTTATTTTTATTCCTTTTCATTATTTTAAATATTGTTTGTAGAATTGTAGGAATTTCTGTAATATCACTGCTTAGAGCAATTAGAGAACCAGCTTTGCTAGCCTTCACCACTTCAACCTCAGAAGCTGCGCTTCCTCAAGCTATGAAAATTATGGAAAGTTTTGGTGTATCTAAAAATATTGTAGGTTTTGTTATGCCTACAGGTTATACTTTCAATTTAGATGGCTCAACTCTTTATTTAGCACTTGCAATGCTCTTCTCGCTGCAAATCGCTGATATTCATGTTGAACCTATTAAACTTTTATTCATAATGGGAACTTTAATGCTTACTAGTAAAGGTATAGCTGGTGTACCTAGAGTTGCTCTTGTTATTCTTGCAGGTACTCTTTCCAGTTTTGGTTACCCTATTCTTGGGGTTGCTATTCTGCTTGGAGTAGATCAAATATTAGATATGGGTAGAACTACTGTTAATCTTATCGGTAACTGTATTGCAACTGTTGTCGTTGCAAGATGGGAAAATGAATTTAATTATACAAAAATGGAAGAATTTAATAATCTATATACATATGAAAAAAATATTGAAAAATTAAAATCTTACAACAATGAATTTATTTCTCCAGTTAATATTGAAGAACATTCTGAACACGGTTGCGTTGAAAATAATGAAAGTTAATCATAAATCTTGAGTCATATCATTAAATTCAGGCAATTTATTATCTTGAATTTCTGTTTCATTCGGAATTATCCACATAAAGGAATTGATAGAACTTACTGAATTTATATTCCCATATATATTTACTTTAAATGTTTTTGTTCTGTCATTACTTCTTGAATATAACTCGGGTATATTAGACATAATACTTTGAGGAACCTTCATTACTGAAACATTCTTTTTTGCTGATTGTCCATTTAAAAATTCTGAAATTGAGACATCTCCAAAAGAACCCAACTTGGAACTTATTTCATCTGAAATTCTTCCGTATATATCTATATTCGCTTGATTTGTTAATAAATTATGTCTGCCTTTTATATATAAACTCATATTCGGACCTATTGTTTTAATTTCTTTTGTTATCAAATATCCGTTATTAAATACTAAACTGCCTTTTGACTCTTTAAATCTCGCTGTATTATCAGGTGCTATTGTATCCGCTATTCTATTTAATGTTGCATTTAAAAGTCCATAATATAATAGATTTTGTGCATATAAATAATATTCAAATTTGCCTAAAGTTCCCATTTTTCCATTAACTGCATCGTATGTTACTTCACCGTCAATAGACTTTATTACTTGATTATAATCTCCGGTTAATAAGGTTAAAGAACTTATAAAATCAACTTTTCCTGCAAGATTATCTTTTATTTTACATAAATCATATAAAGATTCTTTTATATCTAATCCTTTTCCTGTTAAATTTACTGACAACTGTGCGTGATTTATATCATAGCTCATATCGCCCGTAACTTTACCATTATATGCACTTAGTAATATATTATTCATTTGTAATATATTATTATTTATTGTAAAATCACTGCTTATATCATTTGCTTTTATATCTAATACTTTAAAACTGTTAATTGTTGCACTTCCTTTTTTCACATTTAATAAATTTTTGCCAAATGGATTTCTTTCATTTTGTATTAAAGGAAATAATGTATTTAAATCTAAATTCAAAGAATTTAATTGAACATTTGAAATATTTATTATATCTGAAATTTTTGGTTCTATATCAAGTACCATATTGAACTTTGAATTATTCACTTCAACATCGGGAGCAACTACTCTTATATTATTTTTAGAAAAAATTACATCGGCATTCCTTACCGCTGTGTATAATTTTTTAATATTATATCTCTGTAACTTTGCATTTCCTTTTAATTCGGGTTCTTTTAATGTATTATTAACCGTAATATCTCCATTTAAAGATATTTCTTCTCCGCCAAAGAAATTCATATTTGTGCTGATTATTTCAGGAATTTGTATTCTTATATCTTTAAAAATAGGTTCTTTTTCATTTAGAATATTTCCTGTAACTTTTACTTTTGGTTCTGTCTTAGTATTGCTTTCTTCTGTTATTGATGCATCTTTAATTATTATTTCCTTATCTTGTATTTCTGCATCTATATTTAATATTGTTGGTTTATTTAATATTTCTTTTATTACTAAATATGATATATAATTATCTTTATTTGCTTTTAACTTTGCATTTACTTTTATATTATCTTTTACAAAAGAAATAGCACCTTTTGTATTTATATGTCCTGCCGCTTTATATGGTTCTTTTATATATTCCCCAATTATTGTTCCTAAATTACTTGAAGCTATATTTCCTTCAAATTTAATCTGCCCTATTGGACTTTTCATATAATCTTTAATATTCCCCATTATATTAATAGGAGAAGATACTAATATTATCTGATTTGGGGGGATTATTATATTGTTATTATCAAAGGTTAATTTTAATGCTTTTGCTAATATTGGTTTCTTATTAACCATTGTTCTTAAATCAGAACATAAAACTTCGCCTGAATATTTATTTTTATCATTCAAAATATTTAATTGTATATTATTTGCATATATTGGCAACTGGGATTTTTTTTCAACTGCACTAAACTCTTTCAATAATATTTGAGAATTTATATTAACTGATTTATTTAAAACTCCTTTTATATCAGATACAAAAGATAATTTACCTTTTACAAAATTAAAAGGTATTTGTTTTTTATCCAGAAATAAATCAGTGATTGTTGTCAAATCAAGATTTTCAGAATGAGCCTTCATATCAACTGAAACATCTTCATTTACAATCCCTTCTAGGCTGACAGGAGTTGAGTTCACATAAGCTTGTGCTTCCTCAATTGTTATTTTATTATTATCAAAATTTATTGAAGAATTTATATTGTCTATTTTATAAGGAAGTGAATTATGAGATAATTCTGCATTAATAATTTTTGCAGTACCTTTTGATTTCAACTTCTTAAAATCAGAATTTATTGAAAAATCAGCGTTCAATCTTCCTTTTATTTGAATATCTTTATATTCATTTGGAATATTAATACTCTCTGTAATTACCCCTACTACCTTAAATAATTTTTCAAGATTAATATTTTTTGCTTTTGCATTTAAATCAATATATTTATTTTTACCATAATTAAACTTACCTTTAACTTTAGCTTCATCTGTCTTAGATGTATGAAGCTCTGATTCAAATTCTACATCTTCTCCTTTAAATATAAGATTAGCGGAATTGTTATCCAAAATATTATTTTCTATATTTAATGAGAAACTCTCCAGCTTTAAATTACCTTTTAAAAGACTATTTTTATCTATATCTAAATGACCGAATATATTTCCTTTTACATCATAATCATAGATTTCTTTAAACGGAGAGAAATTAAATTGTTTTATTTTCTGTTTAAGAGAAGAATTAATATCTAAATCATAATTAAGATATTTCTTTTCTTCTTCAAACAAAGAACCTTTTAAAATCAAATGAACTTTTTCATTTAATTTTAAATCTTTTAGTAATAACTCATCACCTTCCAAATAAAATAATTTATTTATACTTTCATCATTAATTTTTAATTTATATCTTTTACATATAGTATCTGAAATAATACTATCCATTTTAAAACCGTTTGTACTAATTTGTTTATCAGCATTAAAATACTTCTCAAGAGAAGTAGAAAAATCTTTATACAAAGTAATATTAATAATTGGTCTTGTTAAAACAGCATCTTTAATAATTATCTTTTTAAAAAGAAGAGGAATAATCTTTACTTTTAAATCGGCTTCTTTTAATTTTAAAAATACTTCACTATTGGGATATAAAACAAGTGTATGATATAAATGTATTTTAAAATATGGAGTATAACTTTTTTTAAAAGATATATCCTCGCAAGAAACTTTAAACCCTGTTTGTTTTTCTATTTCAGAGCTAATAGTATTTTTATACTTATTCAAATCTACAAAATAAGGTATAGAAATTAAAGCAGAATAATATAATGCAGTAAAAACAACTGCAGAAACAGAAACAAAAATACCTATTCTTTTTAATTTATTCATACTTATTTTTTATTTATAGCTGCACTACCGCCGACAATTTCTGTCAACTCTTGAGTTATCATAGCTTGTCTTACTTTATTATAATCAATAGTCAATTTTTGTATCATTTCTTCAGCATTATTACAAGCCGCTGACATTGCTGTCATTCTCGATGCTAACTCACTTGCTATAGATTCTAACATAGCTTGAAAAATTATGCTTGATATAAATAGAGGAACTAATTCAGATAATACAATAGAGGTATTTGGTTCTATTTCCATATCTGAAAATTCTTCTTTTGTATAATCAAAATCAATTTCATCTAACGGCAATATATCCCATTTTTCAACAGAGTATGACATCATATTCCTAAAACGAGTTGTTATTATTTCCATTGAATCTATATCGCCGTTAACAAAAGACCTTGCCATATCAGATGCTACTAACCTTGCCTGAGATGATGTCGGTGTTTCACTAAATGTTAAATAAGATTGATTTATTTTAAAGTCATAATCTTCAACTGTTCTTTTCAAAGCATTATAGCCTTTTTGCCCTATAACAAAAAGTTCACAACCTATTCCTTTTTCTTTATATTCCTGTATCGTTTTTAATGTATACCTTACAACATTAGCATTAAATGCTCCGGAAAGTCCTTTATTTGATGTTATTATCAATAAGCCTACATTTTTAATTGGTCTTTCTTGAAGCAAAACAGGGAAATTATTTAAAGGCTCTTTGAAATTAGTTTCTCTTGATTCAATTTCACAAACAGAATGCAATAATCTGTAAAACATTTTCTCAAGTTCATAAGTAAATGGTCTTGATGCTTTTACTCTGTTCTCAAATTTTTTAACCTTGGCAGAAGCAACCATTTTCATTGCACGAGTTATTTTTTGAGTACTTTTTATTGAATTTATTCTATTCTTTATTTTTTTTAAATTTGCCATATTTTACCTGATTATTTAAAGAAATTTAATTTGTAATTTTTTAATTTATTTCTTAATGCATCCATATCTTCATCTGATAATTTAGCTCCATTATTTAATTTCTCTGCCAAATCCTTCATATTTGCCTCAAAGTAATCAAACCAGCCTTGTTTGAAATCTTTTATCTTTGTATTTTCTATATCATCTAATATTCCTTCATTTGCAGCAAACAATATACTTATTTGTTCTGCAACACTTAAAGGAGAATATTGCGGCTGTTTTAAAACCTCTGATAATTTTTGGCCCCTTGTTAATTGATCTTTAGTTGCTTTATCCAAATCGCTTGCAAATTGAGCAAAAGCTTCAAGTTCTCTATATTGAGCAAGATTTAATCTTAACTGTCCTGCAACTTGTTTAATACCTTTAGTCTGAGCAGCACCTCCTACACGAGATACTGAAATCCCGGCGTTAATTGCCGGCCTTATGCCTGAATTAAATAAATTAGATTCTAAAAATATTTGTCCGTCTGTTATAGAAATTACATTAGTAGGAATATATGCAGATACATCACCTGCCTGTGTTTCTATTATTGGAAGAGCGGTAATACTTCCTCCGCCTAACTCGTCATTTAATTTACAAGCTCTTTCAAGTAATCTTGAATGTAAATAAAATACATCACCAGGATAGGCCTCTCTTCCTGATGGTCTTTTTAAAAGAAGACTCATTGCTCTATATGCCTGAGCGTGTTTTGATAAATCATCATATATAATTAAAACAGATTTACCTTCTTCCATAAATTCTTCTGCAATAGCACAACCTGCAAACGGTGCAATATACTGCATAGGAGCAGATTCATTAGCAGGAGCAGAAACTATTATTGAATATTCCATTGCTCCATAATTTTCTAATGTTTTTGCCAATTGTGCTACTGTTGATGTCTTTTGTCCTATTGCAACATATATACAAATTACCCCTTTTCCTTTTTGGTTTATTATTGTATCAATTGCAATAGCAGTTTTTCCTGTTTGTCTGTCTCCAATTATTAATTCTCTTTGCCCTCTTCCAATCGGAGTTAAAGCATCAATTGCAGTTAAACCTGTTTGCAAAGGTTCACATACGGATTTTCTTGTTACAATACCCGGTGCTACTCTTTCTATTGCTCTTATTTTATCGCAGTGTATTTCTCCATTTCCATCTATTGGAACACCTGTTGGATCTATTATTCTGCCTAATAAACCTTCTCCTACAGGAACAGAAGCTATTCTTCCCGTAGTTTTTACTGTCATTCCTTCTTTTATATGTGAATAATCACCCAAGATTACAACACCAACATTATCTTCTTCCAAGTTTAAAACTATACCTAAAGTACCCTTGCCGTCTTCAAATTCAACTAATTCTGAAGACATTGCATCAGATAAACCATATATTCTTGATATACCGTCTGCAACTTCAAGAACTGTTCCTACATTATTTACTTCTAATTTATTCTCATAATTTTCTAATTTTTCTTTTATTATAGATTTAATTTCATCAGGATTAATTACTGCCATATCTACTTCCTTTTGTTAATTGTTTTTTCATATTTTCAAATTTAGTTTTTAAACTGCAATCTATTGTTTTATCTTCTATTTCCAATATTAAACCGCCTATTATTTCTTTATTTATAATATATTGCGGTTTTATTTTTTTTAATAATTTATTTTCTAAATTATTTATTATTTTTCGCTTTTGATTATCATCTAACTCAACTGCTGATATTATATTCGGAGTTACTACATTATTCTTTCTGTTATATGAACTTGAGAATTGATTTAATATTTCATCCAATACAGCAATTCGTGTATTATCAAGTAATAAATATATAAAATCTAAAGTAATTTTCTCTACATGTATTGAAAATAATCTTGATATAACATCTTTTTTATCTTCAATTTTTATCAAAGGACTATTCAGAAATTCTTTAAGCTCTTTATTTGTTTTTATAGTTTCATCTACAAAAATAATGTCATTATATACCTTATCAAGCACATTATGCTCTATTGCTGATTCTAAAAGTGCATTAGAATATTTTTTTGCTAATTTTATATTTTTTACATCTGCTGTATTCATAGATTAATCCTGTTTATCTCTTCTATTGCATCTTCTATATATTTATTGTGCAGTTCTCTATTATTTTCAAGCTGCTTAAGTGCATTATCTTTTGCTAAAACAATAGATGCCTCCGATAATATTGATGATAACTTAGATTTAAATTTTTTAGTTTCGAAACTCAATAATCTCTTAGCATTATTATCTATATCTGACATTTGCTCTTTTACTTCTGCTTCAATTTTTCTTTCCAAACTTGAAACACTATTTTTAGCACTTTCTTTTATTCTGGAAATTTCATCAGGTAATTTTACAACTTCTTTTTTAATGTTTTCAAGCTCTTTTTCGGCAAGATTTTTTTCATTTGAAGATTCTTGAACATAACTTTTTATTTCATCTCTTATATGTTCAATTTTTTCCTTTACATTTAATTTTGAAATAATAAGAATTAAAATAGCTAAAACTATTATGAAATTAAAAGTATTTGTTTGTAATATTAACTGCCAAAAATTTATCATATTAACCTTGCTCTTTTATTTGAGATTTATCTATAGTTTCTGTAGTTACTGAACTGCCTAATATTTTTTGAGAAATTTCTTTAGCAAGATCTACAACATTGTCTTTCAATATTTCTTTCGCAGATATAGCTGAATCTCTCAAAGTATCTTTTTGTTCTGCAATACTGTTATATAAATTTTCTTTATATTCAGATATTTTTTTTAATTTTTGTATTTTCAAATTTTGTGAATTTTCAGCAATTATATTTCTTGCTTCATTACGAGACTTTTCAAGCTCAGAATTTATATATTCTGATTTATTTTTTATCTCATTTTTTGTTGTTTTAGCGCTATCATAATTTTGTTCAACAAAACTTTGCCTTTCCTGCATTATTTTTAATACAGGAGCATAAAATATTTTGTTCATTATGAAAATGAATACAATAAAACTCAATAAAGCTATAAGAAATGTTGCATCGAATTCCATTTATTGCCTCTATTTAAAACATACCTAATAATTTAAAAGAAACAACTAATGCATATAAAGCACAAGCTTCAGCTAAAGCAGCTCCTACAAGAAAATTTGTAAATGCTTTACCTGCTATTTCAGGCTGACGAGATATTGCTTCTAATAAGCCTTTTAAACCAACACCAATACCAAGTCCTACGCCTAAAGCAGCAAGACCGATACCTAAACCTGCACCTAATTGTGCTAAATCTGAAATTGTTTTTACTTCTTCCATTATTATCTCCTTTTTAATGCTCTTTTGACACCGCAGTTGATATATATGCTATTGAAAGCATCATAAATACAAATGCTTGAATAAATGCTACAAAAATTTCAAAAAACATTGCAGGAATGGGCAGACCAAATGCCAATATTCCAAGCAACGCTGAAATTAATATTTCTCCGGCAAATATATTTGCAAAAAGTCTTAATGATAAACTTAACGGTCTTGTGACCATTTCAAGCAAATCTACAAATAATGTTATTAATCCGGCAAATGAAAATCCATGCCAGATAGCGTGAATGCCTTTCTCTTTAAAACCTTGATATAAATAATATACTAAAACTATTATAGCCATTGCAGCAGTCATATTTATATCATTTGTTGGTGAAGCAAACTCTCCTTGCTTTAAATGTATCAATCTTAATGGTAATTGCCCCATTAAATTTGCAAATAGTATGAATAAGAATAAAGAACCAACAAGAGGAATATGGATATTGCCATTTTTCACATCAGATAAACTTCCAATAAAAAATTTCAATATACTTTCTGCTACAGTTTGCAATTTTCCGGGAATAATTTCTAATTTTCTAGTCAAAACAAAAGCCAACACTATAACAACTGTCATTGCAAACCACATAGTTATCAATGTATCCCAGTGCACATGTAAATTACCTATATACCCTGCCCAGTGTTCGCCCATTTATTTTTCCTTTAAATGTTCATTTTTATATTAGCACATAAAAAAATAAAATCATCTATGTTTTAATTTATTGATATCATTCTTTCAATAGGCCTTATAGCCGATTTTATTAGATTTTCTTCTATTTTAATTTCGTATATTTCTTCATCTAAACTTTTATATATATCTTCAAGAGATATTTTTTTCATATTATCACATATTGCATTTTGAGATATATGAATAAATTTTTTATCAGGATAATCTCTTTGTAATCTTTCAACAACCCCTATTTCGGTAACTATAATAAATTCATTATCTTTTGATTCTTTAACATATTTCATTATACCGCTCGTAGAACCTATAAAATCTGCCAGATTTAATACATCTTTTTGACATTCAGGATGAACAAGTACTTTTGCTAAAGGATACAAATCTTTCTTTTTTATTACATCATTAACAGTTAAATCTTGGTGAATAGGACAATAACCCTCATAACAAATTACATTTACATCTTCTATTTTGGATGAAACATAATTACCAAGATTTTTATCGGGAACAAAAAGTACATCTTTTGCGCCTAAAGATTTAACAATATTAACAGCATTTGCACTTGTACAACATATATCACATTGTGCTTTTACTTCTGCTGTAGAATTAACATAACATACAACAGGAACATTTGGATTTTTCTTTTTAAACTCTTTTATTTTTTCCAAATTAATCATCTCTGCCATAAGACATCCTGCTGTTTTATCAGGAATTAATACTTTTTTAGAAGGTGAAAGTATTTTAGCGGTTTCCGCCATAAAATAAACACCTGCAAAAACAATTATATCTGCATTTGTTTTAGCTGCTTCTCTGCTTAGATATAATGAGTCGCCAACAAAATCTGCAACTTCATCAACTTCTATACTTTGATAACAATGAGCTAAAATTATTGCATTTTTTTTCTGTTTTAATTCTTTTATTTTCTGAACTAATAACTTTTTATCATCCATCTATACTATCCTGTGTAACAATATTTATTTTGTTATACACTAAAAATAAAATTTATGCTATAATAAACATCCCAAACTTTTTAATTTCCCGATTTAGACTATTGATTAACCGAGAATTTAAGAAACAAATAAGAAATTATTTGTATGATTAAATACCCATAAATTTAGGAGAAGGCTAATGTTTTTGACTGTAGATACAAAAGACTTACACGAATATTCAAATTATAGAAATACATCATTAAGAAATTCAAAACATACAAAACCAAATTTTAAAGAGAATTCCCATAAAATAATAAAAGGACTAGCAGGGCTTGCAATTGCTGGTGTTGCTGTAGCAGGATATGCGACATACAAAAAAAATATAAATGCAAAAAGGATTCACGACATAAATTATATTGGTCAATCTATTGCAAACCACGTTGTACAAAGCTCAAATTCAAGAGGTGAAACCGCTGTTAATTTATATAAAAAACATATTGCGGACAAAAAGGCTTCTGTCTTAAAATATAAATTAGATAATGGTATGTTTATAGGTAAATCAAGAAAGGCCATAAAGCATATTAAAGAAAATCTTAAACAATTAGAAATTGATGCTTTATAATTAATTGAAAATGAAAAATATTTTAGAAAAAGCAGAGATAAATCATAATCTAAATAAAGATGAAATTATTAAACTTCTTTCAAGTAATGATATATCTCTTTTTTCTTTTGCAGATGAAATAAGAAAAAAATACAAAGGTGATTCAATACATATAAGAGGACTTGTTGAGTTTAGTAATATTTGTAAAAGAAATTGTTATTATTGCGGTTTAAGATGTGAAAATAAAAAAATAAAAAGATACCGTTTAACTTCAAATGAAATTAAAGAATGCGGACAATATGCTGTCAAATTAGGATATAAAACAATTGTTCTGCAAAGCGGAGAAGATGATTATTTTGATGCAGATAAAATTTGTAAAATAATAGAAGAATTAAAAAAATATAATTTAGCAGTTACGCTAAGTATTGGAGAAAGAACTTTTGAAGAATATAAAGCTTTTAAAGACTCTGGCGCTGACAGATACTTACTTAGAATTGAAACAACTGATGAAAATCTATATAAAACTCTTCACCCAAATATGAACTTTAAGAACAGAATAAAATGCCTAAAAGATTTAAAACAACTAGGATATGAAACAGGAACCGGATGTCTTGTAGGATTGCCAAATCAAACAATTGAATCTTTAGCAAATGATATTTTATTTTTTAAAGAACTAAATGCAGATATGGTTGGGATTGGACCATTTATTCCTCATCCGAACACACCACTTGCTAATAATAAAACTAATAATTTTAACTTATCAATAAAAGTAATGGCAATAACAAGATTACTTCTGCCAGACATTAATATCCCGGCAACAACGGCAATGGAAACCTTAAATAAAAATGGACACATTATTGCTCTTCAAAGTGGAGCTAATGTTTTAATGCTTAATATTACCCCACAAACTTATAAAAAAAATTATGAAATATATCCAGATAAAGCAGGCATAAATAATAATGAAGATGAAAATAAAAAGCTTATTTATGACAAAATTAAATCTATTAATAGAAGCATTTCAAATTCATATGGTTTTAGACAAGATTAAAACGTTTCTTGTATTTTATCTGGTATTGCACTTAGCAATTTATTTAATTCTTTACATATAGTTTCTGCAGTAAAATTAGAATCTTCTATAATAACATTGTATAATTTTGTATTTGGTGCCCATTTTGCAACATTAGCTTTTTTATAAAATAAACATACTGTAGGTGTTTTCACTGCACAAGACAAGTGCATTGTACCTGTGTCAACACTTATTATACCTTTACATGTTGCAATTATATTAGCCAAATCATATATTGATGTAACATTAGTTAAATCAACAAAAGTTGTACAACCAAGCTTTTTTAAATTATCTGCATATTTTCTTGCTATATCACCATTTCCAAATAAAAATACTGTTTTATACTCTTTATTTAGTCTATTAATAATTTCTATTGCCGTTTCAATAGGCATATCCTTTTCTTTTTCTTTTGATACACAACAAAGACCAATTATATTCTTTCCTGTGTATGTTTCTAATAATTTTTTAGCAAGAAAATTTTTATCTGGAGCAACATTATATTCAATAGGTAATATTTCTGAATTTTTTCCCGTTAATGCTTTTAAAAAATTACCGTTTATATCTTGCATTTTCGTTAAACCTGAAGTTTCAAACCAAATATCAGTTAGAAGATGTTTTACAAATTTTGTAGGTCCTGATATTCTTTTTTGAGAGTTTAAAAGATATGAAACTAATATACCTCTTGAATTTCCATATATAATAAATGTAGCATATATTTTATTTCTATATTTACAAGTAAAAGCAAATCTTAATAAACCAAATAATCCACGATGCTCTTTTCTTTTATTCATGCATATAACATCATCAACATTTTTCTGATACTTTGCAGCTTCATAAAATGGTGTATTTACCAGAAATATAATTCTACTATCGGGGTACTCTCTCTTTATGTTTTGACATAATGTATTTGAAAGAAGTACATCTCCAAAAAATGATAAATTTATTATTAAAAATATCTTTTTATTATCTTCCATTTTAATAAATAACTTTAATGTGTTGTAATTTTATCATTCAAAAAATTTACCCATAGTGCTATTTAAAAATTTAAAATTAGCACTATAGTATAAGTAACTTAGCATTTTAGGTAAATTTTGTCAATATTTATTAGCATTTTAGAAAATTAAAAATGGGAGGATAAAATTATAAAATAGTAATTGAGGTATTTATATGAGTTCATTAAAAAAAAAGCTTGGTGTAAGAATACAAGAAATAAGAAAAAGTAAGAATATGACACAAGAAAAACTTGCAGAAGCTATTGGACTTAATGTACCTAATTTAAGTAATATTGAAAGAGGGAAAAAGTTTGTTTCTGCTGAAACACTAGAAAAAATAATAAAAGCACTCAATATCAATGAAAGTGAATTATTTGACTTTGATCATATAAAATCAAGGGATGAACTGTTAAATCTTATAATTAATATTCTAAAAAATTCAACAGATAAAGATATTAAATATTTCTATAGAATGATAAGATTATATAAAGAGATATAACATTTCTGCATAATAAATAGATAGTCTGTAATTTTCAATTCAAGCAAACTATTTATAATTTATATCATTTAATCAGTTATAGTAATTTGTTAAAGAGAATGATATGTTAACAAAGTACTTGCCCTGTGAAAATATCAACTAAAAAACTTTCTTCATGCAATAATGTTTAATATGAACGACAAAATAATAATAAGAAAAGCAAATCAACATAATTTAAAAAATGTAAGTCTAGAACTGCCAAAAAATGAACTTATTGTTTTTACAGGCATATCAGGTTCAGGTAAAAGTTCATTAGCCTTTGATACTATTTTTGCAGAAGGACAGAGAAGATATGTTGAAAGTTTATCTAATTATGCAAGACAATTTTTAGGACAATTGGATAAACCTGATGTAGAAAGCATAGAAGGTTTATCACCTGCTATATCAATAGATCAAAAATCTACAAGTAATAATCCCCGTTCTACAGTAGGTACAGTAACAGAAATATATGACTATTTAAGATTATTATTTGCGAGAATAGGAACACCTCATTGCCCTGAATGCGGATGTGAAATAGCGCCTCAATCAATAGATGAAATTATAGATAAAATTTATACACTTGCAGAAGGAACAAAAATTCAATTAATAGCGCCCATTGTAAGAGGGAAAAAGGGCGAATTCATAAATCTAATAGAAGAATTAAAGCAAGAAGGTTTTATAAGAGTCCGAATTGACGGGAAAATTTATAATTTGGATGAAGATGAAATAGAATTAAATAAAACACAAAAACATACAATTGAAGTTGTAGTAGATAGGCTTGTTATAAAAGAAAGTGCAAAATCCAGATTAACAGATAGTGCACAAATTGCACTACAAAAAGCAGAGGGACTTTTAATTGTTGATGTTATAGGTCAAAAAGAAATGATATTTTCAGAAAAATTAGCCTGTCCTAACTGTAATATAAGTTTTGAAGAACTTGCACCAAGAATTTTCAGTTTTAATAGTCCATATGGAGCTTGTCCGACTTGCTCAGGACTTGGTGCACATTATGAAATGGATCCGAATCTTCTTATACCAGATAGAACAAAATCATTAAAAAATGGTGCTATTTATCCTTGGGCAAAAACAGGGAATCCTTATTATCTAGATATTCTTACTTCTGTTGCCAATCATTTTGGAATAGATATGAATATTCCTTTTGAAAAATTACCTATTGAACATCAAAATATAATTTTATACGGAAGCGGAAAAGAATGTGTAAAACTAAGATTTAAAGAATTCGGTGGCACAAGATATGTAACTCAAACAAGACCATTTTCAGGTGTTGTACCTTATTTTATGAATAAATACAACGAAACAAACTCTGAAGAAATTAGAGAATATATTCAGGAATATATGTCTCAAATTCCATGCAATGACTGCAAAGGAGCAAGATTAAAACCTTTTTCTTTAGCGGTTACAATAATGGGTAAAAATATTTATGAAGTTACTCTTCTTTCAATAAAAGATGCATATAAATTTTTCTCTGATTTATATTTGGAGCTCGATGACTATAAACTCACAATAGCAAAACAAATACTTGAAGAAATTAGAGCAAGATTAAAATTCATGTTAGACGTAGGTTTAAGTTATCTTAATCTAGCCAGAATGTCTGGGACACTCTCAGGCGGTGAAGCTCAAAGAATAAGGCTTGCTACACAAATAGGAAGCGGACTTTCAGGAGTATTATATGTTCTGGATGAACCTTCAATAGGTCTGCATCAATACAATAATGATATGCTTATAAAAACCCTAATAAGATTAAGGAATCTAGGCAATACCTTAATTGTTGTAGAACACGATGAAGATACAATAAGAAACGCAGACTACATAGTAGATATTGGGCCTTATGCTGGAGTAAACGGAGGTAAAATAATAGCTCAAGGCACTTTAGAAGATATTATTAACTGTAAAAAATCACTAACAGGACAATATCTGAGCGGAGAAAAATTCATACCTATTCCTAAAAAAAGAAGAGAAGGAAACGGTAAATTTCTAGAAGTAAAAAATGCACACAAAAATAATTTAAAAAATATTGATGTAAAAATACCATTGGGTAAAGTTGTAGCGCTTACAGGCGTATCTGGCAGCGGAAAATCAACATTAATGAATGATTTAATTTATCAATATTCACTTCATAAATTAAATACAAATAAACCGAAACCACAAGGAGTTGATTCAATAGAAGGATTTGAAAATATAGATAAAGTTATATGTATAGATCAATCTCCAATAGGAAGAACACCTCGTTCTAACCCTGCAACATATACTGATATCTTTACACATATAAGAGAATTATTTGCAAAAACACCAGAAGCAAAAGTAAGAGGCTATAAACCCGGAAGATTTTCTTTCAATGTAAAAGGAGGTAGATGTGAAGCCTGCAAAGGTGATGGTGTAACAAAAATTGAAATGAACTTTCTTTCTGATGTTTATATAAAATGTAATGTTTGTAAAGGACAAAGATATAACAGAGAAACTCTTGAAGTAAAATATAACGGTAAAAATATATCCGAAGTCTTAGAAATGAGTATATCTGAAGCTTTGGAATTTTTTGAAAATATTCCAAAAATTAAAACAAGACTTAAAACTTTAAATGATGTCGGTCTTGGTTATATGAAACTTGGACAGAGTTCAACAACTTTATCAGGAGGAGAAGCTCAAAGAATTAAACTTGCAAGTGAATTAAATAAACGCTCAACAGGAAGAACACTTTATTTACTTGATGAACCAACAGTTGGGCTTCATTGGTATGATTTAGATAAACTCATAAAAATAATAAATAAACTTGCAGATGCAGGTAATACTATACTTATTATAGAACATAACCTTGATTTAATAAAAACGGCAGATCATATAATAGACCTTGGACCACAAGGCGGAGATGAAGGCGGTATGATTATAGCTGAAGGAACACCGGAAGAAATAGCAAAAAATAAAAATTCATTTACTGGCTTATATTTAAAAAATATAATCAAATAAAAAACCGGTTATACTCCGGCTTTTTATTTCTATATTAATCTTTGATATTAAGTTCTTTTTTCATTTCCTTAATAGATATTGGTTCTATATCTTTTTCTAAAATTACTGTTTGAATAGCTTTTTCTAATAGTTCTTTACTTTGTTTTTTTTCATTATGTTTATCAATAGCTTTACCAATAAGTCCGCCTATAATTCTTCCGCCAACAGCAAAACCGGCAGCAATTAATCCTATAGAACCTGCTTTAACAGCAACACCAACTTTGGAACTCAAACCTTTTTCAACTGCTTCTCTGCCAGCTTTAGCAAAAATATCTTTGCCTTCTTTAATTGCAACATTTGCAACATAACCAGTAAATCCCGCTGCTGTACCTATATTTTTACAAGTTTTTGTTGTTTTATTTTCACTTACCGGAGTTACTTTCATACTTATTCCCCTTTTTTGTTTTTATTAAAACATATAAATAATTTTATTTGATATAAATTAAGTCTATATTAAGTATTATTAACAAAAATACTCCTTTTAATAAAGGAGTATTTCTATTTAAAAATTATAATTGAGTATTATTTTTGAATATCTTTAACACTTAAAGCAATTCTATGTTCTTGAGGGGTAAACTTTTTAATTAATACTTCAATTTCGTCACCTACATTATATAAGTTAAAGGGATTAGCATTAGCAGGTTCCATTTCCGAAGAAGGCAATAATGCTTCAACGCCGGGGAATATATTAATAAAAGCACCAAAAGAAGTAACTTTATTAACAGTACCCTTTATAACCTGACCTTCCTGAAATTCATTTTCAATAGATTCCCAAGGATTATCACCCATTCTTTTTAAGCTTAAGCTGATTCTTTTCATATCAGTATCTATTTTTAAGATTTTAACTTCTATTTCTTGACCTAAAGATATAACATCTGAAGGATGTTTAATCCTTTGCCAAGAAATTTCAGATATAGGCAATAATCCATCAACCCCATTAATATCAATAAAACCGCCAAAATCAGCAATTCTTACAACTTTACCTTTAACAACTGAACCGATTTCTAAGTTTGAAATAATTTCATCAACAACTTGTTCTCTTTGTTCTGCAACAGCTTGTCTTTGAGACAATATCAATTTATTTCTCTTAGCATCAGCTTCTAAAACTTTAACTTCAATATCTTGACCAATTAAACCATCAAAAGGAGCACCTGTTCTTAATTGGCTTGCAGGTACAAAACCTCTTAAATCAGAAACTTCAACAATTACACCGCCTCTAACTATTAATACTACTTTTGCGGTTATTGTTTCATTATTATATTTTGCATTTTGAAGTTCCTGCCATGCTTTTGCACAAGATAATTTCTTCAATGATAAAATGATTCTGCCATCATCATCATCATCTTCTTCTTTTAAAATATAAAATTCTTTTACATCATTAATTGTAATATAATCCGAATAATCTTTATCGTTTACCTGATTATTTGTAATTTCTCTGTTTGGCAAAAAAGCCTCCGTTTTTGCACCAATATCAACTAAAAAGCCATCATTATCTTGTTTAATTACAATTCCTTTAACCACATCAGCAACAGAAAACTTATAATTATAGCTTTCTTCCAATAATCTGATAAATTCATCTTGTTCATTCATTGTGTTTGTCATTTTTTATCCTTTCTTAGTATTTTTCCAATTCTATCATCACACTTTTTATAATATTTTCAGGAGTAGAAGCTCCAGCTGTTATTCCAATGTTTTTAGCTTTTTCAATTGATTCTTTATAATTTTTTAAATCTGTTTCTGTTTCAATATGAATAGTAGTAGTTATTCCTTCTAAAATCTCCGCCAAATGAGTTGTATTAGCACTTTTTTTACTTCCAACAACAATCATTAAATCTGAACTCTTGGCAAGCTCCCTTGCCTCTTGCTGTCTCATCGATGTAGATTTACATATTGTATTAAATACCTTCAATTCACTTGATAATGGTATTAGATAATTAACAACAGATTCTAAAAATTCTAATTTTTGTGTTGTTTGGATAACAACACCAACTCTTTTATGAGCTTTAATCTTATTTTCCAGAAATTTCAAAGTTTCCAAATCAGGTATAACATATACATCTTCTGAATACATTTGTGCATTTGCATTAATAGCAACAACTTCAGGATGTTCAGGCTTACCCAATATTAGGACTAAAAATCCTTCTTGAGCTAATTGAACAGCTTTTTGCTGAACTTTTTTTACGTCAAGACAAGTTAAATCAACAACTTCAAACCCCTTTTCTTCTATTTCTTTTATGCATTGAGGCGCCATGCCATGACTTCTCACAATACATATTCCATTTTCTCCTGCCGGTAACTCATCAACAGTCATTATTCCCAATTCTTCAAGTTCTTTTATAACATGAGAATTATGAATAAGCTCGCCTAATACCCATACCTTTTTTGATTTATTTTCAAGTTTAATTTTTTTTGTTGTTTCGACTGCCCGTTTAACTCCGTAGCAAAAACCTGCACTTTGGGCTAATTTTATATTTTTATTCAGTGTCTTAAACTTCCATTCATTGAACTAGCAAGGCTATTAACCTCACAGTACTTTTTTTATATCATGAACATTTTTCTATTGCAACTAACTCTCTTAATCATTATAGTGCTTTGTTACCTAGCCATACTGTCAAACAGATTACTCTTCTTATAAAAACACCATTGACCCCCGTTTCACTAAGGATACAAGTTCTCTCAATAACAAAGTTTTCTGTCATTTTGCAAAAAGTTTCACTTCCATCTTCAAATATTGTGAATTTTTTCTAGCTCATTTAAAAATATTTTTTAAAGCTTAACATTTTTCTTTACATAAATATACTTAATTAGCAATTTCAAATATTTTAAATCTTTAAATTAAACAAGAAAAAAGGAGTTATTATGAAAATTTCAGCCGTAAATTCATTGTCTTATAAATATAAACAACAAAATCAAGGGGCAAAAGTACAAAATCAAAATATAAGAAACATAAATCAAAAAAAATCAAATTTCTATATGCATTCTTATATGCCAACTTTTGGAAATAGAATTTTTCAAAACTTCAATGCAGATAAACTACCAAATGTTGGTATTGATCAAGAATTCTCACGCACAGAACTCGTTCCTGAAAGTGGAAGTATAAGCTTAAAAAGTTTATTTGATATGACTTCATATTTAGCAGACGAAATAAGATATTTTAAAAAACATGGAGAATTAATTCCATACAGACAAGAAGAAATTCTTGAAAGTTGTAAACGCAAAGGCTTAAATGAAGATGATATAAAACACTCTATAGAAGAAGAAACAAAAGCTTTTGCTCAAAAAATTGAATTTCTAAAAGATGATGTAATAAGTACGGTAAATACACTTACTCCTACAGAGAAAGAACATACAGTATATAGAACAATTTCCAAAGGCTGGACAAAAGACCATAATGACTATTTTGACTGGATTAGTAAACTAAAAAAAGGCGAAGAAGTTGTTCTCGACTCATCTCCAATATATATAAGTACTTCCGCAAAAAAGACTCTTGGAACTTATGGTGGAAGTAAAGATTATGTACTATTTGATATAAAATTGCCAAAAGGTTCAAAACTTGTTAGACTTTCCTCTTTCGACGGAATAGAACAAGGTATTATGAAACCTGAAGCTAAATTTAGAGTTATTGAAAATGAAGAATATAACAATAATTTTCACTATATATCGCTAGAGTATATACCAACTGAAAAAGGATAAAAATACTAATTACTAAGTAGATTAAGATATAAATTGTAAATTTAATCTGGTATAGTATTTTGTTATTGAATCATACTCGTTAACAAAATACTATACCAGGTTGAACAATAAGTAACTAATTGTTTTCTTTTTGAGATATAATTATAATCAAAAGAAGGCAATAAAAATGTATAATCCAAAATCAACAAAAGCAGAAGAATTTATTTCGCATCAAGAGGTTTTAGAAACAATAGAATATGCTGAAAAAAATAAAAACAACAAAATTCTTCTAAAAGAAATATTAGTAAAAGCAAAATTAAAAAAAGGATTGACACATAAAGAGGCTTCTGTTTTATTAGCGTGTGAAGACGAAAATATTAATCACGAGATTTTTGCACTGGCCAAACATATTAAAGAAGATTTTTATGGTAACAGAATAGTACTTTTTGCTCCTTTATATTTGTCAAACTACTGTATTAACGGATGTACTTATTGCCCTTATCACGCAAAAAATAAACATATCCCCCGAAAAAAAATGACACAGGAAGAAATTAGAAACGAAGTTATTGCACTTCAGGATATGGGACATAAACGCTTAGCAATAGAATCAGGAGAAGACCCTGTTAACAATCCTATTGGATATATTTTAGAGTCAATAGATACAATATATTCAATAAAACATAAAAATGGAGCAATAAGAAGAGTAAATGTAAATATTGCGGCAACGACAATTGAAAACTATAAAAAATTGCACGAAGCAAAAATTGGTACATATATTCTATTTCAAGAAACATATAATAAAGAAAGTTATAAAAAACTTCATCCGACAGGACCTAAACATAATTATGCTTATCATACAGAAGCTATGGATAGAGCCATGCAAGGCGGAATTGATGATGTTGGTATTGGAGTATTATTTGGTCTTGAAGACTATAGATATGAATTTGCTGCAATATTAATGCATGCTGAGCACTTAGAAGCTACATTCGGAGTTGGGCCTCATACAATAAGTGTTCCAAGGATAAGAAAAGCTGATGATATTGACCCTAATACATTTTCCAACGCAATAGATGATGAAACTTTTAAAAAAATAGTAGCTGTTATAAGAATAGCTGTACCTTATACCGGTATGATAATATCAACACGTGAAAATAAAGAATGCAGAAAAGATTTATTAGAGCTTGGTGTTTCTCAAATTTCTGGAGGTTCTAAAACAAGCGTAGGCGGTTATTATAGACCTGAAAAAGAAGATGAAGATTCTAGTCAATTTGAAGTAAATGACAACCGAACATTAGATGAAGTTGTTAATTGGCTTATGGAACTTAATTATCTTCCAAGTTTTTGTACTGCTTGCTATGGCAGCGGCAGAACAGGCGAAAGATTCATGTCTATATGTAAAGATCAACAAATACAAAATTTTTGTCACCCAAATGCCATAATGACATTAAATGAATATTTAATAGATTATGCCACAGAGAAAACAAAACAAACAGGCAATAAATTACTTTTAAAAGAAATTAATAAAATTAATGATAAAAAAATAAAATTAACAGTAATGCAAAACCTTGAAAAAATTTTAAAAGGGGAACGAAATCTAAAATTTTAATTCTTCGCCAAATACATTTCTTATAAAGAAATTGCCTTTATCTTAATTTGTTAATACAATAAAAGTATAATTTCTATAGGAGCATATATGAGTGAAGATAAAATTATAGTAACAATATTAGGAAAAGATGTTGTCGGAATTGTAGCTGAGATTGCAACTGTCCTTGCAAAATATCAAGTAAATATTGAAGATATAAGACAAACTATTATGCAAGGATGTTTTATGATGTTTCTTTTAGCTGATATTAGTAAATCAAAATATCCTTTTAAAGAAATAAAAGAGGCTTTAATTAAATCGGGTAAAAAACTTGGTATGGAAATTTGGATACAAAAAAAAGAAATATTTGATAAAATGCACACTATCTAAGGATATATAAATGACTTTTTTTAATGAAAATTCAATAATAGAAACGATAAATATGATAAAAGTCCACAATTTGGACATTAGAACAGTTACTTTAGCATTAAGCCTTCGTGATTGTTGCGGAGAAAATGTAAAAGAAGTCGGCGATAAAATATATAATAAAATTCTAAAATATGCAAAAAATCTTTATCAATATGCTTCTGAAATAGAAGATGAATATTCTATTCCTATAATAAACAAAAGGATTGCAGTTACACCATTATCATTAGTAGGCGAATCTTGTAAAGATTATGACTATGTATACCTAGCAAAAATATTAGATGAAGCTGCAAAAGAAGTTAATGTTAATTTTATAGGCGGATTTTCTGCATTAGTTGAAAAAGGATGTACAAAAGGAGATACTGCATTAATAGAAAGTATTCCTGAGGCCTTAAAAGAAACTCAAAGAGTATGTTTTTCCATAAATCTTGCTTCAACAAAAGCAGGTATTAATATGAATGCAGTAAAAAAAATGGGTAAAATAATAAAAGAAACAGCAAATCTTACTGCAAATGAAGACGGTATAGGTGCAGCAAAACTGGTATGTTTTTGTAATGTTCCCGGGGATAACCCATTTATGGCAGGAGCATTTCATGGGTACGGAGAACCGGAATGTGCTTTAAATATCGGAGTATCAGGCCCGGGAGTTGTCAGAGCTGCAGTTGAAAATATGCCTAAAAATGCAGACTTTGGCGAACTCGCTAATAAAATAAAACAAATTTCTTTTAAAATAACTTCAACCGGTGAATTAGTAGGAAAAAGAATGGCTGAAAAAATGGGAATTCCTTTTGGAATTATAGATTTATCTTTAGCCCCCACACCTGCAATAGGCGACAGTGTTGCAGGCATTTTTCAGGCAATGGGGTTAGAACACGCAGGTGCACACGGAACAACAGCAGCGCTTGCAATGCTTAATGATGCTGTAAAAAAAGGCGGTATTATGGCAAGTTCATACGTAGGAGGATTATCCGGTGCTTTTATTCCAGTTTCAGAAGATGCAGGGATGATTGAAGCAGCTAAAAAAGGGCTTCTAACTTTTGATAAATTAGAAGCTATGACTTGCGTATGTTCTGTTGGTCTTGATATGATTGCAATTCCAGGAGATACTTCTGAAAGTACAATATCAGGCATGATAGCAGATGAAATGGCTATTGGGATGATAAATAAAAAAACGACAGCTGTCAGGATAATTCCTGTTCCGAATAAAACTGTAGGAGATTATGCAGTGTATGGCGGGTTACTTGGTGAAGCTCCTATTATGAATGTGAATAAACTATCATCTGAAATATTCATTAATAGAGGAGGAAGAATCCCAGCACCTATTCACAGTTTAAATAATTAAGGAATAAAAATTGTTTTATCTAAACAAATTAAAAAATTATTTAATATTTTGTCATTTATATTCAAAAGGAATAATGAGAGAAAATTTAGCTGAATATAAAGAAGCACTACATTATTTATTTCTAGCATTATCTATGAATGAAAATTCTTTAAATACATATAAAGCAATTGCAAGAATAAACAAAAAAAATAAACAATATTTTTATGCAATAGATTTTTACACAAAAGCAATAGAGCATTTTCCATTACATTCGCAACTATACGCTTTTAGAGCCGATATATACAGAAAATTAAAAGACTATAATAATGCAATTGAAGATTATGATAATGCTATAAAACTTGATTACTCTAATATTGAATATTATTTAAACAGAGCCTATATTAAATTTTATACGGATGATATTCAAGGAGCAATAAATGATTTAACAAGTGCCATTGCTTGGAATAAAAAAAGTTATAAACTATTTGAACAAAGAGCTTTTTATAAAATGCAAAAACATAATCTTGAAAGTGCATTAAAAGATTATGATGAAGCAATAAAACTAAATAAAAAATCTGCTCATGCATATTATATGCGTTCAATAATAAAAAAATTATTTAATGATACAAAAGGTTCTGAAAAAGACTATAATATTGCAATTACATTAAATCCTTCTTTTAAAAATTTTTAATTGTTATTTTTTTGTTAAAAAAATCAACTTTTTTCAAATCAGATTAATAATATAAATGTAGCAAGCAAGAAGTTTGAAAGGAGTTACGATTATGAGATTCTTAGTTAAAAAAACACCGGACAATTTTATAAGAACTGTAAATGATGAAATCAGCTCTTTATTAAACAGACATTTTGACAGCTATTTTCCAGAAGCTGCTTATTGGGAAGAAGTAGAAAAATATTCTATGCCTGTAGAAATTGAAGATAAAGGTAAAAATTATATTGTAAAAGCTGAATTACCCGGCATCAAGAAAGAAGACCTTGATATTGATTTAGACAAAAACTATATCACTATCAATGCTAAAAAAGAAGAAAAGAAAGAAGAAGAAGATAAATCTTATAGAAAATCAGAATTTAAATACGGTGAATTTTCAAGAACTGTATACTTCCAAGAAGAAGTTGATACAGAAAAAACAGAAGCAAAAATGGAAAATGGTATATTAGAAATTACTATTCCAAAATTAATAAAAGAAAAAGATGCAAAGAAAAAACTTATTGTTAAATAGAAAAAGAGAGGTTTAAACCTCTCTTTTTCTATTACCATTAATTTAATTTAAAAATATTAAATATTATTTATAAATAAAAAAGAGGTATTAATCAACCTCTTAATTAATGGTGGATAAATCAAGACACGAAATACTATCCAGAGTTTCTCCATTTTAACTTATTTATATTTACAGTATTACTCTGAATTATTGTAACATCAAGTGTTTGCAGTACAAAGTTATCATTTGAACATATTTGTTTCCTACCAAAAAAATGTGTTAAAACTTATTTCTATTACCTCATTTGCAAAATATTCATATATTAATTAAGTTAAGCTATGATATAATCAAACAATAGAATATTTTAAAAAATAATCTTTTCAAATGGATATATGAAAATACAAAATTATGAAATCAGAAAAATAAATGGTGAATATGCTAATTTATCACTTGGAACACCGGAAGCAGAGGAAGAAAAAAATGCTTCGTTTCTTAAGGATAAAATACTACAAAATATAGGAATCATCTACGATTATAGTGAAATATATCCCAATAAAGTATCTGCTGATAAAATAAAGATTTCTTCTGATATACTCTTTTGTAATGAAATTGGGACTATTATTAAAATATATAAAAAGAGAAGTTCCGTTTTTAATAATTCTATATCTGGTTATCAGACAAAATATATTATTGAACTTGCAAATGGAGAATGTGACAGACTCGGATTAAATATTGGAGATATACTAATTTTTAATCAGGATATACTTAAGACACCTGATTTTATAAATGGTCTTTTTTATACAAATGGAGAAGAATACTTTTGCAAATCATTGAAAGGTATATATTACTATTCTTATATCTTCCACTTATGGGAAGGACCTGTTAATGAAAGTAATGAATGGCTTTTCTTTCAAAGATATTTAGCTCTTAATAACAATAAAAAAATTATACTTACAGCAGATTTGGCAAAAGAAGAATGTATAAAGAAAGATTTAAATTTATTAGAAGATTTTAAATTAAATCAAGCCTACTATTATAAACTTTCTTCTGAATTATTTGTAAAACAAATCCCACACTCAGGTGTTATTCAATATTATAAATATAAAAAAGGTTGGGTAAAATTTATTGTTTCTGATGAAAATTACAAAATTTTTCTTGATAATTTAACTTTAATATCTTTTATAAAATTAAAAACTGAAGTAGATAAAGAAATAGAAAGTATTGAAAGAATACATAAGAAAAAAGAATTAGATGAAATTAATATAAAAAATACAATTCAATTAAAAAATATTCCTTTATTCTATTCATATCAATATGTATTTTACAAAGATGATTATAAAGAAGGATGGAAACTTGCAATACTTCCAGGAAGCACATTATTTGCAGAGTATCAATGTTCAAAATACAAAATAGAAAAAAATTGGAAAGATTATGAAGTATTTGATGCAGGTATAACAAAAAATAAACCAAAACCAAATTGGAATCCTAAAATAGAACCATACAAAATCCATATACTTTCAAATTGGTTATATAATTCGGATACAGGAAGATGGTTTATTTATCCTGATGAAAAATTACCGTTACCATTAAGAGAAACTAAAAAAATTGAAAATATAGAAATAAATGTAACTTATGATGAAATTGATGAAAGTTCCATTGATAAAGATAATTCTTTCAATCTATATTTTAATATTGAAATAAAAACAAATAAAGAAAATTACCAAGAATGTATAGATTATTCTCTTATGAAAACCGATTTAAAAAAATTTTTTAATGAAATAAAAACAAAAAATTATGCTCAATTA
>CALURV010000035.1 GCA_944323285.1 Candidatus Gastranaerophilales bacterium | reverse complement strand
TTTTATTTTCTTTTTTTGACTTAGGCTTTTGTAGATTTTCATTATCTAATATATTATATGTGATTATTCGCTCTGACAATGCAATTTTAAAGCCTTTTCTTAATAAAGAATATACTTTATTGATTGTACTCTGAGAATAAGATTTAATGACCGTTTCATTAGTTTTAGCATTAATAGATTTAAATTCTCTAAGATTAGGTAAAGACCTTTTAATTTGTTCCAAAGTTACTTTCTGAATTGGTTTATCAATAATATCTGGTAAACATCTTTTCATTTGCTTAAGTGTTTCATTATTTCTTATATAAGCTCTGTCTTTAATAATTCCTGATTTATACTTGTTTTCTATGTAGTTAATTAATATTTGATATAATGAAATATCTTTGTTTTCTATATAACTGCCTTGGTTTATACTAGAAAGAATATCATTAAATCTATTTTTAAAATCAGTTATTTTTTCACTTTTCTTTTGGTATATAGAATGTCTTTTACCTTCAAAATAATATTGACCAATGTACAAACCAGTCTTATTATTTTTAAATATTGTACCTTGACCATTTCCTTTCTGTTTTGCTTTGCCCATAAAAAATACCTCCATTTTCAATATTTTTATTTTTTGCTATTGAAAATAAAGGTACTTTTATATTATAATAATAGTACATTCACTTTCAATAGTGTTTGTGATAGGGAATAATGTATCAGGTCGTGGTAAATTTGATTACATTATTCCTTTTTTCATTTCTTTTTAAAGTTTCTTATAGATTTTTCAACTACACCTATTATTTTAATAGGTAAGTCTTTTATTTCTTCTTCTGTAAAAATTCTAGGTGGGTAATAAGGATTAACAGCTTTTAATTCAATTCCTGTGGTACCTTTATATACTTTTTTTACAGTAGCTTCATCTCCATTAATGAGTACGACACAGTTATCTCCATTTTCAAAAGTATCTTGCTTATGAACAACAACAATGTCTCCATCATTAAAAAGAGGTTCCATACTATCACCAGTAACATATAAAGCATAGTAATTTTCTTTATCTGTACCATCAATATTAAAAGCAATATAATCTATAATATTTTCTTGTGCCAGATAATCATAACCTGCTTTTACTTTGCCTAGAACAGGGATTTTAGTTGTTGAAATATCTGACAAGGGAATAGCACCTATCTTTTTTAATATATCTTCTTTTTCATTATCTTCTATTATTAAATCTGAAAAACCAGCCTTTATTAATAAGTCATTATAATCAATATGATATATAGAAGATAATTTTTTTAAAATAATTGGACTAGGTCTACGTTTTCCGTTTTCCATTAAAGATAAATAACTAGGAGATATATCGCATAATTTGTTGACGTCGTATATACTATACCCCAAACTCTCTCTTATATTTCTTAAATATTTTGCAAGCTCTTGTGTTGAAAACTCCATATTAATACCCTCCTTATAAAAGCAATTATACTATATAAATTTACATTTGTAAATATTTTTGAAGAAATTTTTAAAATAGTATTGACAAATGTAAATACTATGATATACTATTTACAACAGTAAACAAAGAAAGGTGGTGCAGAAAAAAATGGCGAATAGAACAGTGTATATAAAAGACATAGATGATTTCATAGAAAGAATAGTAACAGCAGGTTTTACTTATAGAGAATTAGCCAAAAAAGCAAACTCAAATCCAACTTCAATATCTTTATTAACTAAAGGGGAAAGAAATCCAAGTCCAGAGTTAGCAGTTAATATATGTAAAGCATTAAATTGTAATTTTGATGATATTTTTTTTATTAAAAATGTTGACAAAAGTAAACCTAAAAAATAAACCACGACCTGATACAAATAAGAGAGGAGATGAGAATATGGAACAATTATTAGAAGAACAAAAAAAGACAAATGAATTATTACAAAAATTAATAGATGACAGAGAAAAAGACTATGAACTTTTAACAATAGAGCAAGTACACGAAGAATTTGATATTGGTGTTCAAATGGTAAGAAAGATGTTTAAAGACCCAGAACTACCAGTACAAAAATATACAATACCGTTTAAAGTAACACGAGGAGCTTTAAAACAATACATGCAAGTAAGACATGATTATTTATGTGAAAGGAGTTAAAAAAAATGAAGTTAATAAGAAAGATACTTACGATTTTATCATTAACAATATTTATAGTGATTGTATGTTGTACATTGTCCGCAATAGCGAATATTTTAGCATCAAACATGACAATCACGTCAGTATATATTGTTATTTCAATAATATTAATTATTTTAAAAATTAAAGAAGGGAGGAATTAAGATTTTGGGTTTTGAAACAAAGAAAGATTTAAGAAATCAAAGAGACAATGCAGAAAGAAGAGCATTAACACATTTTAGAAAACTAAATAAAATAGAAAACATTATAAAAAATGAAGAAGCAAAGAAAACACCTGCTGTTTTTATTGAAGACAAAATTAAAGAAGTTATCGTCGGTCAAAACAAATAACTTCTTAAAAACACATAAATATATGAATTCTACTTAATTATAGCATTATTTTTAAGAGAATTCAAGAGGGAGAGAAATTATGAAATCAAC
>CALURV010000034.1 GCA_944323285.1 Candidatus Gastranaerophilales bacterium | reverse complement strand
ACTTCTCAGTAGCATCAGGTGGCGGTACAGGTAGAACGCTTCACCCTGATAACGTTGCAGCTGGTCCTGCTTCTTATGGTATGACAGATACAATGGGAAGAATGCACGGTGATGCTCAATTTGCCGGTTCATCTTCAGTTCCTGCTCACGTAGAAATGATGGGTGTAATAGGTATGGGTAATAATCCAATGGTAGGAGCTACTGTTGCAGTTGCTGTTGCTGTTGAAAATGCTATGAAATAAGAAAGAAATTATTACATATTATTTCAAAAGGAGAGTTTTAAACTCTCCTTTTTTACTGTTGCAATAAAATTTTCAGTTGTTAGTTTTTTTGTACTTTTCTGTAATATGAAAAGTACTATTAAATATTTAAAGGTTGGACTTTTTTCAAATATGCACCTTACTCACTATAAAAATTTCTTTTTATTTTTATAGTGCTTATATGTCAGTGGTGCTATAAAAGTATATTAATTACCATAATTATATGGATTTTGAAAAAGAAGTATATATTAATATTGGAAAAAATATTCGAAAATATAGAATAGAAAGAGGATTATCTCAAGAAAAACTTTCTGATTTACTTGAAGCAAATTCAAAATTTGTCGGACATGTTGAACGTTTTGAACGATACATAAGTTTAAAAAAACTTATTCAAATTTCACAAATTTTAAATATTCCTATAAAATTATTTTTTGAAACTGATAATTAATTTCTACGAAAAGGAATTTATTATATTTGTAGTTTTTTCAATAATTATTTCTAAATAATCATCAATATTATTATAGTTTAATTTTTCTTCTTTGTTTTGTATGGCTTTTTGTAAAATAATTAAACTGCTTTGTATCTCTTTAATCTTTAATTTTGCGTCTGCAATCATATCTTCCATATTTTTCCTTTAATAGTGCTTATACGGCAGTGGTGCTATATAAGCATATAATTATAATTTAATTATGTCAAGTTTTGAGATTTATTTTTATACTAATATAGCTAAAAAAGTAAGGTATTATAGAAAAAAGAACAGACTTACTCAAGAACAATTATCTGAGATGTTAGGGTTAAATCTAAAATACATTGGACACGTTGAACGTTGCGAAAGACGTATTAGTAATACAACATTAATAAAATTATTTATTTTGCTGAAAATTCAACCAGAAGAATTTTATAAATTTGATAATAAAATATCTGAGAAAAATCTAAGATAAGCTGAAAGAATGAGTGAATTTTTTTTACAAAACGAACCAAAAACTTTGTTTTTGAGTGAGCTTGTATCCGTAGTGAAACGAAGGTGAGCAGAATTTTCAAAAGGTGAGTAGTTTGTTAGCGAGGATGAGAAGGTAACAAAGAGCGATACTAGATTAATTTATCTTTACATAAAGTTTAAAAATAGCATTTTTTATTATTTTCTGTTTTATATAAATTTGTGTATTAAAAATGGTAGTTATTATGAATTTACAATCTATTAGTTTTGTTAACAATTTTAGCAGTAAAGACAAAAAATATTTAAAAGAAAACAAATCTTTTTCACCTAAAATATCTTTTGGTGTATTAAAAGATGAGTATATTCCTGAAAAAATAAAGGATAAAAAAGAAGATACTTTTGCTTCTAAAGTAACAAGTGCAATAATTTCCAGATTAGGAAATCCAAATAATAAAGCAGAAGAAAATCATGAATCAATTAATGAAGTATGCAGAACTAAAGAAGTATTTTTATCACAAGAAGATAGAAAACAAATTTTATCAGAATTAGGCTTAACAAAATCTGAGTTATATAAATTATCAAATTCTCTCAGCAATGTTGATGATAAAACTTTTGTAAGATGCACCTTACTAATAAAAAATGGCGCAAGTTATAATCCAAACAGAGATTTTAATTTGATTAAAGAGTTAGATGATGAGCAATATCAAAGAGCTTTGGAAATTACAAAAGCAGGTAATATGCCATTTTCTATGGCCGGTGCATATAGAGCAGCAAATCTTGATGATTTTACATATTCAAGATGGTTAACTTTTAAGGAAAATGAAGGGATTTTATCATTTGAAGAAGGTAGAATACCTCCTGAAAAATTAGCTGATTTAGATGATGATTCTTTTCAGAATGCGGTTTCAATGATTCCTGTTTTGAAGTCAAGTAATTATATTGTTCCGATTGCAAGTAATCCTAATTTGTATAGAAATGCACAAAAATTGATAAAAGCAGGTGCTTTAAACGACATAAAAAGATATCAGGAAAGAAGTTTTGTATTGTCAAAACTTTCAGGTTTAGATGATAAAAAAGTAGATAAATTTATTGAATTGTTGCGAAATGGTGCAATTAATGATGAAAATGGTTCTCACTTGTTCGCTTCTCAAAAATTATCTGATAATGAATATGCTGAAATGTTGGCTTATTTAAAAACCCATCCGGGAACTAATATTCAAGATTTATATATCTTATTTTGCAGTAAATAATAAAAAATATTGATTAATTCAAAATAAAAATTTTGTCTTTCTTACTGGGAAACTTTTTATAGAATAGGTAGACTTTGTTAGTATGAAAATTTAGAATTAAATTTAACATAATTTAACATATACCCAAAAACATGATGAATACATGAATTCAAACATATCGAAAAGTAATAAAAATCCTGTTTTATATTTATAAATATTGAAAATTGTTAAAAAAGATATATACTAAAAATATAACTTGGTTATCAAATATAATTTATTAGATAATTTGGAGAAAGGTTAGACGAAAACTAAAAGTTAAAATATTTTAGTATATTTTGATTTTTATAAGTTAAGGAAGAAAATAAATATGCAAAGAAAAAAACAAGCAGAAGAAAAAGAAAAAAATTCATTATTAAACGAGTTATGGGATAAACTTTCAAGAGAAGAAAGACTATATTCGACACTTGATGAATTAAAACAAAAACAAAAAGAATATTTAACTGGTGGTGCTAGTTCTATTGAAAAAGGAATAAAATCAACTCATACAATTCAAGAAAGAAATATACAAAATGGACACGAAGAAAAAAAGGATGATTGGACAACTGATGAAGATTTTAAAAAGGCTATGAAATATGTATTAGGAGTTGAAGGTGGATATAGTAACAGAAAAGAAGATTTAGGTGGAAAAACAAATTATGGAATAACACAAAATACTTTTGATTATTATAATAAGAAACATAATATTACTCAAAAAGATATTAAAAATATTACAAAAGAAGAGGCAATGAAAATTTATTATGATGATTTCTGGAAAGCATCAGGTGCAAATAAAATTGAAGATAATGCATTAAAACTTATGCATTTTGATGCTGCAATTAACCATGGTATAGGTGGAGCAAAAAGATATTATCAAAAATCAAAAGGTGATTATGACAAATACAAACTGGAAAGAAAAAATTATTATAATAATAGAGTTATAGAAAGACCTGACCAGAAGGTATTTCATAAGGGATGGTTAAATAGGCTTGACCGTCTTGATAAATATATTTTGGAAAATTATTAGTATTATTCAAGAGTAATAAATGAATAATACCCGCTCAATAATTCTTCAATACGATTTTTTAAGCAATTAACTATTTTACCGGGGAATATAGTAGTGGAAATCGTACTTTTCTTTGAGTTTTTCATTCCATTCTGAAAATCTATATTGTTATTATAATATTTTTCCCAAGAGCTTTGTGATAGCAATAATAAACTATATTGTTCTTTCGGAAGAATTTTTTCATAATTATTAATTATATTTGTGAGTTCAGCTTCGTATT
>CALURV010000033.1 GCA_944323285.1 Candidatus Gastranaerophilales bacterium | reverse complement strand
TTGATAACTACATATATTATTACAATACACGTAGATATCAATGGAACAGAAAGAAAATGGCACCTGTTATTTATAGAAATTTTCTTTTATCCTACCAAAATAGTCCTATTTAATGGGTACAGATCATAAACCCAACCTACAGGCTACAAGAAATGTTGATTTTCTTGTATCTTTGTACAATAAATATGCATAGAATAAAAAGTTCAATATAATAAATATTAATATTCAATTTATTGTTATAATACTATAGTATATGCAAAGATAATAATAACAGGTTTTTTATGGAAAATAAAAATAATGATATAGAAAAGGAAAAACCAAGCAAAGGTAAATTTATATTTAATTGTATAATTATAATTCTTATTTATGTTGGTTTTTATTTATTTATGA
Organism: Candidatus Gastranaerophilales bacterium; assembly: GCA_944323285.1. Classification (GTDB taxonomy): domain Bacteria; phylum Cyanobacteriota; class Vampirovibrionia; order Gastranaerophilales; family Gastranaerophilaceae; genus Avigastranaerophilus. The sequence goes on along the minus strand of CALURV010000033.1, from coordinate 102,793 downwards.
ATTCATCTATTGTTAAAAATTTTGATAGAAGTATTGAAAATGGAACTATTTTAGATAATATAGCCGAAATAACAAATAAAGAAAGAAATAATATTAAATTTAATATTAATAAAGTTATATTTACGAATGAATATGTACTTAGAGAACTTGGATTTAACATTAACGGCAACTCTCTTGTTCTTGCTATTGAAATAAACATATTAAATAAAGGAAAACACGCATTTAACATTAATAATATAGGGGTTGAATTATCCGACGAAAATGGAGCAACTTACCAAGGGTTTTTTCAGAAAAACTATCTTGATGTAACAGATGAAATAATTAATCCAGAAATGAATAAAGATATGTTCTTATTCTTCAAAATTCCCAAAAAACAAAAGTATATACTTAGACTTCAAGATGGTTCAATACTTAGTGATGTAGTTACAATTGAAATTATTGACAATCAAATATACACAACAGTAAAAAAAGAACAAAAAGAAATTGAAGATACTCACCAGATAACCAAAACTTCTTTAGACAAAGAAAATAAAAATTCCTTTATAAAGGAACCCCAATCTCCTCAAGAAATTTTAGCCGATATTGACAGATTACAGGCAAAATACTTTGAAATCATAATGAGACATGATATGTTATGGCAAGTTACAGATGATTATAACGGACGTGAAAATGATTTAGAAGATTTAAGCATATTATATAAAGAAATAAATAAGAAAACAGATAAAACACACCCATTATATAAAAAATTCAAAAAGATTGTAAGCGAAGATTCTAATGAATCCGTAAAAGATACTATAGAGTTAACTGCAATTGCAGGTCAATATGAAAAAAATATTGATGATTTATTAAATGAAGTATACAAAGAAATCAAATTAAAACTTCCGGAAAAAGATTTTATTGCATTAAGAAATAGCCAAAGAAAATGGATTAAAGACTTAAATGCATATACACAAATATATGACCAACAAGATTTTGGAAGCATAAGTCCATTAGTTAAATACTACTATGAAGCAGATATGAAATGTTATAGGACGCAGTTATTAATGATGTATTTATAAATAAATTATATGGTTTACTTAATATTGTATCGCACTTTGTTACCGTGTCATCCTCGCTAACAAAGTACTCACCTTTTAAAAATGCCACTCAAAAAAATTCACTCACTATTTCAGTTTTTGTGAAATTTTCCTCGGATACATTTTGTTAAAAGTAATTTTTATGTTAATTTTAAAATGGATATCAGAATTGAAAATGAGTATAAGAATGGAATTTGATAATATATATCAAACAAATGAAGTAAAATTAACTAATGACAAACATTGTAATTCTATAGTAAAAAAGCATTTTTATAATATTGATATTTTACGTTTTATTTTTGCAATTGCAATTTTTCTTCATCATTATTGTAACAAATACCGTTTTGGAGCATTTGGAGAATCTTTTAATTATTTAATGATAAACACTTCTTCCAATTCAATTGCGGTACAATATTTTTTTATAATTGCAGGATTTTTTCTTGCCTATACTTTTGATGAAAAAATATCAGTTATAGATTTTATAAAAAAGAAAATAATAAGATTATGGCCTTTAGTTGCTTTTGCCGTTTTTTTCTACTTTTTGGCCAATATTTTTGGCATTATAGATAATTTTAAATTCTATGAAAATATTTTAGCTCTTTTTTTTCTGGAAAATATCGGAATCACCTTAGAATGGGGTAATGTTAAACATGATTGGTTTATATCTGTTCTATTTTTTATTTCTATCTTCTATTTTTATATTTTTAAATATTTTAAGAAAACTTCTTATAACTTTTTTATTCCTATACTGGTTTTGTTAAGCTATACATTTCTTGTGCATACAACAAACGGAGCAATTAATGGCCATTTAAAAACTTTTAATAATATATTAACCCTCGGGGTAATTCAAGGTCTTGCAGGTATGGGACTGGGTTATCTAACCCATGAATTTTATAAGTACATAATCTCTCAACCTTTTGTTAATTCTATTAAATCAATATCTTTTTATACTATTATTGAAAGTTATTTATTAGGATTTATTATTTATGCATCTGTATTCCATAACATACCTTTCAATAATAAAATAATTCTTATTATTGCTTTTTCTATATTACTTTTAACATTCATCCTAAAAAGAGGCATTATTTCAAGATTACTTGACAATAAATTCTCAACAATTTTAGGCAATTATGTATTTGCGCTATATATGACACATGGTTTTTTATGGAATGTTTTTTATCATTTTGGGATAAAAGATAATAAAGAAATATGTATAGCGCATCCTTATGTCAGCATTTTTGTTTGTTTTATAATTTGTTTTCTTTTTGCAGTTTTTACTTATCACTGTGTTGAAGTTCCTGCAGGTAACTTTCTTAAAAAGAAATTATTCCCAATAAACGCATAAATAATTTACTATGTATAATCATTTTTTATTAGAATTATAAAACATAAGTTAAGAACATTTTTAACTGCTATTTATAAATCCTATAACATAAAGGCAGTATGTTAAAATTTTCTGACGTATATTAATATTTTAAATTATAAATTTTTATTCAAAATAAAATAAAGCTCTTTCAGAAATTTCAAGCACATCACATATTTTAAAAATAAGCGATATACTTATCCCTCTTTTTGCTGTTTCAATTTTAGCTAAATGCTCTCTTGAAATATTTAGTTTATCAGCAAGTACATTTTGAGATAAGAACTTTGCTTTTCTGTATTTTGCTATATTTTTCCCTAATTGTTTAAGTTTTTCATTTTGTTCCATAATACAATTATTTTGCGATATTGAAAAACAATTGTATGTAGTCCATAAGAGAACCCATCCGCATATAAAAATTTTTCTATATATTTGAAAACATCTTATTCAATATGGTATCGCACTTTTATACCAAGTTATTCTTGCTAACAAAGTACTTACCTATTAAAAACTTCACTCAAAAAAAAACTTTATAGATTTCTCTATAAAGATATTATGCTTTAACCACATAAAATTAATTAAAATAGTGTCCAGTTAAATATAATTATAATACCTATTAATCAGTTGTCTATTAGCCAAATGGCTATTTTTTTATAGTTATAATTACTTATAAAAATTATTATTTTAAAGCAAGGTTAATTGCAGAAATCATACTATGTGCATTTGCAATATTATTTCCTGCAATATCAAAAGCAGTACCATGAGCAGGAGATGTTCTTAAAACATCAAGACCTATTGTTGTATTAACACAGTGTTCTTGCTCCATCATTTTTATAGGAATAAGTCCTTGATCGTGATATAGAGCAATATAACAATCATAATTGTACATTCCCTTATAACAGTTAGCAAAAAGTGTATCCGACGAAAATGGTCCATCTATATTAATACCTAAAGATCTTAAAGCTATGACAGCAGGTATAATTTCATTTTCTTCTTCCCCTCCAAACATGCCTTTTTCTCCGCAATGAGGATTCAAAGCACATATTGCAAATTTAGGATTTTCAATACCCAATTGAGTTCTAATTGATTTATTAACTTGTTTTACTTTTTCAACAATATTTTCTCTAGTAATGTATTGCGCAACATCTCTTAAAGCAATATGTCTTGTCAGAAGAAGTAAAGAAAAATTTTCACATACAAAAATCATCTCAGCACTTTGTCCGGAATTTGCCAGATACTGTTCTAAAACTTCTGTTTGACCCGAATAATCATGCCCGGCCATTTTCATGGCATTTTTAGAAACAGGTGCTGTTACAATTGCATCTATTATTTTGTTTTGAGCCAATTCACAAGCTTTAACTATTGTCTTAAAAGCAAATTCTCCTGATTCTTCCGTTTCTTCCCCAACATGAATAAATTCTTTTTTGAATGGAATTTCAAATATTTCATAATCTTTTTCAAGATACAAATCATATTTTTCTTTATAGAAATCAAAAATACATTTATTTGCAACAAGTACAACTTTATCTTGCGGTAAATCAAGAAAATTTAATGCTTTAATTATAATTTCAGGAGAAATTCCGTTAGGATCACCCATTGTAATTGCTATTTTTTTCATTACTTATCCTGCTCAAAATATTTTATAATATCTATCAAAGTATTTTGTGTACCTAAATTCCCCGACTTAGTAACAATTAATTGTCCTTTATGATCAACCCCAAGAGGAATAGCAGGCGCAACTGTATCAATAATTTGTAAATTTTTACTTCCTATTGAACGGCAACACTTATAAGAAGTCTCACCGCCTACTGTTATTAATATTGCCTGTTTCTGAGCAATAACAATTCTCGTAACTGCTGCTAAATAATCACATATTTTTGATATGAAATCTTCCTTTGTTATTTCATTTTCAATTAATAAAGAATTTAATTCATCAGGATTTTCAATCAATTTAGAAGAATGAACAATAACTGTATTTTCCTTATTTAAGTTATTAACAATTCTTTGAGCAATTTCTTCATAATCATCAGAAAAAATATTTTCAGGCTTAATAGCAATAAAATAAGTATTTTCAATATCATCATTTTCTTGAAGTCTTTTAATCTGGGAAGCTGTTAAATCAGTAGCACTGCCTGATACAATTAATTTAGGCAACTGAGGTATTTCAGGAGAAGTCAAAACATTATCAGAAACATCAGGATGCCAAATTTTACTAAGTGCCTGAGCTGCGCCGGCACTGCCACAAGGTAATATTTTATAGCTGCTTTTTGTAACTGCAAGTGAAATTTGCTCTAAATCAGTAGTGGAAACAGCATCTGCAACAATTAACTTCTTTCCTTTTGAAATTAATTCATTTAATTTTGTAAGAATTGGTCCTGCGCCTTTCATAACAGTATCAAGACTTATTAAATCAACTTCTATTTTTTTATTTTCAGGAATTTGGTTTTTTAACAGGTTTACAATATTAGATTCTACAATAGGACAAGCAGGATCGCGAGAAACTTCAGTTCTTTGCAGAGGAACACCTTTTACAAGATGATATCCTCCTATTGTAGTTCTGCCTTCATTTGGGAATGCAGGATATATTATTGCTGCATCTAAATTCAATGTTTCAAGGATTGTTATTATCTCAAGTGCAATATTTCCCCTTAAAACAGAATCTATTTTTTTATAAATATATTCAAAATTATATTCTTTCAGTATATTTTCAGAAGCATTTTTAACTCTTTCTACGGCAATCTGAGAAGAAACATTTCTTGATTCTGTGGACATGGCAAACACTTCTGTTTTAAGATTTTCATCTATTGATAAATCTTCACCAAAAGAAACTTGAGTTTTACAACCCTGAATAAAAAACTGGAGTGAAGTATCATTAGCACCTGTTAAATCATCTGCAATAATACCTATGTAATTTGATGTATCCATAACAAACCGTATTAATTTTCACCTTTGCTGCCAAGAAGTCTCATAGAATTTGCTCTTATAATAAAGCGTTCTTTTGCTTCTCCGTCAGCACCTGTCCACTTATTTGAAACTAACCTGCCGTCTATACATACCTGACGGCCTTTTTTTACATATTCACCTGCTATTTCTGCAGATTTATCCCATAATTCTATATTAAACCAATCGGTAGTTTCAGCTTTACTTTTATAATCCCATCTTGAAACAGCAACAGAAAATGTTGTTTTAACTTTTCCTGATTCAAAATATTTTACTTCAGGATCTTGTCCTGCTCTTCCTACTATTACTACTGAATTCATTTTTACACCCTTATTCCTTATTTTAAAATTATATTTAAAAATTATCTTTTTTGCAAAAAAGATGACTATGTATTAAGTTTTGATAAATTATAAAATTTTTTTACAAAATCAATAGCTTCTTGTTTTGTATTAACATCGCCCGATATTTGAGCTTCTTTTAAAGCATTTATTATCTTACCAAGTTCAGGTCCTTGGGAAATTCCTAAAATTTCCATTATATCTGTACCATCTAAAAACTTATCTATTGGTTTTATATTATCTTTCATTTTTAAATAATTACTCAATAACCAACTTAAATTACTTATATTTCTATCTACCATTTCTTGAGTAACTTTTTCACCTCTAGCAGAAAGCCTGTCTGCTTCTGCAAGAAATATTACGTCTATAACACAATCATCCATTTTCCTGTAAAACTTCATATATGCTTTATCTGTAACATCAGGAGCACTCATCATACTAGATGGATATATGTGAAATTTTATAAGTTTTTTTATATATTCAATTTGCTTTTTTGAAAATTTCAAATTTTTTAAAATAGGAACAACTAATTTAGACCCTATTTCATCGTGCTTAATAAATCTATGCCTTCCTGTTTCTTCTTCAATTGTCCAGCAGGAAGGTTTTCCTATATCGTGTAAAAATCCTGCCATTTTTAAAAAAGCAATAGTTTTAACGCCAAAACCCTTTTCTAAATCTAAATATTTTTTTATTTCTTCTTCAGAATTTTCATATAAAGTTTGTAATTGCTTTACCGTTTCCGCTAAATGATGAAATAAATCTAAATGATGATGAGAATTAGAAGGTATTTTCTTTACTTCTTTATAAATAGGAAATATTTCCTCTAGTAAATTGCACTCATCCATTTTCAGAAGTGCATCACTTGCATATTTACCTTCAAATAATTTTAAGATTTCTGCTGTTATTCTCTCTTTTGCAGGTTTATTAATATCTTTATAATTTTCTTTTACTATTTTTATTAGTGATTTATCTAAATCAAAACCGGTATTAGCATAAAACCTAAAAATTCTTAAAAGTCTTAAAGGGTCATCTTCAAAATTTTGTGGTGAAATTCCTTTTATTTTTTTATTTTTTATATCATTTATACCGCCAACAATATCTATAAATTGTTCTTTATTAATATCATAGGCTATGGCATTAATAGTTAAATCCCGTCTTTTTATATCTTTTTCAAAATCGTTTTCTATTGGTTTTGCTATATCTATGTAATTAATTTTATCTTCCAGAACCAATCTATAAATATTATTAACAGCATCAAGCTCTATAAAGTATGCATTAATTTTATCGGCTAAATCTTTTGCGAAAATTTCAAGTTCATCTTCAATAATTATTAAGTCTCTGTCATGACTATCTTTATCCATCAAAATATCTCTTACAAAACCGCCGATTAGAAAAGCTTTTTTATCTTTCAAATATGGTTTTATAAGCTTTAATACACTGTCATTTTTAATTTTTTCAATATATTTATCCATATAAAACCCCGTTTATAACAGTTGTCAAAGCGGCAACTAAAGCTGTATCAGCTCTATATATAAGATTTCCAAGCGTTATTAAAGGAAATTCTTTTTTCTTAAAAAATTCAAATTCTTTTTCGGAAAATCCGCCTTCAGGCCCGATTACAACTAAAATTGATTTATTTTTATCTATATTTTTTGATTTAATATATTGCGAAAAAGTCATATCTGTATATTTTTCAGCAAAAACTATAACATAATCAAATTTTTTAACCGTTTCATTTATATAAGATAAGTCATAAACAATAGGAATATCAGCTCTTTCACATTGTTTAACAGATTCAATTACTATCTTTCTCCACTTATCAACTTTATTTTTTATAACAGATTCTTTCACTGCACAATTATCGGTATATAAAGGAATAATACCTTTTACCCCAAGCTCTGTAGCTTTTTGAATTGCACTTATTTGAGCATCAGAATTTAAAACACTTTGCGCAATATATATGTTTAAAGGTAATTTTCTACCGGATTTATATTTTTTTATTATTTCAGCTTTAAAAAAATCAGATTGTATTTCATTTAAAATTGTTTCATATTGAGTTTCTTCTTCATCAAGAAACAAAATTTTTTCGCCAATTTTAGCTCTAAAAACTTTAATTATATGTTTATATAAATCTTTATCTTTTATTATTACCTTATTTTCAGCAATATCACTTTTTTTAATTAAAAAATGCGGCATTTTCTCACCCTTTAATGAAATTATACAACAAATCGTATAATCTGATATCGTACTTTATCTTAAATATTCCAAACTCTCTAGCAAAAATCCACTAATATTATCAGCTTATCGTGAATTTTCTCTCAATCATAATCTTTACATTATAAGAGGAAAATTATATCATCATATTATGAGTGAAATATCAACAGAATTAATAAAAAAAGCTATATATAAACTTTGCTGTGATGCAAATATTTGTTTAAATAACAGCATATATCAAAAAATATTAAATGCATTTAAAAATTGCAAAAAGGAAGAAACAAAAAATCTTCTCAAAAATATATTAAAAAATGCCCAAATTGCATACGAGAAAAAACTCCCGTTATGCCAAGATACAGGGCAGGTTATTATTTTTCTTGAAATAGGACAAAATATTCAACTAAAAGGCAATTATATTGAAGATGAAATAAATGAAGCAGTTAAAAAATGTTATGAAGAAAACTTTTTCAGAAAATCAGTAGTAAAAAATGCTTTATTTGATAGAAACAACACATCAACAAATACGCCAGTAATAATTTACACAAAAATAATAAAAGAAGAAGAAATAAGAATTAAGTTATTAATAAAAGGAGCAGGGTCTGAAAATAAATCAAAACTGGAGATGATGCTTCCGACATCTAATGAAGAAGAAATAATAAAATGTATTGGTGATAATATTCTTTCAGCTCAAGAAAATGCATGCCCGCCAATGTTTATAGGTATCGGAATAGGTGCGACCGCTGATATGGCATGTTTATTATCAAAAAAAGCTCTTATTCAAAATAATTTTAATGAAAAAGAAATATCTTTTGCTAATAAAATTAAAGAATATGTAAATAAAAATGCACCGGAAAAATATAAAGATTGTTTTGTTTTAGATATCAAATTAATTTCTTGCGCAACACATATAGCCTGCCTGCCGGTGGCAATAACAATCAATTGCCATTCTGACAGATATTCAAGCTGTTCTATAAAAAATAATAAAGTTATTTATAATCATAAAAAACCTGATTTCATAAATTTTACAGATGAAAATTTCCAAAAGAAAAAAATTAAAACAACTGATATAAAAAAGATAAAAGCTCTAAAAAAAGATGAAGAAATTTTTTTAACAGGGGAAATGTATGTTGCAAGAGATATGGCACATAAAAGATTAATTTCCTTAATAAAAGAAAAGAAGCCTCTTCCTATTGATTTAAAAGATAAAATAATTTTTTATGCTGGACCTTGCCCCAAAAAACCAAACGAAATAACAGGTTCAATAGGACCTACAACCGCTTCAAGAATGGATAAATATTCTGAAATTTTATATAAAAAAGGTATTATAGCAACAATAGGCAAGGGCAATAGAAGTAAAAAAATTGAAAAAATTATAAAAGAAACCAATACAAAATACTTTACTATTCAAGGCGGAATCGCCGCATTGCTTGCTCAAAAAATTAAGCAAAGTGAAATAATTGCATTTGATGATTTAGGTGCTGAAGCTATTTATAAAATTTATGTTAAAGATTTTCCTTTAACAGTTGAAATAGCATAATTTCTTGAATGTTATTCCTAAAAAATGATAACTTCAATAATAAAAATGGTTCATTAAAAAAGTACGACAACAGGCTAAACACTTGATATTGTTGTTATTGAGACGTTATATTGCAAAATGTTAAGTGTTTTATATATTTTGTATGTATAAAATAGCAATTTTTTATATACAAAATACTTTATATAAGTGTAAGAAATAAATAAAACACAAGATATTAAGAGAGAAATAAAAGCAAACTAATCGACTACAAGATTGCATGGGAAAAGGGAACAAAAAGTACGCGTACTAACTTTATTTTAAAAAACTAATAAATCAAAACATATACTCATACATACCTTACACACTTACCTACTTACTTACAACACTGAGGATAGTAAAATATTTTTCTTTTACATTCCGAATTGTTTGGGACAATAAAATGTCCCTTTTTTTTGCGGTTTTTACGCAGAGCGGAGTGAGCGAAGCGAACGAGCTCGAGGGAGCAGCAAACCGACCGAATGCAAAAAGTTGAAAACTTTTGTAATGAGGTTGCTAGGTTTGATGCGAACAGTAAAAACCGTTTATCTTACGCAGAGCGGAGTGAGCGAAGCGAACGAACTCGAGGGAGCAGCAAACCGACCGAATGCAAAAAGTTGAAATTTAATATTTCAGATAAAAAAAAAGACGAAAACCAGGTTCGTCTCGAAAAAACAAGTAACAATGTATTAGGCAAAAATATTTAATGAGTTAAGAATTGAAACATCAGAATCTTCTTTTTCTTTGTTATCTTCAACCTTAACATAGAAAGAAAAAGGATTAGAACCTCTTTTATCTTTATTCATACTATTTGTTTCAGCCACTTGAGAAGAAGCTAAAACAACTTGGTCTTCAGGAGCTTTTAGTGTATTCTCAATAGAAAAAGCCGCCTGAGGATTATTTTCTTTAGAAGTAAATAAACTTTGTGCTGCCTGAGAATTAAGATATTGAATATTGGAGTTAAATGTTGAACTTAAATTAACACCAAAATCAGTAACAGCCTTTGAAGCTTGAAGAGCAACTTCACCGTTAGTCCTTGCAGCATATAAATCAGTTCCAAGACTTACTCTGTTAAATTTAGATAAATCTAATTTAGAAACATCAACTGTTTGTTCTTTGTTTGGATTTAAAATTTGTTCAGAAACACGAGATAATGCTTGACTATCAATGATAGGTTTAAAAGAATTTGCATTATTTAAATAGCCCACATTTAATCCCATTGTTTTGCCTTTTCTCCAATAACTTATGATTTACTTATCGACAATAAAAGAAAAAATCTTTAACTATTAAATTAAATTAATTAATATTTGTTAACAGAATATTAATAAAATCATTTAAAAAAAATAAAAGGACTTGAAGAAAAAATATGTTTTGAATATTATAAAGTAACAGAATAATATAATGCAAAGGAATGTAGTCATGAACCCTATAGTAGAAAATTTAGGAAAACAATATTTAGATAAAGAATTACCGGAATTAAATCCCGGAGATACAGTAAGAGTTTCTGTAAGAATTATTGAAGGAAACAAAGAAAGAACACAGGCTTTTGAAGGAACAATTTTGAAGAAACGCGGCTCTGGAGTGGGAAAAACTATAACAGTAAGAAAAATATTCCAAGGTGTTGGCGTTGAACGTGTATTCCCTGTATATTCTCCACGTATAGAAAAAATTACCGTAGTAAGACGCGGTGATGTTAAACGTGCTAAGTTGTACTACCTAAGAGAACGCTTTGGTAAAGCAACTCGTATTAAAGAGAAAATTGAAAAAAAATAGATTAGGTATATTGATAAATAAAAAAGCCATAGTCATAGTTTAAACTTTGAGTATGGCTTTTATTAATTAAAGAGGTACAAATGGAACATATTCACTGGTATCCCGGACATATAGCAAAAGCAGAAAAAAAACTTAAAGAACAAATTAATATTGTTGATGTTGTAATTGAAGTTTTAGATGCAAGAATACCTGAAAGTTCAATGTATCCTGATATTGAAAAGCTTATAAAAGATAAACCCCGTTTAATTTTACTCAACAAATCCGATTTGGCAAACAATGAACAAACTCAAATTTGGATAAAAAAAATTAAAGAAAAAACAGGATGTAATACTCTTGCAACAAGTGCAAATGATAACAAAGATTTATCTAAAATATTAAATAAGGTTATAGAATTAGGTCAACCTAAAATTATAAAGCTTGTCCAAAAAGGTTTACTTCCAAGACCAGTAAGAATTATGGTAATAGGAATGCCAAATGTAGGTAAATCAAGCATAATCAATAAATTAATAAAGAAAACAAAAGCAAAAACAGGAGCTAAAGCCGGTGTTACAAGAGATCAACAATGGGTAAGGATAAATCCTAAAATTGATTTATTAGATACTCCGGGGATTATTCCTTTAAAACAAGAAGATCAAAAAAAAGCATATAAACTTGCATTTGTGGACTCTATTGGAGAAAATGCTTATGATGTTGAAGCCGTCGCAAATATTTTCATAAAAAATGTAAATGAAATATATCCTGATTTAATAAAAAACTATTATAAATTAGAAGAAGAAGAAACTAACCTTGAAAACATTGCCATAAGACGTAATTGGATAGTACAAGGCGGAAAAGCAGATACAAAAAGGTGCGCTCAAAATATATTAAATGATTTTAGAGTCGGAAGATTAGGAAAACTTACATTAGATATAAATGAATAAACGTTTTGATTTTGATAAAGAGAAGACAAAAAGTTTTGATTATTTGATAGGAACGGATGAAGCAGGCAGAGGTCCAGGGGCCGGTCCTGTTTTTGCAGCTGCCGTTTGTTTCAATAATTATAATAAAAGTTTGATAAAAGAATTAGAATATTTAAATGACTCAAAACGATTAACCGAAAAAACAAGAGAAGAACTTTATGAAATTATTATAAAAAATTCAATATATTCTATTCACCAAGGAAGTATAGAAGAAATTGAAAGATTAAACATTTTAAGAACTTCTCTTTTAACAATGAAAAAAGCCTGTAATGACGTAATATCAAAATTAAAGACTAATAATATTATAGTAATTGTTGACGGAAATAAAAAAATTCCTGATTTTACATATAATCAAGAAGCCATTATTAAGGGAGATTTTAAGTCTGCTTCAATTGCAGCAGCAAGTATCTTGGCAAAAGTTTCGCGCGACAGGTTTATGAAAGAACTTGACAGAAAATATCCGCAATATTTATGGGCAGAAAATAAAGGATATATGACAAAATCTCATTTAGATGCTGTTGATAAATATGGACTAACGAAATGGCACCGCAGAAAATTTTTTGAAAAACATTTTGAAAAAGCACAACAGCTGTCTTTACTATAATTTTTTAAATAACAAATCAAATAGCTCTTTTGTACTATAAATATCCTTTGTTATGTGAATTTTTACATTCAGCGCTTTTTCAACATCTTTTACGGTTAATCCGTCTAAAAACTCCGTTGTATATGGTCTTAAAACAATTGAGGGGATAATAACATCTTTAAAACATTTATCCTTTAATTGATTAATTAAATCATTAGCGGTAATAAGACCTGCAACATTTATAGCCTCACCCCAAAATTCACTTTTTATAGGCATAACTTGTAATTCAACATTTTTTATTTTATTTAACTCTTCTGCGAACATAAAAAATGCTTTTTTAGCACTTTCAGAACAAGCTATAGTATATTGTTTTAACACCTTAGCTTTCTTTGGCATTTTTTTAATTCTTTTTTTAAAATCATCAATCAAGCATCTTAAAGAGCCAACACCATCTTCAAGCTGTGAGTAGCCATTGTAATATTTTTTATCGGGTATTTCTTTTTCTGCAAGTAAGAAAAATTCATCCGAAACACTTGCAATATTTCTCTTAACCTTTTTATTAAATTTTTCAACAATATCAATAGTTTGAAGCGCAATTTTCTTATTAACAAGGGTCAACTTTTCTTTTCTGAATTTTGTAATACCGACAGGAACAATAGCAATTGAACCTAAAATAGATTTAAATTTCCATAAATCATTTAATGTTCTTATAAGTTCCACTCCATCGTTATAACCCGGACACAGAACAATCTGAGTGTGAATAGGAATATCATTTTCTTTTAAGAAATTTAATTCATTTAAAAGATTTGCAGCATTTTTATTCCTCAACATTTTAACTCTTAATTCAGGATTTGTAGTATGAACAGAAACATACAAAGGTCCCAAATGCAAATTAGATATTCTTTCTTTATCCTTCTTTGTAAAGTTAGTTAAAGTAACGTAAGTACCTTGAAGATAAGAAAGTCTATAATCATCATCTTTTATATACAAAGATTTTCTAAGTCCTTTTGGCTGCTGGTCAACAAAACAAAAAATACAATTATTTGCACAAGATTTTATTCTGTCAAAGATAGCAGATTCAAAAATAAAGCCTAAATCTTCGTCAAAGTCTTTTTCTATTTCATATTCTTCAATATTTCCATCAGGATTTTTTATTACAAAAGTTAATTCTTCTGCCATAACGGCATACTTATAATCAATGTAATCTCTCAATGTAATTTCATTTATACTAATTAATTCAGAACCGGCTTTAATATTAAGTTCCTGAGCTATTGAATTTTCTTGAACAGACGATATTTTAGCCGTCATTTTCTACCTTTAAATGTTTCATAAACTCTATTAAAGAATTTATATCATTAAGTGTCTTTTTCATTATTTGAGTTTGATAATAATCTAATTCTAAAAATTCATCTTTTAATTTTTTTTCTATTTCATATTTATATAATTCAACTTGCCTATTTGCTTCAGTAATAAATTTTTGTCTGTCATCAGAATCTAACAATCCCATTAAGGCAAATCTTATTTGCAGCTGATTATAAAATAAAGAAGGATTATCACTTACTGTTGAAAAAAATAATTTTTTAAAACAATTAAGTCCATCTTTTGTTATTGAATAATAAGAAGATTTTTTCCCTCCATCAGTATATCTTTCAGTCAAAGTAACGGCATTTAATTTAAGTAATCTTTTAAGAGCAGGATGAATAGTACCTATACTTGGTTTAGTATAAGCACCAAAAATTTCAAAAATTTCTTTTCTAATCGAATAAATGGTTTTTTCGTGTTTACGAATTGTATATAAAATAAGAATTTCAATCATATTTATACAATAACATAAAACAAAATTTAGGCTAATTTTTAACAAAAATAGATTAATTTTATCATCAAAAAAAAAAACTTGTTTACTATATTTATTTGTGTCAAAATTTACTCATAGGTGAAATAAATGACAGATTATAATTTAGTATATATTTTAGATGGTAAAGTTTATATTAATTTAACAAATAGTTGTACAAATAAATGTGTGTTCTGTATCCGTAATATAAAAGAAGATGTTGTTGGCGCTAATTTATTTTTAAATACCGAAAATGTAAAAGCGGAAGATGTAATAGCTCAATTAGAAGGAATAAAAGATAAACTTTCACAAGAAATTATATTTTGCGGATATGGTGAACCAATGATGAAATTGGAAGTTTTAAAAGAAGTAGCAAAATATATAAAAGAAAAATATCCAAGAACAACAATAAGAGTAAATACAAATGGGCATGCTAATTTGATATATAAAAGAAATGTTTTACCTGAATTGAAAGGTTTAGTAGATAAATTTTCAATAAGTTTAAATGGAGAAACAGAAGAAATATATAATAAAATATCGCTTCCAAACATAGAAAATGCCTATAATGGAGTAAAAGATTTTATAAAAGAAGCAGTAAAAGAAGGTTTTGATACAACGGCAACAATAGTAACCGGATATAAAGATTACTATGTTGATAAAGAAAAATGTATAGAAATTACAAAAGAATTAGGGGCAAAATTTAGAGAACGCCCTTGGTTAGATAATGGTTACTAGAGTCAAAAAAGCAGGAGAGAAAAATGCAAAACGAGATTCTTGATAAAATAATGAAGCCAAAATCAATAGCAGTAATAGGAGCTTCAACAAAACCGAAAACTATCGGTTCAGAAATTATGCAAAGATTAAGAGACTATAAATTTAATGGAAAAATTTATCCTGTTAATCCAAAAGGCGGAATAATAGAAGGATTCCAAGCATATACTAATATAGGTGAAGTACCGGGAGAAGTTGATTTAGCAGTAATAGTGGTTAATGCGAAATTTGTACTTGATACAATTGACCAATGCCACGCAAAAGGAATAAAAGGTATTTGTATAATTACCGCAGGATTTAAAGAAACAGGAAAAGAAGGAGCTGAAATGGAAAAACAGCTTCTTGAAAAAGTAAAAGAATACGGTATGAGATGCGTAGGACCAAATTGCTTAGGCGTATTAAATACCAACCCTGAAGTTAAAATGGATGCAACATTTGCAGAATCACTTCCGGTAAGAGGTGATATCGGCTTTGTATCACAATCAGGAGCTTTAGGCGGCGGTATTTTAAATATATTAAAAGACTTAAATATCGGATTTGCTCAATTCGTTTCAATAGGGAACCAAGCAGATATCAACGCTGAAACAATGCTTGAATATTGGGAAAATGATGACGATGTAAAACAAATATTGTTATACATGGAATCAATACAAAACCCTGCAAACTTTAGAAAATTAGCATCAAGAATAACAAAGAAAAAACCAATCTTAGCACTAAAATCAGGTAGAAGTGCAGCAGGTGCATCAGCAGCTTCCTCACACACAGGTTCATTAGCAGGTGCAGATAAAGCTGCAGCAGCTTTATTAAAACAATCAGGTGTTATAAGAGAATTTTCTTTGAAAAATTTATTTGCTAATGCAAAAGCTTTTTCAAACTGCCCAATTCCTCAAGGCAACAGAGTTGCAATAATAACAAACTCAGGTGGTCCCGGGATTATGGCAACAGACGCTATATGCGAAAGCGGTATGCAAATGGCTAAAATTACAGATGAAACAAAAGAAAAATTAAGAAGTTTCCTTCCATCAGCCGCATCTGTAAAAAATCCTATTGATATGATTGCATCAGCTCCTATAGAACACTATATTCAAACATTAGAAACAGTAATAGCTGATGACAATGTTGATATGATTATGGTAATTTACCTTCCGTTCTTAGGTCTAAAAGATATAGACGTTGCACAAGCTTTAATTGATATAAAAGCAAAAAATCCTCAAAAACCAATTGTTGGTGTATTTATGACAACAAGTGATTTCTTTGGAAAAATTGCAAATATGGAAGTTAATATGCCATTCTATATGTATGCAGAAGAAGCTGCCGAAGCATTATTAAGACTAGATCAACAAAGACAATGGATGGAAAAACCTCAAGGTAAAATCCCTTGCTTTGATATAGATCAAAAGAAAGCTGCAGCTATTATAAAACAATCAATAGATGAAGGAAGAGCTCAACTAACTACTCGTGAATCAATTGATGTTTTAGATGCATATGGTATTAGAGTTTGCAAATCAGGTTTCGCCACAAATATAGATGAAGTTGTAACAGTAGGTAATTCAATAGGATATCCTGTTGTAATGAAGATGACATCTAAAACAACTTCACACAAAACAGATGTTGGCGGTGTACGAGTAAACATTCAATCAGAAGAACAACTAAGAGCAGAATATAATGATTTAATTGAAAAATTAAAAGAAAAAGGATTACTTGAAGGTCTTGAAGGCGTTATCATTCAAGAAATGGTTAAAGGTAACAGAGAAATGGTTTGCGGTATAGCAACAGATCCTCAATATGGTCCAATGATGATGTTCGGCTTGGGCGGTGTATTCGTTGAAGTTATGAAAGACGTAACATTTAGAATTGCTCCGTTAACTGATGTTGATGCGGAAGAAATGATTAAATCAGTAAAAGCTTATAAACTTCTAGAAGGTGCAAGAGGTACAAAGCCAGCTCAAATGGAACAAATTCAAGAAACCTTATTAAGACTTTCTCAATTAGTTACTGATTTTAAATTCATTGATGAACTTGATATTAATCCATTATTAATATCAGAAAAAACCGGTGAAGGAATAGCCGTTGACGGTCGTATTAAAGTAAGACTTGAAGAAGCAAAACAAAAACTTGCTGATTGTTGTTCTTGCAGCTGCTACGGCTAATATAAATAATACAAATAAAAAAGAGTCATTATTTAAATGACTCTTTTTTATTTTTTATATATTTGTTAATATTAATACTATAAAAAGGGATTATGTTTTGAATTTAAACGATAAAAAGATAGCTGTTTTAATACCTTGTTATAATGAAGAATTAACAATAGCAAAAGTGATTAATGATTTTAAAACAATTCTTCCAAATGCTGATATATATGTATATGATAATAATTCAACAGATAATACTTATGAAATAGCAAAAAATTCAGGTGCTATAGTAAAAAAAGAATATGTACAAGGAAAAAGCAATGTTGTTCGTTCAATGTTTAGTGAGATTGAAGCCGATATATATATTATGACAGATGGAGATGATACTTATCCTGCCAATTCTGCAATTGATTTAATAATTCCAATTATAGAAAAAAACGTTGATATGGTAATAGGAGACAGATTATCAAATGGCTCATATACAAAAGAAAATAGACGTTTTTGTCATAATCTGGGAAACAACATAGTAAAATTCTTTGTAAATTATATATTTAACGGAAATATAAATGATATTATGACAGGTTATAGAGCATTTAGTCGTAAGTTTGTAAAAAATTTTCCAATAATTTGTAATGGATTTGAGCTGGAAACAGAAATGAGTATACATACTTTAGATAAACGATTCTCTTTTGAACAAATACCTATAGATTATAAAGAAAGGCAAGAAGGCAGTATTTCAAAACTAAATACATATAAAGATGGAATTAAAGTATTATTAACTATATTTAATTTATTTAAAAATTATAGACCAATATTCTTTTTCTCAATAATTTCTTTCACTTTATTTATAATTGGTATAATATCTGGGCTTCCAGCGATAAAAGATTATATAGAAATAAGCTATGTAAAGCATGTTCCGCTTGCAATACTGGCATCCGGTTTAGAAATTATGGCAATGTTATCATTAGTATGCGGGTTTATTCTGGACTCTATTGCTCAAAACGAAAAAAGAAATTATGAATGGATATTAATTCAATATGAAACAAATAGAAATAAAAAATAATTTTTTCAAAATTGGAGACTTTATATATAAGTATCGTATTTTAATATGTTTTATAATATTTATATTATTTGTATTTTTAAAAATACATGGTTCCTCTATAGGAATGTATAACAATTATATACAACCTGAAAGTAATAAGTCTTTTTTTGCTAAACCAATTATTGGGGTATCACAATTATTCCGTTCAGATGAATGGGCAGTTCATACTCCAATGGCACTAAGTCAGAAATATGAAAATTATAAAATGGAAAATTCCATTTGGCGTGCATCCCCTACAAATATGGCAACTACATATAATCAACCGATAAAAGCTTTTTTCTCGATTGTAAAACCATTTTATTGGGGATATTTTATATTGGATGAAGAAAGAGGTTTATCTTGGTTTTGGTGCGGAAGAACTATTTTTTTATTCCTTATAACTTTTGAATTTTTTCAAATTATTACAAGACGGAATAAACTATTATCCCTAGCCGGCAGCGTTCTAACTGTATTTTCTCCGGGTATTCAATGGTGGTTTGCAATAAATGACTTGGTAGAACAAATATTCTGGGGTGAACTGGGTATTATTTCAATATATTATTTTATGCAGACAAATAAATATAAATTAAAACTAATATTTTCAATTTTATTAGGTTTATGTATTGCAGGTTTTGTCTTATGTTTTTATCCAGCTTGGCAAGTTCCTTTTGGATACATTTTTGCAGCTATCGGAATATGGATTATTTGTAATAATTGGAATATTCAAGATAGAAAAGAGATTGATATAATTTTCCCTATTATTTCAATAGTTATAGCATTAATAATTATTCTGTCACTAATTATTCCTTCACTTGAAGCTATTAATATAACAAAAAATACAATATATCCCGGACAAAGATTCAATTTAGGCGGCAATTTTGCTAATATACTCTTTTATTATTTATTACCCTATAAATTATTTAATTTTATAAATATATGTGAACTTTCTCATTTCATCGGATTATTTCCTCTTCCGTTTATAATAAGTATCTTTCACTTAATTAAGACAAAATTTAATGACAAATTAATTCTTATACTCATTTGTGTACAATCATTTTTGATTTTATATATAACTATTGGCTTCCCATATATCTTAGCAAAGATAACAGGAATATATTTATCATCAGGTCGTGCTGTTATGGCAAGTTCTTTTATTGATATTATCTTATTAGGCAGATTATTTAGTATTAAAGAAAACATAAATATAAAATATAAATGGTTAATTTCAAGTTTATACACTATTATAATTGGGATATATCTATTTTCTATTAAACAAATACAGATAGAAAATATTCCTCAAGAATCAAATATATCTATGATTAATATATATATAATAGGGATTTTATTATTTCTTTTTATATTTTCATACTTAATAATATATGCAGTAGAGAATCATAGAAAAATAAAAAATTACATAATTACAATAGCAATAGTTGGTTCAATAGCATGTTACAGCCTTGTCAATCCGGTTATGATAGGACTTGATACCATATATAAAATACCGGCCGGGAGAATAATCCAACTTATTCAAAAAGAATTTCCGGGGAGATGGCTTGTAGCAGACTTTTATCCAATAACTAATTTCCCAACTATATTTGGAGCACCAACAATAAATTCTACTAATATTTATCCAAATTTTAAGCTATGGAAGAAGTTAGATCCAAATGGTAATTATATGAATGTATACAACAACTACAAACATATTGGAATAATTCTAAATTTAGAAAATAAAACAGAATTTTTTAATAGCCCTTTAGATTTTTTTAACATAAATTTGTCAATTAATGATTTACCCAAACTTGGAGTTGATTATATTATGTCAACAAAGTTTAGAGTAGATTATATTAAATCACCAAAAGGAATTGAATTAATTAATATATATAGAAATAACAATGTAAATATATACAAAGTAAAATACTACGGTGAGGCAAAAGAAGAATATACTAAATCAATTCAAGATTTTTGAAAAACATAAATATACTCATGTTTAAATATATAGAACCCGCCATTTAAGGCTCTATAACGCCATAAATTAGCTGTTTTACCCTTTGCTCTTTCATTACCTTCCATATTTTTAACAATAACGGCTTTCATTTTAAAACCTATTTCGCGCATTTTAGCAGCACAATCAGCAGCCAAAGGAACAATTTCACCGTTTGCATATTTATCACCAATAATTAAAGCTGCAAATCTGCCTTTTTCAAGCATATCATAGCCATTTTGTGCTACTTGTTTAAATAATTCATAAAATTCCTGCGTGGAAGAACAATTTGATAAATCTTCCTTTCTGTCAGAAAATTTTATAATATCGTCATAAGGCGGATGAAGCATTAGAAATTGAGCTTTTTCTTCTCTCATTACATCTAATCTGGCTTGGATTTTCTCTTTTACCTCTATTGATGCACTATCAGCGCAAATAAGATTTACTTCTGTAACAAGTTCCTTTGAAGAAAATTTATTTTTAACAATTTCTACCTGTTCAGGCTTTAGTTCAACTCCTATACATCTTCTGTCCATATTTAAAGCTTCAATGGCAGAAGTGCCTGACCCTAAAAATAAATCTAAAACAATATCACCTTTTTTGGTAAATCTTTCATATAATTGCTGGGCTATTTGAGGAATATAATTACCGTGATATTCGTTAGAATGCCCATGAGAGTTATCTCTTGAAGCAAATTCCCACCACGTATCTGTTTTTATATAACCATAATCTTTCCAATTATTTAAGTCTATATCGCTATATGGTTTTGTTTTTTTCTCTTTAACAATTTTTAAATCGGGCTTCTGTTCTTGTATTTTTACCCTTTTTACATTACTTAATTTTGCCATACATCTCCCCAAATAACTAGTATATTTATTTGTTTAGTATATAAAAATAAGACTAGTTTGATATCGTATAAATTAATGATTTATAGAAAAAGAACATTATATATAAAAGAACAAAAATACAACAAATAAATGATGTTCCCTCATGTAAAAAAATATATTGTATTTTTGAGGGATAAAAGATTAGGGTAAGTAATGACAACTATTGAAAAAGAAAAAGCTTCAAATATTGAACTTAAGAGGAATCTTGTTAAGTATTGCCCTTGGTTTTATTCAACTTTCTATAAAAGTTTGAAAAAAAGCACAAAAGAATTTTTTCAAAAAGATAT
This sequence comes from Candidatus Gastranaerophilales bacterium, assembly GCA_944323285.1. GTDB lineage: Bacteria > Cyanobacteriota > Vampirovibrionia > Gastranaerophilales > Gastranaerophilaceae > Avigastranaerophilus. Next base: position 81,028 of record CALURV010000033.1, on the reverse strand, counting down.
TGATATTAGATTTATGGGCATCTCCATTGATGAAAATATCTTATTTTATGGCGATGAATATTTTGTAAATAATATTGCAATAAACAAGAATGCTAACTTTCAAATGAAGATTTCATCAGGAGTAATAGAATATTTTCTTGATACAGCATTAGGTTCAAGTGAAAAAAAATTTGAACTAAACGCTTTAACTGATATAGAAGCAATGCTTATAAAAGCATATTCTCTTCATATATATAAAAATATAGAAGAAATATTTGATAAAACAGAGATAAATAAAAAAATAGTTCAAAAAAGTAAAAATATAAATATAACTTTTTATATAAGAGAAGAGGAAGAACATACAGGTAAAATTATTATAAGCGTTCCTGATTATGTATTACATAATATTTCTGTAGCGGATAAAAAGGAAACTTTTACTATTAACGATTTCAAAAAAACTTATGTTAATACAAAAATAAGACTTGGAAAATCTAAAATAGCTTTGAATGAAATAAAAGCTATAGAAGATGGGGATATTATTGTTCTTGAAGAAAGCAATATAAGTAAAATGGCAATCATATTAGATGGGAAAGAAATTAATTTTAAAATTAATCCTAACCCGTCATTGATAATAAGTGTAAATAATAACGGAGGCAATGAAATGGAAGAAGAAACAAGTGTAAAACCTCAGAATATGTGGGATTCAATTCTTGTTGATATCGTTGCGGAATTTGATAATGTTAAACTTACTTTAGGCGAATTAAAACAAATATCAGAAGGTCTTGTTATAGATGTAGGATCCGTATACGACAACAAAATTAAACTAAGGGTAGAGAATCAAATTATTGCAACAGGAGAACTTGTTATCCTGAATGACAGATATGCAGTAAGAATAGACAGTGTAAAAAAAGCAAAAGAGGCTCCCAAAGCAAATCAAATACAAGAAAAAGCAACTCCGGTGAAAGAAGCTCAAAGTGTTAAGAAGCCAATAAAACCACAAGCACAAACACAAGTAAAACCAAAAGCACAAACAGCTACTCCAAATTCACCAAAAGAAGGTGATGAAAATTTTGACTACAGTGATTTTGAGATAGAAGATGAAAGTATATAGAGGAAATTATGAATCAATATTTAATACATTTTGCTACATATACATTTGCAATGATAGGCTTTATTGTAATGGCTTTATTCATATATAAAAAAGCTGTATATACACCGGTAAATTCAAAAAATAAAGATTTTTTAAAAGTAGAAACATCAATGAAACTTTCTGCGAGCAAAACAGTATATGTAATAAAAGCAGGAGAAGAGAAATTTTTAATAGCAGGTGACAGCACAAATACAACAATGCTTGCAAAACTTAATTCAAAAGCTACAACATTTGATTACGAAAAACCAACAATTACAGAAAACATACAAGAAATACCTTATATGAAAAAGATTGCACAAAGAATTAATAGAGGATAAAAATGGATACAATATTAAAAGATTTAAGTCCGGTTTTACAGTTACTAACAGTAATGGCAGTATTTTCATTTCTGCCGTTTATGTTTGTATGTATGACAAGTTTTTTAAGATATGCAATAGTTTTTGGATTTTTAAAACAAGCACTTGGTGCTCAGCAAATACCTCCTGCTATTGTACTTGTAGGGTTATCAATAATATTAACTTTCTATACAATGGGACCTGTTTTTCAACAAATGTATGAAGTAGGTTCTAAACCATATCAACAATCAGGTTCTATGGTTCTTGCAATATCAGAAGGTTCGAAACCATTAAAAGAATTTATGCTTAAACAAACAAGAGAAAAGGATTTGGCATTCTTTGTTCAATTAACGAGAAAAGAAGCACCAGCGACAGTAGAAGATGTAACAATATGGGAAGTAGCTCCTGCTTATATTCTAAGTGAATTAAAAACAGCTTTTGAAATAAGCTTTATTATTTTTGTACCGTTTATTGTACTTGACCTTGTTGTTGCAAATGTACTTCTTGCATTAGGTATGTTTATGTTATCACCAACAATTATTTCTTTGCCATTTAAATTATTAATATTTATAGCAGTAGATGGCTGGAGTTTAATTGTCAACGGGCTTGTAGGAAGTTTTAATTAAGGAATAAATATGGAAATATTAATAGAATTTTTTGCAAAAGGACTTATGACAATGCTAATGATAGCAATGCCTTGTGTATTAACAGCAGCTGCTATCGGTTTGGTAGTTGGGATTTTACAAGCTGTTACTCAAGTTCAAGAACAAACCATTGCTGCTGCTCCTAAAATATTTGCAGTCTTCTTGGTTATTATCATACTAGGAACCGGCTATATGAAATTATTAAGCAACCTTTTTAACGAAGGAGTTTCTATTGCATTTAATGTCATTCCAAAAAATGATGAATTCGTTTTATCTTCCGATTACTACAACTATACAAAACCTTTTATTGATGAAATGAAAACCGATTTTAAAAAAGATATGGTTCCTATGGAACATATATTAAATAATGCTGTAAAACCTCAATCAACTATCCAAAAAGATAAATTTAATTTTTTGAGAAATGGTGCAAAAGAAATTCCTACGCCTAATTTAGTTGAAAGAAAAGCTATTACTGAAAATAAAAGGTAACTGTAAATGAAAAAGATAATATTCATATTTTTAATTTTTGTTTCATATAATTGTCAATGTTTTGCTTCTACATTATCAAATGAAATAAATATATATAATTTAAAGTCTAAAAATATGTATCTGCTTGATTTAGAAACAAGCGCTGAAAAAATAGAAATATCTGATAAAAATATTTTAAATATATTTCCTATTACCACCATCGACAATAATAAAAAACAATTATTTATTGAAACAGAAAAAGATGGAGTATGTGATGTAATAATAACAAGCAATAATCAAAACCATAAACTAAGATTTATAACAGGCCCTTATTTTCAGGATAACAAAGAAAACCTTACTCCAATTGATATTCCTGAAATAATAAAAGAAGAAAAGAAATAAGATGCTGGATACAATATTAACAGAATTTCCAAAATATTTTCCCGAGGTAAATAATATACTTTCAGCAGGAATACCTGTTTTTGCCAGAGTAGCAGGATTAATGAGAACTGCTCCGTTTTTACAAAGAAGTGAAATTCCTATGATTGCGAAAGTAGGATTTGCACTAATTTTCACAATAATGGTATCTATGTTAATAAAACCACAGGCACCATCAGCTGAAGTTTCTATGGTATATTCGATTGTTGTAAACTTTTTATGCGGAGCAATAATAGGATTCATTATAAACTGCATAGTAAAAGCTGTTGAAAGCGGCGGTGATATGATTAATATGCAGCAAGGTGTATCATCTGCTACAATAATGGATCCTACAACATCAGCCCAAATTTCAATTATGGGAAGAATATTCAGCATTTTAGGCTTAATAATTTTTTTAGAAATTGGCGGTGCTTATTGGACATTTAATGCTTTTATAAGAAGTTTTGAAATTTTCCCAATATATGCTTATGCAATTCCAATGGATGAAATTATTAATATGCCATATCTTGTTAAAATAACTTCCAATGTATTATATATAGGACTTCAAATAGCAGGTCCTGTACTAATAGCAACTTTAGGACAAGATATTATCCTTGGTATAATTTCAAAAACCGCACCTCAAGTAAACGTATTTCAAATGAGTTTCTTATTTAAACCGTGTTTAGGAGCTGTTATACTTATTTTTGTACTACCATCGCTTTTTAATATTATAAGTGATTATTTTCTTTCTTTTTCAAATATTTTTTAATCAAAAAATAATTAAGAAAATTAATATGCTTTATTTTAAATTTCAAAAGTATTTTTTATTTAAAAAAATCACAAATTAATTCTCTTTTTTGAGATTTTACTTTTTTTACCAATTTATCAAGGAAAGATATTTTTTTATTTAATAATTTATCTCTTAATATTGCTTTTTGAATAAGTAATTTATTAAAAGATTCATTAAGCGCTGTTTTTTCAGCTGTTAAATGTGGTTGTATTGTTTTTAATCGCATTTTACACATTTGTATTGATTCTTTTATTTCTTCAGCTTGTTTTCTATTCATATATTTATTATCCTAAATTGTCTTTCTTATGCAGATAATTAACCATTGCTTTCTTACAAACATAATAATAATAAATTTTTTTATAAAAAAATTCCCCCAAAAAGTTTAAAAAGTTATTTAAAATGTAAACTTTTATTGTATTTTTATGATTTTTTCAATAATAATTTCTGATATACTATTAAAGTTAAGAAAAGAAAAAAATTGGAAATAAATAACATAAAAAAAATTTTAATAATTCGATTAAGCGCCTTGGGAGATACTATTCATACTCTGCCGTTAGCTAATGCTATAAAAAAACAATTTCCCTCTGTTCAATTAGATTGGATTGTTGAAGATAAAGCATCAAAATTTATTATAAATAATCCATTGATAAATAATGTTTATGAACTACCAAAGAAAAAGTGTAAAAATAATAAAAATAAATTTCAAAATATTATAGAATTTTTTAAAATAATAAGAAAAATACAAAAAGAAAAATATGATATTGTAATTGATACTCAGCAATTATTAAAAAGTGCTATTATTTTAGGATTATCCGGTGGAAAAAGAAGAATAGCGCTTGACGGAGGGAGAGAATTTTCTTTTCTTTTTGCAAATGAAATAATAAAAACTGAAAGAAAACAGTTTGATATTAACTATCACGTTGTCAAAAGGAACCTTGAAATTGCAAAATATTTAGGCTGTAAAGATTTAAAAGAAGACTTTATACTTCCTGATTTATCTAAAGAATATTCCAAAGAAATAATTGAAATAATTAGCAAAATTGACAGAAATAAAAAAACAATAATAATAGCTCCTGCTACAACTTGGGAAAATAAACATTGGGAAATAGATGGATGGATTGAAATAATAAACGTATTAAAAACCGAATATAATATAATTATTACGGCAACAAAACAAGAAGAAACTCTTACACAAAAAATATTATCAAATATAAAAAATAATGAAAATATTATAGATTTAACAGGCAAAACAAATCTTGCGGACATTGTATATGTATATAAAAATGCAGATATAGTTATAACCCCCGATTCAGGGAGCTGTCATATAGCTTGGGCTATAAATAAACCATATATAATTTCATTGTTCTTTGCAACATCAGAAAAAAGGACAGCACCATTTGGAGATAAATATTATTCATTGTCTGCAGACATTGCTTGCAGCCCTTGTATGAAAAAAAAATGTCATAGAAGCAGTGAAATTAATGCTTGTAGGAAAACAATATCTCCACAAAAAATTATAAATATTGTAAAAAAGGTTTTACAACAAAAATAAAATGGGTATATAATATTTATATTGGAAAATCTTGGATGCTGTGAAGTGAATATATTCTCTGGTTTCAAAGACATATTAGGACAAATCAATAAAATTGACGGTTCTATATATTTAAAAGGAAAAGATCTTGCAGATGTATATGCAAAAAATATTGCCTTGGAAGAAGAAATTACAGCACGAACAAAAGAACTTGAACAGGCTAATAAAACTATTTTAACACTTAACAGTGTATGGGATATGATGAATTCTTCGCAGCCTTTATCAAGTATGCTGGATAAAATTGTAAGTATTTTGCATGAAGATATGGGCTATCATTTCGTTGGTGTTTTACGATTATATAATGAAAACACCGATGAACCATACCTAATGGCAAAATCTGCATCAGATAATCCAAGTGTGAAAAAAGCAATATCTCTGTTAAAAATCAACATGGAAAACTATAAAGTTCCTTATTTAGAAAATTCAATAATTGCAAAATCTATTAAAGAAAGACAAATATATTCTACTCCTGATATGAAGGGAGTGATAAAGATGTTTTTTCCAACATTAAAAGAAGAAGAAATTAAAGAAATTATGTCTTTAATCAATTCAAAAATATGTTCAATAGTACCACTTCATAATGCGAATAATTATTTTGGATGTGTTGTAGTAACATCAGAAAGAGAAGATGTAACAGATACAGAAACAAACTTTTTAAAATTATTTGCAAATCAAATAGAACTAGCAATAACAGTAGCAGGTTTATTTGAAGAAGTTAAAAAACAAGCAATAACTGACCCGTTAACAGGAATTTTTAACCGAAGATATTTTGAAGATAATATAATAAAAGAAGCGGAAAGGTCTTTAAGACTTAAACAGCCATTTTCACTTATATCAATGGACTTAGATTTTCTCAAAAAAATAAATGATACATACGGACATCAATATGGAGATATAGCCATAAAGACTATAGCAAATGTATTAAAAAAAGAAGCCCGTTCAATAGATATACCCGCTAGAATAGGTGGTGAAGAATTCAATCTGCTTTTACCGGGTGTTGATTCAAAAGGAGCCTATATTGCAGCAGAAAGAATAAGAAAATCTATAGAAAGTCAGGTAATAGAAACTATCGGGGGCATAACAGCAAGTATTGGTGTTGCAACCTTCCTTGAACATTCGGATAGAATTGATGAACTAATGGAATTAGCAGATCAAGCTATGTATAAAGCAAAATTAAATGGAAGAAATCAAGTACAAATAGCTCAACAACATAATGAAGTTAACTGGCAGCAAATTGCTATTGAAACGTTCTTGGATATTCTTGCAAAAAAACGTATTCCGGTTAGCAATGAAACGGCACAAGTTATATCTAGTAAATTGCAAAAAATTAAAACTGAAGATAAAAATTCCAAAGAAGTTTTATATTCAATTGTTGATATAATTTCTCAAACATATAATCAAATGTATAAAACTGGAACAACAAAGTCAAAATTAATTTTAGCAGTAATGATAGCAAAAAAGCTTGACCTGCCAAAAGATGAAATAGATAAATTGCGCTTAGCTATTTTACTCTATGATATAGGAAATATAATGATTCCTGAAGAAATTTTTAACAAAAAAGATCCTTTAACTGAAGAAGAAAAAGATATAATCAAACAACATCCTGTTATTGCGGCAAGAGAAATACTAAAACCAATTTCGAATATTCAAGATATTATTCCTATAATAGAAAGCCATCATGAAAATTGGGATGGGAAAGGATATCCTGGAAATAAATCAGGAATTGAAATTCCAATAACATCTCAAATTGTTTTACTTGTAGATGCATTTTATGCAATGTCGCAAGATAGGCCGTACAGACACGCCTACACTATTGATGAAATTATTAATATCATTAAAGATGAATCAGGGAAACAATTTAATGAAAAGCTTGTAGATGATTTTATATATGTGGTAAAAAATGAAACAATACAATAATCTTGAAGATTTAATTACTTTTCTTTATCATCAAATTACAACCAATAAAAATACAAATATATTAAAAGATACTACAAAATTAAAGAATATAAAATTTGATGCATATATAGAAAGCTCTATTTCTTCACCATTATCATTTACCATATTTGAACTTTCTGATAAATGTGAACTTATAATAGATAATCCTGCAAGAATAATAGAAAGTACTGCTGCTTTTTTTCTTTTTGTAAATCCAAAATACGGTTGGACTTTTGCAGTAAAAAATACACTTGAAAATCAAAAAAAACTAATTAGAAAAGAGCCAATTGCACAATATAAAATAAGAATACTTGAATAATTTATTCGTCAATTGTAAAAACTTGTTGACCTTGTTCTTCCTTCATTGCTGTTTCAAGTAAGATATATGTCATATATGCGCCTAAAGCAACTGCTTTAGGATCTAAATCTGTATTTTGTGCAGCTTCTATTATGGCAGAATTTATTTCAGGATTTTCATCTTTTATATAATGAATCATTTTTTTTCGCCAAGAATGTACATCTTGAAATATTTCTGCAAAGCACAATGATGATTGTTCTGCTGTTACTATTGGGAGCATTTTCTGCCTTATTTTTTCTACTTTCTTTTGGAATTATATATAAAAACAATATTTCTTTCATCATATAATAAGTTGAGTTCTGTTATAAATCTAATAACTTCCTTGACTCGGCATTATTTAGAAGATAAAATAAATAACGTCTTAAGATAAAAGGGATTGTATGAAAGAAGTAGAAACATCTTACATTGAAAAAATAATTGAAATTATGAAGAATAATGAGTTAACAGAAGTTACTCTTGAAGATACAGATAAATCACTGATAATAAAAAATAACGGTTATAAACCCGTTATAAAAGAGAAAGAAACTCAAGTTAAAATAAAAGAAGATATAATTGCAGAACAAAAAAAAGAAGAACCTGTTGAAACATCTAAAAAGCTTACACCAATTACATCAAATATGATAGGTTTGTTTTTCTCAAAACCATCTCCAAACGAAAAACCATTTGTAAAAGTTGGAGATGAAATAAAAGAAGGACAAGTTATTTGCATAATTGAAACAATAAAATTAATGAATAAAATCACGTCTGAGATTTCAGGAAGAGTTGCAGAAATTTGTATAGAAGACGGAAAGCCGGTGGAATACGGTCAAGTTATGATGTATGTAGAAGAGAATTAATGGTAATAGGGATATGTTTAAGAAAGTATTAATAGCAAACCGTGGAGAAGTTGCAGTAAGAATTATAAGAGCTTGCAGAGAAATAGGAATACCAACTGTTGCTGTATATTCACAAGCGGATGCAAACTCACTTCATGTTAGTTTAGCAACAGAAGCCTATTGTATAGGACCAAATGAAAGTTCAAAAAGCTATTTAAATATACCGGCAATTATTTCTGCAGCATTAATATCAGGGGCAGATGCAATACATCCAGGATACGGATTTATGTCAGAGCGAGCAGATTTTGCAGAAATTTGTGCAGAACACAATATTAAATTTATCGGACCATCTCCAAAATCTATGGAATTAATGGGAGATAAGGCCACAGCAAGAAAAACAATGACTTCAAACGGAGTTCCTATCACTCCCGGAACAGGTATTATAAAAGACATAGAAGAAGCAAAAGCATCAGCTAAAAAATTCGGCTATCCTGTTATTGTTAAAGCAACAGCAGGCGGCGGCGGAAAAGGGATGAGAGTTGCCAATAACGATGAAGAATTAGAACAAAATATTACTCTTTGCAGACAAGAAGCCGAAAAATTCTTTGGGAACCCTGATGTATATATGGAAAAATATCTTGTTAATCCAAGACATATTGAAGTTCAAATTATTGCAGACAAATTTGGTAATGTTGTTCATTTAGGGGAAAGAGATTGTTCTATACAAAGAAGACAACAAAAATTAGTAGAAGAAGCACCGTCTCCTGCAGTAAATGATGAAATAAGAAAAAAATTAGGAGAAGCTGCAACTAAAGCAGCTAAAGCTGCTAATTATGAAGGCGTTGGAACAATAGAATTTTTATTAGATAAAGATAAAAATTTCTATTTTATGGAAATGAATACAAGACTTCAGGTTGAACATGGTATATCTGAAATGATATCCAATATTGATATTGTTAGAGAACAAATAAATATAGCAGCAGGAAATCCATTATCTTTTAAACAAGAAGATATTAAATTACAAGGTCATGCAATTGAGTGCAGAATTAATGCAGAAGATCCTGAAAGAAACTTCTTACCTGCACCTGGTGAAATAAATGGTTATATTACTCCTGGCGGTTTTGGAGTAAGAGTTGATTCTCACGTATATTCAGGGTATAGAATACCTCCTTATTATGATTCTTTAATAAGTAAAGTTATGTGCTGGGCTCCTACAAGAGAAGAAGCCAGAAGAAGAATGTATAGAGCTTTAAAAGAATATGTTATCACTGGCGTTAAAACTACTCTTCCGTTTTATCAGGAACTTATTGAAGATGAGGTATTTATAAGCGGTAATTTTGATACAGGATTTATGAATACTTATAAAAAAGACAAATCTAATTCTTAAATAATTATTCACTTATATTTTTTCTTTTTTGGTAAAATATACTCAAATGGGAGATAAAATATGAGTGAAGCAGCTGTAAAACAAAAAAAAGAAATGCTTAATTATATAAATGTATTTAGAGGACTTGCTATTTTATTAATTATAGCAGGTCATACAATGCAGATGGGTACAAAAGGAAGCTGGTTAAATAACATTTCTTTTGAAGTATTTGCAGGCGGAACTGCCTTATTCATTTTTATATCAGGATTTTTATTTCAACATTTATCTTATAAATTTGAATATAAAAATTATATGAAAAAGAAATGGACAAATGTTATTCTTCCATATATTATTACTGCAATACCGGGCATTTTGCTTTGCTTTTATCTGCCTCAAGCGTACGGAAATCCTTTTGACGGATTAAATCCGTTAGCTCAAATAGGTATTTTCTTAACTACAGGCCGAGTTCATAATGTTCCCACATGGTTTATTCCAATGATTGTTATTTTCTTTTTCTTTAGTTATATTCTTTTGTATTTAGAAAAAAAGAACATTTTATATAAACTTTTACCTATTTTATTTTTCATAACTATATTTATCCCAAGAATGGATATAGAGCCTGAATATGTTGTAAATATGGATTATTTTCATAAATATATAGAATATTTAAAATACGTTATTTCCGGATTTATTCATTTTGCATCAATGTATGTTTTTGGAATGTATCTTTCTAAATATAAAGAAAAGATAGATATTTTCTATAATAAAAGATGGCTATTTATATTTCTTATGATTTTAACTTCTGTTATTGATGTTTATTTAAGTCATAATGGAATATATACAAATGGAACTATATCTAAAATATTTTTAACAATGATAGTTTTAGGATACTTAAAACACTACGATACAAAAATAAAAGAACATGAAAAAATAAATCATTGGCTTGATATAACAGCGAAATATAGTTTCGGATTATTTTTTATTCATTGGTATTATTTCTTTTTATTTAACATATTATTTTCGACACCAAAAGTTATACCTGTAAACGATTTATATCATTTATTTATTGTATGCGGTATTGTATCTTTAAGATTTTTATTTGTACTATTTACAAGTTTTATAACTTTATATTTAATAAAATCATTTTTGAAGAAAATAAAAATAGAAAATACAAGAGAATTTATTGGAGTTTAAAAATAAGAAATTCCCAGACAAATTTTTAATGTCTTGTCTTTTCCCAGAGATATGCAGTTTTTATACTATCTTCAAGTGTTTTAAGCGGCTGCCAATTCAAAAGTTTTTTTGCTTTAGAAGCATCAGCAAATAAAATAGCGGCATCACCTGAACGTCTTTTCTCTATTAAAACAGGTATTTCTTTCTGTGTAACACTTTTTGCAGTTTGAAAAACTTCAGATACACTATAACCTTTTTGAGTTCCAATATTAAACTCATCAGATTTTTGATTTTCTTTCAAATATAAATATGCAAGTTTATGAGCTCTTGCCATATCTTCAACATTAACATAATCTCTAATACAAGTACCGTCAAATGTATCATAATCATTGCCATATATCTTAAAAGTTTTTTCTTCTTCAAAAACAGATTTTAAAATATTGGGTATTAAATGAGTTTCAGGATCGTGCCATTCACCGATTCTAGATTGACTATCTGCCCCTGTAACATTAAAATATCTCAATTTAATTGATTTTAATGAGTAAGCTTTATCATAATCTTCAAGAATTTCTTCTATCATCAATTTGGTTCTTCCATAAGCATTTATAGGGTTTTTAGGATGTTTTTCATCCAAAGGTGTATATTTTGGCTCTCCATAAATAGCGCAGGTTGAAGAAAAAACAATATTTTTTACATTATGTCTTATCATAGAATCAAAAAGATTTAGTGAACCTAAAATATTGTTTTTATAATATTTAGAAGGGTTTCCAACACTTTCTTCCACCTGTATAAAACCTGCAAAATGAAGAACTGAATCTATGTCAAACTTTTTAAATACAGAATCAATATCTTCAATATTTCTTAAATCACCTTTTATAAAATGGATTTTACCGATTTTCTCAAGAGCTCTAATTGTTTCTATATGTCCATTTTCAAGATTATCAAAAATAACAAGTTCATAGTCATTATTTAAAAATTCAATAGCACAATGGCTGCCAATATATCCTGCCCCGCCTGTAATTAGAATCATTATAATTCCTTTTCTGTTTGATTTTCTGCGTTTGTAACAACCAGTTGAGGAAAAGGTATTTCTATTCCTTCTTGTTCAAATCTTTCTTTAACCATTTGATTAAATTTTCTCTTTATAATCCATTGTTCTTGCGGTGTAGTTTTTATCCTGCATAGAATAACAATAGCAGAATTTTGAAATTCATTTAAACCCAATACTTCAATATCAGAAAGTACAAATTTTGAATATACAGGATTTTCTCTTAACTCTTTTCCTAATTCTTTTAAGACTCTCATAACATGAGTAACATCAGATTTATATGCTACTTGAAAATTAAATACAGGAAAAGAAAAATTCTTTGTTTGATTAATCACTGTATCAATCTGTCCATTTCTTAAATAATGAACATCCCCATTAAAAGTTCTAATAACAATCATAGTTAAAGTTATTTTCTCAACCGTACCTGTTGAATTATTAACAGTAACATAATCACCAACTCTTAATTGCCCTGTTAATATAATAGAAAGACCTGTAAATAAATCTTCAACAATTTTTTTACCGCCAAAACCTACAGCAACACCAAGTACCCCTGCGGTAGCCAGAATTGGTTTCATATTTATTCCAAAATTTTCTAAAATATTTGTAGCAAAAAATAAAACAATTATTGCATCTATTAAATATATACCAAGTTGTCTTAGGGTATGATAATGCTTTCTTGTTTCACTATCTGATATTCTTGAAATAATTTTATCAAAGAATAAATGCAATGCTTTATTTACAAACTTCATCAATATAATAAAAACAACAACTTCAACAATAGATTTTAAAACCAATAATATATCTATTTTCCCTGCCTGATTCATTATAACTTGTTTGATAAACTCATCCATAAATTTATTCCTTATACTTATATAAAATATTAACCAACCAAATAACAATTAAGTCAATTATTTAAGAATTAATTATTTATGCCAATTAGGATAATAATATAAAATAATAGTATCTTTATCAGATATATTAGCATTACCTCCAATAATAAAATTTGTAAAAGAGCCAACAAAAGGGATTGGAGTTAAAGCCCATTTGATAGGCAGCACCATAATTGTTAAATTTAATCCTCGCTTAACAAAATTTCCTTTAATTTTTCGTGAATCAATACCGGGAATTTCAAAATCGTCTAAAATTATTTGAGCCGGAATACCATTCATTCCTCTGGTAATATATGCCTTAATTCTTCCTTTTATAATTGTGTCCTGTTTTAAAAGAACTCTGTTATTATATTTAACATTTTGTTTAACTCTAAAAGCAATTATATCTCCTTCTTGAATATCTTTTTTTGTTGTAATCTTTTTCATAATCTGAAGTTTAATAGGAATACATTCTAAATCTTCATAATTATAATCAGTATTAACAATAACTTCTTTAACTTCTTTATTTCTAAGAGTTTGTTCTACCAGTTCATCCCGAATTAAATCCTGTGCATAAACTGTTGAAGAAAATATAATAAAAGAAAGAAGAATAAGACTTAACTTTAATAACTTACTCATACTTAATTCTTTCTTTTGAGCCTGAGTTTATTTTTTGCAGTAATTTTTTTCTGTTTTCAATCGAGTTTAAAAGAAAATTTTGATAATATTCATTATTTATATATTCATTATTAACCAAGAAGTTAGGGTAATGAAAATAAATGTATTCATAAATAATAGCAAGTCTTTTAGATGTAAGATTATGAGTAGAAATTTTATCATATCTTTTTTGGACATATGATTTATTGATAAAAGTAATCAATGCAAGAGGATTATAACCGGCATTAACAAGCATATCAACAGCACGTTTATCAAATAAAATTTCATATTTTTTCGGGGCAAATTTAACTTGCGCAGAACTGACAAAGCCCTTCCAAGGACCTGTATATGATTCTGCTGTTTTACATATTTCCCTTGCTAAAAAAGCTGCAATTTCTGCTTCATTAGCTGCAAAATTAATATAATTCCTATAAACCACTATTTGCCGATCTGTAAGTCCGGATTCTTTTAATACTATCTTTTTTTCTCTTTCATCATATACAAAAACCATTCTTTTATCTATTTTATTCGCATTTAAAAGTTTAAATCCTATAGAACTTATTTTATCTTGCATTTGCATATCACTTAATATCAGATGAGAATCGATTTCTGCAAAAGCTCTACAGGGAATTAGGAACATCATTGATATAATAATTATAAATAATATCTTTTTCATAAAATTCTTTCTCTATTTATAATCATTATAAATGAATAATCCAAATATTCAAAATACCAATTCTTTAAATAAGAATTGGTATTTTGAAATAATAGATAAACAGTTTATATTTTTATTAGAAGAAAAGAAGAATCTTTTAAAGCCTCAACTGAATGTAAAACATTTTTTTCAAAGAAGAAAAATTGACCTTTTTTTATTTTATATTTTTTCCCTGCATTATCAGCATCAGACTCAATTGTGCAGCCACAAGACTCACATTTATGTGCATTTTCACTGCTGAATTCAAGTTTTATTTCACCGTCTAAAACATATAAACAAACATTATTATGAGATATATGAGCATCAATAACCTGGTGTTTTTTTAAACCAATTAATTTTAATTGAGAATCATTATTATCCATCAAATCAATAATTAATTTGTCATTATCTTTAAAATTTAATAATTCTTCTATTTCTAAAGCCTCATATAGCATAAAAATCTCCTTTCAAGAAAAAAAATAAAATAGAAATATACAAAAGTTATTCATCTATCGGCTATATAAAAAGAAGAAGATTTTAATCAAAGCGTTTAAAAATCTGCTATAATAAAAGATATGAAAGAAACAGTAAAAAGCATAATAGAAAAATATGTGGATATTTCTTGCGAAAGAACCTTTATAGTAGGATTTTCAGGCGGCTGGGATTCTATGTGCCTTTTAGATATAATGAATAAACTTTCAAAAGAATATGGTTTTTTACTTGTTGCAGCACATTTAAACCATAACTGGAGAGGAAAAGAATCAGAGCAGGAAAAAGAGCGATGTGCAAAATTCTGCGAAGATAATGACATTACATTTATTTCAGACACACTGAATGAAGGTACTAAAGCATCAGAGCTTGTTGCTCGTGAACTAAGATATGATTTTTTCAAAAGGTGTGCAGAAGAATTTGAAGCAGATGCAATTTTGACAGCACATACAAAAAGCGATAATGCTGAAACTATTTTATACAGAATTATAAAAGGAACAGGTTTAAACGGACTTGAAGGCATTAAAGAAGTAAGAGAAATAGGCGGGTTTAAGGTTATAAGACCTATTTTAAACTTTTCAAGAAAAGATATTGAAGAATATTGTATTAAAAATGAATTATATCCTAATAATGACTCAAGCAATTTAAATACAAAATACGCAAGAAATAACATAAGGCATAACATCATGCCTGCAATAAAGAACATTAATCCAAATATTGAAAATTCATTAATAACACTTGCAGATATTGCAGCAGGCAATAATAAAGTTATAAATGAATTAATGGAGAATATAGAAAAACAAATAACAATAGGCAATAAATGGTTAACTCAAAATTTTCTGATATTAAATTCAGCAATAAAACAGCATTTTGTATACAAATTACTTTTAAACAATGACATTGAGCCAAGTTTTAGTAAAATTCAGGAATTAATAACATTTATAGCAGAAAATCAAAAATCAAAAACAGGAAAAACTCTTTCCATAACTAATGATTTATGGTTATTTGTTTCGCATAAATATACATATATGGTTCATTCTGACAATTATAAAAAAATAGAAGAAGAACTAATAATCAATAAAATAGGCGAATATACATTTGCGGATAAATATAAATTATCAATATCAGAGAACAAAAAAGAAATAGAAAAATACCCAAAATCAATAAGTAATATTGCTTATGGTGATTTAAACAATATTGATTTTCCTATTACAATAAGAACCCGAAGAAACGGAGATATAATACAACCATTTGGCATGCAAGGTAAAATGAAATTAAAGAAATATTTCATAAATAAAAATATACCTGAGCACGATAGGGATAAAATAATACTTATTTGTAAGGATAAAGAAGTATTATGGGCAATAGGTGTCGGAATAAGTGAAAAACTAAGAAGTAAATCAAAAATAGCGCCATACAAATTTGAAATGGAGAAATAGCTGATGACATTATTAGATAAAGATATAAAGGACTTAAAAGTACTAATATCAGAAGAAGAAATACAAAAGCAGTTACCCTTATTAGCAAAAAATATTGAAAATGCTTTTAACACAGAAGAAGAAATATATGTTATTTGTGTACTTAAAGGTTCAATAATGTTTTGTGTTGATTTAGTAAAACATTTTAACAATCCAATTCAAATGGAATTTATAAGGATATCGAGTTACGGACACGAAACCAAATCAACAAACAATTTGCAAGCTATAGATTTAACTCTTCCGAATTTAGACAATAAAAATGTATTAATAGTAGAAGATATAATAGATACAGGACTTACAGCAAGATTTTTAACTGATTTATTCCGAATAAAACATCATCCTAAGAAGCTAATATTTGCATCATTATTAAATAAAAAATGTGCAAGACAAATTGACATAGAGCCTGATTTTTATTGTTTTGAAATAGATGATAAATTTGTTGTAGGCTATGGACTTGATTATAAAGGTTATTTCAGAAACTTACCATACATTGGTTATTTTCCTGTATCATAGCCATAATCTTGAATCAAAAATATTTCTAAATTGAAAACAAATAAAATAAATTCTCGAAGAATATTTTTTATCAAAACTAAATAATTTTATTTTTGTGTTCTTATATGCCGAGAAGCATTTATTAATAACTTCTTTAACATACCTAATGTCTAGATCAAGTTCTAAATCCTTTTCCATATAGACCCCAAAACATATACTTATATATAAAGTATTTTTGAAAGGGCATTTTTACACAAATAAAATTTTTTGTTACAAACTTAACAAACTAAACAGGTTCATCAACATTTTCAAGTGCGATTTTTTTAAGTTTTTTCTCCAGTTTTCTATTCCAAGGAAGATCTTGTCTGAATACATATTCATAACCTGTTACTTCACCTTTAGAGAAAGAATGGAGCTGTTCATCGCATAATTCTTCAAATTCTTTTTGAATTTTATTAGTAAACTCATGCCTGTCAAACTTGCAGTTTTCAGCAGTAATAATAATAGGTTCACCTACCTGAGCAAGACATTCAGGTCTATCTTCTCGCAAGAAAGTATAATTAACAGCAAGAGGAATTAAGTTAACTCCGCCGTGTTTTTTAGCAACATTTTGAGCAACATAAGCAAGTCCTGTTTGAAATTCAATAGGTCTAAAATTTGGCGGTCTGACAATTCCTTGCGGGAAAATCCAGAACCCCATATCAGGTTCTTTTAAATCATCAACAATATATTTTAAAGAAATCATAGCTTCCTGTGCCGATGCTTTATTAACAGGGAAAGCACCGATTAAAGCAAAAAGCGGGAATCTGTTCATTTCTTCAATCATCATTCTTGGCCGAACATGGAAAGCACGTCTCATAAGATTATAGCCGACAATACCGTCCCACCAATTATTATGCGGAGCATAAATTATACAAGGAAAATTTTTATTTCTTTTTTCATTAAAAGCTTCCAGATTTTTTATACGAAGCGCATAAAATCTATGGCTCAACATTCTAAAAAATACTCTATCAGCAAGCCAAGTCCAGAAAGGCAGGTTTTGAGCTTTTCTAAATTTTTCTCTCCTATTTCTGAGTCTTGTTGGCGGAATATCTGAATATAATCTTTCTGTCTTTTGCATACTAATCCTTAATCCAATTTGATTATAACATTTTTTTGAATAATTAATCAAAGATTTCTTTTACACTAACCGATTGTATATTATTCATATTATCAAGCTGTTTATATATTTGAAGAACAGGATTTTTCTCACTTGAGAAAATTTTAGCATTAACTTTAAGTTTATCTGCTTCTTCGTCAACGGTTTTATGGTTATAATCAAGTACATCAGGAAACATTTCATTTAATTTTTTATAGATTTCTTCGTAATCATCATATTTGCAAACAAAAGATATTTTAATTTTTCTAAGATGTTTAAGGTTACGCGGCATAATTTTAACTTCAAAAGTTCTAATAAGAACAAGAACAGCAACAGCAAGAATAGTAGAAACAAAAGCAAGACTAAACTTACCGCAGCCGCAAGCCATACCAATAGCAGCTACAATCCATAAAGTAGAAGCTGTAGTGAGCCCTGTAACAGTAAGCCCTTGTCTTAAAACAGTACCTGCACCAATAAAACCAATACCTGTAATTATTTGAGCGGCAACTCTAGATGGGTCACCTATCGGATATAAAGTTACTGCTGTTGAAAACCCATATATGGAAAGAATAGTAAACAAGCAAGAGCCCAAACAAACTAATATTTGAGTTCTAAGCCCTGCCGCTTTATTTGTCAATTCACGTTCCAAGCCTATTATAGAACCTAAAATAATAGCGAAAATTATTCTCATTAAAATATTAGCATCATTAATAAACAAATAGCTTAAAATATCACTCATGTATTATCTTTCCTTACTATTAGGATCCACTGCATCTCTAATTGTATCACCAATCAGGTTAAAAGATAAAACTGCAACAAAAATTAAGAAACCGGGAGTTAATAACCAAGGACGCGAAACAATATTAATGAACTCCTGCGCTTCTTTAAGCATATTTCCCCAGCTTGCATCAGGCTGTTGAATACCGAGCCCGAGGAAACTTAAACCTGATTCTGAAAGAATAAACGAAGGAACGCTTAAAGTCATAGCTACAATAACATAACTTAAAGTCTGAGGCAGAATATGACGTACAATTGTTCTTAAATTAGAAGCCCCAAGTGCTTCAGAAGCAATAACAAATTCTTTTTTCTTTATTGAAAGCACCATACCTCTAACAACTCTTGAAAAGCCGGCCCAGCCGATTAATGCAAGTATAAGCACAATTAATGTAAAACGCTGAACACTGGTCATATTAGCAGGCAAAATTGAGGCTAATATAATAAGCAGATAAAAACTGGGAATAGACATTATAGCTTCTGCAATACGCATCATAATAAAATCTGTTTTACCGCCCAAATAGCCCGATATTCCGCCATATATCATACCCAGCGGAAACGAAACAAGCAGAGCAAGAAATCCTATAGTAAGCGATATTTGACCACCATATAACAAGCGTGAAAAATTATCTCTTCCGTTAATATCAGTACCTAAAAGATATAATTCTCCACCCTTTTCAACATTATAAAAATGCCTGTCAAAAGGAATAAATCCGAATAACTTATATTTTTCACCTTTTGTGAAATAACTTACTTTATACTTATGAGTTCTGTCTTCAATATATTTTGTTTGAAAATTTTCTTTATCAAAGAATCTTATGTAATTGTAAGTATAGGGAAATGATAATTTTCCTTTTTCATTAATAATATAAATTTTAGAAGGCGGACAATATGCTTTATCTCTGTTTGAATAATCCTTTGAATAAGGGCTTATAAACGAAGCAAGAAACACCGCTAAATAAAGAAAAACAAGAACAAAAAACGCACACCTTGCAAATTTATCTTTTAAAACAAGCTTTAGCAAATTTTCTTTATGTACAAAATTGATATCCTGAATTTTAGCCATTAAGCAACCTCCACTCTCGGATCAACAAGCTTTAAGAGAATATCTGCAAGAAGATTGCCAATAACAAGCATTATAGTACCAATCATTAATGAAGCCATAACAAGGTTTATATCAGATTTCATAACAGCTTCAAGAATTAAACGCCCCAGCCCGGGGTATTGAAAAACGTACTCTGTTAAAGCCGCACCGCTTAATAACGAGGCAAATTCAAAGCCAAGTAATGTAACCATAGGGTTTATTGCATTACGAAGTGCGTGTTTATATATAACTTTTGTTTCGCTTAAGCCTTTTGCTCTGGCGAATTTAACATAATCAGACTGCAAAACATCAAGCAGATTACCCCTCATCTGCCTTTGTAAACCGGATAGAGAAATAGTAAATAAAACAACAACTGGTAATACAAGATGATGCAAAATATCAATGATTTTCTGAAAAGCATTCATCTCTGAATAATTGTAGCTTGTAAGCCCGCCTGTAGGAAACCAGCCTGTTTTTACCGCAAAGATTAATAACAATAAAGCGAAAAAGAACGAAGGTATAGCCATACCTATACTGGAAAATATAGTTAATAACCTGTCTATAGGCTTTCGCCAATGCAAAGCCGCAACAATACCAAGCGGTATTCCCACCATCCAGGTAAAGAAAATAACAAAACCTGTTAATAAAAGAGTGTTTGGAATTCGCTCCATTAATTTATCGGCAACCTTTTCTCCTGTAGTGCAATAGCCCATATCTCCTTTAATAAAGCTTTTTAGCCATAAACCATATTGAACAATAATAGGCTTATCAAGCCCTAACCTTTGCACTTCATAATCTAAAGTTTCTTGAGTAATAGAAGGGTTCAATTTTAGCTCTGCTAAAGGATCAACCGGCGCTAACCTAATTAAAAAGAAGCTGATTATTGATACTAAAAATAACAAAGGTATTGTTTGAAAAATTCTTTTTATAACATATCCAATTAAATTCATACGCTAATTTTAGAATATATGTACATTTTTGGCAATTAGTCGTGTAGAGTTGTTAATTTTAAAGATACTTGAATATAAATTATAATATTTTAAATAAATCTTTTATAGATATTTCAAAGTAATCTGCAATTTGGGTTAGTTTAATTCTAGTAATAATAATCAATTAAATTCAGTCTTTAAAATCAAACAAGTCTTTAACTTCAACACCTAAGTTATCTGCAATAATTTTTAATTTTGATACAGTTACATCTGTTTTTGCAAGCTCTATTAAACTTATCATAGCTCTTGAAACACCATTAACCCCTATATCATCTTGAGTTAATTTTTTCTCTTTTCTAATCGTCTTTAATCTCTTCGCTAATTTCTCTAAAAAAGGCTTGTTCATTTTTTAATTGTTAGCTATACTAGCATTATCTACAACTAGTGACACTAGCAATAAATAGGTGTAATTTTTTATGAGCAGGAGAAAAATTCTTATTGATTTAGACGGAGTATTAAACCAATACGGCAATGACAACTTTGATGAAAATTACATTCCTGACTTAAAACTTGGAGCTAAAGAGTTTGTTAAATCTCTTTCTGTTGATTTTGAACTATATCTTTTTACCAGCAGAAATCTTTTACTAGCTTCAAAATGGCTAATTAAAAATGATTTAGATAAATATTTTAAAGATGTAACCAATATTAAAATCCCTTCTTTCCTTTACATTGATGACAGAACTATTTGTTTTAAAGGTAATTTTAATAATACTCTTGATGAAATATATAATTTTAATCCTTATTGGAAAAATAAAATTGAAAATTAAGTGATGCATAAAAATATATAAACAGAATATAAAGTTGCTAGCCTTTGGCTACTTTTCTGCAATGAAAAAATATATATTAAAAATTGTTTGGTTAAAATCCAATATATAATACAAATTACAATGTTTCAAATAATTCTTCCATAGAGATATCAAGGGCTTTTGATATTTTCAATAATGTAATTAACCCGGGTCTATTTAGGCTTATTTCTATCTTGCCTAAATAATCTAAACTTATGCCTGCTAATTCTGCAAGTTTCTCTTGCGTAAGATGCCTTTCCTCTCTTAGCTGTTTTATTCTTTTCCCTAAATTTTTATAAAAATTTTCAAAACTCATTTAAAAATTTTATGGGATATATTAACATATTTTTACTGGATATATTACCGTGTTTTATTTAAGTATTTATTTTTTTTCATTTTTAAATACTTTTAAAAAATTCCTCAAAAGAAATATCTAATGCTCTTACTATCTTAAATACACTTTTAAGACCAGGATTATTTATATTTACTTCAATTTTTCCCAAATAATCTATACTAATATCTGCTTTTTCAGCCAAAATTTGTTGGCTATATCCTTTTTCTTCTCGCAGTTCTTTTATTCTTTTCCCAAGCTTTACATAAAATTGTTGAAGATTCATTTACTTATCTTACTGGATATGTTAACATAAAGTTACTGGATAATTTCCAGTTAAGGAGAAAATAATGGAATATCTAACAAACCAAACAAAAGATAAAATAAGTGACATAATGTTTATATTAAGTAAAATGAATACCATTATGAAAGTTCTTGATGAATTCATATATGAAAAAGATACATACTATAAATCTGATATTGAAAATATTATTGATATATTAAAAGAAAACTTCAATAATCTACAAATTCAATTTACCGAATTAGAAAAAAATTTTGAAGAAAGCTAGTTACAACTTCTCACACAAACTAACACATAATGAAGCTGATGTTAAGAAAAAATGCAACTATATATGGAGTTTCGTTATTTTGTTTATTGAAACAATATCAAAGCTTTGTCTGCTTGAGGACAATGTCCGAGTTACAAAGCTTCCGGTTGAAATTAACAAAATAGAAACGTAATATCCTGTTGCTAGCCTTTTGGTACTTTTCTGCAATGAGAAAAGTACATATTAAATATTTACCATGAGATTTAACGCAACACTAAAAACTTATTTAAAAAAGTAAAAATATTAATCAATTTTATTCTTACTAATCACCTAAAAAACTCTGCATTAAGTAACTCTTTTTAAAGTGATAATAATTATCAATTTTATTTTATATATTTACAGGCATGAAAATTTGTTGTAAAATAATAAAGTAACATTTGGAGATTTGGGAAGGTAGTTCATCAAAAAGCGTTTTTACGTCTTTTTGGTTGTTTCGCCTAATATAAAGGGATATACTATGAGCAGTGAAGAATTGAGTAATCTTTATGTAATTAAAAAAGACGGCACTAAAGAGGCTTTTGATTTAACTAAGGTTGTTAACGCGGTTAAAAAATCTGCCATGCGTGTTTTAATCAATTTTTCTGATGAACAATTGAATGAAATTTGTTCTATTGTTGAAAAAGAAGTTAGAAATACAGGCAAATCGGAAATTTACATTCAAGAAATGCATAACATTGTTGAAGAAGCTCTTGAAAATGTAAATCCTAAAGTATGTCAAAGTTATAGAAATTACAGAAATTACAAACAAGACTTCGTTAGAATGCTTGATAAAGTTTATCAAGAAAGCCAAAAAATTATGTATATCGGAGATAAAGAAAACTCAAACTCCGATTCTGCATTGGTTTCAACAAAACGTTCTTTAATCTTCAATCAGTTAAATAAAGAATTATACAAAAAGTTTTTCTTAACAGTAGATGACCTTCAAGCAATTCGTGACGGTTATATTTACATACATGACATGTCTGCAAGAAGAGATACAATGAATTGCTGTTTATTTGATGTTGCATCTGTTCTTAAAGACGGGTTTGAAATGGGCAATCTCTGGTATAATGAACCAAAATCATTGGCAGTAGCCTTTGACGTAATAGGCGATATTGTTATGGCTGCGGCAAGCCAGCAATACGGCGGTTTCACAGTACCGGAAGTAGATAAACTTCTTGCGCCTTATGCCGAAAAAACCTACAACAAGCAATATGAACGTTATATTTCTATGGGGTTATCTTTTGAACAAGCAAGACAAGAAGCCCTAAAAGATGTTCAAACAGATTTTGACCAAGGTTTCCAAGGCTGGGAATATAAATTTAATACAGTTGCTTCATCAAGAGGTGATTATCCTTTCATAACAATTACTCTTGGACTTGGTACAGGCGAGTATGAAAAAATGGCTTCAATCTCCGCTTTGAATACAAGAAAAGGCGGTCAGGGCAAGAAAACTTGCAAAAAACCTGTTTTATTCCCTAAAATTGTATTTTTATACGATGAATCGCTTCACGGCGAAGGCGGTATACTTGAAGATGTATTTGAAGTGGGCGTTGAATGCTCTCAAAAATCTATGTATCCCGATTGGTTATCACTAACAGGTGAAGGCTACGTTGCAGGTATTTATAAGAAATACAAAAAAGTTATTTCTCCTATGGGCTGCAGAGCTTTCTTATCACCTTGGTTTGAAAGAGGCGGTATGTACCCTGCCGATGAAAATGATGTGCCTGTTTTTGTAGGAAGATTCAACATAGGTGCTATAAGCTTACATTTGCCTATGATTTATGCAAAATCTCAAAAAGAAAGCAAAGATTTTTATGAAGTTTTAGATTATTATCTGCAGTTAATCAGAAAAATTCATATAAGAACTTATGATTACTTAGGAGAAATGAAAGCTTCAACAAACCCGTTAGCATATTGTGAAGGCGGATTTTACGGCGGTCATTTAGGTTTCCACGATAAAATTAAACCTTTATTAAAAGCTGCAACTGCTTCATTCGGCATTACCGCTCTAAACGAATTACAACAACTTTACAACGGTAAATCACTTGTTGAAGACGGTCAATTCGCTATTGAAGTTATGGAATACATTAACAAACGTGTAAATGAATTCAAAGAAGAAGACGGCAATTTATATGCCCTATACGGCACACCTGCTGAAAATTTATGCGGATTACAAGTAAAACAATTCCGCGAAAAATATGGGGTTGTTGCTAATGTTTCAGATAGAGGCTATGTATCAAACAGCTTCCACTGCCACGTTAGCGAAGATATAAGCCCTATAGAAAAACAAGATTTGGAAAACAGATTCTGGAATCTTATGAACGGCGGTAAAATTCAGTATGTTAAATATCCTATTTCATACAATAAAGAAGCAATAAAAACACTTATTCACAGAGCCATGAAAATGGGATTTTATGAAGGAGTTAATTTGTCTCTATCATATTGTGATGACTGCGGACATCAGGAATTAAATATGGATGTTTGCCCTAAATGCGGAAGCCGAAATTTAACAAAAATAGACAGGATGAATGGTTACCTTTCTTACTCCAGAGTAAAAGGTGATACCCGTCTTAACGAAGCAAAAATGGAAGAAATTAAAGACAGAGTTAGTATGTAGACATGAATTATCACAATATAACAAAAGATGACATGCTCAATGGAGACGGATTAAGAGTAGTATTGTGGGTTGCAGGCTGCAACCACCAGTGTGAAGACTGCCAAAATCCTATCACTTGGGATATAACAGGAGGGCTTCCTTTTGATGAAGCTGCTGAAAATGAATTGTTTGAAGCATTAGCAAAACCGCACATCTCGGGTATTACCTTCTCCGGAGGCGACCCGTTGCATCCGTTTAACAGAGGTACTACTTTCAAGTTAATGAGAAAATGCAAAGAATTATTCCCCGAAAAAACGGTTTGGGTTTATACAGGGTTTTTATGGGAAGAATTTAAAGATAATCCAAAAATGAAATATATTGATGTTTTGGTTGACGGAAGGTTTGTTAAATCTTTAAAAGATGATAACTTATGCTGGTGCGGAAGCTCTAACCAAAGAATTATTGATGTTCAAAAAACTCTGCAGGAAGGCAAAGTTGTTCTGCATTATGATAATTCTAAATAAATTTAATTTTTTATTACTCTGACCAAAATTTTTGTTTGTTATAAAATTAAAGTATTAAAGAAAAATTGGAGAGTAAAATGGACGAAATTAGGGTAAGAATAGCACCTTCACCAAGCGGTAATTTACATATAGGAACAGCCAGAACTGCTTTATTTAACTATTTATTTGCAAAAAAGAATAATGGGAAATATGTCTTAAGAATAGAAGATACAGATGCAGAAAGAACCAGTCAGGCTTATATAGATAATATTTTCGACAGTTTAAAAGCTCTTGGTTTAAATTGGGATGAAGGGCCTGATGTTGGCGGTAGTTATGGTCCTTATACTCAATCTGAAAGATTTGATATTTACCCTAAATATGTTCAAGAACTTTTAGATAAAGGCTTTGCTTATGAATGTTTCTGCACTCCTTAAGAATTAGAAGCAGAAAAAGAAGAAGCTACTAAAAATAAACAAGCTTATGTTTATTCTAAAAAATGTGAAAAATTAACAGAAGCAGAAAAAGAAAAATTAAGAGCCGAAGGCAGAAAACCTGCAATTCGTTTTTCTGTTGAAAAAGCTCAAAAAGCTTTCCACGACTCTCCTATTATTCACTTCGAAGATTTAGTAAAAGGAGATTTGCATCAAGATACAAGTTTAATCGGTGATTTTGTAATTATGAAGTCAAATGGCGCACCTACATACAATTTCGCTGTAGTAATTGACGATATGTTAATGAAAATATCTCACATTATACGAGGAGAAGATCACATATCAAATACATTTAAACAAATATTGATATATGAAGCATTGGGTGCTGAAGTTCCAAAATTCGGACATTTAGGAATGATTCTTGCACCGGATAGAAGTAAACTTTCAAAAAGACACGGTGCGACTGCCGTTTCTGAGTTCGTTGAAAAGGGTTATTTAACTGAAGCTTTATTGAATTTTGTTGCACTTTTAGGCTGGTCGCCTTCTGACGGAGTTGAAATAAAAACTCTTGATGAAATAGCTCAAGATTTTAGAATTAATGATGTTTCTTCTTCTAATTCTATTTTCGAATACGACAAATTAAACTGGATGAACGGGCAATATATAAAGAAAATGGATATAAAAGAATTAACACAAAAAGCAAAGCCTTATTTAACTAAATATGATTTATCCGAATTAACAGAAGAACAACTTGAAAAAGTTATTTCGGCAACAAGAGAACCAATTACTATTCTTTCAGATTTAACTAATGATGTTGCTTATTTCTTCGGTAAAGATATTGAATATGAAGAAGGTGTAAAAGAAACTAATATAGATACAGAACAAGCTCAAAATATATTAAAATATTTTGATTCAAAACTTGATGAATATGATTTTGATAATGAAGAAAAACTTCATGAACAATTAGCTGAATTTAGAACATACTTTAAAGAACAATTCGGAATAAAACCAAAAGTAACAATGTGGACCATAAGAGCAGCACTAACAGGCAGAACTCATGGCGCTGATATGGGGGTAATTCTTGAAGTTTTAGGCAAAGATAAGGTAAAATATCGTATAGAAAAAGCGATAAAATAAAAATTATGGAAGAATTTCTTAATTTACCTAAAGTTTCATTTATTGTAATTACTCATAATTTTTCAAATTTTATATTTGATTGTTTAAACAGTATTAAAAATCAAACATACAAAAATTTTGAAATTATTATAGTGGATGATAAATCAGAAGATAATACAAAAGATATTATTGAAAAATTTATTAATGAAAATGAATCTTTAAGTATAAATTTTATAAAAAATGAAGAAAATATAGGACAATTATCCTCATTCTTAAGAGGATTAGAAAAAGCAACGGGACAATTTGTCTGTTCAATAGATGGTGACGATATTTTATTTCCGGAATATGCATCAATTCATGTTGAAACACATTTAAAAACACCTGTTGCACTTACAACATGCCTGCAAGCAGAAATTGATAAAGATAATATTATTCAAACTCTTACATCAATAGACAGCCCGATTAAAAATCAAGGAACATTTAATATTGAAAATAAAACTTTTGAAGAATTTAACCAATACAGAATTGCAAATAATATTGATAAACAAGGATGCGAAGTAAAAGTTCTTGATAATGACAAATATAGCTTTGCAACCTGGCATTGGGGTCCTACAACATCAGCTATGATGAGGAAATCTGTTTGCGACCTGCTTTTAAATATTGAAGCAAAACACCATATAAAAATAACCGCAGATAAATTTTTATTTTCTTTCTGCCATTTAATCGGGTCAAGTGCCATAATATATAAAACTCTTTATGCTTATAGAAGACATGATTCTAATTATTCTATGGCAAATCCTGTTTTGGGCAATAAAAAATATCTAAAAACAAAAACGCAAAGTAATTATTTTAGAAATAACAGAAAAATAAGAAGCAAAATGTTTAAATTTATTAAAGCTAACGAAGATATTTTTAAAGAAAGATTTAATAAAACTAATCTTCTTATGATTTATAAAAGAATTATTTTTTCTTTTGATAAAAGATTTTTTAAAGGATTAATAAAATCGTTTTTCATATAATCCTCATAAAAAATAAAAAACTCCATTTTTTAGATGAATAATGCTATTTTTTTTGTATATTATAAATAAAAATGCTATAATTTCTTATTATATCTAAACTTTAGGGGAGAATATGCTTCAAGAAGCAACAAAAATATTAAATTCTGCGTTTCATAACAGTTTTATAAAAAAATTAAGTTTATATTTGCATGACTGTGTAAGAGAAGAAGTGCAAAGTTCTACTTTTAGAAACTTAAAACAAGATAAAGAAAATAAATGGATTTTTCTTGATACACAAAATAATACAAAGAATGAAAATCCTTCTATATTAGATAATGAAAAATTATTTACCCAATACCCTCAAGCATTAAAATTAGACGGTTCTGATGCATATTTAACAGAACTAATGCTTCTGAGTGAAAACAGCCAAAAGGATAAATATCTCATATACGGATACTTATTTTTAGTAGGGAAAAATGCAAAAACAAAAAGAAAGAATGAGTTTTTAACACCACTATTATATTCAAGCTGTAAATTGGAAAGAATTGGCATGAATATAGAATGCTCAATTCAAGAAGAAGGTTTATCATTAAATACTGCAGCTCTTACAAGTTTAATGAATCTTTCAGGCGAAGAAGACGAAATAGATAACATGCTTGATGGATTATTAGATGTTGTTCCAAAACTTCCTTTAAAAGAAGAAGATTTAAATATATTTTTAACAACATTAAAATCATTAATTCCGGATTTAGAATTTGAATTAAATGAAGAAGAAAACTTAGAAAATAACCTAAAAGAAGATGCATCTGATTTCTATGAAGAAAAACAAATTAATTATGAAAATCTGGAAGAAACAATAGAAGAAATACAAGAAACAGAAAAACAAAAACCAAAATTAAAAGCGGATAAAGTTGTATTAACAAATAAAAGTGCAATTATTTTAACCAAAAGACCACTGGTAACTGCCGGCGTATTATATGAATTAACTCAAATTGCAGAAAAACCATCAGGTATTATAAGAGAAACTGCTTTAAGCGTTGTAAATGATGAATATTTACAAGGTAAAGGGAAAATGGCAGTAAAACCTATTAAAGAAAATAATCTAAAAGATTTTGTTGCTGTAACTCCTTTATCCCTAAGTGATTCACAAGAAGATGTAATAAAAAATCTTGAAGACAATACTATATTATCAGTATATGGCCCGCCGGGAACCGGTAAATCACAAACTATTGTAAATTTAATCTGCCATTTAATTTCCAACGGAAAAACGGTTTTAGTTGCATCCAGAATGGATAAAGCAACCGATGTTGTTGCAAACAGATTGAATGAATTTGGGGCTCCATATCTTGCGCTAAGAGCAGGCAGACCTAATTATCAAAAACAGTTATCTTTTGACCTGCAAGATTTAATATCAAATAAAGTGGATTTAGATACCGATTTTGAAAATTCTCTTTTTGTTGATGTTGAAGATATGCAAAAACTCGTAAATACAATAAGAGAAAAAGAAGATAAGTGTGAACAAATAATAAAATTAGAACAAGATTGGCATAATACTATAAAAGAATACAGTGAAAAAGAAAAACAACTTGGCCGTCTTGATTTTCTTTCTGGCAAATTAACTCTTCAAGAAGTTGATGACATTGAAAATGCTGTTAATAACTTAGAAAAGAATATGGAGAAAAACAGCTTTATTTCTAATATAACAACAAAATATGCAAATTATAAATTAAGACAAATAATAAAAAATAAAACCTTTACTCCTGATACAGAAAATCTTGAAAGATTAAAAATAGAACTTATAACAGCAAGACTTGCAGCAAAAGCAAGACATATTGAAATGCAAATTATAAAAACAGGTAATATTCACTTATTACTTGAAGAAATAAAAATGCTTAAAAATAAACAGAAAACACTTGCCGTAGAAATCTTAAAAGGAAAAAGAAGAGAATCTTTAAAAGGATTACTAAGAGATCAAATAAAACGTCAGCGTTTAATTGTTCATACAAAAGCATTAATAACAAGAAAAAAGAACTTACAGAACAGACTGCTCGAAGATGAAGATTTTAAACCGCTTCTTGAAGCATTCCCTTGCTGGTGTGTTACAACTTATGCAGTATCTAATTCACTACCGTTAAAACCTGCATTATTTGATGTAGCTATTATAGATGAAGCTTCTCAATGTGATATTGCAAGCTGTATGCCTATATTATTCAGAAGTAAAAAAGCTGTTATTGTAGGTGATGATAAACAACTTCCGCATCTTTCATTCCTTGAAAAATCTAAAGAACAATCTTTTATGAGTCAATATGAAATACCTGATAAATACCAATTAATGTGGCGATTCAGAACCAATTCAATGTTTGACTTAGCTAATTATTATTCTACAAAACCTGTTTTACTTGATGAACATTTCAGAAGCTATGGTCCAATTATTGATTTTAGTAATAAAGAATTTTACGGAGACAGAATAAGAATAATGTCTCAATGTAACAATAAAGATGTTTTAGAACTGGTTCAGGTTCCTGATGGTAAAGTTGATTTTGATGTAACCAGAAACATGCCTGAAACTGAAGCTATAATGCAAAGATTACAAGAAATCATTCAAGATGATGAGAGAAATAAAGACGAAAATAAAGAACCGGTAACGGTTGGTATTATATCTCCATTTAGAGGGCAGGTTGAATTAATAAAAAAAGCAATTAATCAAATATTTTCAGAATCTACAATTAGAAAACATAAAATAGAAGTAGGAACAGCTCACACCTTCCAAGGTGATGAAAGAGATATAATAATGTTATCTTGGGCGGTTGCAAATAATAGTTTCAATCAAAGTTTAACATTCTTGCAAATACCGAATTTATTTAACGTAGCAATTACAAGAGCAAGAAAAAAACAAATAATCTTTTTATCTAAAGACCCTAAATCATTACCGGCAGGCTTATTAAAAGATTATATTGAGTTTGTTCAAGCTTATATAGCAAGAAATAAGTTAAGTGATGAATTAAAAATTGATGAGAATATATATAAAAATTCTTTTGAAAAAGAAATAGCGAATTCGCTTCGTGAAGAAGGGTTTGAAGTTATGGCAGGAAAAACAATAGCAGGTTTAAGTGCTGATTTAACAGTAACTTCACCTACAGGTAAAACTATTGTTATTGAATGTGACGGGGTTGAAGATAATGTAAAATCTAATAAATCTCAAATGAAAAAACAAACTCTAATAGAAAGAAGCGGTATTCAAGTTGAAAGAATTTCATATAGAGAATGGTATAATACGAAACAAGGCTGCATTGAAAGAATTAAAGATATTTTTACTAATGTAATTTAGTTTATGAGTAACTACCATTTAAGTACAAATTCACAAGGCTTATAGTTATCTAAATAGTTATACATTTCTTCAATACTATTAGCAATGAAATAGAGTGATTTCATTTCTTGTTTAGCAAAGTTATTTTCATAAACAGTATCAAACATTTTGAGCATATTATCATAATATTCGTCAAAATTAAAAAATATAATAGGTTTATTATGATAGCTAAGCTGCTTTGCAACAAGGATTTCAAATACTTCTTCAAAAGTGCCGAAACCGCCCGGAAGAGCAACAAAAATATCAGCATACTTTTCCATTGTTGCTTTTCTTTCTCTCATATCTTTAGTAATAATAACTCTGGCTAAATCAGGATGTTTTAATCCAAACTGTTCTATTTTCTGAGGTATTACACCTATTACTTCAGCACCATTATTTAATGCATTATTTGCAATAACCCCCATCATTCCTACAGTTGTTCCGCCATATACCATATTATAATTGTTTTTACCTAAACTCTCACCAAACTCTTGAGCAAATTTATAAAATTTTTCAGGCAAATGATTACTTGATGAACAATAAACACAAATAGTTTCTTTTTCTTTCATTAAAAAATCCCTTTAAAATATTATTTATAACAGCATTATAAACTTCTCAAACAATTAAGTCATCTAAAATTATTAAAGACTTATTTCTTAAAATGTTTAAAAGCCTTAACAACAACTTGAGTTCTGTCTTCAACACCAAGTTTTTGTATAATACTGCTCACATGTACCTTTACTGTATTAATACTTACATCAAGAATATTAGATATTTCACTGTTTGTAAGTCCTTCACAAATATATTCAATTACATCTTTTTCTCGATCTGTAAGATTATACCCATCCATAATATCAGTATTTAAAAGTTTTTTATCATCAGATAAAGCTTGTATAACAATATCTGCTATTTTAGAATCAAACCAAAGAGCACCATTAATAACAGAAAGAACAATGTCAGAAAGTATCTCAGGATTAATATCTTTTGAGCAATATGCTCTTGCCCCTGCTTTTACTGAATTTATAACTTCTTCTTCCGAGCTGTGAGATGTAAGTATTATAATTTTAATATCTTTCCTCATTGATTTTATTAATTTGGTTGCTTCAATCCCATTTATACCTGGAAGCCCTAAGTCCATAATCACGGCATCTATATCATTTTCTCTGATAATAGTAATACCATCTTCCGCATTTGATACTTCAAATATTTTATTAATGAAAGTCTTAGACTCAAATGCTGTTTTCAGTCCAAATCTTATTAAAGCGTGATCTTCTACAATTAAAATATTGTACATTAAAACTCCTGTTATTAAACAAAATCTTTCTTTCGAATGTAATATTTATTAAATATATTTATAATTTCATCTTCTTTTTTATCAGGCGATTTTTTATTTAATATATCTGCAAATTGCCTTAAAGTTAAACCTGATAATAATTTTCTATCTTTAGCCATAAATTGAATTTTATATTCACCTATAAGGATATCAACAATTATATCGCAAGATAAACTCAAAAAAGCATCAGTAACTTTTATATCAAAGTGTTTATTTACACCATCTAAAATAATGTTAAGAGCATCTTTTATAGGCATTCTGTCACGATAATGACGAACAGAAGTAATAGCATCAAAAACATCGCTAACAGCAAGTATTCTTCCTCCAAGCGGAATATTTTCACCTTTTAATCTTCTAAAATAACCTGTTCCGTCATATTTTTCATGATGTGATGCTGCTATTTCCGTTATTTCATTAAACGATGAATTTATATTTGTTTTACATAAAATATCATAAGTAATTTTTACATGTTCTTTAATATGTTCATATTCTTCTTTTGTTAATGTACCTTTCTTTTGCAAAACAGAATCTCTGATACCAATTTTGCCAATATCATGAAGCATAGCAGCTTTAGAAATAATACCTATAACATCTTTATTTAATCCTAATTTTTTAGCAATTAATTCTGAATATAACCTCACCCTGTTTGAATGACCAAGAGTAATTTTATCTCTTGCATCAATTGAAGCTGCAAGTGTATTAATAAAACCTTCAAAAAGTTTTTGTTGTTCTTCAAGCATTTTTTGCTGAATATTAAATAAAAGATTATTTTCAATAGCAATACCAGCATTTGTACCTATTGCAAGTAAGATATCTTCATCAGAATCTGTAAAATCACCATCTTTCTTATTTAAAACTTGAAATACACCAATTATCTCAAACTTAATATTTCTCATTGGCATACATAGTAAATTATATGTTTTATATCCTGTTTTTTTATCAATATCTTTATTAAATCTCTTATCACTATAAGCATCTTTAATACGAATGGTTTCTCCTGTTTTTAATACAGCACCGGCAAATCCCTTATCAGCAGCAAAACGTATTTCTTCACTTTCCATTCCTAATGCAACTTTTGACCATAGTTCATTTTTATCTTTATCATATAAAAAAACCGTACATCTATCTGCGTTTAAGACTAATTTTGTTTGTTCTGCTATTGTCATTAAGAGTTTATCAAGATTCGCTTCTGCATTTACCGTTCTTGCTATTTTAGAAAGAGCCAATAATAAGGTTGTATTTTGCTGTATATCTTTTTTTTCTTTTTCTTGATTTTTTACCTGAAAATTTACTCCTGAATTTGTATTAATAAAATTTTCAGAAAGTTCCTGTAATCTGTTATAAATATTTTTTAGGTCATATATTTTGGAAATTTCAATTGCTTGCGATAAATATTCATATGCCAATTTCGTATTTTGAAGTTTAATATAAATTAAAGCAATAAATTCACAAGCTTTTACCTTTAATATTGATATTTCATTAAGCGAATCTAACGCATTTATTAAGTAGAATAATGCCTCATTATATTTATTTTCACGAAAATAAATTTCACCAAAAGCAAATTTATTTACAGCAATATCTAATTTATTATGTGTGCTTTCAGTTAAGAATTTAGAATCCTCTAATAACAATAAAGATTTATAATAACTTTCTGATTTATTTATATATTTTATTAACCCGGTTAAAGATAAACATATAGATACTTTCGAAATATTTTTATGTGCTAAAAAAATTTTATGAGCAGCAGATAAATCTATTATGGCTTTTTGCCATTGTTCTTTTAAATAACTAGTAAACGCATTATTTAAAAGAGTATCAGCATATTCCAAAGATTCACTAAACAAACTTTCGTTTTGTTTCTTGGACATATTTTCCCTTAACAAACTAACTATTTCATTATACAATATATTTTAAAGTTTTAATATAAATAAAGAGAGAATATGAAAAAAGTAAGTATAATTATTCCTGTTTTTAATGAAAAAGATACTATTCTTTTATTGCTGGAAAAAGTTATTGAAGCCAACTTCTCAGGACTTGAAAAAGAAATCATATTGGTTGATGATTGTTCGACAGATGGTACAACTAAAATTTTGGAAAACTTAAAATCAAAATATACTATTCTTTTCCATGAGAAAAATCAAGGAAAAGGTGCTGCAATAAGAACAGCCATAAAAGAAGCAACTGGAGACTATATAGTTATTCAGGATGCTGATTTAGAATACTTACCTGACGATTATAATAAATTGCTTCCTCTTTTAATTAATGATGAAGCAGATGTTGTATATGGTTCAAGATTTAAAAATAAAGAAAATTCTAAAAATTTTATTTTAAAAAATAAAATCGCAAATAAATTTTTAACCATTCTTACAAATATTCTTTACGGCGCTGAAATCACTGATATGGAAACATGCTATAAAGCATTTAAAAGTAGTTTTATAAAAAATATAAAAATCAAAGCAAACAGATTTGACTTTGAGCCTGAAATAACTGCAAAAATATTAAAACAGAAAGTAAGATTGAAAGAAGTGCCTATTTCATATGCAGGAAGAGGACATGAAGAAGGTAAAAAAATCAATTGGAAAGATGGGATTCACGCTATTTTAACTCTTATTAAATATCGTTTTATTGACTAATAGCCTAATTAATAATAACTATTGTAAAAAAATATTATTTCTGTAATTATAAAAAGCAAATAAAAGTGTTTTCAAATTTTGTATGAACGTTATGCGAATAGGAAAAATCAATTTAAACCAACACATAGCTACATCAATAGAGAAATTTTCACAAAATGGAGGAGAGAAAGTTTCGAATTATGTTAATGCTGCAGGTAAAGCTGTTATTGCTCCTTTAGTTATTATGCATAACCCATTTACAAAAGAAGATGAAGATAACAGAAAATGGGCAAGTATAAAACAACCTGTTGAAGCTGTTATTACACTTGCAATGCAGCTTGTATCGCTTGGTCTTTTATATAAAGGCATTGACAGCCTTATAAAAAAGGGGAAAATAAATTTTAAATATGTCGAAAACGCATCTAAAGATATTTCTAAAATCCCTGAAAAAATTCTAAAAGCTTGTAACTATGATTATGAAAAAGCTTTATCTATGTATAAAAAACAATATAATGAAATATTTAAAGACAGACTTGGTGCAATAGTCACAACTATCACTTATCTGCCTGTACTTGCAGTATCAAATAAAATATACCCTAAAATAGCAGAAAAAATAGTAAATAAAAAGAAAAATGAAAATAAATCCGCTCAATAAACTAGCTCAATCAGAAATGTTAAACAAGCATATCAACAAAGTAATAAAAGATGATATGTTTGGTGCTAAAACGCTTGTTGCACTAAATGTAACAAAAGATGTATTTGCTTATGCTATAAGATTTAAAACAACTATGCAAAATGAAAAAATACCGGAAGAAAAAAGACCATTTGTAGCTTCTATGGATTTAATGTCAGGTGTTGTAACCGCAATAATGCAAATTGGCGTCGGTTTTAGTTTGGCACACCATAAAATACAAGATATAATTTGGGATAAATTTTTTAAAAATTGTAATTTTAAAGATATAGTTGCTGCTAAAAAAGGATTTAGCCAGATAATGGCTCTTATAGGATCTACTATTCTTGCTGAAAGAATTCTTGTTCCTTTAATTGCTACTCCTTTCGCTGAAAAATTTGGAAAAAAATTCTTTCCCCATAAAAATAAAGAGAACATAAATTACTCACATTTTATAAGTATTGAAGAATTTAATAAAGATATAAAGGATTATTCAAAATAATCTTTTATAAGCCATTTCATTTTTATTAATTACCATAAAAGCTACATAATATACTGCTAAAAAATATACAGGCGGTTAATATAATATTTGTTTTCAAACAAGTATTATAATTCTATACATATTCCACTCTCACTCGTAAACTGTTTGACCGAATTTTTCGGTCTTTTTTTTATATTAATTTTTTTATCTAGTATCACACTTTGTTAACAAGTCATTATCAAAAAAAATTTAAAATAAATTGATAACGTACTTACCAAATAATAAAATACCAAATAAACAACTAATAATAGCAACAATCAAGACCATACCGGCAGACATATCTTTAGCCATTTCTACTAACTTAGAATAGTTATTCTTATATACTGCATCAAGGGTAAATTCTATAACAGAATTTATAATTTCACACACTAAAACTATTGTTATCATAAGAATTAAAAGACTTAAATCAGTAATTGAAAACTTTAAAAATAAAGCAATTAGAACAACAATTACAGCTATAAATAGTTCTATTCTGAAATTTCTTTGAGAACTTATTGCAAGTTTTATTCCTCTTATAGCATTAGATATACTTTCCGCTATACTTGCTGACTTAAATTTTGTCATAATACTATAGCCTTTGCTTTATTCTGATTTAATACCATAAAATCATATTCTTCCTGACTTTGATGATCATACCCCAGTAAATGAAGTATTCCATGACTTATTAAATAATATAATTCCGAATCAAATGAAACATTATTTTCATTTGATTGTTCTTCTATTTTGTCTAAGGAAATAATTATTTCACCAAGATTTATTTCATTATCAAAAACAAATCTTTCATTAACAGGAGAATCTGCAAAAATTGCAAAAGTTATTACATCTGTTTCTTTATCTTTTTTTCTATATTCTTTATTAATTCCATGAATATAATCATTATTACAAAGGACAATATCAAAAGAGATAGTATCGAAATCATAATCTTTAAGACACGAATTTTTATAAACTTCATCATCCTTCAAAATAAAATCTGTAATTTTTTTAACATTATTTAAAATTTTTACATCATCTATTTTAAAATCTTCATAAATATTCTCAATAAAAACATTAATTATTGCCATAGAAAATCTCTAATTATTTTTTTCTTTTTCGGGAATATCATCAATTGGTTCTTGGTATTTAATTCTTTTATGAAATACTGAGCGTAGAACTCTTGATAATGTTGCAGCAATGACTTTAATATCTTTAAGAGTTAAAGGACTATCTGAAAGCTGATTATCATTAAGTCTGTCTTTTATAATCTTATTAATAAGGGTATCAAGTTCTTCCTGGGAATGATCTTTTAGCGTTCTTGAAGCAGATTCAACAGCATCTGCAATCATAAGTATTGCGGTTTCTTTAGTATTTGGTTTTGGACCTGTATATCTGAATTGCTCTTCTTTTACATTTTCTATACCTTCTTGCTGAACAGCCTGATTATAAAAATAACTTGCTAATGAATCACCATGATGCTGAATAATAAAATCTTGAATAACATCGGGTATATGATACTCTTTTGCAAGAGTAATACCGTCTTTAGTATGAGACGTTATTATCATCTTACTTGAACGCGGATTTATCTTTTCATGAGGATTTTCTATACCGCTATATGTTTGATTTTCTACAAAAAATAATGGCCTTACAATTTTTCCTACATCATGATATAAAGCGCCGACTCTGGCTAATATCGGATCTGCACCTATTGCTTCTGCTGCAGATTCTGCTAAATTTGAAACCCTTAAACTATGTTCAAAAGTTCCCGGAGCTACTTCATGTAATTTCTTTAACAACGGCTGATTATAATCACCCAATTCTGCTAATCCGAATGGTGTTATTACTTTAAACCAATTTTCAAATATAGGAATCATACCAAGAGCAAATATTCCTGATACAAATCCATTTAAAATACCAGCTGATACATCTTGGGATAATTTTTCTATTCCTAAATCATAATATACACAAGTAATTATTACGGCCATTGCTAAGGCAGTGCATACTCCCACTTTTATTAAATCAAACCTTCTTGAATACTTTATTGTTGTTGTTCCTATTGTAGAAACCATTATTGATAATATAAATACTGACATAGCTAAAGCTGAAAACTGCAATGATAAAGTTATTATCGTCAATAAAGTAACTGTTGTAAAAAATGATGTTCTTGCATTTAAAAATACTGAAAGCAGTATTGCAAAAAACGGGAACGGCAGCATAAATACTGACCAGGTTACAGGTAAAAATATTGATAATAACGCCATAAATAAAGACAATACTGCAATTATAGATAAATATCGTCTATTAATAAATTTGGGCTCGAAGAATTTTAAATAAAAATATACAGAAGAAACACCTATACATACTATACATAAAATACCAAGAATTCCTTTAAAATTAATTCTTAAAATATTGTATCCCGCTTTACTTAAAGCTTCTTTCTTAACCTGAGTAATGGGTTCACCAACTTTTACTATTGTATCACCTTTATTAAATTTTACTCTTATCGGAGAAATCATATCTCTGGCATTTTTTCTGGCTAATGCAGTTGCTTCTTCATCTACTATCATATTTGGAACAATTACTTGTTCCAATAATGCTGTTATTACTTTTATTTGGTTATTTGTTGTATTTGCTTCAATATTTCTTCTTATTATTTTTGCTAAAGTATTTTCTTCAAAGTCTTTTTCTGTAATACCTTCATTTAATACTGCACTTAAAGCTTTTTCAGAAGAAGAAAAAACTTTATTTAACAAATCCTCATTAGCATTAAGAAAATATGAAATAACAAAAGACTTAACACTTGTATCTGAAATATCAAAAATTACATCAAGTTCCTTTTGCTTTTGATTATCATCAATGTGTTTATGTCTTATCAATAATATTTCATTAATAATTTCATTTAAATTATTTTTTATATATCCATCATCAGCAGGAGAATAGACAAGATTTACTTTTTGGGCAATTTCTTTTCTTCTTTTCTCCGTTTTTATACTATCAACTACCTCAATATCTCTTGGGGCAATTACCATTACTTTACTTATATTGTCTGAGCCAACTATTGTTTGTAAAAAAAAGTATTTTGATACAATTACTCCTGTAAAAATGAGTATAAATGTAATAATTAAAAAACAATCCGTAATTAATTTGGGTGATTTTAATGTTTCTATATATTTTTTTATATTAATTTTTCTCATAACTAACCACTTATTTTTATACTTTATCCCCTTAATTTTACAACAATTGATACTTTTTGCAAATCTCGTTAATGTTAATGGTTTTTATTAAATCTTTCTAATCATACATTGATGCTGTTAACCGTTTGAACTTTTTATATGTCAATTATATAATTATTGTAATAAATGCTTCAGCAATTTGAACTAAAAATATACTAGACTTTGGCAGATAAACAATTATGCACATAAAAAATATATTTAATAAAAAAATATTATTAATTTTAATTCTACTTATAATTATCGAAATAATTTATTTATTTGCCATTCCCCCTATATTAAATCATCTTGCGGCAAAAAATAAAATTCATAATCTTATAAATAAATTAACAAATGCTAATATCGAATATCAAAATGCAAAATTTAAAACAAGTGTAACTCCAAATTTAACTTTATATCTGGATAAACTCAAAATTCAAGATAAAGATAAATCTTATTGTTTTATAGATGCAGATAATCTTATTATTAAAATTTCTTTGACTGATTTATTAAGAAAAAGAATAAATATCAAAAATCTGGAAATAGAAAACTCAATTTTATATGTATTTCAAAATAAAAACGGAAAATTCAATTTTGAAGAATTATTTCCTCAAAAATGGAAAAATGCATTTCATTTATTTGTAAAAAATAATAATCTTTCAATAAAAAATTATAATGCAACTTTTGAGGATAAAATATTAAATAAGAAAACATCAATAAATGGAACGCCTTTAAAACTAAATATTATAAATAAAGAAAATATAACTTTAATTACAAAAGGTTATATTTCAACAGAAACTGAAAAAAGTGACTTCGATATAAATATTTTTTCATCCCTGCCAATATCATCTAAAATAACTCCTGAAACAATATCAGGAAATTGCACTATCTTTAATGTAAATCTTGATATGCTTTTCCCTTATATAAAAAAATATATTAGCAATGATTTAACAAACTTATCTGGAAATATAGAATATATTCAACTATCTACATCTAAAGAAAACAATTTAATTTTAAATACTGCATTTGAAAATATAATTGTTGATAAAAAAGAATGGACTAATGGAGTTAGTTTCTTAGGAAAAAATATTTTCAATACAAATATCAAATTATTAAAAAATATAATAGACATAAAATCGTTAAGTTTAAAATCAGATAATGTAAATATAAAAGCAGATGGAAGAGTAAATTTAGAAAAGGAAAAACCACAATTAGATGTTAATGTGAAAGTAATAAATTCAAAAGCTGAAAATATTACCCCATTATTGCCGGAAAATCTTACAAAAGAACTGGGAACTATTGAAAAAATCAAAAGATATGGTGTATTTGGAGATGTAGAAGGAAAAATAAATATCAAAGGGACTATTCCACAACCGGATATTACAGGTTACGTAAAGGGAAGAAATGTACATATATTAGATAAATCTATACATAAGCTTCATACAGGGACTGTTGATATAACGTTTAACAAAAGAATATTAAATATGGATATCCTTGTTAATCTAATTGAAAATCAATGGGCAAAAGTTAACGGTTATGTATATATGTATAGAGACGGAATAAACAATGTAACCGTAAAAACAAGCAATAATTTAGATTTTCCGCTCGCACAAAAAATTATTGTTCCAATAAGTAAAGTATTTAACTTTCAACTCGGACCAATTCCTGATATGGATATAAAATCAGGTAAAGGAGTTATTGATATTAACATACAAGGTTCTCTTGATTTAATAAATATAAACGGATACTCAGAATTTAAACAGGCAAACCTATCTTATAACGGACTATATGGTGAAGTTCATAAAGGAAGCGGAAGACTTGATTTCAAAGAAGATGTAATAACATTTAAATCAAATGATGCATATGTAAAATCAAATCCAATAAACGTTGAAGGAAAAGTTAAAATTAATGATAATTTAGATTTTAATATATCATCAAATCAGGCAGAAGCAGAAGACATATTAGAAATAATAAATAAAAGCAGTTTACTAAAAGATGTAAAAGACGGTATCCAAGTAATAACAGATGCAAAAGGACTTTTAAGAATATTCATTAATTTAAAAGCTAAAAT
This sequence comes from Candidatus Gastranaerophilales bacterium, assembly GCA_944323285.1. Lineage (GTDB taxonomy): Bacteria > Cyanobacteriota > Vampirovibrionia > Gastranaerophilales > Gastranaerophilaceae > Avigastranaerophilus. Next base: position 39,190 of record CALURV010000033.1, on the reverse strand, counting down.
TGTACCTGTTCCATTTGGACACCCTCCACTTCCGCCTGATGAAGCATTTGAAGATATGAGAGTAAAAGGTTCTTTATACCTTTTGGGAAATTCTTGTTATATTCAAGGTTTCAGAACACCTATTGAAAAGCTCAAAGGTATTGTTGATTTCACTGAATCAATTGTTAATATCAATTCCATAAACGGAGTTTCGGGTTCTTCTTCGATAAATATAAACGGTAAAATAATAACAGATATAAAAGAGAAAATACCGGATGTTGATTTAACTGTTACAAGTGATAATGTTAAGTTAAAAGATACTATAAAATTTTTAACAGAATCTTATTTATATCCTGAAAATTATCCTGATTTATCAATATTTTATAATCTAACATCAAAGCATAATTTACTATTTAAATATAAAGCAAAATCTAAAGACTTTGAAACAGATAAAGCATATGCGCTTATGGAATTTATACCTGATGCTGAAGATACTCCAATAAAAGCAAAATCCGGTAAAATAATTATGGATAAAGCCTGTGTCAAAGTTGAAGATGTAAATGTTTCTTTATATGATTCAAATGCAACAGTTACAGGTAACGTAACTAATATAGATACTATAAATCCTATATATAATCTTAAGATTAAAGCTGATAATTTTAATATTAAAAATCTTAATGATACTTCTAAAATAAATATAATAACCTCTGAAATGCAAAATATATTTAAACAATTTATAAATTATAATGGTTTCGCTGATATTGATATTTCTATAAATAAAAATATATTTAACGGAAAAATTTATTTAAAAAAATTACAATTACAGCATTTTAAGACAAAACAACCAATAGCTTTTGATAATTTTTATATCCTTTTAAAAAACAACAAAATTATATTAAATAATATAACTGCTAACATAGGTAATATGCCATTATATGGCAATTTGACCATTTCAGATTATTTAAACCCGCATATTAACGGCTATTTTACATCAAAACCAACAAATGAATTCATACAAACATTCTTTGCTGAAGATATATCGAAGAAAATAAAACTTGAAGGGGATATAAGTTTTTCTGCAAAAATAAGAGGAAATACAGATAATTTAATATTAATACCTAAATTAACATTAAATCAGTATTCGGATTTAAGTTACGATGGTATTAATTTAGGCGATATTTATGATAAAAGAGAATTGAACGGAAATATAAATCTAACACAAGATAAAATCTTTTTAAAAAATGTTGAATACATAAAATATGTTTCATCGCAAAATAATAAAGTTTACCCAATTGTATTTTTAAATGCATCAGGTATATTAGAAAAAATTAACAAAGAAATAATACCAACAGAACTTGAAATTAAAACAAATAAAAATCTTCAAGCCAGAATATTAAACTTATTACTAAAAACACCTGTATTAAAGCAAGGTACATTTAATTGTGATTTAAAATATGAATATAATAAAACTAATAAAACAGCAAAATTATTAGGTAAAGCCGATTGCAGAAATATTGATATTCCTTTATTTGATACGCTAATAAAAAATATAAGGATTAACGCAGATAAAGAAAAAATTGATATTGCATTATTTGGTTTTATGTCAGATGCAAAGGTAAATGTAAAATCATCAATAAAAAATAATTTTGCCGCAAAACCTGAAATCGAGTCTTTAGATATATATGCCGATCAAATAGATATAAATAAATTATTTGATAACTTATCAAAAACCCATAAAGCTATGAATACTAATAATAAAATAAAAAATATAGATTTAGCAGGGCTTACAATTTCAAATGGTCATCTTGAAATAGAAGAACTTTTGGTTAAATCAATGGCTGCTAAAAACTTTTTAACTGACTTTTATATTGATAAAGACGGTATTTTTACAGCAAACAATATGACAATAAATATTGGTGAAGGGAATATGCTCGGAACCATATCATATAACCTTAACGACACTACACTTATAGGCGATTTTGAATTAAATGATGTAGACTCAAACTATATAGCAGAAACTCTATTTGACGGCAAAAATCAAATTTATGGAAATGCTAACGGGAAATTATACCTTAAAACAAAAGGTATAACAGATGAAGAAAAAATAAAGAATCTTTCCGGCTATATATACTTTGATATTTCAGACGGAAGAATGCCCAAACTCGGTTCACTTGAATACTTATTAAGAGCAAGTAATATAATAAAAAGCGGTATAACCGGTTTTACAATTAACAGTATTTTAGAACTGCTTAATCTTGTTAAAACAGGATATTTCTCAAATATTAATGGCAATTGTATCATTGAAAACGGACAAGCTAATGATATAGAAATATTCTCAAAAGGAGAAAATTTAAGTTTATATATTCACGGTACATATGATATTACACAAACTCATGCAAATTTAGAAATACTGGGTAAACTCTCAAAAAGAATATCTACTATTTTCGGAACAATCGGAAATACTTCTTTAAATACATTTTTTAAATTAATTCCAGGTATTTCATTATTTGATTTCAGTAGAAAAGATTTTATTCAGGATGTTGAAAAAATTCCTTCATTTACAAATGGAGAATATGAATCAAGAATATTCCAGGCTATTATCGACGGCAATATAAATGATTCAGATTACGTTCAAAGTTTTAAATGGGTTCAATAAATTTAAATTAATCTATTATCACACTTTCAGCTTATCGTAAATTTTTTTTGACAAATAAAAAGGAAGTTTAAAACTTCCTTTTTATTTGAAATATTTATTATTTTTTATCTACAGGCGGTTTTTCACCAGGAGCAAATTGTTTATTTTTATGACGTTCTTTAAAAGCTTTTCTTCTTTGTTCCATATTTTTTCTTTGTTCTTCCTTTATTTTTGAAAATTCTTTCTTCTGTTTTTCAGTTAAAACATTTTCAAAATTTTGCATATTTTCTTTTCTTAAAGAATCAGCCTGTATTTTTAAGTTTCTTAAATCGTCCTTTACTTCCTTGAGTTTTTTATCTTTATCGGAAGGAGATAATGTAGTATCTTCTTTAATTGTTCTAAATTCTTGTTTCTTAACATGAATTTGATCAATAATAGGTTTAATTTTCTCTCTATCTTGCTGCTTTTGAAGCTCAATTTGCTTTTTTTGTTTATCTGTAAGCTTTAAACGCTTTTCGAATTCAATCTTTTTAGCTTCCATTTCGGCTTTAGAAGGTTGTTTACCCTCAAAAAGAGGAGGAGGTAAACCTTCTTTATCTAAAGCAGGTGGCGGGCCTTGTATATGTCCAAATGGAGGTGGCGGTGGCTGAACCCCATCTGGAGTATGTCCTTGTATATCATCATTCACAAATGGTTTATCTGCTATTGGTGAAACTGGAGGCAATTTAGCAGCTTCTTTGTCCGGTAATTTTATATCATCTGTTGTTACTTTATCTACTGCATAACATATATTTAAACCGGAGATAGCAACTAATGCCGCTGTTGATAAAATAAAAATTTTTCTTTTCATTTTAATCTCCTTTCAGATTAAATCTTTTAAAGTTACACTAAGTTCCTTGCGCGCATTAAATAATCTTGATCTGACTGTCCCTATAGGACAATTTATTTTTTTTGCTATTTGCTCATAATCCATATCTTGCATTTCATACATTATTATTACTTCTCTAAATTTTGGTTTTAAGTTATCTATTGCATCCATTATTTGTTTCTGTCTTTGTTTTCTTATAAAAGCATCTTCTATACTTTCTCTCTCATCTTTTATCTGTATCATATCTTCTTCTGTTAAAGAGTCTTGAGAATGCCTAAAATAAGACGATTTCATATAATCTCTGCATAAATTAGCCGTAATTGTACTAATCCAGCTTTTAAATTTACCTTCTTCTTTATATTTATCAAGGTTCTTAAATGTTCTTATATAAACTTCCTGTTCTATATCCTCATTATTTGAACCTGTCATATTAGAAATAATCTTTCTTATATTATTTCTATATTGAGCCAATATTTCTTTCAATTTTATACCTTTTACTAAATCTCTAAAAATCCGTACTCATCTGTTGGCAATCCCAAAGTCCCAATATAAGATTCATCAACAGTATTTACCTGAAAAGAATTATCATCATAAATTTTATAACCGGTAAAACCTGTAAGTCCTACTAACAAAATAAAACAACAAGCAAGTTTTTTAATTGCCGATAATCTTTTTTGCTTCTGTTTTTTTAAATAAACAGGCGCAACTTCCTTCACCAAAGACGAAACTTTTAAATATTTTTCATATTCCTCCCTGCAGTCAGGACACTCTTCAATATGTGCTTTTATAGCATCCTCACCGCCAAAAACGAATATTGCTTCATATTTATTGCATTTGTCTGAGTTTTTCATCTTTATTTCCTCTTTCATATTCTATAACGAGGAATAATTTTAAAAAGTTCATTTTTTATTTATAACTTATTTAACTTCTACTATAGATCCGCTTATCTCTAGACTATTATAATATTCTCTAAATTTTTTTGCATACTTTTGATATGTCATTGAAGGCATATAATTTCTTGCTTCTATTATAAAATTCATAGTCTTAATATCTAAATCGTTTAAAGCTGTATTTGCATCTTGATAAAGTTTATTTAATTGCATATTTTTTTCTGTATCTGAATAATCTGCAGAGTTTTTAACAATTTCTATTTGATTAAGAATATTCCTTAAACTATCCATTACAGAAATAACATTATTAACATAATAAGTACTACTCATATTAAAATTTTCAAGCCTATATCCTATTAATTCATTTTTGTTAATTATTGAGAAAAAATCAAAATTCTTAAGTGTTGTTAATTTCTCAAGTTTATATTGAATATCATATTCAGAATTTATAACAGCTTTAGCATTTAAAGCAAAACTAAAAGACATTACTACCATAAGTATTGGAATTATAAATAATTTAATTAGTTTTTTCAAAATATTACTCCTTTATTTTTTATTTCTGTAAGAAATTATTAAAAGCTTCCTGTGTTTGAATTTTTTGAGTTTGATATTGTTTATATTGTTCTTCTGTTAATACAGACTTATATAATTCATCTGTATCAGATTCTAGTTTTAATTGCTGCGCTTTTAAAGTCTTAATATTTCTTTCATAAGCTGCTTTCAACATAGCAATATCAGAAGGAGATTTATCTGTTTCTTGTTCTAATTTACTTAATTTAGAATTATAATCAATAAGACTTTGTTCTATTGCATTATAATCATTTTTATATCTAAACTGAATTTGAGAAAGTTTTTGTTTCTGAACAGGTGTAATACCGTTTAAATTATCAAAATTACCTGCAAATACATAATTTGAAGATAAAAATAAAACAACTAAGGTAATTAATAAAAATTTTTTCATAATTCCTCCTATTTATATTCTGAATATTCTTTAGATTTTTCCATCCATTCTTCTTCATTAACACAAAAAGCATGATTCCAAAAACGCTCTATTGCATAAGTTTCACGCTCTTCTTTATGAAGAATATGAACTATAACATCCCCGTAATCAAGAAGATTCCATCTATTTTTAGCATCATTTTCTTCTCCAATAGGAATTCTATTAAAGAAATCTTTTATTTTTTCTCTTACATAACCTGTAAGAGCTTTAACATGAGTGCTTGTATCTGATGAACAAATAACAAAATAATCAGCAAGAACAGAAATATTTGAAATATTAAGAATCTTTATATCCTTACCTTGCCTATCATCAAGAATACGGGCTATAACACATGCAAACTTATCAGATGATACTTCTTTCAAGTTAACTTCTCCTTATCTATGAAAGAATTATATCATATATTTGAAAATATTGTCCGAGAAAAATTAAATATAGTTCTTCAAACTGGTAGTAATATTATTATTGCGGCATAACTTCTTTAATTTACTCATAGCTCTATTTTCAATTTGTCTTATTCTTTCTCGTGAAACACCATAATAAGTACCAATTTCTTCAAGAGTCTTCTTTTCACCATTATCATCAAGACCATAACGCATAATAAGAACATTACGTTCTTTTTCACTTAAATGATTAAGCATTTTTTTAATATCGCAAAATAGATTATCTTGAGTAACTTTGGTATCTGGTGAAAGTGTTGTTTCATCAACAATAAAATCAGATAACTTAGTATTTTCATCCTTTTGATTAGCAGGAGATTCAATACTAATTGTACCTTGAGCTGACTCAATCAAAGCAGACAACTTTTGAACAGGCATACCAATCTTATAAGCAATTTCTTCCTTTGTGGGAGCAGTGCCATTTTCTATAGTCAAATCCATAGATATTTTTTTTATCTTACTTAAAGTTTCAATCATATGAACAGGAAGTCTTATAAGTCTTGATTTATCAGCAATAGCTCTTGTTATAGCCTGCTGAATCCACCAAGTTGCATAAGTAGAAAATTTATATCCTTTAGAATAATCAAACTTTTCAGCAGCACGCATCAATCCCATATTACCTTCCTGTATTAAATCAAGAAAAGAAAGACCTCTGCCTATATATTTTTTAGCAATACTTACAACTAATCTTAAATTGGCATTAACTAAGATTTTTTTAGCTTTTTCAGAGTTTTCCTCTTTTATTTTTTTTGCAATTTCTAATTCTTCATCATTACTTAATAATTTAATTTTACCAATTTGTTGTAAATATATTTTAACAGAATCATCAGCAATAGCACTGTTTTGTGTTTCAGGAATTTTGGGTTCTTCAACAGCGCTAAAAATATCTTCATCATCTAAATCAACAGATAGTTCATCTTGTTGAGAGTTTTCATCTTCATTTATGGAAAAGTTATCTTGCCTTTCGGTCATTTAATCCTCCAATAAAAAATATTATACACTAATCCCCGATTTTTGCACCGTCTGCTTAACAGATTCATACATAATAATACTTGCAGCATTTGCGACATTTAATGAATCAAATTTATTTAAAATTGGAATTTTTATTATGTAATCTGATTTTTTTAAGATAGTGCTTGAAATTCCTTCTTTTTCGGAGCCCATTATTATTGCAAAATTCATATTACAATAATCAATGTTATAATAATTATCTTTAGCATTTATATCCGTTGCAATTATCCAAAAGTCGTTATCTTTAAGCTTATCTATAATAGACGACAGACTATTAACCATAATTATATCAATATGATTAATGGCACCTGCTGAAGATTTTTCAACAGTAGAATTTACTGTAGCATTTCTTCTTGAAGGGAATATTACAGCATCAAATCCGGCACATACCGCTGTTCTTATTATTGAACCAAAATTATGCGGATCTTCAACTCCATCTGTTATAATAACTTTTTTATATTGTTTTTTTCTCTCTAAAAAATCATTTATATCAACATATTTAACAGGTGATACATAAGCTATTACCCCTTGATGTGAAAATTCTTTAAATTGTATAAATTTTTCTTTCGGTAAAAATTGAAAAATTATTCCCCTTTTTTTAGCCATTTCAATAATTTGAGAGATTTTTGTATTTTCTTTCATTCCCTTCATTAAAATTATTTTATTTACTTCTCTATTTCCTTCACTTAAAAGTTCGAAAACATTATTTCTGCCATAAATATAATTTCCCATAATTTTACCTTGAATACATTATTAATCCACATTATTATACATTAAATGATGTAGTTATAAAATAAAAATTAATTCATTAAGTTTCTTGTCAAAAATGCAATTATAAAATATTATAATTATAATATAATTAAGGTATGAAATAGGTTAATTATGAGTGATTTTTTAGAAAAATTGGGATTTAAAAAAAGAATACATGTTGGTATTTCTTTATCTGCAAATAATTTTATAGAACTTGTATGTGTTGATAAAACTACAAGAAGTGTTGTAAGATATGCATCCGGAAACATAAAATATAATAATGCAATAAGAGAAATTATTGACTTTGATGAATTTACAGAAGTTGTTGAGGGTTTGTTTGAAGAAGCAGGACTTAGTCCTGAAGAATGCAGTGTTACTTTAAATCTTCCAAATGTACACTTTGGTATTACATCTCTTGAAAATACATCAGAAACCCCATATATTATAGAAAATCTTCAAGGTGAAATAGAAGATTTATACATATTTAAAAGAAATGAACCTGCGATTTCATATTCAATACTTCCTCCAATTCTAGGTAGAAGTCAGCAAAATATTGTATATAGTGCGATTCAAACAAAAGTTATTGGAAGATTAATTGAAATATTTGACACAATGCAAGTTGATCTTGTAAGAATAGATAATTCATATTCTTCACTATTAAAAGCAATTCAATTTTGTGACAGATTCAATAAATATGTTCAAAAAGAAGAGAAAACAGCAATTTTATTAATAACACCAAATAGCTGTTGTACATTCTATATGAATGGAAACAACATTGTTGATTGTTTTGAAGAACCAATTGCTGTTAAATCTTTTTCAACAGAAGAAGTATATTCTACAATTTCTAAAATTGCAGCAAATACTATTTCAAAAAATAATCCACAATCATTATTAATAATAAGTGAAACAGATGAAGTAAATTCAGAATTCCTTGCTTCAAAATTAGAATTTAAAGGTGAAGTGGATTGTATAAATAAAAGTATTAATACAAACGAACAATTTATAGAAGTAACAGGAGTAGGCGGCGAAATAGATGCAAATATGATTTCATATTTAACAATAGAAGCTGTAGGTGCTGCTGTTGCGGATTATGATGATTATCCTTTAAACATTAATTTCATGCCTGCTGAAAGGATTAATCCTAATATAATTGAAGTTGGCGGATATGAAGTAGATTTATACAGATTTATTATTGTTTTATTATTATCTGCTGTTATTATTGCATTATTTATAGGATTCGGAGTTAAGTTAGTTCTGCAAGGACAGATAGATAGTATTCAGAATTCTAATAGAGGAACACAAGATCAAATACAAGTATTTAAAAAACGTATAGATGACAATTCTGAAAATGGAAGGAAAAATGTATTCCCCACATTGAAAAATATTGTTGATAATAATACAACTATTCTTACAGCATATATGTTGCTTTCTACAGAAATTCCAGATAATGTATATATAAAGAAATTTGTAACAAACCCTCAAGGAGGAATAGGAATACTTGGAGAAGCTAAAACAAGTGAACTTGTAGATGTTTTTGTTAAGGGACTAAGAGAAAAGAACCCTGATTTAATGGTATCTAAATTATCAATAAATTCAAGTGAAAATATGCTTCCAAGCAAAATAGAAAACGGGTTTACATTTGAAATAAAAACATCCAGCATAGATGTTTCTTTAAATGAACAAGAAGATCTAATTAAAGATAATATTGAAAGTGCTATATCCAATATAAATAATATGCCATTAAGAGAAAGAAGGGGACAAATAAATAAGGTAAAAAAAGCACCTTCATCAAACTTAACACCTCCCCCTCCTGTAATATAAAAAGTAGAGGAAATTATGAATAAGAAAAATAAACAAATTGTTCCGTTATGTTTTTTAATAGCTGTAATTGTATTTTTTGCCATTACTTATATTATGGTTAGCTCAAGCGTTGAAGAATACAAAAATGCAAATGATTCTCAAACTGCGGTAAAAGCAGAATTTGAAAATTATCAAACAAAGTACAATCAATCAAAAGAACAAAAAGCAAAAGATGAACAACAACTACAAACAATAAAACCGGTTTACGAATCAACTGAAAACTCAGAGAATGAAAATCTTGGTGTTTTTGGAACAATGTTTGAAGATATCATTAAAAAAGCACAATATAACGGATTATTAATTCGTTCTATTGAATATGATATGAGACCTGCTGATGATCAGATTTTCTTAAATTTCTCAGATAGCTATAATGTATGTGAATTAAAATTTTTCTTTGTTGGAACATATGCGCAGCTTAAAACATTTATGAATGAATTACTTAATAATTTCAAATATCTTATTTCTATTTCAAGATTAAATATTACATCATTTACAGGCAATACTGATTATTTACTTATAAATATGTCTATAACTTTATATTCAAAAAAACCAACAAAAAAATAAATTTATTTTATTTGAAAAGAACATTTAGAGCATTGTGCTTTCGGGTGCAGTGCTATTTTGTCTTCTAAATCAATCAATCTGACTATTTTAGTATTTAATTTAGAAGAACAAATAGGACATCTTAGATTTTCAGTTTCTCCATTAAGAATAGCTTTTTTAACAGTATTAATATAATTTTCGTCAATATTATCATAAGAAACAAGTAAAATTCTTTCATATTGCTTTATATCCACAGGATTTAACTTTAAACCTTTAGCAAGTTTTTGTCGAATAGTAGCAGGTAAAAATAAATCCTTACCGGCTTCAATATCTTCAAGCTGCTCAATAGTAAGTCCAGATTTTTTAGAAAGACCTATTATTGAAAGACCGGCTTTTTCTCTTGATTCCCTAATAAATTCAGATAAAGATTTATTATATGTCATTAATTAACTGCTTTCGCTTTTTTAGCAATAGATATATCATTCCAAAGAGCAACTAATGTACTAGCAAAGAAAATACTTGAATATGTACCAATTGCAATACCAAGAATCATAACTAATACAAAATCTTTTGTTGTAACACCGCCAAAGAAATATAAAGCGCCCAAAGTTATTAATGTTGTTAATGATGTATTTATACTTCTTGCAAGTGTCTGATTTACAGAAGCATTAACAATATCATCATAAGAAGCTTTTTTAGAATAGAATTTTAAATTTTCTCTTATTCTGTCAAAAACAACAATCGTATCATGAACGCTGAACCCGAGTACCGTTAAAATCGCTGTTACAAATAGACTGTCAATGTGAACACCATATAACAATCCCAAAATAGAAAAAACACCTATTACAAAAAGGACATCATGGAACAAAGCAAAGAAAGCAACCAAAGCAAATTCAAGATGAAATCTCAATGTAAGATATATAACAATACCAAGGAGTGCAAGAGCAACTGCTATCATCGAATTAACAAATAATTGTTTGCCAAGAACAGGACCGACTGAACTTACCTGAACAATTTGAGCATCCGGATAATCTGCTGTAATTATTTCTGAAACTTTATCTATACTTTCATTTTGACCTGTTTCAGAAAACTGAGTTCTAATAGAAAGAATATTTTTTATAGCAGACTCAGAATCAGAAGCAACCGGTTTTAAAACTTGAATAACAGGATTTTCAATATCTTTTGCTAAAAGTTTTGTCCTTATTTCTCCAATTTTTTGAGTAGAAACATCTTCATTTAAAGAGTACTGAATTATAGTACCACCTGTAAAATCTATACCTACTAAAAGTGGGGAATGAGTAGGATACACTTTCATTGACCAAATCATAGCAATAAAACCGGGAAGTAAAAGGATAAATGATAAAGTCAACCAAACCCATCTATACTTAACTACATCTATTATTTTCTTTGTGTTTAAAACACTGTATGACATTTTTATACTCTCCTTAAAAATTTATTAATCTAAAACACCAAACTTAGCTTTTTCACGTTTTGTTTCTGTTGCCTCATATGCTTCATTAATATCAGATTCTTTTAATCCGAATAAAGCAGGATGTTTAAGCTGACCTGTACCAAACATTAAATGCATAAAGTTTTTAGTAACAGTAATAGCAGAAAACATACTTACCATAACACCAATTGCTAATGTTAAAGCAAAACCTTTAACTATATTTGAACCTAAGAAATAAAGAATAGCGCAAGTAATTATAGTTGACATATTAGAATCAAAAATACTTGTAAAAGCTCTATCAAAACCTGCATTTATAGCTGTAAACAATGTTCTGCCTGATTTCAACTCTTCTTTTGTTCTTTCAAAGATAAGTATATTAGCATCAACAGCCATACCAATACTAAGAATAAAACCTGCAATACCTGCTAATGTCAATGTAACAGGAATCATTTTAAATATTGCAAATACAATTAAAGAATATATTATTAAAGCAATATCAGCAATTAATCCTGGGACTCGATACCAGAACACCATAAATAACATAACAGCCCCAAGACCTACAATACCTGCAAATTTACTTTTGTCAAGGCTATCAGCACCAAGAGTAGGACCTACTGTATTTTCTTCAATAATTTTAGCCGGAACAGGAAGAGCCCCTGCATTCAAGAAATCCACTATCTTCTTTGCACCGTCATGTGTAAAATCACCTGTTATCTGAGCATGACCTGCCGTAATTTCTTGTTGTACAACAGGTTCAGAAATACTTTCACCATTAAAATATATTGCAATTGGATAACCTTTAAACTCTCTTGTTAATTTAGCAAATTTAGCTGCACCTTTATTATTAAATTCAAGAGTAATTAACCACCGACCAGCACTGTCAGTACCGACAGCAGCTTTACTCAAATCTTCACCTGATAAACCTGAAGATTCCCAGCCTACTGTATTTCCATTTTCATCTAATATAGGTTTTTTAAATTCCAACTCAGCAGTTTCACCTAAGAACTCTCTTGCAAGCTTAGGATCAGAAACATTTGGTATCTCGATTAAAAGTCTTCTGTCACCCATTTGTTGAACCATAGTTTCTGATACACCTAAAGCATTTACTCTATTTTCAAGTGCTGTTTTCAACCCATCCATCATATCTTGAGTAATTTTTGAAATGTTTTCTGTTGTTTGTGCTTCAAGTACAATTCTTGACCCGCCAACTAAATCTAAACCCAAAGGAATTGGTTTTATTTTTATTATTGCAATAGAAATAATAGTTAAAATTACTATTGCCCAAAACATTATTATCTTATTTTTCATATATATCCCCTGTATAATACAAATACTATTTAAATTTTAACAAAAAAATTAACAACTAACATAAAATAATACATAATGTTGCAAAAAGTAAAATAATACTTTTATCTAATATGTGATGCTATAATGTTCTAGTAAATAAAGGGAATAAAAAATGGTTACAAAAGAAAAAGAAATTGAAAAAACAACAAATATTTCAGAAGAAAGACAAAAGGCATTAAAAGTTGCTATAGATAAGATAGAAAAAGACTTTGGTAAAGGCTCAATCATGCGTTTAGGAGATAAACCAGCTGTTGCCGTTGAAACAATTCCAACAGGTGCTTTATCATTAGATGTAGCACTTGGTATAGGCGGAGTTCCAAGAGGAAGAATTATTGAAGTGTATGGACCTGAAGCCAGCGGTAAAACAACATTAGCACAACATATTGTTGCAGAATGTCAAAAAAAAGGAGGCATTGCAGCTTTCGTAGATGCAGAGCATGCTCTTGACCCTGAATATGCAAGAAATCTGGGAGTTAAGGGTGATGAAATATTGATTTCACAACCGGGTACAGGAGAGCAAGCTTTAGAACTAACAGAAGAACTTGTTCGGTCTGCTGCTGTTGATGTTGTTGTTGTGGACTCAGTTGCTGCACTGGTACCTAAAGATGAAATTGAAGGTGCTATGGAAGATAAACAAATGGGGCTTCAAGCAAGATTAATGTCTAAAGCTTTAAGAAAATTAACAGGTATTGTAAGTAAAACAAGCACTACCGTTATATTCATTAACCAATTAAGACAAAAAATAGGTGTTATGTACGGTAGCCCCGAAACTACAACAGGGGGAAATGCTTTAAAATATTATGCAAGCATCAGACTTGATATCAGAAAAACGGAAACTCTTAAGAAAGATGATAAAGAAATAGGTAACAGAGTTAAAGTTAAAGTTGTTAAAAATAAAGTTGCCCCGCCTTTTAGAGTAGCTGAATTTGACATAATTTACGGCAAAGGAATAAGCAAATCAGGCTGCATATTAGATATGGCTGTTAGTCTTGATATCATTAAAAAAGCAGGTGCTTGGTTTAGTTATAATGATGAGAAACTCGGTCAAGGCAGAGATAAAGTAAAAGAAATCTTTGCTGAAAATCCTGCTTTAGAAGCTGAAATCGAACAAAAAGTCAGAGAAGCTTTAGCAAATAAAGAATAAATAAAAAAATATTTAATAAAAAAAGAGAACTTTTAGAAGTTCTCTTTTTTAATATATTTAATCTAGTATCGCACTTTGTTAGCGAGGATGACTCGGTAACAAAGTACTCACCTTTTAAAAACACCACTCAAAAAAATTCACTCACATTTTCAGCTTATATTGAATTTTCTAGTTCGAACTATAAATTAACCATTAAGAAGATGTATTTTTTTATAAAATATACAATATAACTGCCGTAAAATAAAATCATAAATCCTGAAAATAATAATGCAGGACCAAAAGGTATTGCTTTATATCCTTCATTATTAACAATATTCTTTAATCTTATGATTGTATCTATTGCAAAGAAAATTAAAGCAATAACAAATCCAAATATAACAAATATGTTTAATTTAAAAATATTTGATAATAAGAAATATAAAATTGCCAGAATTATAAATCCGCCAAGTGAAATTAGGAGCCTTATTTCCTTTTTTCTGTATAAGTTCATTATAAATTGAGGCAAAACACAAATTGCTTGAAATATAATTGCACAAGCAACTGCTGCAATAAAATATTTTATACCTAAAAGCGCACCTACACCTGCAGCCAGATATGTATCGCCTTCACCAAATGCTCTCTTATACTTCTTTACATAATCATTAATATCAATATTTTCTTCATTTTCTTCTGTTTGAGTTATTTCTTTTTTGTCTTTATCGTCTTCATCTCTTTCTTCATTATTTTTTCTTACCAAATAATAAGAAACTCTTGCGATAAATTCCATAAGTATAGCAGCACCAATAAAACCTATAAAAGCAAAATATACATCATGATAATATACGGAATATACCAAAGCCGTTATTATAAATATCCAGCTATGTACATCAAAGACATACTCTTTTCTAATATCTGTAATTGTTATTACTATTGCAGTACAAAGTAATATTAACAACAACAATGTCTTTAAGGTTAAACCAAATGTTAAATATACTACTAAAAAAAGTATTGAGGTTAAAGCCTCCACTATAGGATATTGAATACTTACTTTCTCGCCGCAGCTTCTGCATTTGCCTTTAAAAGTTAAAAAATACGACAAAACAGGAATATTATCGTACCACTTTATAGGACTTGAACATTTCGGACACTTTGAAGAAGGGAAAATTATAGATTCTTTAGATAAAGCTCTTAATGCTACAACATTTAAAAAACTACCTATACAAGCCCCCACTGCCAGTATAAAAATACTAATTATTATATAATCACTCATAAAATCCACCAATTCTAATTAACATTCTCTTTTTCTGATAAAATATTTAACAACATATTTAATGCTTTTTTTAATCTTCTAGAAACCTGCATTTGAGAAATTCCAAGCTTATTAGCTATTTGTGTCTGACTCATATCCTCAAAATAATTCATTACCACAACTTCTTGAAGTTTAATATCAAGCTTTTTAATTGCTCCTGAAATTAATATTTTATCCTCTTGAAAAGATTCAAGATTATAATGATTATCATCTGCAATTTTATCAAATAAAGATAAAGATTCGTCATTCCCTGTAGTTATAAATTGATCTAAGGAAATTGTTTGCTTTCTTCTTTCAACATCAATAACTTCTTTTATTTTTCCGACAGAAGTACCGAGTTCTTCAGCTAAAACAGCTTCCGATGGCTCATTACCCTGTTCATCTTTTAATTTTTGCATTAATTTATTTACACGATAAGAAAGTTCATAAATTTCTCTCGGGGCTTTAATCATTGAAACTTTATCACGCAGGTAATGCCTTATTTCTCCCGTTATTAAATAAGTTGCGTATGTTTTAAAATTTTCACTAACTTTAGGGTTATAAAGCTGTATAGCCTTAACTAAACCAACACTTCCAACTTGGATTATATCTTCTACAGGGTCTGTATTTCTTCGTGCAAGTCCTCTTGCTATTTTTTTGACAAGTGGCATGGCTGCAAGTGCAATTATATTTTGCAAATGTTTTTTCTGCTTTTCATCTTCTGCAGATTTATATAATTTTAACCATTCTCCTATTTCTTCATAATTAATGGTATAATCAGCCATTATATAATCCTCTTCTCTCTCATTCCAATTATTATATCACATATTAAAACCAAATGAATATGGGAAAATATCATTAAGTCTATAAATACAACATTTATAATCATCATCTTCCAGTATAATTTCTATATTTTGACCATATTCAAATTCTTGAAGCCATTGTCGACAAGCTCCACAAGGAAAACACTTCTTTGATTTTGGAGAATATATTGCTATTTTTAGTATATTATCTTTTTCTCCTGCTGCAATGGCTGTTGAAATAGCATTTCTCTCTGCACATAATGACAAACCATAACTTGAATTCTCCACATTGCATCCTTGATAATAATTCCCGTTAGAATATAATACACAAGCACCTACTGGGAATTTTGAATAATTACAATATGCCCTTAGGGATACTTCTTTTGCTAATTCTAAAAGTTCTTCATTTGATTTCATATTATACCTTTTCCTTATATTATTTTACATTCAAAGCAATGCTTAGAATATACAATATTTGAATGATATAATATTTCGTGTTTACAATAGTTAATCTATTTACCATTAAATATATAAGTTATATTATTATATTATAATGGATATTATAATGTATTAATCTTGTAGATTTCGGAGGGAAATTGGTACAAAAGATTAGAATAATAGGGGGAAAACAGCTTAAAGGTGAAGTTTCCATAAGCGGAGCTAAAAATGCTGTACTAAAGCTTATGGCTGCCGCTCTTTTGGTTAAAGGTGAAAGTAAAATTTATAACGTTCCGGAACTTACTGATGTTATTATAATGCTCAATGTTATAGAACAACTTGGCGCTAAAACTTATTATGATAAAAAGGAAAAATCAATTACAATTGATGCAACCAATCTGACAAGCGTTACAGCCAGTTATGAACTTGTTAGTAGAATGAGAGCCTCTTTTGTTGTTTTAGGCGCACTTGTTGGAAGATGTAGAGAAGCTGTTGTTGCTCTTCCCGGTGGATGCGCTATAGGTGAAAGAAAAGTTGATTTTCATATAAGAGGACTTGAAGCTCTTGGCACTAATATTAAAATTGAGAATGGTTATGTACATGCTAAAGCTAAAAAATTAATTGGTACCGATATATATCTTGATATTCCTTCTGTTGGTGCAACTGAAAATATTATGTTAGCTTCTGTTCTTGCTGAAGGCGCTACAAGGATACAAAATGCAGCCCAAGAACCTGAAATCATTGATTTAGCTAATTTCTTAAATGCTATGGGAGCTGATATTATAGGAGCTGGAACATCTGAAATTGTTATTAACGGGGTTAAACAAGAAAATTTAAGACCTATAGAATACACTACTATTCCTGATAGAATTGAAGCAGGCACTTATATGGCAGCCTTCATTGCCACAAAAGGTAAAGGCATTATTAAAAATATTTTCCCGAATCATTTAACTTTCTATACTTCTAAATTAACGAAAATGGGTGCTGATATTAAACTTATTGACCCAACTTCAATAGAAGTTTCTTGCAAAAAAAGACTTGAAGCTATAAATATCATTACACAACCATATCCCGGATTCCCAACTGATTTACAGTCAATGGCTATGTCATTGGCAACAGTTGCTGATGGTGTTAGCATCATAACAGAAAGCCTTTATGAAAACCGTTTTATGCAAGTTCCTGAATTAAGAAAGATGGGAGCTGATATTCATCAGGAAAGAAATCACGCGTTGGTAAAAGGTGTTAAAAATTTAACAGGGGCTAATCTTAGAGCAAGTGACTTAAGAGCCGGTGCCTCTTTAGTTGTAGCTGCTTTAATGGCTGAGGGTGAAAGCATCATTGATAACATATTTCATATAGATAGAGGTTACGAACTTCTTGAAAATAAGTTTAAAATGTTAGGTGCAGATATTATTAGATATTCTGAAGATGATAACTCTATTATTTCACAAGGTAAAGGAAATTTAAGTGAGTCACAATTATAAAAGATGGTACGATCATGATCCTGTTTTGCTTGAAGTTATTAACCTTCTTCAAAACTATCAAAATGAATTAAAATCTCAAGCTGAAATTTTTCTGCAAGAAATTGAAAAGAAAGTTTCAAAAGAAGCTATTGATAAATTTTATGAAATGGTCAGACCTAAAGTTTGTAACCGCTGGTATGATAAAGACCCCGTTATATCAAGAACAGTTGAACTTTTAAGAGTTGTTCCTCCTGATGTTCAAAAAGCCACTGCTCAAAGTTTCTTAAAAGCGCTTGAAGAAATGGGTATTTATAAAAAAGTTTAATTAATCTAGTATCGCACTTTGTTACCTTCTCATCCTCGCTAACAAAGTTCTCACCTTTTACAAATGCCAATTACCTTCGTTTCACTACGGATACAAGCTCACTCAAAAACAAAGTTTTTGGTTCGTTTTGTAAAAAAAATTCACTCACACTTTCAGCTTATCGTAAATTTTTCTCGGACAAATTAATCTAAAACTTCTCCTGTAACAATATTTACCCTCATTTGTCTAAAAAGTTTGATATATAAAATTTGTCCGTCTTTAACAGTTAAATTTCTTCCTTTTATTACTGTTTTAAATGTTTTCTTAACTTTATTTGCTTCAATAGACGGAACCTCACATTCAGCTGCGCCAAGAATTTTTGTTAAATTATCTTCATTATTGACAGCAGATAGTTCAAACATAAATTTTCCATTTCTTATTAAATATTTTCCATCTGCAGCATCGAGAATTTTACCTATTAATATCATGTCTTTTGACAATAAAAGATGGTGTTCATAGTCAATTATATTACTTGCAAATCTCGCTTGAAACATTTGTCCCGGTTTTACATCTTTTGTACTTATTTGACCTATTATTGTTATTGGAAGAACTGTTTTTGCAGGTATAGTTACTACATCTCCATCTTGCAATACATTTTCTATTATTATCCCTTCTGCTATTTTTGGAGTTTTTTCAGCTTTCTTTTTTTCTTCTATATATGAATCAGTTTCTCTTTTCATATTTGCCAAAAATACTGCAATCTGAGCTCTTGTAACATATTTATCATAATCCAGATAATTTTGTCTTGGCGGTTCTTTTGCTATAACATTTAAAACTTCTGCTTTTCCTGCCGTAACTTTAAACCAATCCGGAACATCATCAAAATCAAAATACGCATTTTGAAGAGCTATTATTGCATCTTTCTTTGTAATATCTTCCGTTTTTAGCAAATTTACCAAAAATGTTATTACTTCACTTCTTGTTACATAATCATTTGGATAAAAATAACTATCCGAAGCAGGTTTTAATATATCATAATTTAATGCAATTAAAATATATCTCCAAGCCCAATCTGAGGGTCCAACATCTTCAAATGTATACATTTTTTCTATTTCTACATTTTCTAATCCCAACGCTTTTATAACCATTGCCGCGTATTCTGCTCTTGTTATATACTTTTGCGGCAAATACTTATTATCAGGATACCCAGTTATTATATTTTTATTTGTTAATGCATCTATTTCTTTATAAGCCCAAAAACCATGTGGTATATCGTTATATTCTGAAGAATATACTTTTAAACAATTTGTTGAGAAAAATAATATTAAAATTATTTTTATTAATATTTTTTTCATTTTCCCTCTTCCTTGTTTATATTTTACCAGAATATCTTATTTTAGAAAATTTAAATTTTTCTTTTTTAAATAGCAATTTTTTTTTTTTTAAATTTTACAAGTTGTGTATATTATTTTTACAAATACAAAGGAGAAAAAATGAAAGTTACACCTATTTTAATGACATCACTTTACAAAAAAAATTCAATAAACTTTAAAGCCAAATCTGAAACTTCAGAATCTAAAATTTACTATGATACAGATACCCCCGAGCAAGAATATGAAATCGCAACTTGGGGTCCAAATTATACCTATCGTGTACCAAAAAGACCAAAGCAAGTACCACTTGAATCACAACCTATATTAACAGATACAAAAGACAAAAAAAGAGAAACTCCAGAGGAATTTTTGCAAAGAAAAATAAATAGTATAGAATTTACAATGTAAATTTAATTATAATAAATAAAAAAACCGATAATAATTTATCGGTTTTTTTATTTATTACCTTTTTTATCTTCTTCTTTTCCCTTATTATCCACTTTCTGAACTTTTTTTGATTTGATTTTTTCAACAATTTCTTCTTCGTCTAAAATCATAGTTTTTCGTTTATTACGAAGTACAGAAACAACATTAAGAAGAGCAAGAGAATTTAAAGAAGCCCTTAACTCCATACTTCTATCTTCGAAAGGTTGATTTTTAGAATTTTGTTCTTCTTCACCTTCTTGCAGAAAATATTCAGTTCCTTGACTTGCCCTGTCATCCGAAGTTTTAGCAGCGGTACCGGATATATCTCCACTTTTAAAGTTTATACCTCCGCCAATTCCAAGGACTCCAGCCGACCTATTGTCAACCACTTACTTCTCTCCTTACTTTATATCAGCGTGAATTATTATATACTATTTTATAGTTTTTAACAACTCAACATTAGTACAAAACTTAAACTAAAAAAATTTTGCGACTTTTATTTTTAAATTGTAAATTATGTTAACTCTCTAAATATTTTTGGAACTTCTTGAAATGGTATATTATTAGCATTCTGAAGCTGCTCTCGTTTTTTAGCTTCTTCTACTTTTTTTTCTGTTACTTTTCTATTGTATTTTGGAAGTAATATTCCAAGCATTACAACAGAAAATGCAATATCGGCAACTCTACATATATTTCTAAGATTTCTTACCTTTATATTTGAAACTTCACTTGCTTTTTTTAAATCAGTATTTTTAATCCAATTACCAAATTGTTTTGCTCTATATCCAACTTGAGAAACTACTTTTTCACCTAATGAAGCACCGGCATCTATAATAGGTTTTGATATTTCTTTTCTTCTATTTAATAAAGTAACTTCTTCTTTTAAAATATTTGAACCTGTCTTTGTTTTAGAAAATGCTTCTATAGCAGAGGCAACTCCTTTTTTAACATAGTCGCCAAGAAAATATAATCCGGCAAAAGATGCTATATCTCTTACAGTTGTTTCTCTAAGTTCATTTTCGTCCTCAGCCCCAATCATTCTACTTGCAAATGTTGAAGAAGCTATCCATCTGCATTGGTCCATTGTCGGAAATATACTTGAGAACTGGAACATACCAAGTGTCGGTTTTTTCATCATTGATAATGCAGCTAACCCATACATGCCTGTTGCAGCTGCTAATTTTTTAATGAAAAACTGTTTCTTTTGCTTTTCATCCATTTTCTGTGTTGTATCTTTTTTGCCAAAATCTTTATATATTGGAGCTCCTTCTGCTTTAAACTGTTTTCTTGTTATAGCTCTATTTATAGTTTGTATACTTACTGCTATTGCAATAACTATACCCATTCCAATTAAACTTTTCTTATTAACAAAATCTTTTAATTTTGAACTGTAATTATTAATTGCCTCTTTTACTTTTGATGTTACTTGTGTTTCAGTAATATCAGCAGAAGTTTTACCCATATTATCTATAACTTTGTTTTTGACTATATTAAATTTCGAACCTAAATCTACAACATCTCGTAATGTATCTTCTAAATTAGCATTCGCACTACCATTAAATCTTAATACACTTTCTGCTTTTGTTATACTTGCTAACTTACCTTGCGCAGACTTTAATAATTTCTTTCTTTCAGCACCATTCTTTGATATAGCTTTTACTATGTCAACCACTGCTTCTTGATACTTTGGCATTGTTGCTTTATCTGAATATTTTACCCAAGTCCTACCATCCAAACCTTCAATTGAAGCAAGTGCCATTTCTACATATTCTTTTGTTTTATCAACAGCACCTGATTCTTGAGCTTTTTTATAAACTTCTTGCAATTTATTAATAGAATCACCATTTGCCCAAGAATTCACAACATTTGTACCTTTTAATTCTTTAGATTTAGGAATTAATCCAGCTAAACCTCCAACTATTAAGCCCGGCATTAAACAATTTACAAATAAACCTGAAAATTCCCTTCTGCATGTTTCAAATGCCGCTGCTAATCCCGTTTTTAAATCCACTAGAGTTCTCGGTATATTTGTTGATACTGTATCTACAAATGATACTTGTATCATTGCGTTTTTATCCAATACACTAAAACCTTTATCTAAGATATTAAATGCAGCATCAGAAATCCCTCTTTTAAAACTTTGATTCTTATATAAGGGACTTTTGCTTTCTTGAATCTTTTTTATCTCTTTATATTTTCTTGTTTTATAAATACCTATTTCTGATACTTGCAATTTTCTACCTTCTATCATAATAGACCCTTTGCAATAATATCAATTTAATATTTAAAAACAATTTTTTTTGCTTTTTCTTATTTGTTACTCTTAAAAAAAAAATTTATATTTCTTCCATATTTTTAATTTTTTATTAAATTTTTTATTTTTTTTATATTAAATTTTCCAAAAATTACATTTTTTCCTTTAATTTTTAAAATTAATATATACAAAAATTTAAATTTACAATTTTTAACTATTGTTGACAAAAAATTTATAATTAGTGTTTTATATAATTGACACCGTCAAGAGATAAAAATGAAAATACTGCCGATTACATACTCAATAAAAATAAATAATTTTTATAACCCATCTAAAAGTACATCTTTCAACACTGTTGATTATAATTCCTCTGGTCAAAACGATAAAATTTGTAATTTTTTTTATTACCCTGTAAATTTTACATCAACAAAAAGATCAACCGGTACAACCAAAAAAAAATTAGCAGAAAAATCTGGGAATTTTGCAATAGCAAGAATTAACAATCTTACATGCCCTGCTTGCGGTAAAAAAATGCTTACTCGTAATAAATTTAATAAAATTGCTGAAGAATTCACTAATTTATCACCTGATCAATATCTTGAACATTTAGGTCAATATAGAGAATATATGAGACCTGTAGAAGAAAGTGTTTATGATGAAATTCTTGCTCTATCTAAAAAAAATGGTAATTCCAAAGATATAAGAACTCTGCTTGTTAATTTAAGAGAGACAAAATTACCTATTGTACAACAAGCTCAAATGAGACAAATTAAAAAAATGAGAGCAATAGCTAAAGGATTATCAGAACCAGAAAAAAGCTGTTTAATGCAAAAGCTTGATTGCCTTCAATCTATGATTCGCAAAAAGAATCCTTCTGCTCCCGTTAGAAGAAAAATTATGATTGATAGAATCAGTAAAATTAAAATTCAAAATCCTAAAAAATATGAAAAAATTCAAATACTTGCAAAAGGTTTCCCTACCTCTTCAGACATGAATTCTGCTTGGATTGTTAAATATTCCGGTAAAAATAAACAAAATAATGATTGGTCTTCAGCTGAAATCGCTTTAAGATTCCTTCAATCTTCAGTAGCTAATACTGATCATATTATTGCTTACGATATAGACAATAATAATAATGATATTTCTAACTATATTTCTATGCATCAGGCCTGCAATTCTCAAAAAAGTAATAAATCTTTTCTTCATTGGTTGAATGAAGATAAAGATAATAGAATTAAATATTTACAAAAATATTTTAGTGAAGTAGATGCACTAATTAAATCAAAAAATTTCAAAAAAAAGAAATATAGAAACTACGTTGCAAATGCAACAAAAACTATATTTGAAGCTTCTAAAGGACAACTCAAATTATTTAGCGATGAAAGCTAATTATTTAATCTAGTATCGAACTTTGTTACCGAGTCATCCTCGCTAACAAAGTACTCTCCTTTTAAAAACGCCACTCGAAAAATTCACTCACACTTTCAGCTTATCGTGAATTTTCTCTATTAATTTAAGCTATTATATTATATTGTTTTATTGACTGTGTTGCTGCATTTTGTTTTGAAAATTTAAAAAATTTCTTTTTCTCTGGTGGATGGTTGGGTGAGGTCTTTGCAATAGAAGGATCTCTTAACACATAAATTTCTTCAACTCTTTCACGTAGCTGCGTTGGTGATTTTTTATATAAATCTGCAGCATAATCCATCTCGGGATCATTTACTCCATTCGAATATTTTATCCAAAACTTTGTAGCTATTTCATATGCATCTTGTTCTTCTCGTACTGACGTATACGGATCAGCATCTTTTGCATGAACTGATTCATGTACTAAATATGCAGCAATAACTTGTGGTGATGCATATTTATATGCATTAGATATAGTTATTGTTTTAATTGAATTTTCATATTGAGCTATATTTGCGGTTCCTCCCATTGATGCAGTTTCACCATATTTTATTTGTACATTCGCTAAATCTTGCATATAAGACGGGGTCATGTACTCTACTGCCATTCTTAAAGCTTCTCTTAAATTATTTTGAGCATATTCTTGTTTTTCTTCATAGGCCCTTTGCGGAGAATAACAACTTAATATATTATTTTCTGTCTCAAGTATACTTCTTCTTGCTAAATCATTACTTGGTTCTAAACTTAATGCTGTTTCAAAACTACTTTTAGCATCCCTATATGACGCTTTTTGTCTTTGTGATTCACCTAATTCTATCCAAGCTTCTGCATCTTTTTCATTTGATTTTAAATATACTTTAAAATTCTCTTCAGCCAAATTATAATTTTTTAATTTATGATATGTTTTTCCTAATTTCCTATTTATTTCTGTATTATCAGGAGCTTGGCTTAATGCTTCTTGATAAAATTTTAGTGCTTCTTCTATCCTATTTTCATTTATTGCTTTATCTCCTTTTGAAAGTATATCAGCAACTTCTGCGCCACTAAAACTTTTTAACTTTTGTTTATTTGGTACAAATCTTCTAATATAATTATTATTTTTTATATCACAATATGATGAAATAGAAATCAATATAATTTACCTTTTTACTTAACCTTAATTTCTCAAGTATTATGAATTTTAATTATTGATAAAAAAAACTGTTTGTTAAGAAATATTTTACAAACAGTCTTTTTTAATTTAATCTAGTATCGCACTTTGTTACCGAGTCATCCTCGCTAACAAAGTACTTACCTTTTAAAAATGCCACTCGAAAAAATTCACTCACACTTTCAGCTTATCGTAAATTTTTTCTCGGACATATTTTATATTGATAAAATTTTTGCAATTGCATCATCCGGCGAAATTGTCTCAATTATATTTCCGGCTCTCGTCTTAAACTCAACAAGATTATCCTTTATTGTTTTACCTACTGTTATACGATAAGGTATTCCGATTAAATCAGCATCTTTTAATTTAACCCCGGCTCTTTCTGCTCTATCATCCAATAATACTTCTACCTTTGATTCCAACAATTTATTATATATATATTCTGCAACTTTCATTTGTATTTCATCCTGATCACTAACAGGAACTACTATCACTTTATATGGAGCAATGGCTAATGGCCATATTATACCATTTTCATCATGATGTCTTTCTACCGCAGCTGCTGCAGTTCTTGAAATACCTATGCCATAACATCCCATTATAAAAGGCTTTTCTTGTCCATCTTTGTCTGTAAATGTTGCATTCATTTTCTTGGAATATTTTGTACCTAGTTTAAAAATGTTACCTACTTCTATTCCTTTTGTAACCTTTAAAGAACTTCCACAGTTAATACATTTATCATTTTCTTCAACTAATCTAATATCTGCAATTTTTACAGGAAGCTCAACATCTACACCCCAGTTTGCTCCTACTAAATGTTTATCATTTATATTGCAGCCAATAACGAAATTCTTTAAGTCTTTTACAGTTTCATCTGCTACTATTTCAACATTCTTTAATCCTTTTGGTCCAATAAATCCTGCAATTGCACTATATCCGCTTAATTGCATTATCTCTTCTATTTCATCATTTCTTGCTATTCTAATATCGTTACCCGCAAATACATTCATTAATTTTGTTTCTTCAACTGCTCTATCACCTCTAATTAATGCTGCTACATATTTACCATCAACCACATATATTAAACATTTACATATTATACTCTCAGGAATATTTAAAAATTTAGCTAACTCATCAATTGAATGAGTATTTGGTGTATCTATTATCTCAGATTTTGTATATTTACCTACAGTTATAACGGAATTTAATAAAGAAACAGCGTGGTTTGAATTAGCACTATATCCGCATTTTGTACAATAAAATACATCATTTTCACCTGCATTATTTTCTGATTCTTCATTCACCAAAACCATAAATTCATGAGAAACACTTCCGCCAATCGCTCCTGAATCAGATTGAACCATTTTTGTTTCTAAACCGCATCTTTCAAATATTCTTCTATATGCATCTGCCATTATTTGATATGATTTATCAAGTCCTTCTTCATCTACATCAAAACTATATGCATCTTTCATTATAAATTCGCGACCGCGTAATAATCCGAATCTTGGTCTTATTTCATCTCTAAATTTAGATTGTATCTGGTATAAGTTTATTGGTAATTGTTTATATGAACGAATCCCCTCTCTTGCAATTGAAGTTATAACTTCTTCATGAGTCGGTCCAAGGCACATTTCTCTTGAGTGCCTGTCTTTTAATCTCATTAACTCTTTGCCATATACGTCCCACCTGCCAGATTCCTCCCATAATTCTGCAGGCTGCACAAATGGCATCAATAATTCTTGAGCTCCTGAATTATCCATCTCTTCTCTTACTATAGATTCTATCTTTTTTAAAACTCTCCACATCAATGGCATATAATTATATATACCGTTTGTTAATTTTCTTATATATCCTGCCCTTACCAGTAATTTATGACTTATTACCTCAGCATCAGATGGAAACTCTCTTAAAGTCTGAACAAAAAGTTTTGACATTCTCATATAAATAAAACCTCTAATCTATTTCTAATAATTTCATATTATCACAAAAGATTATGTATTTTATTATTTAGAAAATTTAATCTAGTATCACACTTTGTTATCGTCTCATCCTCGCTAACAAAGTACTCACCTTTTAAGAACGCTGCTCACCTTCGTTTCACGAAGGATACAAGCTCACTCAAAAACAAAGCTTTTGGTTCGTTTTGTAAAAAAATTCACTCACACTTTCTGCTTATCGTGAATTTTTTCTCGGTCAATTTATTGTCTCTGTGATTCAAGTTCTCTTATTTCTCTAACTGCAGACGGCATTATAATTTCTAAATGTTCAACAACAACAGGATCAAATTGTTTTCCTGCCAGTTCTTTTATATACTTTAAAGCTTCATCAGGTGATATGTGCTGTCTATATACTTTTGGTGTTATCATACTGTCAAAAGCATCAGCTACTGCTATTATTCTTGAGCCTATTGGTATATCATCACCTTTTATTCCATATGGATATCCATTCCCATCATAATGTTCATGATGATATTTTATTATCTCAACAACATCATTTAATTGTTTTATATCATCTAATATCTTCACACTATGCTGTACATGTTTTTTTATTTCATTATATTCATCAATTGACAACTTCTCAACTTTCGTAAGGATATCATCTGAAACACCTATCATGCCTATATCATGTAACAACCCGGCAAGCTCAATCTTCCCTGTTGTTATATCACTTAAATGTAAGGACTTTGCTATTTTTACAGCATAATATGTAACTCTTCTGCTTCTTCCTAAAGTATATGAATCTTTTGCATCTAAGGCTTCAACTATGGCTGTGATTGTTCCGGCAAAAAGTTCTTTTAAATCATTTATTAAGGAACTATTATCTATTTTTAACTGTAAATACTCTAAAGCATTTTCAACAACTAATAAAAGCTCGTCGGGATTATATGGTTTTTTTATGTATCTGTATATTTTTGCATAGTTAATAGCATCTATTAATATTCCGGCATCTGAATATGCTGTTACTAAAAGCCTCATTGTATTAGGAGATATTTCACTTGCTCTTTTTAAAAACTCAACGCCATCCATCTCCGGCATTTTATGATCCGATAATATACAGTGAAATGTTTCCTGTTTTAACATCTCTAAAGCCAAAAGAGGTGATGTTGACTTTGCTATATCATATTTCCCTCTTAATGTCCTATATAATAATGCTAAGTTATCAGGTTCATCATCTACTATTAATACCTTATACTTATCCGTCATTATGCTTCTCCTTCACTTAGCATTGCTGCATTTAAATTTTCTCTGTCTATATTTATAGGAAGTCTTATAATAAATTTCGTTCCTACTCCTTTTTTTGATTCCACCTTTATATCACCTTGATGATTTTTTATTATTTTATATGTTATTGACATACCTAAACCAGTACCTTGCCCAACCGGTTTTGTAGTGAAAAATGGATTAAATACTTTTCTGGTTGTCTCTTCGTCCATACCTGAACCATTATCTTCAATTTCTATTATAAGATTCTTTCCTGTTTTATCTTTCTTAATTCGTATCCAGATATCACCTTTATCCTCAATTGCACCTGCAGCATTATCAAGTATATTCATAAATACTTGATTTAATTGTCCGCCAAATGCTTCTATCTTCGGTACATTTTCTATATACTCTTTATGTATTTGTGCTTTATTCTTTAATTTATTATGAAGTATATTTAATGTTGTATCTATTTCATGAGGAATATCTACATCCGTAATAGATACTTCTTCCATTCTTGAAAAACTCTTTAAATCTTGTATTATATTTTTGGCTCTATCTGCACCTTCTTTACAACTCTTTATTAAATCAGGCATATCTGATTTTAAAAATTCATAATCTATATTACCTTTTAACTCATCTATTTCCTTTAAATGTTCCGGCGTTAAATTATCATTATATTTTGTATACGCCTCTATTATCTCAATTAAATCTTTTGAATAATTACTTAAATGTGTCATATTCCCATATATAAAATTAATAGGGTTATTTATTTCATGCATTATTCCTGCAACAAGCTCACCTAATGATTTCATCTTCTCTGAGTGAACCATCATTGCTTGCGTATTTTGGAGTTCCGCATATGCACTTTTTAATTCTTTTGTTCTATCTTGTACTTGAGTTTCTAAAGTTGAATATAATCTTTGCAAAGCATTTGCCATCATATTATATGATTGTACAAGCTTGTTTATTTCATAATATTTTGTATATTCTAACCTTCCGGATAAATCACCTTTTGCTATTTTTGAAACAGTTTCCTCCATAGTCGCCAATGGCTTTGCTATACTTCGTGCTAAAAGAAATGATGCAATTATACTTGAAATTAATATTATACTAAAAAATATTCTAACGAAATTTTCAATACCTAAAATATATCTCTCAAGAAAATCACTCTGGGTCATCCCTAAATATATATTGTAATTCGCTTCTTTAATATATATAGTACGGACATTTTTAATATCTATATCTGGAGCAAACTTTAATTTAAATGATGCAGGATTATTGGGATTTCTAAATATATATTGTGAATCATTCGAAAGAGAACTATATACTTTTCTTAAATTTGAGTCAAATATCACAACATAATTTACTACATAACTTCCTGATAAAACATTATTTAAATCTGTTTTTATTTCAGCCAATTTATTTGTATTTAAATCTTGCTTAAATACTTGTATATTTGATATGAAATCTGCTGATAATTCATTCTGTAAGCTTTTTATACTATCTTGAGAATATACATACATTATAAGCTCAACAATACTAACTGTCGCTATAATTACCAACATGATACTTAATGTAATTGTATTATTAAATCTAAGAGAAAAACCTTTAAATCTTTGTTTTCTCTTTTTTTTCTCAATTTTCTTAATCAACTATTTCTCATCCTGCATTATTATTTGCTTATATCTATACTTATTTAACAATATTTTAAACTCTTTTACAAGTTATTTATTATTATTTTCTATTTGCATTCTAAAACAATATTGTACCAATGCAACTCTATCATAATTTGAAATATTTTTAAAACGACCTGACACTATAAATTCATCTCTTACAAATTCTATTCTTATCGGTTCAAAAATACTTTTTATTAATCTATTTTCTATTTCGATTTCTATACTATATTCTGTAATTAGTTTTAATTGTTCTTTTACCGATACCTTCAAACCACCTGCACTTATATCTATAACTTTTGCAGTAATTTCTTTATCACCATTTATCAATAATAAAGTTTTATCTGTTTGTATTCTTGAATATTCTCTTCTCTGTAAATATTTATATGCTATAGGAAACCAAATTGATAGAATATCATTATCTACTTCTTTAACTATTGTTTCAAAATATAATTGACCTTTTCTAGTCATAGTAAATAATTCAACAGATTCATCTTTTTCATATTTACTGTTGTCTACAAGCTTTACTTTAAAACAATCTTCACAAACTTCTACAACACAACACTTAGAAGCATTATCTATACTTCTTGAAAGAATATTGAACTCTTTATTTTCTAATATTTCATTTCTCATTATTATTTCTTATTTAAATTTATCTTATATTCTATAATTTTTCAATATTTTTATCAGGACCTACAACAGTAAAAATATATGGTTTGGTGAAATATTTATTAGCTGCTTTTATAACATCTTGTAAAGTAACTGAATTTATTAATTGTGGATACCTGTCTAGAAACAAATATCCTCTGTCTGTTATTTCTAAAGCATTGATAACAGAAGCTTTATCCATATTTGTTTCCATAGAAAGGACAAAATTACCAAGCAGTTTATCTTTTGCTTCTGATAGTTCTTTATCAGTAACAAATTCTGTCTTCAACTTTTGTATTTCACTAAACATACCTTTTTTGGCTACTTGTATATTATTAGGATTAGTTGCAATATATAAAGCAAAAACCCCTTGATTCATATTAGCTGAGTATGATGATCCTACTTGATATGCAAGACTTTGTTCATCTCTTAATTGAGTAAATAATCTTGAACTCATACCAGAACCCAAAATTGAATCTATTACCTGAAGTGTTGCCCAATCTTTCTCATTAACAACTCCATCTGTTAGCCAGCCTAAAATAAGCCATGCGGCTTGAGAATCTTTACTCACTTTAACTATTTTATTTTTAGTCAAAGATTTATATTTATCTTTGTACTGAGTAAGTTTTATTTTAGCCTTACCATCATTTTCCAATAATGATGAAAAATAATTAATGAATAGTTGCTCATCAACATTTCCATTAATTGTAATAACAACATTTTCAGCAGGAAACAAATTTTTATAATACTCTACAACATCTTCTCTTTGTATTAAAGGAATAGTTTTTTCTAAAACTTTACCTGTATTGCCAAAAGGAGTATTTGCCCAAACTGCGGTTTTAAATTCATCAAACGCAACACCATCGGGAGTATTTTTTTGATTCTTTATTAAATATAGTTTATCGGCTTTTACTCTTTCTATATCAAAAGAATCTAATGTCGCATTTTTTACAACTTCGGAAAATACATCTAATGCTATTTCTATTTCATTTTTTGTAAACTTAGTAATAACACTAAAAGAATCCCCTCTTGATGTAGGTACTAATCTTATCCCATTTTCTTCTAACAGTTGTGATAACTCTTGATTTCTATATTTATTTGTACCTTTTAACATGGCTCCTGCAGTAACATAGGCTGTTCCTTTAATTTTTTCAAGGTTATTACCGCCTCTAACACTCATTTCCATTGCAATAATATCATTTGCGGTATTTTTAGTAATAACTAATACTGCACCATTTTCAAGTTCATATTTTGTTGTTTCTTTATCTTGACTTATTACTTTTGCTTGGTAATTTTTATCCAATTTTAAATTTTCTTTAGAATTGCTTTTTTTCTCCGGCATTACAATTGAAATAACAGCTAAATCTTGATTTAAATATGTCTTAGCCACTCGTTTTAAATCTTCTGCTGTAACTTTATTTATATTATCTAAATAATTTTTATAATAGTCTATAGAATTCGTTAAAGTTACTGTATAACCTATTTCACCTGCTATATTAGATACTGATTCTCTTGAGTAAAAAGTATCTCTTTCTATAATATTTTTTGCTTTTTGTATTTCTTCATTAGTTATTTCGTTTTTATATAATCTTTCAATTTCGTAGAAAATAGAATTTTTTAATTTTTCCATATCTTCAGTAACATAATTGGCTGAAATATAGAAAATCGAATCATCTCTCATAGAAGAGTGAGAAGCCGATATAGAATGTACAAGTTGTTTTTCTTCTTTTATACTTCTATATAATCTTGAAGATTTTCCATCTCCAAGAATAGTAGCAAGAACATCTAAAGCATATGAATCTTTATCACTAATAGAGCTACAACCTTTAAAGCCTATTAACAAATATCCGGTTTGAACTTTCATTTCAACTTTATTTTCTATTTGATGTTCCGGTTTTTTATCAAGCTTATATACTATTTTTTTATTTTTTAAATTATCCGACATTGGCTTATTAAATTTACTTTTAACTAAATTAAAAGCATTCTGTGTATCAACATCACCAATAATAACGGTTGTCATATTCTCAGGCGTATACCATTTATTATAAAAATCAAGTATTTGTTCCCTTGATATAGTTTCTATAACCTCTTTTGTTCCTATAACATCTCTTTTGTATGGATGTACTTTATAAAAACTTTGAATCATATTTCTATATAAAACAGTTGTTGGTTTATCATTATTTTTAGCAATTTCTTCTATTACAACTTTTCTTTCCTTTTCTAATTCTTTTCTTGGAATTAAAGGATTTAAAAGCATATCTGAATGTAAATCTAAAGCTAATTCAAAATACTGTGAAGGTATTATAATATAATAATGTGTAAAATCTTTACTGGTTGCAGCATTTGTAATAGCACCTTTTGACTCTAAAATTTGATCAAACTCCTTACCTGAATGCTTTGCAGTACCTTTAAAAAATAAATGCTCAAGAAAATGGGCAACTCCATTATTTTCATCCGTTTCATTTATAGAACCTGTTTTTATCCAAGTATCTATTATTACAATCGGATTATCATGAACTTCTTTTATTATAACCCCTTGACCATTATCCAGTTTAAATGTTGAACAATCAGCAGCATATGACACTAAACCTATAAAAATAATTGCAATCACAATTAATATTTTTCTCATAATAAACCCTCAATAATTTCCCTATAATAAAATATTATACACTAATTTTCTATTACAATTTTATATTGTGTAATAAAAACAATTATAATTTATCCGAAAAAACTTACAATAAGCTGAAAGTATATAATTGATTTAATCTAGTATCGCACTTTGTTACCGTCTCATACTTGCTAACAAAGTACTCAACTTTTGAAAATACTGCTCATCTTCGTTTCACTACGGATACAAGCTTACTCAAAAACAAAGTTTTTGGTTCGTTTTGTAAAAAAAATTCACTCACACTTTTATCTTATCGTGAATTTTTTCCCGGACACATTAATGAATTTCACTATAAATTAATTTTTAATAGGAAGAATAATATATATAAAATTCATAAATAATGTTATAAATCTTTTTGGCCCAGCAAATGATATTAAACTCAATCCATATCTAAATATAACTGATGGTCTTAAATAAAACCTTTTATAAAATTCTTTTTGTTTTATTAATAATTTCTTAGAAGATATTCCTTTTGGTTCAACAACTGAAAACCAAGAATTAAATTTTGTATAATCTAAATTTTTGATTTTATCATGAGGAATAAGCGTTCTAAATTGTTCTGAACCTGGCATTGGAGTTGAAATCGTAACTACCACATCAGAAAATTTAACTTTTAAAGCAAAATCAATTGTTTTATTAATAGATTCAATAGTATCAGTTGGATGACCTAAAATAAAATGCCCTTTTGTTTTTATACCTATTTTATGACACCAACTAATTACCTGTTCAACCATATCCAATGAAATTTCTTTTTTTATGTCTTTTAAAACATTCTCATCTCCTGATTCTATACCAAAAGCAATATGCCAACATCCATTCTTTTTTAGAAATTTTAGAAACTCATATGTTACATTATCAACTCTTGAAAAACAAGACCAATTAAACTTTAATTTTTCTTTTTTACATGATTCGAATAATTCATATATCCTTTTTTTATTAATTAAGAATGTATCATCATTAAAATGTATTTCTCTAATATTATATTTATGAATAACTTCTTTTATTTCTTCAAGAATGTTCTGAGCAGATCTTTCCCTATATGTTCTACCAAATACAGCATTAGAACAAAATGTACACAAACCAGGACAACCTCTTGAAGTAATAATGTTAGTTACAGGTAACGTTTTATAATCACATAATGTTGGCACGTAACTATGTATATCTTTTACTAAATGTCTTGCAGGGAAAGGAAGTTCATCTAGTTTTTTTACAAGTTTTCTTGGATTTGTATATATTATCTGATTATTTTTTCTGAATACTATTCCATCAACCGATTCAAGATTACCACCTTGTTGCAAACATTCAATTAATTCATATGTTGTAATTTCACCTTCTCCAATAACACCATAATCAAAACATTCATAATTCATTACATGTTCAGCAACAGCAGAAATATGAGCTCCACCTATAACTATAGGAATACTAGGATATTCTTCTTTTAGTCTTTTCGCCAATGATAATGTTCTGTTAAAACAAACAGTTGTAGAAGTTAATCCAATATAACAATTATGTTCTTCTTTTACATATTTTCTAACTTGTTCAAGAGTTCCTTCTTCAGTTAATTTTTGATGCTCTGCATCTATAAATCTAACATTGTAACCATATTTTTCTAAGTAAGCTGCAATATATAACATACCCAAAGGAACTTGCGAGCCTCCAGCAGCACCTAAAAACTTAGAAGAATAACGCTCAGAACGAGAAATTGGTGGATATATCAATATATATGTTATTTTCATAAAAGCACTTTATTATTCATCACATTTAAATATTGTATCATATATTTCTTAATTAATTTTATAGAAAAAATTTAAAGAGATATATCATAAAAAAATATCCCAATAATAAAATTAAATTGAAAAAAATATATAATAATAACTTTTTATCGTTATAAATTATAGCTGTAATATTGTCATCTTTATTTTTATCAACCATTTTCATAAACCTTGATAAAATTAATAAATAAACAATAAAAGATAAAAATAATAATATATTACTTATTCTTGCTATATCTTTATTTAAAACAATTAACAATAAAAGTAAATAAAAAATATAGGAAAATATCCTAGCAATATTAATAAATATATTATATAAATTGTTATTATAAAATAATAAAAATTTTCCTTGATACTTATTATTCTTATTAAATTTTATCTCA
This sequence comes from Candidatus Gastranaerophilales bacterium, assembly GCA_944323285.1. Classification (GTDB taxonomy): domain Bacteria; phylum Cyanobacteriota; class Vampirovibrionia; order Gastranaerophilales; family Gastranaerophilaceae; genus Avigastranaerophilus. The sequence continues at coordinate 4,041 of CALURV010000033.1, read as the reverse complement.
AGTTTTCTTTTACATAAAGTAAAAAATAAAACAGTAAAAAAGATAAACATTACAATATTATAAAGAAGTTTTTTTTCATAATAACCTGTTTCAACAAATATAAAATAACCAATTAAAACCCTAAAAACAAAACCAAGTGCAATACATACATCACCCAGAAAAGGAATCTTTTTGAATAAAGAAGAATATAAAATATTCATAAAAAAATATGTTATAATCAATATTATTGAATATATATTTATCAACCTTGCAATAAATATACTAACTATAACTAAAATTAAAATAATATAAAAAGATTGTGTTTTATTAATAATTCCACTAGCTAGCGGACGAAATTTTTTTATTGGATGTTTCTTGTCAGATTCAATATCATAAATATCATTACTTAAATATACCGCAGATGAAATTAATGAAAAAGACAAAAAAGCTAACAATAATTTATTAATAGAAACTAAATTAGGAAAATTTGGCAGAAAAAAAATAGGAATAAATATTATAAGATTTTTTAAATAATGGTTAATTCTAAATATTTTTTCTATATTGTATAATATATTAAAATCCATAATATAAACCTTTATCAATAATCTTATATGATTGTTCATATATCAAATTTAAACTTGAATAATTATTTATTATTTCAAAAATTAAAAATAATACAATAATAGTAATAATTATTATATATATTCTTTTATTAAGAACTGTATCTTTATATGAAAGACATAATAACTTATAAATAGAAAAAGCAATAATAATATACCAAAATAATAGATGACTTAATGCAAATAAAAAACCATCTTCTGGCTTCCATATAATTACAAATATAAAGTTAACTAATAATGAACATGAAATTGAATAAAAAACAGATTTATCCTTTAATTTAGAGAATTTAATTATATAAATATATGCAAAAGCCCACAATACAAAAAAACACCCTAAGAATAGATTTTTAAAAATATTTTGAATAATAGAATGTTTAACAAGATTTATAGTAACAAAAGTATCAGCACAAAGTCCAAACATATTTCCTATGAATATTTTTGGAGCAATTATAATTTCAGAAAGAGATGTTTTATTAAAATTATTGATACTTTCAGCTAATGGAATTTTATACAAATAATTATTTATTTCTTCTTTATTAAATATAGAGGACACAATTAAATTTTCAGCAGTGAGATATTTATATGACAAAAATCCAATTATGAATACTATAATAAAAAGGAAAATTAGTATAATTTTCTTCTTGTTTTTATGTTTTATATACTGAGAAGTTGCAATAAGTATAGAAACAGGAACAATATTACTCATAGAAACACCGAAAGCCAAAGCTGTAAAGAAAGTAATTAAAATTAAATTGAGTTTAGAAGATTTATTAAATAAAGATTCTTTGACAATTAAAAATGTTATTATAGCTAAATAAAAACTTGTAACGATATATGTTTCAAAAAACGCAGTAAAAATAAGTTGACAAAAACTAAACGCATAAAGCAATGTTAATAGAAGTGCAATGAATTTATATCTTTTTAAAATTAAAATTAATGTTTTATAAATAAAAGTACATGTTGCGGCGGCAATAAAGCTATATAAAATACCTAAAGCAAGTAATTTATCACTTATAAAATATAATATCATTTCTAAGAAAGGATATAAACCAATAAAGAAATAAGGGTGGAACCTTCTTATGGTAGGAGAGTATATATCCTCAATTACCCAAGGTACGTCAGAACCAACCATATACGTTTTAAAATAATCTGTATTTATATAAAAATTCTTACACAATAGGAAATATATTAAAGCTAAAATAAAAAATAATATTATTGAAATTTTATTTTTAATTAACAGATTTTTAAATTTAATTATAAAATTTTCTATATTAAAAAAGTAAAAAAATATAATAAAATAAAAAATTAATAATATTATTAGTGCACATTTATTTATACAATCTTCTTTTTCAATATTTTTTGTAATTTTTTTTGTTTCTATTGAAATTTTAATATTCTCATTTGGAGCAAAATCATATGTAATCTTAAGAGGAGCCATTCCTGTATTCTTATTTCTATAAATTTGTCCATTGATAGTTACTTTTGAAAAAATTACATTTGTATTTTCTAAATTCGACAAAATCATTGTTCCTGCTTTGTCAAATTTAAAATTATATTGATTTTCATAAAAATCCTTGTAATGAAAAATCATCATTTTTTGATTGGCAAAACCAAAATCAAAATATATATAACTTGATTTTGGTATCTCACTATTGTGAAAATCACTTATCATTGTATATAAATTAGTAGAAAAAAAAGTAAATATAAATGTAAAAATTGAAGATAATATTATAGAAAATATAAATTTTTTGACAGAAAAATTTATTATTTTTAAATTTTTTTCATACATAAACATAACCAATATAAATAATAAAATATTATATCAAGAAAAAATTTAAGTAAAAAGATAAAAGTTTTTTAAAACATTCATAATGAATGGATTGTATTAAATACTAAAATTATCCAATAAATCTAGCCTCAGAAGGACTATATCAAACAAAAATATATATCTGTCCGATAAAAAATATACTATAAACTGAAAGTGTAAGTGAATTTTTCTACACAATGAACCAAAAAACTTTTGTTTTTGAGTGAACTTGTATCCTTAGTAAAAGAGAGATAATCAATATTTTCAAAAGGTAAGTACTTTGTTACGATGATAACTCAGTAACAAAGTACAATACTAGATTAAATATATTTTAATAAAATAATATAAAATACAATTGACTACTTATTTGATATCGACATCATAGCTTTTGCTATTTCAACGGAAATATCAACCTGCTTAATTTTATCAATAGAATTCGGTTTCTTCTCTACACTATTTGTAACAATAACTTCTTTAATAGGAGCATCTTGAAGTTTTTTCATAGCATCTCCGTTGAATAAGCCATGAGAAGCACAAACATATATATCTTTAGCGCCTTTTTTCTTTAATAATTTGGCAGCCGCAGCTATTGTTCCTGCTGTATCTATTATATCATCATATAAAATACAATTTTTTCCTGCTACATTGCCTATTATACATTGTGCTGTTGCTTCGTTATGTGCTTGACGATGTTTATACACAACTGCTTTATCACAATCTAATTCTTTTGCAAGCTTGTCAACTCTCTTCATGCCTCCCATATCAGGACTTACAATAACCAAATCAGGTATTTGCTTGCCTTGAATGTAATCTTTCATTACTCCCATTGATTCTAAATGTATAACTTGCATAGAATTAGGGGCAAAACCTTCTATAGCCGGAGTATGTAAATCAGTTGTAATAACTCCGTCCACACCAGATGTCTTTAGTAAATCCATATTTAATCTGGCAGTTATAGGCTCACCTTTTTCTGTCCTTTTTTCTTGACGAGCATAATCAAAACTTGGCATAACTGCTATAACTTTGTTTGCACCTGCTCTTTTTGCAGCATCTGCCTTTAAGTATGTTTCCATTAATCTATCATTAACATTATCTCCAGATGATGGCATTATATATACATCTTTACCCCTAATATTACCTGATATATTAACATACGTTTCACCATTCTTGAATTTTTTTACAACTGTTTTTACAGGGGTGATGCCTGTATTTTTCTCAATTTGATATTCTAAATCTGTTGGATTTGATGAGGGAACAATACTTGCCTTATCTGATAGACTTGATGCACCTTTAAAGCAAAAAATATCCGCACCTTTAGAGTTTGGTGCGGACATCGAAATATTGCTTATGTATGCATTACTCTTCGGATAATGGTAAAATGATTTTCCCAAAGCCGTAATTTTCATAAATCTTCCTTTTCTTTTGTTATTAATACATGCCAGTGAATAAATATAGTATTATTTTATAATATATTACTCTTTTACACAATATATCAATAAGATATCAGGTATTAAAAACCTAATAAATAAAAGAATTTAAGAGTAATAAGTATATAAATGGCAAAACATTTTATGTTTACATTTTGAATAAATATTATGAATAATATCTCTTTCAAAGCAAATCTGATTGTAAATA
>CALURV010000032.1 GCA_944323285.1 Candidatus Gastranaerophilales bacterium | reverse complement strand
AATACTTGCCGGGGTAGATTTACCTCGTAATAAAAGAATGGTAATTGCATTAACCTATATTTTCGGTATAGGTCCTGCCCGCAGTAAAAAAATATTAGCAGCGTGCGGCATATCTGAAAATTTAAGGACAGATGATTTAACTGATGACAATATTAAAAGATTAAGAGACGAACTTGCCCACTACACAATAGAGGGTGATTTAAGAAGAGAAGAATCTTTGAATATTAAGAGGTTAAGTGAAATAAACTCATATAGAGGAATGCGTCACAGAAGAAAACTTCCTGCAAGAGGACAAAGAACAAAAACGAATGCAAGAACAAGACGCGGTAAGAAAACAGGCCCAATCGCCAAAAAGAAATAAATTAAAGGAGTAATATAAACAATGGCTAGACCGGTAAAAACAAAAAAGAAAGAAAAAAAGAATGTATTGCAAGGTGTTGTACATATACAATCAACATTTAATAATACAATCGTAACTTCAACAGATACACAAGGTAATGCTATTGCATGGGCTTCTGCTGGGGGCTGTGGGTTTAAGGGTGCAAGAAAAGGTACTCCGTTTGCAGCACAATCAGCAGCAGAAAAAGTTGCAAAGCAATCAATAGATCAAGGTATGAAAAAAGTTGAGGTTTATATAAAAGGACCGGGTTCAGGCAGAGAAACAGCAATTAGAGCAATTCAAGCTGCCGGACTTGAGATTACATTAATTAAGGACGTTACACCAATTCCTCATAATGGTTGTCGTCCTCCAAAAAGACGCAGAGTATAACAAATAACGTAAGGAGTCAAACATTGGCTAAATATACAGGACCATCAAATAAATTATATCGTAACTACGGAGTTACTGATTTATCAAACAGAAAGTTGGTTTCTTCATTAAGGCAGAATGCTTCTGGTCAGCATGGTGCAGCAAGAAAAAAACTTTCCGAGTATGCAATACACTTAAATGAAAAACAAAAAATTCGTTTAACATATTTAGTTAGCGAAAAACAATTCGTTAGATACTATAACGAAGCAAGCAGAAGAAAAGGTGTTACAGGTACTATTCTTTTACAATTGTTAGAGTCAAGATTAGATAACATTGTATTCAGAACAGGATTTGCCATTTCAAGAAAACAAGCAAGACAAATTGTAAATCATGGTCATGTTCTTGTAAATGGAAGAAGAGTTGACATCCCTTCATATCTTGTAAAACCTGGTGATGTTATTACATTCAAAGCAGGGAGTACAGATTTTGTTAAATCTGTTGTTGAGTCAATAGATATGGCAATAGCACCTGTTTGGATGACAATAGACAAAGATGCTTTAAAAGTAACATTTGACAGAATTCCCGAAAGAGAAGAATTAGACCCCGAACTTAAAGAGCAACTTGTAATCGAGTATTATTCTAAATAATTGTAGGAGATTAATTATAATGGAATTGAAAATTAAATGTATAAATACGACAACCAGTTCAGATGGTTCTCAATATGGTAAATTTGTTGTTGAACCGTTAGAAAAAGGGTTTGGTACAACAATTGGTAATGCATTAAGAAGAGTTTTATTATCATCTCTTGAAGGTGCTGCTGTTACTTCTATAAGAATTGAAGGTATTACACATGAATACACATCAATTCCTGGGATTGTTGAAGATGCAATAGATATAATGTTAAATTTAAAAGGTTTAACAGTAAAAACAGAAGATAAAGATCCTCAACATTTAAGATTAGAAGTAGATAAACCGGGACCGGTATTAGCAAGTGATTTGCAGTTACCGGCAGGTGTTAAAGTTGTTAACCCTGATTGGCATATTTGTACAATTTCAGAAGGTGGAAGCATTTCTGCTGATATAGTTGTTGAAACAGGTAAAGGTTATAGAACTGTTGATGTTCTTAAAGAAAATAAAGGCAGTATGCCAATTGATTTATTGCCTATTGATGCATCATTTATGCCTATTAAAAGAGTAAGCTACAATGTTGAAAACACTCGTGTAGGAGATGTTGTTGATTATGATAAATTAACTCTTGAAATATGGTCAAATGGAAGCATTGATGTATCAAGTGCATTAAGCCAAGCAGCTAACTTATTAATAGAACATTTTATGCAAATTGCTTCAATAACAGGTCAACCTACGATTTTAACAAGTCAGCATGTTGTTGAAGAAGTTGAAGAAGAAGCTCAAACTCCAAGTATTTCTATTGAAGATTTGGAATTATCAGTTAGAGCTTACAATTGTCTAAAAAGGGCAAGTATTAATTCTTTAGCTGAATTATTAAAGAAATCTGAACATGATTTATTGAATATTAAGAATTTCGGTAAAAAATCTTCAGATGAAGTTATAGAAAAATTACATCAGGTTGGTTTAGAACTTCAACCAAATCCTGAAGGTGTAGAATTAGAAGAAGTATAAATTAATCAAAAGGACAAATAAGATGAGACACCAATGCAATAGAAACAGACTGTCAAGACCACAAGATCAAAGAAAGGCATTATTAAGATCTTTGGCTACCGAACTGTTCTTACATGGCGAAATCAAAACAACTATTTCTAAAGCAAAAGCATTAAAACCTTATGCTGAAGAAATAATTACTCTTGCGAAAAAGGGTGATTTACATGCAAGAAGACAGGCTGCAAGATATATTTTTGATGTAGAAACATCAAAATATGTTGACAGTCAAACAGGCGAAGTATTTTCTGAATTACAAGAAGGTAAAAAATTAATACCTCAAACTGTATTAAGAAAATTATTTGCTGAAATCGGTAAAAAATACGAAGACAGAAACGGCGGATATACAAGAATATATCACTTACCGCCAAGACGCGGTGATGCTGCGGAAATGGCATTAATCCAATTAGTATAATGCAAAGATATTTAATTGTATTAGAATATATTGGAACAAATTATCAAGGCAGCCAAAAGCAGCCAAATAAAATGCCGAATTCTATAAATCCTGTTAATACAATACAAGATGAGTTAGAAAAGGCAATCAGTACATTGACAAAAACAAAAACCAAAACAATTTTTTCCGGTCGAACCGATGCCGGTGTTCACGCTAAAGGACAAACAGCTCATTTTGAGACTGAGCTTGAACTGGATCCGAGTAAGTTCGTTAACTCGCTAAATGGTATTCTTCCGAGTACAATTAGTGTAAAAGAGTTAAAAAAAGTCGAGAAAACATTCCATGCACAAAAGAGTGCCAAGGCAAGACATTATCGTTATGCAATAGCCAACAGAACTCAAAGAAGTGCGTGGGATGCAAATTGTTTGTTAGTCAGATATCCTTTAGATGTTCAAAGAATGAATATAGCTTTGAGTTATCTTAAAGGAGAGCATGATTTTACTTCTTTTAAGAAAGTAAGGACATCAAATCCGGCTAAAATATGCAATATGTATGAAGCAAAAGCCACAAGAGACGGTGATTTTGTTTACATAGATTTTATTGCAGACAGGTTTTTGTACAATATGATCAGATCGATCGTCGGAACTCTCCTATTGATAGAAAGAAAATCTTTAGCCCCCGAGACACTTAAAGATATTTTGGAATCAAGGGATAAAACAAAAGCAGGTTCGACCATAAGCCCTGAGGGCTTAACATTAATAGAAGTAATTTACAATAATATAATAAATGGAGACAGCTTATGAAAACTTATTCAGCTAAACCTCTTGAAGTAGAAAGGAAATGGTATCTAATTGATGCTGAAGGTAAAACTTTAGGCAGATTAGCAGTATTAGCCGCAAATTTATTAAGAGGAAAGCACAAACCACAATACACTCCAAACGTAGATACAGGTGATTTTGTTATAATAATCAATGCTGATAAAATCTGCGTTTCTGGAAAGAAAGAAACAGACAAGAAATATTATCATCATACCGGATATCCTGGTGGATTAAAGGTTGCATCATTTAAAGAATTAATGGAAAAAGATGCTACTTTAGCTTTAGAAAAAGCTATTAAAGGTATGTTACCTCATAATACTTTAGGTCAAGAACAATTCAACAAGTTAAAAATATATGCAGGCAAAGAACATCCGCATTCAGCTCAAAAACCTGTTGTATATAATGAAACGGAGGCTAAATAATGGCAGAAAAAGAAATTATGGCAACAGGAAGAAGAAAAACAGCCATTGCAGTTGTTAAACTTGTTAAAGGAAAAGGAAGAGTTTTCGTTAATGGAAAAACTTTTTCTGATTACTTTGGAAATAGAGCCGCTTTAGAAATGATGGTATTTAGACCTTTAGCTTTAACAGATAATCAAGAAAAATTTGATGTGAGGGTTAAAACAGTTGGCGGCGGAGTAACTTCTCAAGCCGGCGCTATAAAACATGGTATTTCAAGAGCTTTATTAAAGTTTAATGAAGACTATAAAACAGTTTTAAAATCTGAAGGTTTATTAACCAGAGATGCTCGTGTTAAAGAACGTAAAAAATACGGTCGTAAAAGAGCCAGAAAGAGATTCCAATTCTCTAAACGTTAATTTTCAAATTATTTATCATGCAAAAAAAAGGACTTCGAAAGAGGTCCTTTTACTTATTAATCTTTTTTTTAATTTTAAGACATTGGCAAAGATTTATTTCTGTAATAGACTAAGATTATGAAGTATATAGATAATGTTAGAAATTTTTGTATTATAGCTCATATTGATCATGGTAAATCTACTTTGGCAGATAGACTTCTTGAAAAAACAGGTACAATAGCTGAAAGAGATATGCAGGATCAGCTTCTTGATACTATGGATATAGAACGGGAGCGTGGTATTACTATAAAATTAAATGCTGCCAGAATGAACTATAAAGCTAAAAATGGTAAAGATTATATTTTAAATTTAATTGATACACCTGGGCACGTTGATTTTTCTTATGAAGTTTCACGTTCTTTAGCAGCCTGTGAAGGTGCTTTATTAATAGTCGATGCTACTCAAGGGGTGGAAGCTCAAACATTATCTAATGTTTATCTCGCAATAGAACAGAATTTAGAAATTATTCCCGTTATAAATAAAATTGATTTACCTTCTGCAGATGTTGAAAGAGTTAGAGAAGAAATAGAAGAAGTACTTGGGATAGATGCATCTATGGCAATACCTGTAAGTGCTAAAGAAGGTATTGGTATAGAAGAGGTACTTGAAGCTGTTGTTGATTTTGTTCCGCCTCCAGCGGATACTTCTGATAAACCTTTAAGAGCGTTAGTTTTTGACAGTACTTATGATCAATATTTAGGGACATTATGTTTCTTTAAAGTTGTTGATGGAAATATAAAACTCGGCGATAAAATTAAATTTATGGCATCAAATAAAGAATATGAAATAACAGAACTTGGTTATTTAAATCCTCATAGAGTTCCTGTAAAAGAATTAAAGACTGGTGATGTCGGATATATGGGTTGTTCTATAAAGGAAATTACAAGATTTGTTGGTGATACCATAACTCATGTTGAAAATGGTGCATCTGAACCTTTAGCAGGATATAAAGAAGCACTTCCAATGGTATTTTCAGGGTTATATCCTGTTGATAATGACCAATATCAAGATTTGAAAGAAGCATTAGAAAAATTAAAACTTAATGATTCAAGTATTACATTTGAGCCTGAAACCTCATCAGCTTTAGGTTTTGGATTCAGATGCGGTTTTTTGGGTATGCTTCATATGGAAATTGCTCAAGAAAGACTGGAGCGCGAATATAATCTTACTCTTGTTACAACAGCACCTAGTGTTATTTACAGAGTACATAAAACAAACGGTGAAGTTGTAGAAATTGATAATCCTGCAAATTTACCTGATGCTCAATACCGTGATTATATAGAAGAACCTTATGTAAAAACTACAATTATTACCCCAAATGATTATGTAGGATTATTAATGGAATTAGCACAATCTAAACGCGGCATTTTTCAGAATATGACATATCTTGATAAAGTAAGGGTTTCACTACATTATGAAATTCCATTAAGTGAAATAATTACGGATTTTTATGATCAATTAAAATCACGTTCTAAAGGTTATGCAAGTTTAGATTATGAATTTAGTGAATATAAAAGGTCAGACCTTGTTAAATTAGATGTATTACTGGCAGGAGAAGTAGTAGATGCCCTAAGTGCAATAGTACATAAGGATAATGCATTTTATGTCGGTCAGAAGTTAACATCAAAATTGAAAGATATAATTCCAAGACAAATGTTTGAAGTGGCAATTCAAGCGGCAATTGGCGGCAGAATTATAGCAAGAACAAATATAAAGGCTTTGAGAAAAAGTGTGTTAGATAAATGTTACGGAGGTGACATTTCTCGTAAAAGAAAATTATTAGAAAAACAAAAACGCGGTAAAAAACGAATGAAAGCGGTAGGCAGGGTTGAAGTTCCGCAAGAGGCTTTCATGGCAGTTTTGAGTTTAGATGATAACTAGAGGAGAAAAGTTTTGGCATTAGATACAGCACTTGTAATGATTCTTGCAGGCGGAGAAGGTAAAAGGCTTTATCCTTTGACAAGAGATAGAGCAAAACCTGCAGTACCTTTTGGCGGCAGATACAGAATTATTGATTTTGTTATTAATAACTTTATTAACTCGGGTTTTTATAAATTAAAAATTCTTACTCAATATAAGTCAGATTCTTTAAACCAGCATATAGCAAGAAGCTGGCCTATGTCTCCTATTTTAGGTCAATATATTGATTTGGTTCCAGCTCAAATGAGAACGGACGGAAACTGGTATAAAGGTACTGCTGATGCCGTATATCAGAATTTAACACATATATATGATGAAAAACCAAAACACGTTTGTGTATTTGGCGGCGACCATATATATAGAATGGATGTTTCTCAAATGATGAGATTTCATAAACAAAAAGAAGCCGTTCTTACAATTTCTGCTATTCCTATTCCTATATCAGAAGCAAGTGAATTTGGTATAATTGAAGTTGATGAAAATTGGAAATTAATAGGATTTCAAGAAAAACCAAAAGATAAACCGAAGTGTATTCCAAATAGACCCGATATGTGTTTAGCTTCTATGGGTAATTATATTTTTGAAACGGAAGAATTAGTGAAAGAAGTTCAAGAAGATGCAAATAATCCGGAATCAAGTCATGATTTTGGCAAAAATATTATTCCCAAAATGCTTAAAGATGGTCAAAATATATATGTATATGATTTTTCTCAAAATGAGTATACCGGTATGTGTGAATCTGAAAGAGGATATTGGAGAGATGTCGGAAGTATAGACAGCTACTGGCAGGCAAATATGGATTTACTTAATTATCAGCCGGAGTTAAATTTATATTGTACAGATTGGCCTTTAAGAACGTATAATTATAATTTCCCTCCTGCTAAATTTATTTGGGAAGAAGGAGATAGAGTTGGTATGGCAACTAATTCTATGGTATCTGAAGGTTGTATTATATCCGGTGGTAGTATTTCCAGATGTGTCTTATCTCCTAAGGTAAGAATTAACAGTTATTCTAATGTAACAGATTCTATATTAATGGAAAATGTTAATGTAGGAAGGTATTCTGAAATAAGAAAAGCCATAATAGATAAGAATGTTAATATACCGCCATATACAAAAATTGGTGTAAATCCTTATGATGACAGAGCCAGAGGATTTATTGTTTCAGCAGGAGGAGTTACTGTAGTTCCAAAAGGAGCAATTTTATGAAAAGAAAAAAATTTTTTATAGGATTATTTATTTTTGCTGTTATAGGATTATTTATTTTTGCATATCTTGCTTTAAAACCAAGTAGTGAAGGATACTCACCACAGCAAAATATCAAAGCACCTATTGAAATACCTGATTCCGGTATTGTAACTATTGAAGAAGCAAATAAAATAGATAAACCAATAGTTGCAATGTTTTATGTTGATTGGTGCAGTTATTGCAGAAAATTTATGCCTGTATTTGGTAAACTTGCTAAAGAATACAAAGATAAATATACCTTTGCAGTTATTAATTGTGATATGTCTCAATATGCAAATTTAGTGAAAGAGTTTCATATTATGGGATTTCCTACTTTATTTATTATTGATAATGAAGTAAATCATAAATTCTCTTTAAACATGGCAGGAACTGTTGATAATTCTGTTATGAAAGAAGAATTGGACAGTTATTTAAATGTTAGAAATAATTATATAAAATAGAAAAATAATAGTCATATATATGTTGACATAATTTTTTGCTTGATATTATAATAGTCCATAAATGGACGGTAAATTTTAGGACTAATTTAAGGGGATAATTATTGGATAAGCTGAAGCTAAAAGAACAATCAGAAAAGTTATTGAAATTTCATAGAGAAATTTCAGGATTTTATAATGAATATGCAAAATCAGTAGGATTAACATATTCCGGTTTAGGTGTTTTAAGTATAATATATGAAGAAAGTAATTGTACTCAAAAAACAATAACCCAAAAAATATGCCTTCCGAAACAGACAGTAAATTCTATAATAAAGAATTTTTGTGAACAAGGAATAATAGAAGTTCCATTTGAATCAAATGTTGATAAAAGAAATAAAGTAATAAAATTTACAGAGAAAGGCAGACAATTTGCTGAGAAAATAATGTCAAAAATAAAGGAAGCCGAATATGCTTCGCTGGATAGTTTAGGCGAAGAAAATCGGGAAAATTTAATAAATATAATTGAAATGTACAAAAATAATTTAAAGATAGTATAAGAAAATAAACAGAGGATATAAAATGAGTTACTTAAAGAATAAAAAGGTACAATGGATAGTATTTCTTGTTGTTTTAATAATATTACCAATCTTATATCATCAGGTAATAGGATACATATCAGGTGCTGCACAACAAAGAGCGATGAGTGCTCCAAAGAGTGTTCAAACTATGACACCTATTATTCAAGAAATATATTCAGAGTCTGAATCTGCAGGAAGAATAGATGCAAAGTATTCTGTAGATATTGTTGCAAGAATAAACGGCTGGCTTGAAAAAAGATATTTTGATGAAGGTGCTATGGTAAAAAAGGGGCAGACTTTATTTTTGATAGAGCCTGATGAATATGAAATAGCAGTTAAGAATGCTGCTGCAAGTGTAAGACAATCACAAGCTGCTCTTGTAAATGCTGAAAAAGAGTTGGTAAGGGCTAAAGAACTTGTAAAAAATGATTATGTAAGTAAATCATATTATGATCAAGCTTTAGCAACAAGAGATCAAAATAAAGCAGTATATGATGCAGCCAAAGCTTCTTTATCAAATGCTAAATTGAATTTAAGTTATACAAAAATTACATCACCTATTGATGGTAAAATAGGTAAAATTATAATAACGGAAGGTAATCTTGTAAATACAACCTCAGGTGCTCTTGCAAGAATAGTTAGTATACAGCCTATATATGTATATTTTACATTAAAGAGCAGTGAGTTTTTAAAGTTTAGAAAACTTGATTCATCTGCTGATTTCAGCAATATGGATGTACATATTCAGCTTGCAGACGGAAGCATATATGATGAAAGCGGTGTTATTGAATTTGTTGATAATGAAGTTGATCAAACAACAGGAACCATAAGTTTAAGAGCAACTTTTAAGAATGAAGATTCTTTATTAGTTCCAGGTGATTTTGTAAAAGTTATAGTAAGAGCAAAGGAACCAAAAACAGTAATGTTAGTTCCTCAATCAGCGGCTTTAAATGATTCAGACGGTTATTATGTATGGAGTATTGATGCAGATAATAAAGCTGTCAGAAAAAATATTAAAGTATCAGAAGAAATAAATAAAAACTGGGTAGTAGAAGATGGATTAAATGTCGGTGATACTTTTGTTGCAAAAGGTGTACAAAGTATAAAAGTATCAGGACAAAAAGTAAATCCGGAACCTTTAGAAGAAGAAAATTCATCAGAAGAAAATAAGCAGGATTAAGCGAGAAAAAAATGGAAGATAATAAGAAGAAAAATAATTTATATTTCTTTATAAGAAAACCGCGTTTCGCTATGGTTATATCTATATTTATAACTTTAGTCGGTTTGGTATCGATGTTTAGTTTACAATTGGAAAAATATCCAAATATTACACCTCCGCAAGTAACGGTATCAGCATCATATCCCGGTGCAAGTGCATCTGTTATAGAATCATCTGTTGCTTCTATTGTTGAATCACAAGTAAATGGTGTTGAAAATATGATATATATGTCTTCAACTTGTTATGATGAGACATATCAATTAAACATATTCTTTAAAGTTGGTACAAATAAAGATATTAACTTAGTAAATGTTCAGAACAGACTGCAACAAGTAGAAGCTCTGCTTCCTGAAGATGTAAAAAGACTTGGTGTTACGGCAACAAACAAAGTATCAGGTGCAGGTGCTTGTATATTGAACCTTGTTTCTTTAGACGGTTCTTGGAATCAATTAGATTTAACAAATTATGCATCTATATACATTAAAGATGAAATAAAACGTTTAAATGGTGTTGGTGAAGTAAATGTATTTGGTGCCGGTGATTATAGTATGAGAATTTGGCTTGACCCTACTAAAATGGCAAATTTAAATGTTTCTATTGCAGAAGTTCAAGCTGCTATATCAACTCAAAACGTTCAGGTTGCATCAGGTGCATTAGGCGCGTTACCAAGTAATTCAAATCAAACTTTGAGAATGACTTTAATGACAAAAGGTCGTTTAGCTGAACCTGAAGAATTTGAAGAAATAATTGTTCGTTCAAATACAGATGGTTCACAAATAAGAATAAAAGATATAGCAAGGGTTGAACTTGGTGCTTATTCATATGATAAAATCGGTTTAATTGATGGTAAACCTGCTTCTGTTATACAGGTTGTACCACTTCCTGGTGCAAATACTATTGATGTTGTAAATCTTGTAAATAAGAAAGTAGCAGAAATTAATAAAACACTACCTGCTTCTTTAGAAGTACAAATGATGCATGATGATTCTAAGTTTATTCGTGAATCAATGAAAGAAGTATTCTTTACAATTATTATGACGGCAATAATTGTAATTATAGTAATATTCGTATTTTTAGGTGATTGGCGTGCTACATTAATACCGTTTGTAACAATACCTGTATCGTTAGTAGGTGTATTTGCGGCTCTTCCAATATTTTCCATGTCTATTAACTTATTGACCTTATTTGCGATGGTACTGGCGGTAACGGTAGTAGTAGATGATGCTATTGTTGTTATAGAAAACGTAAAACGTCACTTACAAGAAGGTAAAACTCCAATTGAGGCTACTCAATTAACTATGCAGGAGGTTGGCGGAGCTTTGGTTGCAATGGCAATGGTTCTTATGGCTGTATTTGTTCCTGTATCTTTCGTTGCAGGGTTATCCGGCTTAATGTATAGACAATTTGCCGTATGTATTGCTGTTTCTATTGCTTTATCTGCAATATGTGCATTATCTTTATCTCCTGCTATGTGTTCAATTGTATTAAAGGCAGAAGATTCAAACAAAAAGCCAAGCAATGTGTTTACTGCTTTTATTAAAAAGGTATTTACGGCTTTTGATAAAAGATTTGAAATAATTACGCAGAAATATTTAGATGTAGTTAAAAAATTTGTATACAATAAAAAATTAACAATAATATTATATGTTGCTTTCCTTATAATAATGGGATTTCTATTTAAAATAATACCGACAGGCTTTATTCCTGATGAAGATCAAGCTGTTTTAATTTCTCAAGTTGTATTGCCGCCTGGTAGTGCATTAAACAAAACACAAGAAGTATTAGAAAAATTAACGAAAGAATTAGAACAAGTAGAAGGTATAGAAGTAGAGAGAATAATTACATTTGCAGGTATTGGGCCTACGAACCAAGCCATGTGTATTACTCCTTTAAAGGATTGGGATGAGAGAAAAATTTATCCTTGGGATTATATTATAAGAAAGATACAAGGAAGACCTACTGATTTATCTCATAATGCTATATTGAAAGAAATAAGAAATAGAGCTTCAAAAATAAATGAAGCATCAATTGCATCATTCTCGCCACCTGCAATATCCGGTATGAGTATGTTAGGCGGTTTTGAATTTCAAATGTTATCAAAAGGTGAACATTCACTTCAAGAAATTGAAGAGTTTGCTAATAAATTAACTGTTGCTGCAAATTCTGATCCAAGTTTAAGCAGTGTATATACTACATATCAAGCAAATGTTCCTCAGTATCGTTTAAATATTGATTATAGTAAAGTATTGGCACAAAATGTTGATATTCAGGAATTATATTCAACCTTAGCTTCAACATTAGGTACATATTATGTAAATGACTTTAATAAATTGGGCCGTGTATTTAGGGTTCAGTTACAAGCTGAAGATAGTTTCAGAAATAAAGCAACTGATTTAGAAAAGATATATGTAAAAAATATGAAAGGTCAAATGGTACCTTTAATGACAATGATTAATCTTGAACAAACAGTTGGTGCTGCATCTATTACAAGATTTAACCAGTACAGAAGTGTACAATTCTCAGGTCAGCCATCATCTGGTAAATCATCAGGAGAAGCAATGCTTGCTATGGAAAATGTTGCTAAGAAGGTTCTTCCTCAAGATGTAGGTTACGATTGGTCTGGTACATCATTGCAAGAAAGAGAATCATCAGGTCAAACAGTTGTTGTTATTGCTTTGGCTTTAACATTTGTATATTTATTCTTGGTTGCTTTGTATGAAAGCTGGTCAATCCCTATTGCAGTTCTTTTAATTGCACCTATTGCCGCTCTTGGTGCATTAGTATTTCAAATGATGATGGGGTTATCATTTGACTTATATGCACAGGTAGGTATGATAACATTAATAGGTGTTGCTGCAAAACAATCTATTTTGATTGTTGAATTTGCAAGAGACCTGCATGAAGAAGGAGGTCTTGGTATTGAAGATGCTGCAATAGAAGCTGCAAGATTAAGATTCAGAGCTATTATGATGACAGCTTTGGCATTTGTCTTTGGTGTATTACCAATGGTATTTGCAACAGGAGCAGGTGCTCAAAGCAGAATAGCCGTCGGTTCTACTGTATTTGGAGGTATGGTTGCTGCTGCTACTATTGGTACTATATTAACTCCTGTTTTCTATGTATTAGTACAATCATTAGTAGAAAAAGCGTCATCAAAAAAGAAAGAAAAAATTAATAATTAAATTTATAGAGTAGAGTGGATAAAATGAATAAGAAACTGTTTATATTTTTATTTTTGTTAATGGCAAGTCCTGTGTTTGCTCAAGAGCCTTTAAAAGATGAGGTTGTTAAAGAAAATGAGCCTGTTTTAGAACAAGTTCAATCACAAACAACGCCAAATAAACCTACTTTTAAGGATAAGGTTAAAAATCTTTTTTCAAAAGATAAAGTAAAAAAAGGAAAAGAAGTTTCTCCTGTTGAACCGGATAAAGAAACAATAAAAACTATTGAATCTGTTGAAAAAGAACAGAAAAAAGAAGCTAAAGAGTTAAAGAAAAAAGAAAAAGCTGAGAAAAAATTACAAAAACAAGCAGAAAAAGCTAAAGTAGAAAATAAAGAAAAAATTGATAATAATCAAAATGTTTCAAACACTGAAGTTGAAAAAGCAATAGAAGAAACACCTGCTGTCGATAAAAGCGGTGAAGAAAATAAGGTTCTTACTAATACAGCTTATGAAGGCAGCATAAATACAACAGAAATTATTTCTGTAGATAATTGTGTAAAATTAGCTTTAGAACATCATCCGATAATAAAAGTTGCGATGAGTAATGCTGAAATTTATAAAAGTAAAATAGCACAAGCTTGGGCTAATTATTTTCCTACTCTTTCTGCCGGTGTAAGCTATTCAAGAAATGATATGCAGGTATCAAATTTTGCTTTTCCGACTCAAAAGTATGATATGTTTTATGTACCAAGTGTTTCTGCTGATATGTTATTATTTGACTTTGGTAAAACAAAAGCTCAAGCTGATGTTGCTAAAAGAACTTATGAAGCAGCTCAGGAAAGTTTGCAGTCAAATATAAATGATGTTATTTTTAATTGTAAACAGGCTTATTATAATTTATTATTTGCCCTTCAACAGGAACAAGTTTATGAAGATACCGTAAAAGATTATGAACTTCATTTAGAGCAAGCTATGGCTTATTATAATATAGGTACAAAACCTAAAATAGATGTATTAACTGCTCAATATAATTTAGGTAATGCTAAATTAAATTTAATTAAGGCAAAAAATACTGTTAAAATAGCCTATGTTCAATTAAGTAATTCAATGGGGCTTCCTGAATATACTGGATATGAAGTAAAAGATAATTTAAATACAAAAGCTTATGAAATAGATGTTAAAGAAGCTGTTAATACTGCTTTTGAAACAAGACCGGCTTTATTAGCTGCTAAAAAGAAAGCGGAAGCTTCTGAATTGTTAGTAAGAGCTTCTAGAAGAGCTTTTACTCCTGATATATCAGGTTTTGCTTCTTATTCAAGAGGCGGTAAAAAAGTAGATACCGATTATGGCTATCAAGTTGGTGCTCAGCTTACTTATTCTTCTGTTAACCTGTTGTTATTAAAAAAGCAAGTTGATGAAGCAAAAGCAACTTATAAAAAAGATTTAGCTGATTATGAAAATACAAAGCAAACTGTATATTTTGAAGTAAAAGAAGCTTATATTAATTTAGTTAATGCACAAGATAGTATTAAAGTTGCTAAGTTATCTATGGATCAGGCAAAAGAACAGTATGATCAAGCTTCAGGAAGATATAAAGTTGGACTTGGTGATGCTATTGAGTTAAAAGATGCTGAAACAACTTATAGAAATTCTCAATTAAGCTATTATTCAACTTTGCTTGATTACCATGTTTATGCTGCTAATCTTGAAAAAGTGGTAGGAGTGCCTTTGCAATCATCTGATGTTGATTTACTATAACTGTTATTAAGACTATAGCTTAAATAGTAAAACAGTTATATAATACATTTATGAATGATATTCAAGATAAACAATTAAATGAATTAGAACAAGCTCATCTTGATTTTATATCTACGGTAAGCCATGAATTAAGAACTCCTTTAACAAGTATCAGAGGTTTTGCCGAAACTTTGTTATCTTCTTATGATAAACTTTCACCAGAGCAAAGAGAAAAATTTCTTCTTATTATAAAAGACCAATCTAATCGTTTAATAAAATTGGTTGAAAATCTTTTAACTGTTTCTAAAATGCAGTCTAATAAGGAATTAATGGTTTATAAGACTATAGATGTTACTCCTTTTATTGATTCATCTTTGCAAATGATTAAACTTCAATATAAAACACATAATTATATTTGTAATTATGCTAAAAATCTTCCTAAAATTTTGGTAGATACAGATAAATTTCAACAGATATTATTAAATTTATTGGATAATGCTTCAAAATATTCACCTGATGGGTCTACTGTAACTATTGATGTTTATGAAGATTTTAGTGAAAATACTTTAAATATTTCTATAAAAGATGAAGGTATTGGAATATCAAATGAAAACATAAATAAGATATTTAATAAGTTCTCAAGAATTGATTCTCCGTTAACAAGAAAAATTCAAGGAAATGGACTTGGTTTATATATTACAAAAACTCTTACAGAAAAAATGAACGGGAAAATTGAAGTTCAAAGCAGCGAAGATGGCAGTATTTTTACCTTAATATTTAAAGTGGCGAATCCTGATGATAATGTATTAAAGAAGATAAAAGAGTAATTATGTTAGTTAAAGTTGTTTTATTAATAGATAAAAGAAAAGAACAGTCAACTAAATATAAAAAAATACTTGAAAGCGCAGAAATAACTGTATTTGTAGCTTCTGATTTCCCTCAAGCTTTAGAGATAATGAATTCTTTTGAACCTGATTTAATTCTTGTTTCAGATAGCCTAGATATTGATGTAAAAAAAGCATTAGAGCAGATAAGAGTCTTAACCTATAATACAAGACCTGCTATAGTAGTTCTTTCTAAATCAAATCATATTCAAGATAAAATTGAATCTTTAGATAACGGGGCTGATGATTTTCTTAGTGAACCAATAAATAATGAAGAATTTAAGGCAAGAATAAGTGCTCATTTAAGACGTAATTTCGAAAATTGTTTTTCTGAAAAAACAATGCTTTTTAATTCTAAAATCTCACATAAAATGATTAAAAGAGCTATTAATGAAGGGAAAACATGGGCTATAATACTTATTGATATTGATAATTTAAGCTTTTATAAAGAAATATATGGAGAACTTGCAACAGATAAGTTACTTCAGACATATTCTGCAATAATAAAATCGTCACTCGATAATAATGATTATTTGGGTCAACTTAGTGATGATAATTTTATAGTAATTACTCAAACCGATAAAGCGGAAATAATAGCTAATTATTTAATATATGCGTTTAATACTGTTATTTCCAAGTTTTATTCAGAAGCAGATGCTAAAAGAGGTTTTATATTCTTAAGAGGTGATGATGAAGCCGAAGATAAAATTAATCTTATGTCTACAAGTATAGGTATAATAACAAACCAATATAAAAAATATTTTGATATAAAACAAGTTATTAATTCATTATTTTCAACACATAAACTTGCGAAATATAAGTTTGGTTCTGCTTATGTAATGGAAAGACCTAAAATAAGTGCAGATAATGCAGTTGAAGATAAAGAAATAAACAAAAATATACTTATAATGGAGCCGGATGAGGCATTATCTATTCTTCTTGAGGCAACAGCTTTAATGCAAGGTTATAATGTTAAAGTTGTTAATGAATTTGATGATTTATTTAGTGTAATAGAGAAATTTAAACCATCAGTTATAATATTGGATGCAGGTAATGCTGAGACTTTAAAGGGGCTTGAAATATGCAGACAATTAAAGTTTGAGATGACAAATCTTGATGCAAATATTATTTTTACAACTACTGTTCATGATAAAGAAATGGTATTAAATGCAGGGGCTGATTTATATTTGCCAAAGCCTTATGAACTATCAGTTTTATTTGGCTGGATACGAAAATTTAATGAAAATTATAATGAATAAGGAGAATATATTATGAAAGTGAAAGTAGAAAATAAATCTATTTTAGATATTGATGCTGATGCAATTGTTGTTAATTTGTTTGAGGGAGTTAAAACTCCGTCTGGGGTTACTGGAATTGTTGATAAAGCATATAAAAATGTAATTTCTGATTTTGTTATAAAAAAAGAAAATTTTACCGGTCAATATGGAAAAATATATAAACTTCCGCTTGTCGAATTAGGGAAAAACATATATATTGTAGGTTTAGGTAAACAAAAAGATTTTAATTATAACAAAATAAGAAATTTAAATGCAAAGTTAATAAAAGAAATAAATAATTCAGTGAATATAAAAAAGGTTGTTTCAATATTACATGGCGCAGGAATCGCCGGGTTATGTCCTAAAATTTCCGCTCAAATGATAACAGAAGGTATATTAAGTGGATTATACAGTTTTGATAAATATAAATCAGATAAAAAAGAAGCAACAGTTAAAGAATTTATTATTGCAGAAGTAGATGAGAAGAAATATAAAGCAGCTAAAGAAGGTTCAGAATACGGAATTATTACTGCTAATGCTGTCAACAGAGCAAGAGATTTAATAAATGAATCTTCGCAGTATTTGTATCCTGAAACTTTGGCAAAATATGCAGTTGAAAATTCAGGTGTTAAAACAACTGTTTATGATAAAGCACAGGTAAAAGAAATGGGAATGAATGCGTTTTTGGCAGTAGGTCAAGGAAGCGTGCATGAACCTAAATTTATTCATATGGAATATAAACCCAAGAAAGCAAAGAAAAAAATTGCAATAATAGGAAAGGGTATAACATTCGATGCTGGCGGCTTAGACTTAAAACCGCCAACATCAATGCTAAATATGCGTGATGATATGTCAGGAGCTGCTGCTGTTATTCAAACAATGAAAGCCATTTCAGAGTTAAAGCCTGATGTAGAAGTACATGGTATTGTTGCTGCTTGTGAAAATATGCCATCAGGCAGCAGCTATAAACCCGGTGATGTTGTTATTGCTAAAAACGGCAGAAGCATTGAAATTGATAATACAGATGCTGAAGGAAGAGTTACATTAGCTGATGCTCTTTGTTATGCTGAAGAACTTAATGTAGATGAAATTATTGATATAGCAACATTAACAGGTGCTTGTATGGTTGCTTTGGGTACGGTTGCCAGCGGTATTATGGGTAATAATGATAAGAAAATTGCAGAATTTATTAAAATTGCAAATGAAGCAGGTGAAAAATTCTGGCAATTACCTATGGATGAAGAATATGGTGATTCTTTAAAGAGCGATATGGCTGATACAAAAAATACAGGAGGCAGAATGGGCGGTGCTTCTGCTGCCGGTGTATTTTTATCTAAATTTGTTGATAAAACACCTTGGATTCATCTTGATATTGCAGGTACTGCTTTTCTTGAAAAAGCTAATGATGAAGGCATTAAAAATGCAACAGGTATTGGAGTTAGAAGTTTAATTAAATATATTACTTCGCTTAGTTAAACCCTAAAATTGTGAGTTTATAGTAAAAGAGGATTTATGTTATGACAATATTTTTAGCTATTTTTATACTTTTTATATGGATTATATATTTACAATTTAGGGTGAATTCTGATAAAAAATATATTGAAAATCTAAAAAATACAGTTAATGACTTAATAGGCAAAAATAGCAATGTTGAAAAAGAAATTACAGTTGAACAAAAAGAAAATATTCAAGAAATAACAGATGATAATCAAACGAAAAGAAAATTTAGTTTTGAAGATTTTATATTAAGTAAAGCATTTCCTGCAATCGGTTATTTATTATTTATATTAGCTGTTGTATTTTTAGGGGTATATATATATAAATTTATATCTAATGTTGAAATATTTAAAATAATCGCAGGACTTTTGGTTGGATTTGGTATTATCTCGATTGGCTGCATCATAAAAAAAGAAAAATTAAAAATATTGTCTTCATTATTGTCAATTATAGGATTTTTATCATTACTTGCTGCTAATATTTTTTCAATATTTGTATTTAGAGGTTTTAATGGTGAAGAACAATTTTTGGTTTTTGCACTATCAATTGCTATTGAAATTTTATCTTTTGTATTAATGAGAAAATCTGAGAATAAAGTTATTAGTGCAGTTGCCCAAATTATCAAATTGATGTTTATTTCAATAATTTATTCATATCTTTTATTTGAATTGAATAATTACTTTGTTGAAAGTAAGGTATTAGATGATACTAAATATGTAATGTTTTATATAATTATAGGCTTTATATATTCTGTTAATATAAAGCAAATAGCAGTTAAGAATAAAATGTTATTATATAATTTTATGGCATATTTAATAGGTCTTATATCAATAAATATTCTTTTATGTCTAAGTCCTTCTTATAATTATGCTAATGATTTAATTGTTTTAAATATAAGATTTCTTACATATTTAACAGCAATTCTTACTGCTATATATTATGCGAAAGTTACTAATATTGAGATATATAGATATATAGCATTAGTTTTAAGTTTTATAATAATAACTTTTGAGATTAATAATCTGTATCAAATGAATAATTATGCCGAGATTGATTATGCATTATATATATTCTGGTTGGTATGTATCGGATTAACAAGTATATTGGGAATATTAAAGAAAAAGAAATATCTGCTTTATACAGGAATAGTAATAAGTTTTATGACCCTTTTAAAACTTCCGTTTATGGGGTTCATGGCTATAGATATCGGATATATGCCAATAGCGCTTCTTCTTCTGGGTTCATTATTTATAGTTATATCAAACTTTTATAAGAGAAATAAAAATTAAGGGGCAGATATGAAATTTCATACAAAATATTTATGGTTTAATACAACAAAACATAGAGAATATATAAATATAACAAGAGATGTGGAAGAAGCACTGGAAGAAAGTGGAATAAAAGAAGGAATGATTTTAGTAAGTGCTATGCATATTACTGCAGGAGTATATGTTAATGATGCCGAATCAGGTTTAATTTCAGATATAGATAAGTGGCTTGAGGAATTGGCTCCTTTTAATATTGATTATAATCATCATAATACAGGTGAAACTAATGGCGACAGCCATTTGAAAAGTTTATTAATCGGGCATGAGGTTATAATTCCCGTTACAAATTCAAGACTGGATTTTGGCCCTTGGCAGCAAGTATATTATGCCGAATTTGACGGTCAACGACGCAAGAGGGTGCTTATAAAAGTTATGGGTGAGTAATGTTTAAAACTGTCAGAGAAATAAAATCAAAAGAAAATAATTCCATAAAGCTTTTAGAAACTCAAAATAAAGATTATGATAAAACAATATTGATTATTGGAGTTTTTCACGGAGAAGAACCCCAAGGAGAATATCTTATAAATAAGTTTTTAGAAACTGATTTATCTGACATAAAAAATAAGTTATTGATTGTTCCTTGTCTTAATCCTGACGGAAAGAAGAAAAACCAACGGCAAAATTCAAACGGAGTTGATTTAAACAGAAACTTTCCTACAAAAAATTGGTGCAAAGCAGTTAAAAAAGAATATTTTGGCGGAGATAAGCCTGCAAGTGAGATAGAAACTAGGTTTATGATTGATATTTTATCTGAGTATAAAATAGATGCAATATTATCAATTCATGCACCTTTTGAGGTGGTAAATTATGATGGACCTGCTAAAGAGTTGGCTGAAAAAATTTCACAATTAACAGGCTATAACGTTCAGGCAGATATTGGGTATCCTACTCCCGGAAGTTTTGGAAATTATGCCGGTGTAGAAAGAAATATACCAACAATTACTTTGGAATTACCTGAAAACCAAGATAATGAAAAATTATGGGATGTAAATAAGACGGTTTTTCAGTATTTAGCTAATGAATATTAGAATTTTCTTAAAGAAAATTAATTACATTTTATGAAAAATCAGACTTTTATGGTATATTTGAAAATGAACTATAGTGCATCTTAGAAAAGGAAAAATGAATGATATCAGTAAATGATTTAAAAACAGGCTTAACACTTGAAATAGACGGCGGACTTTGGAATGTTGTTGAATTTATGCACGTAAAACCTGGTAAAGGTGCTGCATTTGTCAGAACAAAATTAAAAAATGCAGAAACAGGTAACGTTGTAGAAAAAACATTCAGAGCCGGTGAAAAAGTTGCTAAAGCTACTTTAGATAAAAGAGATATGCAATACCTTTATAAAGAAGGTAATGATTATGTAATGATGGATTTAGAAACTTATGAACAATTAAGTGTTTCTGCTGATAAAATAGGTGATGGAGTTAAATATTTAAAAGAAAATATGAATGTAGCTATATTGCTTCACGGTAACAACATAATTGGTATAGATATACCAAACTTTGTAGAACTTGAGGTTATTGATACTCCTCCTGCTGAAAAGGGGAATACAGCTCAAGGCGGTACTAAACCAGCTACTTTAGAAACAGGTGCTGTTGTTAATGTTCCATTCTTCGTTACGAATGGTACAATTATCAGAGTTGATACAAGAACAAATGAATATTTAGATAGAGTCTAGGGACAAGTAAAATGAAATTTGATTTAGAATATTTAGAAAAATTAGCAAATATAGTATATGAAAATGACCTTTCTGAAATTACATTAGAAGATGATGAAAGAGCACTTTGTTTTAAAAGAGAAAAACAACAAGTTGTTCAAGCAGCGGCACCTGTTGTTATGCCAACTACAGTTACATCACAAGTAGTTTCATCTCCTGCTCAAAATTCAGAAGAAAAAGTAAATAGTGCTAAATCACATAAAGGAACACCAATTATTGCTCCTATGGTTGGTACTTTTTATTCTGCACCATCACCTGATGATGCTCCTTTTGTTAAAGTTGGAGATAATATTGCAATAGGTCAGGTTGTTTGTATTATTGAAGCTATGAAGTTAATGAATGAGATTGAAGCTGAAGCATCAGGTCAAATTACTGAAATTTGTGTTAAAAACGGCGACAGCGTTGAATTCGGTCAAGTTCTTATGTATGTTGAATAAAATTTAATATATAAATGTAAAAGAGGAACAATAAAAGTTCCTCTTTTTATTTATTATTTTTTTCTAATTCCAGTAATTTAAATTTTTTATCAATACCGCCGGCATAACCTACCAGTTTACTATTGCTGCCGATAACTCTATGGCATGGAATAATTATTGCTATAGGATTTTTATTGTTTGCATTTCCTATTGCTCTTGAGGCGTTTGGGTTGCCTATTTTAATTGCTATATCTTTATAAGTTCTTGTTTGACCATAAGGAATTTCTTGAAGTTCGTTCCATACCTTTTTTTGAAATTCTGTTCCTTTTAGATTAATAGGCAGTTCAAAGGTTTTTCTTTTACCGTTAAAATACTCTTCAAGTTGTTTTATTACTTCTTCTATAATTATATTTTTTTTATATTCAAAATTTTTATTAATAGAACTTATATCAATAATATTGATATTATAAACATAATTTTCATCAGTTTTAATAAAAATATTTCCAATTTTGGATTTATAAATATAAGAGAAATACATAATTATAAATTTATTTTTTCTTTTAAAAGATTAATATCTTCAGATAAATGTTTATCTGTTATAATATCGGTTTTAACTTTTTGATGAGAGTACATAATGGTTGTATGTTTGCGATTAAAACAATCACCAATATAAGGGAAACTTTCATTTGTCATTTCTTTTGCAAGGTATATTGCAATTTGACGTGCATAAGCAGTTTTTGCCGCACGGTTTGTGCTTTTTATATCGTCAACGGAAACATTATAAAAACCTGCAACTATATCAATTATTCCGTCTACTGTTACATTTTTTCTTTTTTCTGAATATCTTATAATCTTTTTTACAGTTTCAATAGTTACCGGCATAGCGTTAATAGAAGAATAAGCACTTACTGTATTAAAAGCACCTTCTAATTCTCTTATATTTTTGTTATATACAGAAGCAAGAAATTCAATAACTTCATTTGGCATATTGATATTATTATCGTTAGCTAATTTAGTTAATATAGCCATTCTGGTTTCAATATCAGGTACTTGAATATCTGCTAATAAGCCCATTTGAAATCTTGTTTTAAGCCTATCAGGTGTGTTTTCAAATTTATCAGGTGATCTATCAGATGTAAATACAATTTGTTTCCCAGAATTATGTAGGCTCTCAAAAGTATTGAACATTTCTTCTTCGGTTCTTGCTTTACCTTCTATTAATTGGATATCATCTACAAGCAGAATATCAACATTTCTGTATTTATTTCTGAATTCATTCATTTTTTTATTTTTATCACCGGCTTTATCCATGCCTTTTGCTAAAGAGTTAACTAAGTCATTAATAAATTCTTCTGCTTTAACATATTTAACTTTTAATTTTGGATTATTAAAAATAATGTCGTGCCCTATTGCTTGGAGCAAATGGGTTTTACCTAAACCGGAACCACCATATATAAAAAGAGGATTATATTGTTTCCCCGGGTCCTTTGCTACTGCAACAGAAACGGCATAGGCAAATTTATTGTTTGCTCCGACAACAAAATTATTAAATTTATATTTTAAATTTAAATTGCAAGATGAATGCATTTGTTTTAATCCATCATACTTAGATGCGGTAATACGATTCTCCAGATTTTTAATGAATTCTTTTTCTTCTTCCTTTTTTGCTTTTTGTTTTTCTTTTTCTAATTGTTTATGAAGATTTTCATCATAAATAACCTTAAAATTTACTTCTTTCTTGCAAACTTCAGAAAGAGCCTTTGTTATTTGTGATTGATGTTTTTGAATTATTTGTATTGCTAAATTTTGACCTGATAATACACAAAAACAATTATCTTCAAAAGAATGAGGAACTAAAGGTACAATCCAAGTTTGATAGGTTGTAGCTACAATAGTATCCTTTAATATGGCAAGGACATCGTCCCATATTTGTTTAATTAATATGTCTTTATCCATTTCTTAAAATTTTATATAAATTAGTTAACTTTTGTTGTAAGTCTTAAATGTAATTCACGCATTTGTTCTTCAGATGCCATTGCAGGCGCTTCTGTCATTAAGCATTTAGCGGCAGAATTTTTAGGGAATGCAATAACATCTCTTATAGAAGGAGTTTTTGCAAGCAGGGCAACAACTCTATCAAGACCTAATGCTAAACCGGCATGAGGTGGTGTACCATATTTAAATGCGTTAATCATAAATCCGAATTTTTCTTTTGTTTCTTCTTCTGTTAAGCCAAGAGCTTTAAATACACGTTCTTGAATTTCGGAAGAATGGATTCTGACACTTCCTCCGCCCAATTCTGTACCGTTATAAACTATATCATAGGCAATAGAACGGCAATTAGCAGGGTCTGTTTCCATTTTATCTATATCTTCGAGATTTGGCATTGTAAATGGATGGTGAACAGAAACATATCTGTTATCTTCTTCAGAATATTCAAACATTGGGAAATCAACAACCCATAAAAGAGCATGATCATCAGGATTTATTAATCCTAACTTTTCTCCAAAGTATAATCTGAATCTTCCCATAACATCATAAGTTACTTTTGGTTTATCTGCAACGAAGAATATTACATCACCGGCTTTTGCATTACCTCTTTGTTTAATTTGAGCAGCCTGTTCTTCTGTTAAGAACTTTAACACAGGTGATTTTGCACTGTCATCTTCTAGATACATAATATTTGCTAATGCTTTTGCACCAAATGATACTGCTAATTTTGTCAAATCATCCATTTCTTTTCTTGAATAATTAGCAATTCCAGGGATTTTAATAGCTCTTACGATACCGCCTGCTTTTAGTGTATCTTTAATTATTTCAAAGTTGGATTCCATTATGATATCGCCGATATCAAAAAGCTCTAATCCAAAACGTAAATCAGGTCTATCAGAACCATATTTATCCATTGCTTCTTTATATGTTATAACAGGTAATTTATCAGGGGTTGTATATCCTACTAATTTAAATACTTCTCTTAATAGACCTTCAACCATGTTCATAATATCTTGTTGTTCAACAAAAGACATTTCCATATCAACTTGGGTAAATTCAGGCTGTCTGTCTGCTCTTAAATCTTCATCTCTGAAACATTTTGCTATTTGATAATATCTTTCTATACCGCCAACCATTAATAGTTGTTTGAATATTTGTGGTGATTGAGGAAGTGCATAAAATTTACCCGGCTGTACTCTGCTTGGTACTAAATAATCTCTTGCACCTTCAGGTGTTGTTTTTATTAAAATAGGAGTTTCTACTTCCATAAAATTTTGGCTGTTTAAATAGTTACGAATAGTTGTTACTATTTGATGTCTTAACTTAAGATTAGCTAAAACTTTATCTTGTCTTAAGTCTAAATAACGATATTTTAATCTTATATCTTCATTGACATCATCTGAGTTTAAAGGAAATGGTAATACTTGTGCTGTTGATAATATTTCAATTGATGTAGGATAAACTTCAATCTCACCGGTTGGAAGTTTGTCATTAAAAGTTTCTTCAGGTCTTACACTAACTTTACCTGTTGCTTTAATAACAAATTCATCTCTTAGTTTTTGGAAAGTACCATAAACTTCAGGGTTTTTTTGTGGGTCAGATACTAATTGAAAGAAACCTGAACGATCTCTAACTTCAACGAAAATAATTCCGCCTAAATCTCTAACAGCAGATACCCAGCCTGCAATTGTAACTTCACTATCTACTTCATTTCTTGTTATTTCACCGCACCCATGCGTTTTCATTGATGTCTTTGTTAGCATTTTATAATTTCCTGTCATCTCACTTGTATTTATATTTAATTTAACTCAAAAATACTATTTTTTCAAAAAATATTAAATTTTTCTTTTTCTAACTCTTACCCCTTCAACTTCATATACATTTTCAATTGCAATAAATGCTCTTGGGTCAATATTTTTAGCAATTTCTTTAAGTTTTTGAACTTGAAGTCTTGAAATTACACAATAAACAATTCTTTTTTTAGCTCCTGAGTATCCACCTTCTGCATCAATATAGGTAACACTTACATCCATTTTTTCCATTATGTCTTTACCTATTTCAGAAGAATAATCAGTTATAACAAAAACTGACTTTGATTCATTTAAACCTTCAATAACAACATCCATTGTTTTATATGCAATAAAATAAGTAACTATTGAATACAGGGCATGCTGCCAATCATAAACAAAACCTGCAACCGTGAATATGAATAAGTTAATGAACATAATTATTTCACCAACAGAAAAAGGTATTTTCTTTGTTGCATATATAGCTAAAATTTCTGTTCCGTCAAGAGAAGCTCCGTTTCTAATAACAAGTCCTACTCCAGAGCCTAATATTAAACCGCCAAATATTGAAACTAAGAATAATTCAAGATTCTCTATTATACAATGCCCATGAAAACACTGGCTAAAAAATGTTACACCACCTGCGAATACAAGTATTGCAAAGAATGTTGAAAATACAAATCTTTTACCAAGTTTTTTTATTGCTAGTATTACAAACGGTAAGTTTATTAAAAGAATAAACATTCCCAACGGCTGTTTTGTAAGGGTATTTAATATCATTGAAATACCTGTTATTCCGCCGTCAATTATTCTACTTGGAACAAGAAATGCTTCAATGGCAAATGCATAAATTAATGCACCAACTGTCAGAAAAAAATATTCTTTTATATATGTTTTCATTAAAACCTCTTTTAATTTTATGCTTTATTATTTTGTAATAAAAAATTAAATAAATATTATTTAATGCGACGGCATTTTTATAATAGTAATTATACAATAAAAAGCTTTTAAACATAAACTAAAATTGAAAATTATACTAAATTTTATTATTATTATGGAATGAATAAAAATAAAATTAAAATAATACCTTTAGGTCAAAACTGTATGCCAAGAACAATATTAACAAGATGGAAGGTTAAACCTTCTAAAATTTTTGGTGAAGTAACATATCCTTTTGACCTTGCTGTTTTTGAAACAAGAGAAATAACAAAGTCTATAAAAGATGATTTTAAAGAATTTTTCTATAATTTAAATTTTAGAGAAGATAAACAAATTTGGGTAAAAGAACCTGATTGTATAGAATTTGTTCATGACAAGATATTTAAGAAAAAAGATAAAGATAAACTAATAGAAAAATATCTAAATAGAATCAATAATTTTAGAAATATTATAGAAAATCCCAATCCGATTTTATTTGTGCAAATACTGGGAGATTGTTCTGATATTGAAAGTCTATTTGAAAATTTAAAGGAAAAAAGACAGGGTAAACCGTTTAGATTTATTGTTATAGATACTCAGAATATAACAGAGCCTGTTTACGGAATAGATATATTAAAAATACCATTTCCAAGTGAGGAATATAAAAATAATTGGTGGAAGAAAAAATATTATTCAACAAAAGAAGGAATAATTTTTGAAAAACAAATAGTTGATTTTTGTCTAAAAATTATAAAAGAGATAACTATTTAGAAGCGGCTTTTAATCTTGCCATTGCTCTTGCCAATGCTGCATTTGCAAGTTTTATATCTCTTTGAGTTTCAGCTGTACTTAATTTTGCTTCAGCTCTTTCTTTTGCAAGTTGAGCTCTGGCGGTATCAATATCACTTCCGCATTCTGCTGCTTCTGTTAAAATAATTGCTTCGTTATTTTTAAATTGAAGAGCACCTCCAATTATTGAAAATGTTTTTTCTTCTCCGTTTTTAATAACTTTTGCAACATCTACTGCAAGAGAAGACATAAAAGGAATGTGATTAGGTAATATTCCAAAACTTCCTCTTTCTCCCTGAGCATATACTGCTTCAACATCGTCTTCAAAAACAATTTTCTCAGGTGTTATTAATTTAAAATGAATAATTTTATCTGACATTTAATCACCTATTTGATTTTTTCAGCATTTTTTAGAACATCTTCTATAGTACCTGCCATAAAGAAGGCTTGTTCAGGAATATTATCATATTGTCCTTCAATAATAGCTTTAAAATCTTTAATGGTATCTTCAAGTTTTACGTATCTTCCGGGAATACCGGAGAATTGTTCTGCAACATTGAACGGTTGAGATAAGAATTTTTGAATTTTTCTTGCTCTGTTTACGGTTTCTTTATCTTCTTCTGATAATTCATCCATACCGAGAATTGCAATAATATCTTGAAGTTCTTGATATTTTTGAAGAATTTCTATAACTTTTCTTGCTACATTATAATGTTCTTCACCGATAATTAAAGGATCTAAAACTTTACTATTAGATGCTAACGGATCAACTGCAGGATAAATACCTAAAGAAGCAATTTGTCTTGATAATACGGTAGAAGCATCTAAATGAGAGAATGTAGTGGCAGGAGCAGGGTCTGTTAAATCGTCTGCCGGTACATATATTGCTTGTACGGATGTAATTGAACCATCTTTTGTTGATGTAATTCTTTCTTGAAGTTCTCCCATTTCATTTGCTAATGTAGGTTGATAACCAACAGCAGAAGGCATTCTCCCTAATAGAGCAGAAACTTCTGAACCTGCTTGTACAAATCTAAATATATTATCTATAAATAATAATACATCTTGTTTTGAATAATCTCTAAAATATTCAGCAGCAGTAAGAGCAGATAAACCAACTCTCATTCTGGCACCTGGCGGTTCGTTCATTTGACCGTATATAAGTGCAACTTTATCTATAACTCCCGATTCTTTCATTTCATTCCAAAGGTCATTACCTTCACGGGTTCTTTCTCCAACTCCGCCAAATACAGAAACACCTGAATGCTCTGATGCAATATTGTGTATTAATTCCATAATTAATACGGTTTTTCCTACACCGGCTCCGCCAAATAAACCTATTTTTCCTCCCTTTTGATATGGCTGCAATAAATCAATAGCTTTAATACCTGTTTCTAATATTTCTATATCTGTATTTTGGTCAACCAGTGATGGTGAACTTCTATGTATCGGAAGATATGTATCTGTTTCAATAGGTCCTTCATTATCTACAGGTTCACCCAATACATTTAATATTCTACCTAATATATTTTTCCCTACGGGAATCTTAATTGGTTCGGATGTATTTATTACCTTCATACCTCTTTTTATACCGTCTGTTGATGACATTGCAACAGAGCGTATTCTGTTTTCTCCCAAGTGCTGCTGAACTTCGGCAACAATCTTTTTATTTTCATCTATAATAATTTCTATAGAATCATTTATTTCGGGCAATTCACCCTCTTTAAATTCAACATCAATTACAGGTCCTATAACCTGTGTTATAAATCCCTCTTTTTCTGCTGTTATTGTCATATTTGCCCCTAATTTCTTTTATAATATTTTTATTATACAATTGTAAAAAAAAAATGTAAAAATTCTATTGGATATATTTTTACATTAGAAAGTGATAATTTTATGTCAATTGAAAAAGTAAAAGAATATTTTAAACAATTTAATATGGATAGTAAAATTATTGAACTTGAATTATCGAGTGCAACTGTTGAACTTGCAGCGAAAGCTTTAAATTGTGAAGGAAAAAGAATCGCAAAAACTCTTTCTTTCTTAGTTGATGAAAAGCCTATATTAATTGTAACTGCAGGTGATGCTAAAATCGATAATCATAAATATAAAACATTTTTTAAAGCAAAAGCAAAAATGATTCCTTTTGATGATGTTGAGAGAATAACAGGTCATGCAGTAGGTGGTGTCTGCCCTTTTGGTATTAATAAAGGAGTTGATGTATATTTAGATGATTCGTTAAAAAGATTTACTACGGTTTTTCCTGCTTGCGGAAGCGCAAATAGCGCTATTGAATTATCTATTGGTGAGCTTGAAAAGTATTCAGAATATAAAAATTGGATTGATGTTTGCAAATTACCCGAATAATATTTTTATAATCCAAGTTTATATATTGATTTTATATCTTCTTCTTTTAAATTAGAGCCTCTTTGATAGCCTCCTATTATTGCAAGTTTTGTTAATTCTTCTATATCAGGATTATCAATTCCTATGTCTTTAAATTTTATAGGAGCTCCTATTTCATTTAAAAAATCTTCAAATTTCTTAATTCCAATATCAACATTATCTTCATCAAAAATTGCTTTAAAGAATTTAGATAATCTTTCTTTTTTTTCTTCTTTAAAGTATTTCATCCAAGCCGGTAATAATATAGCAAGACCTGCGCCATGAGCTATGCCATAGATAGCGCTTATTGGATGTTCCATTTGATGATTATTTGCATAAAAACAGCCTGCACCGCAATTTGTAAGTCCATTCCAAGCCATAGTTGCTGTCCACATTAAATTTGCTCTTGCTTCATAGTTTTTGCTGTCTTGAAGTAAGATTTTATCTGATGCAATTACACTCTTTACTAAATTTTCAACATAACCATCTAAAAATGGGGCAAAATCATCTTCTTTTGTAAAATATGCTTCTATTGAATGCGCTATTATATCAACAGAGGTATATGCTGTTTGTTCTTTAGAAACTGTTAGTGTTAATTCAGGGTCTAATATTGATGCAACTGGATATACAAGTTCATTTGTATATGCAAATTTATCCATTGTTTTATCGTTTGTAATAACAAAAGTAGCATTCATTTCTGATGCTGTAGCAGGAATGGTTACAACGGTAAATATAGGCAGTGCTTTTTCAGGTTTTGCTTTATTTATAACAAAATCCCATATATTATCTTCATTAGTGCAGCCTAGTGCAATTGCTTTACTTTCATCAATTACACTGCCTCCGCCAACGGCTAAAATGGCATCTACTTTATTTTTTATTGCTATTTCTACTCCTTTTTTAGCATGTGATAATATCGGATTTGCTTGAATATTTGCATATTCTACAAATTCAATATCATTTTCATCAAGAGAATTTATTATTCTTTCATATATTCCATTTTGCTTAATGCTTGATTTACCGTATGTTAAAAGAACTTTCTTTGCATAAGGTTTTATTTCTTTTCCAATTTGATTAATAGTTCCATTTCCGAAAATTATTTTAACTGGGTTTTTATATGTAAAAGATTTCATTATATTTTCACCAAATTTTCTTTTAAAATATTTTCGAGAATTGTACAACTATCCTTAACTATTGAAGAACAATGCTGTCTTCTTTCTATAGAATGAAAATCAGAAAAACCTGCACTTAAAACTTTACAGCAATTGACTTTATATTTTTGGGAAAATAATTCATTATATTCTTTAGCAAGTGCTCTGGCTTTTTTACCGTCATGCTCATTATTATTTTTTCCAAATATTGCGCCTATAACAATTTGTGCACCGGCAACCGCTCCGCATAAACATCTTACACCCATTCCTCCGGAAAATGGTGTTGCTATGCTTAATATTTCTTTTGAAACATATCCTTTATCTACCGCTGCTTGTACTATTGATTCTGAACAAGAATATCCTTCCATAAAATATTTGACAGCTATATCTTTCATTAATCCTCCTTATTTTTAATTTTATTATACTCTTTTTTTCTATTTTTTAAATATTATATTTTCTTTATAAATCCTAACAACCACTTGAAAAACCATGGGAAATATGTTACAATTGTAGTATAAGGAAACATTAATATGTATGCACTAGCTAAACAAAGAAATATTTGTTTAGAGAAAATGGTCTATAAATTGGGAATTGTAGTTTTGTTAATGGCTTTTTTCTCGGGCGGAGGTATGCAGCTTAATGCGGGTGAGAATGTTGTAAAATACTATATCCATGAGAATATTATGAAAAAAGAGCAGTTGAATGCTCTTTTTTTATTGCGTCAAGAGTGGATGGAAAGTTTAAAAAGTAAATATCAAAAAAATGAAATAAGAGAAGTAGCAGATGGCATTGTTTATGTAAGGCTTAATAAAATAATTAATAAAAGAAAAATAAAAATTAATGTTGCAGAAATAAACAGAAATATAAATCCGAATATTGAAATTATTCCTCAAATGGCTTCTGAAAAAATGCATTCAAGAAAAAGAATAAATAATATAGCTGCGGATGCTAAAATTGCCGTAAATGGTACTTATTTTAAACAAGATACGGGTACTCCTTTAGGTGTTTTAATGATAAATAATCAAATAATTACAGGTCCTATATATGACAG
Source organism: Candidatus Gastranaerophilales bacterium (assembly GCA_944323285.1). Taxonomy (GTDB): domain Bacteria; phylum Cyanobacteriota; class Vampirovibrionia; order Gastranaerophilales; family Gastranaerophilaceae; genus Avigastranaerophilus. The sequence goes on along the minus strand of CALURV010000032.1, from coordinate 57,418 downwards.
GGTTGCATTTGGAATTAGCGATTTAGGTTTTAAAACCTCAAGGGTCTCTTTTGAAGGATATATAAAAAAGGATGATAAAATTATTAATTTGAATAATATAAATCAACCAAGAATGATGTTTACACAAGTATTGGTTTATACTCCTTTATGGGGAGTAAAATCACCTGCTACAAAAAAAGAAAGTGTTCATATAGCTGTTAGCAATAATGTAATTAAACAAATATCATCATATCCTATTAATATTCCAAGGAATGGCTATGTTATATCTGCGCCTAAAGATAAAATAGCCGGTTTAAAAATAGGTGATAGGTTAGAACTTAAATATAAAATGAATCCAAATTGGGAAGATGTAAACCATATAATAAGCGGTGGACCATATTTAATTAAAAACGGAAGTGTTTTTGTAGATGCAACCAGCCAAAAATTAAACGGAATTACAGGAAGAAATCCAAGAACTGCTATAGGTTATACTAAGGATAATGTAATGATTATGGTTACTGTTGACGGCAGAAAAGAAGGCTCAAGCGGTGTTACCTTAATTGAGCTTGGAAGATTAATGAAAGAATTAGGTTGTTATGAAGCTATAAATTTAGATGGCGGAAGTTCTACAGTTATGTATGTTGACGGAACTATTTTAAGTGGAACTAATATAAAAAATTCTTCTTCCATAAGTAATGCACTTTCGGTACGAATTCGTGCTTAAATTTGTCCGAGAAAAAATTTACGATAAGCTGAAAGTGTGAGTGAATTTTTTTTACAAAACGAACCAAAAACTTTGTTTTTGTGTGAGCTTGTATCCGTAGTGAAACGAAGGTGAGCAGAGTTTTTAAAAGGTGAGTACTTTGTTAGCGAGGATGACTCGGTAACAAAGAACGATACTAGATTAAATTTAATTGGGCAAAATATTAAAAGAAATTAGCTTCTTTATATTTTCTGTATTCAGATATTTTATCGTAAAAATCAGGCCACCAAACACGTATTAGACCATCAATTATACCAACATCATCATAATAAGCAGGTGCATCTTCTCCTCTTGGATTGATATATCTTGTATTAAATGTATCTTGCATCATAGGGGTCATAGCTGTACCTCGAAGTGCAACTTTTGTACTCTCTATTCTAAGTGTATTTATTCTTTGGGTCGGAGTTCCTTTTCTTATTTCATGAAATAAATCAAGTTCAAGTCTTTCTATTCTATCAATAGTATTTTCATTGTAAAAAGAATTATTATAAATTCTTTTTTCTATAGTATCCAGGGTTCTGAATTGTTGAGGCGTTAAATTAACAAGTCTTGGATTATCTGCAGTATTTTCAAGCTCAAGCGCAAAACTGCAATAAGGTATAAAAAATAACACTAAAAACCAGACAAAAAAATATTTTGGCAATCTGCCCATAACACACTTCCCGTAAACAATAAATATGATTATTTATAAGTATTTTTTTTAGTTTACGGTTTTTTTAAGTTTAAAAAATTACACATTAAGTTTATCTTAATGTGTAATTTTTAATTTATTAAAATGATAACTTATTCAACAACAATTGAGTTTTTACTGCCTTCTCTTATTTCTATGATAAGTTCTCCTGATTTTAGATTACTTGTATCAGGAAAAGCAAGTGCAGAATAAAATCCATTTGCTTGATAATATTTAATAACTTGTTTTCTTATGTCTGCTATTGATTCTTCTGTTGCAGCTACATTTAATTTGCCTGCTAAAATTCTTGTTAAATCACTTGACGGAATTGATTTATTATTAATAAATTTGACTGTTTTAATTGTTGAGGCTGCAGGAATAGTTGGTATTTGATTTTCTTTTTTTACATTTGTATTAATTATTGCATTTTTATTTCTTTCTCTCGTAGCCATTTCATGAATTCTTAAATCACGCATATATTGACTGTTAATGCTTCCTGCATCATATCCTCCCATTGCTGATGCAAAACAAATGTTATGTGTAAACAAAATAATACCTAATATAATAAATAATTTTTTCATATCATCCTCACTTTTTTTATATTATAACATAATCTTTATAGACTATATTATTTTTAATAGTACTCTAAATTGTCTATTTTTCTTGAAAGAAATATATTTATGTTATAATCTTATCTGTAGTAAGATAGGTTTTCTATCTTTTAGGGCATGTGAAAATCAAATTAATTAGAAAAGGTGAAACAATGACAGTTACAATCGAAAAATTAGACAACAATGAAGTTAAATTAAACATTGAAATAGAACCTGCAGTTACTTCTTTTGAGTATGATAAAGCTTGCAGAAAACTTGCTCAAAAGGTTAATGTACCGGGTTTTAGACAAGGAAAAGCTCCAAAATTAGTATTAGAAAAATATGTTGGTATTGCAGCTCTTCAAAGAGAAGTTTTAGATAGTTTATTACCTACAATTTTTGAATCTGCTATTACTGAAAATAATTTTGATTTAGTTAGTGCACCTAATGTTGAGTCTTATGAATTTGCTGATGATAAGACTTTAAAAGTAGTTGCTAAATTTGAATTAAGACCTGAAGTTAATTTATGTGATTATAAAGGTTTAGATATACAAATAGAAGAATTTAAAAAAGCTGATGACGCTGTAGAAAAAGAATTGAAAACACTTCAAGACAGATTTGCTTCATTAAATGATGTTACAGATAGAAAATCCAAAGATACAGATATTGTAAATATAGATTTTAACGGTTATGTAGAAGGTGAAGAAATTAAAGGCGGTAGTGCTAAAGGTTATATGCTTGATTTAGCTCATTCTAACTTTATTCCGGGTTTTGCCGAACAGCTTGTTGATAAAGCAACAGGTGAAGAATTTAAAATAAATGTTAAATTCCCTGATGAATATCATGATGAAAAATTAAAAGGTAAGGACGCTGAATTTAATATAAAAATTAATTCAATAAAAGAAAAAGTTCTTCCTGAAATAAATGATGATTTGGCAAAAAGAGTAAATCCTAAATTTACAACTTTAGAGGCTCTAAAAGAAGATATTCAAAAATATGTTGATAATACTGCAAAAGCAGAAAATGATAAAAGAGCTACTGAAAAAATACTCGATACTTTATTTGAAAAAATTGATATAAAGATACAAGATGCAATGATAAATAGAGAAATTCAAGCATTAATGGGAGAATTTAAACAAAGAGTTAATATGCAAGGTGGTAACTTTGATAAAATGCTTGAAAAAGAAGGTCATCAAAAAGTATATGAACAATTAAAAGAGGAAGCTGTTAAAAGAATTAAAACTTCTTTGATTATAGGGAAAATTGCACAAACTGAAAATTTATCTGTAACTCAAGAAGATATACAGAAAAAAATAGGTGATTTGGCTGCTATATATAGAACAACACCTGATAATATAGTGGCAGAAATTCAAAAGAATGTTAACTTATTACACTCAATTAACCAACAGGTTATAACCGAAAAAGTTACTAAATTATTATTAGATAATGCAAAAATAAATTATGTAAATAAATAATTAACTAGGATATTAGAAAGGGAAAAATATGAGTTTTGTACCCGTAGTTATAGAACAATCAAGCAGAGGTGAAAGATCATTTGATATTTTCTCCAGATTATTGAGAGAAAGAATCATTTTCTTAGGTACCCCTATTGATGATATGGTTGCAAATTTAATTGTTGCACAGCTATTATTGTTAGATAGCGAGAATCCGGAGAAAGATATCATGTTATATATTAATTCTCCAGGAGGAAGTGTAACAGCAGGTTTTGCAATATATGATACAATGCAGCATATAAGAGCAGATGTATCTACAATATGTTTAGGACAAGCTGCATCTATGGGTGCGTTCTTATTATCTTCAGGAACTCCCGGAAAAAGAATGGCTCTACCTCATTCAAGAGTTTTAATTCACCAACCTTTAGGCGGCGCTCAAGGTCAGGCTACTGATATTGAAATTCAAGCTGCTGAAATTATCAGAATTAAAAAATCATTAAATGAAATTTTAGCTAAAAATACAGGACAATCTATTAAAAAGATTGAAAAAGATACAGACAGAGATTATATCATGACTCCGGAAGAAGCTTTAGCTTATGGTATGATTGATAAAGTTGTTACTGTTAATACACAACCTAAACCAAGTCAGGAGATATAGTTAATGGCAGCGCATGACGATAGTCGTTTAAAATGTTCATTTTGCGGTAAAACACAAGAACAAGTTAAAAAGCTTATTGCAGGACCAGATGTATATATTTGTGATGAATGTGTTGAACTTTGTAATGAAATTTTAGATGAAGAATTTCTGGAAAATAAGGATAAAACCGAAGATACAGAGATTAAAGAAACAGATATTACTAAAGTGCCAAAACCACATGAGATAAAGAAATATCTTGATGAATATATTATTGGTCAAGATGATGCTAAAAAAGTTTTATCTGTTGCTGTTTATAATCATTATAAACGTATTGCTCATAATGCTTCTGCTGATGAACAGCAAGTGGAAATTCAGAAAAGTAATATTTTACTTGTGGGACCTACAGGAAGCGGTAAAACATTATTAGCTCAAACTCTTGCTAAGATGCTTGATGTCCCTTTTGCTATTGCAGATGCTACAACTTTAACGGAAGCAGGTTATGTTGGTGATGATGTTGAAAATATTTTATTAAGACTTTATCAAAATGCTGATTTTGACGCTCAAAAGGCTGAAAGAGGTATTATTTATATTGATGAAATTGATAAAATATCAAGAAAATCTGAAAACACAAGTATTACTAGAGATGTCTCAGGTGAAGGTGTTCAACAGGCTTTATTAAAAATGATAGAAGGTACTGTTGCAAATGTTCCGCCTCAAGGCGGCAGAAAACATCCGCATCAGGAATTCATACAAATTAATACTGCTAATATTTTATTTATTGTCGGTGGTGCTTTTGTTGGGCTTGATAAAATAGTTGAAAGACGTGCAGGGGATTCTGCTACAATAGGTTTTGGGGCAGGCATGGCTAAAACTCAGGCTGAAAAAGAACTTGAAGCTGCAAAAATGTTGAAAAAATTGCAGCCCGAAGATTTATTAAAGTTTGGTTTAATTCCTGAATTTATAGGAAGAGTTCCTGTTTATGCAGTTTTGGATCCGCTTGATGAAGCCACATTAAAGAATATTCTTACTCAGCCTAAAAATGCGTTGTTAAAGCAATATCAATGTTTATTAAATATGGATGGCGTTGAGTTAAAATTTGACCCTGAAGCTGTTGACTTAATTGCTGAAGAAGCTATCAAGCGTAAGACAGGTGCCAGAGCTCTTCGTTCTATTGTTGAAGAAATTATGCTTGATATTATGTATGAAATTCCCGAACAAGGTGATGTCAAGGAATTTGTTGTTACAGCTGATATGGTTAAAAAGAAAAAAGAAAATGGGGCTGAATTAATAAAATTGCCTACTAAACTTGATAAACCACAAGTAGAAACAGCTGATATTAAACCTCAATTAAAAAATAATGAAGAGATAGCATAAAAAAGAACCCTGATATTATCAGGGTTCTTTTTTAATGAATAATTTTATAAATTAAAGAAATATCATCAGGTTCTTTTTTTGAAATTTTATATGCTGATAAAATTAAATTTTCAGCTTCTTTAATTGTTTCTTTTTTATTTGTATAAATTACAGCAATTGTTTCACCTTTTTTTACAGGTTCTTTGTATTTTTGAGTTAAGTATATTCCTGCACTGTAGTCTATTTCATCAGATTTCTTTTCTCTACCTGCACCTAAGTTTTTACAAGCTTTCGCAACTTTTAGTGCATCAATATTTTCTACAAAACCGTCTTTTTCTGATTTTACTTCATATTTTATAGAAGATTGAGGAAGTTTTGTATAATCATCAATAACCCTGTCATCACCATATTGAGATTTAATAATTTCTCTAAATTTTTCAAGAGCTTTACCTGATTTAATTAAATCATCTAAAAATTTATAAGATTCTTTTTTTGACTTGAACTTTCCTGCTTTTTCAAAGGCACTATGAGCAAGGGTATATGTTACTTCTTTTAAATCAGGTTCAATATTACCTTTTAAAAATTCAATGACCTCTTCAATCTCAACAGAATTACCTATAGCTCTTCCTAAAGGCTGGTCCATAGAACTTATTACTGCGCAAATGTTTCTGTTTAAACGTTTACCTACTTCAACCATTACTTCTGACAGTTTTTGAGCTTCTTTTGCTGTTTTTAAAAAAGCGCCTGAACCATATTTAACATCTAGTATTATGTGATTAGCACCCGATGCAATCTTTTTTGATACAACTGATGATGCAATTAACGGAATAATATCTACGGTCGAAGTTACATCTCTTAAGGCATATAATTTACCATCTGCCGGTGCTAAAGATAGAGTTTGTGCTGCTATTGCGGTTTTGTGTATTTTTACTTTATCTTTAAATTCTTCTATAGATAAATCTGTTCTAAAATTAGGAATAGATTCAAGTTTATCTATAGTACCTCCGGTATGGCCAAGTCCTCTTCCAGAGAGTTTTGCTGTATATAATCCGGCTGCTGCCATTAATGGCAGAAAAATTAATGTTATTTTATCTCCTACTCCGCCTGTAGAATGTTTATCTATAATGTCGTGAGAAATATCAGATAAATCTAATATTTCACCCGATTCTACCATATATTTTGTAAGCCAAGTTGTTTCATCAATATTCATGCCTTTAAAATATATTGCCATTAATAATGCACTTACTTGATAATCTTCTATTGTATTATTCATAATCCCATCAATAAAGAATTTGATTTCTTCCTGAGTAAGAGCTTTTCCTTTTTTCTTTTTTTCAATAATATCAATAATCTTCATATGAACCCCGTTTTCATTTATAGAAATAAAATAGAGAAGCCTTTTTCTATTTAATAATATCCTTAGGGCTTCTCTATTTTAAAATTATTTTATCTTATTTTTTGTTTGAATTTAAGTATTGTATGATATCATTAGTTACATCAACACCGCCAGCATATACAACACCATAGTCAAGAATGACATCAAGTTTTTTGCTTGCGGCTACTGCTTTTGATGCATTTAAGATATTAGTTTGAATTTCTTTTTCTTTACTGACTTTTAAATCATATATTTTATCTTCTTTTGTTTTAAATTCTTTTTGTATTTGTTGTTCAAAAGTCTTTTTTTGTATTGGTGATTCAATAGTTTTATATTGTTTATCTTTATCTATAGCATATTGTTGAAGTTCAAGAAGTTTATTATCAATATCTTTATATGCATTACGAGCATAAGTATATTCAGAAATTACTTTTTGAAAATCCGCATAACCTATAGTATAAGCATTAGCTGATAAACTTGTAGCAAACATTAATATTAATGCAGTTAAAATAAATTTAAATTTAAACATTATAGCCTCCTATTTTAAGTTAATTTTAACAAATGATGTTGATAAATACAAGCTATTATAAATATAAATTCAATTGACATTAGTATTTGTGTGATATGATTAAGAAGAATAATATCAGGAGAGAGTGAATTATGCTTATCGTAATGCAGAGTCATGCAAGTGAAGATAAAATCCAAAAAGTTATTGAATTTATAAAACAAAGGGGATTTGATGCTCATATATCAAGAGGTGAAGATCATACTGTAATTGGATGTGTAGGCCGAAAAATTATAGATAAAAGAGATATAGAACTATTAGATGGCGTAAAAGAAGTAATAAGGATAACTTCTCCATATAAGCTTGTAAGCAGAGTATTTAAACCTGATAATACTATAATAGAAGTAAACGGAATAAAGTTTGGCGGAACACATATAGGTATGATAGCAGGACCGTGTAGTGTTGAAACTTATGAACAAATGGATGAAACTGCTGAGAAATTATATAATAGTGGAGTTCGTATATTAAGAGGTGGTGCTTTTAAACCAAGAACTTCTCCTTATGCATTTCAAGGACTTGGGGAAGAAGGTCTTAAAATATTGAGAAAAGTTGCTGATAAATACAATATGGCCGTTACCTCTGAAGTTATGGAAGTTAATCAAATTCCTATGTTTTTAAAATATGTTGATATACTTCAGGTTGGGGCAAGGAATATGCAAAACTTTAATTTGTTAAAAAGCCTTGGTGAAGTAAGAAAACCTGTAATGTTAAAACGAGGTTTAAGTGCAACTATAGAAGAATGGCTTATGTCTGCTGAATATATTATGTCAGGCGGTAATAGAGAAGTTATCTTATGCGAAAGGGGAATAAGAACGTTTGAGAATATGACAAGAAATACTCTTGATATATCTGCAATTCCTGTTGTACAAAAAATAAGTCATCTTCCTGTTATTGTTGACCCAAGCCATGCAACAGGATTAAGAGATAAGGTTGCTCCAATGTCTAAAGCTGCAGTTGCAGCTGGAGCTGATGGCTTAGTTATTGAGGTTCATAATAATCCTGACTGCGCTTTATGTGATGGTGCTCAGTCATTATATCCTGAGGAATTCGCTGAATTATTTAAAGATTTAAAAGCTCTTGCGGTTGTTGTTAAAAAGACTTTTTAATTTTTTCGGGTAATATAAAAAAGGAAAGGATTATAATCCTTTCCTTTTTTATATTTTTATTTAGTATCTTATTTAATTTGTTTTGCTATTTCATTTGTTATATCAGTACCGCCCATTAACACAGCACCTTTTGCAAGAACTAAATCATATCCTTGTGCTTTTGCTTGAGCATTAATTACATTTGAAATATTATTATCTATTTCAATTAATTTCTTTTCGTATGATTTTGTCATTGCGGTTCTTTTTGCTTGAAATTCCTTTTGATATTTTTCTCTTAATGCTTTTTGTTTTTTCTCATCTTTTTCTTTGCTTATGGCATTTTGAGCAGTTTCACCAAGCTTTGCAAGTTCTTGAACATTTTTACTGTTTTGCTCTTTTAATGCTTTAACTTGTGCTGATGATTCAACTATTTGGGGTACATTTACAACAGCAACTTTAAATGTAGCAGGTGTATCTGACATTGCATAATTTGCAAAACCAAGTCCAAGACCAAAAGCTACTAAAGAAACTGTTAATACTTTTAAATTATTGTTCATATTTAACTCCTTTTATTAAATTTTATTAAAAATTTATAATGATTATATCATTTTCTTCAGAAATTTCAAATTAATAGTTTAGTCATATGTAGTTTATTAAAATATTGGAAAAAATTCTTGAATTTCTTCTGGATTCAATTTTTTACCTTCTATTATTTTGTTCTGCTTTATATTATCAAATTTTATATTTTTTATTTCATTATCTGTAATTTCTCCGCCATCGTTATAGAATTGTTCAATAGCTTTTTCACTAAAACAATATGTATAATTTATTGTATTTTTGTCTGAGTACATTTTCGGAAGATACTCTGTTGTAAGAAGGCTTCTTGAACAGCAATTATTACTCGTTTCTTTGCAATCTCTATTCCATATAAAATATCCTTTATATGGCATAGATATTTCAGATAATTCTATAGGAAAATATGGTGTTTTATTTTGTTCATAATAAAATTTGAATATTTTTTCTATAATATAATTTATTTTCTTTGTTTTACTCAAAATACTATAATCGTTATACCAGCAGGATTGTTCTATTGATTTTTTTATAATTGGTGTATAAATACCTATAGATAATAGTAAAAGAATTGTAGATATTATTTTTATTATATTTAATGCATTTTTGTTTTTTATAATATATGTTAAATATCTGCTTAAATAGCTATATAATATTAAAATTCCATAAAAAATAATTATTTTGTATAAAATAATAATATTAGGATGTATTAACCAAAATTTCCCTCCTTCATAGTAGGTTTTACCGCATAAAACAAGTGAAAATATCGATATTAATATTGATGATTGTAAAATTATGGGAAATATTATTTTTTTTATTGATTGTTTTTTATATGTCAGATAAACCGATAATGTTAGTAAGATAATAAAAATTATCCATAATATTATTTCGTCTTTAATATAAATTTGGGTAAAAATATTGGAGAATTCTTTTAATTCATTAAGTGTAATATGTATTTGATTAGCACCTCTTTCTATTGCTACATTTCTGAAACCTCTAGAAGTCGTAAAAAGTATAATAGATAAGAATAAAGATAAGACTGGTAGATAGAAATTCTTATTCAGATTGAATTTATAATTATTTATATTTATTTTTTTATTATTATTTGGAAAAATTAAGTACTTTATTTCCAAGTCATCCTCTATACAGAAACATGACACAATGTCATAGATTATTTTTAGAATAGAGATAAAAGCATTATATAAAATAAGAAAAATAGCTGATAAAGCTGAAACAGAAAATATTATTTCGCAGGATGATCCTATAATAAATCCTGAAAGAATCGCAAAAAAAAGTTTGAGATTATTATTTTTATATAAGAAGGTTTTTTTAGAATTAAAGATAATTCTCTCATATATAAATTGCCAAAAATAACTAAAAAAGAATAATGGAAAAATGTATCTATAAAAAGAATGATTACATCCTATAATGAATGAATTTATTTGTAATACAGAGAAAAAAAAGTACATTGATAAAATTGTTAAAATAATAAATTTTGAAAATTTAGAATTTTTATAAATAAAGCTGAAATTAGTTATTGAAATTAAAATAATACACAAAAAAATACCTTTAATTATTCCATGTGGAATGCTCATAAAATCTGCAGGATGGACATGTAATAAATGAGGAAGGAAATAATTAAAAAAACTGGTAAGAAAAAAACAAAGATATCCGCCGGCATGAAGTTGATATGCACTTTGAAAATTTGTAGGAAATAAATTTTCAAATATACTTCTTTGATAAAGACTGTATGACATATCGTCGCCATAAAATGTAGAGTAGCGTGAAAGATAACTTGTTAAAAATATAATTGAAAAACAAATTAATACTAAAACAATTGAAATTGAAAAATTTTTTATTTTATTTTTTGACATATATTATTTGTTCCTTAATTTTGAAAAGCATTTTTAATAGATTCTTTAAAATCAGGTTTTAGAATTCCTTTTTCAGTAATTATTCCTGTTATTAATTCATGAGGAGTAACATCAAACCCAGGATTAATAATGTTTACTTCTTTAGCACAAATCCAATCACCGTTAATGTGCGTAACTTCTTCGTGAGAGCGTTCTTCAATCGGGATTTCATTACCTGATTTTATAGAGATGTCAATAGTAGAAAGTGGTGCTGCTATATAAAATGGCACATTATGATATTTTGCCGCAATTGCAACAGTATAAGTACCAATTTTATTTGCAGTATCGCCATTTGCCGCAATTCTATCTGCTCCTACAACAACCATATCAATCATACCTTTTGACATAAAATAAGAACACATACCATCAGTAATAAGAGTTGTAGGAATTCCGTCTTGAGTAAGTTCCCAGGTTGTAAGTCTTGCACCTTGTTGTCTTGGTCTTGTTTCGTCAGCAAAAACTTTAATAGTAGGGTCTTTTGCATATGCACTTCTTATAACTCCAAGGGCTGTTCCATACCCTACTGTAGCGAGTGCTCCTGCATTACAATGCGTTAATATTGCAGCACCTTTGGGAACTATGCTTGCCCCATAATCTCCCATTCTTTTATTTATTTCTATATCTTCATTTTCAAGTTTTATTCCGTTTGCTTTTAAATTTTTTATTATTTCTTCAATACTGCCATTAATATTTTTTGCAAGTTCCATTTGTTTATCAACACCCCACATAAGGTTAACAGCTGTAGGTCTTGAAGATTTTAAGTATTGAGCCTTTTTATTTAATTCTTCTAAAAATAATTTTTTATCTTTTATTTTCTCACCAAGTTCTAATGCGGCTAAAACCATACCATGAACTCCTGCTATACCTATTGCAGGTGCACCTCTTACCAACATATCTTTTATTGCACTATACATTTCATCACATGTTTTTATATCAACAGTTTTAAATTCGTAAGGTAAAAGGGTTTGGTCTATTATCCTTGATATATTTCCAATCCATTCGATTGTCTTAATTTTTGATTCAAATGCCATAATAAATTTAGTTTCCTTTCTTAAAATATTGAAATAAATATGCAGTTAAAAACCCTGTAAAAGCATTTAAAATTGCAGATAATATTGCGGTAAAAAATATTGTACCTATTAAGAATATAAAGTTTTGGCATATTACTTTTACCCAAATAAATGATTGTATTTTAAATATTAAATCAAGAATAAAAGCTAATGGAAAAAACAATAAAGAATATCCAATACATCCTGTAAAACCTGCTATAGCACCGTATATAATTCCTTTTTCAATTTCTATTTCTTTAATTAAGTTTAGATTTTTAAAGTAAATAATAATAAAAGGAGCCATAATAAACATTAATAAAATGATTATAGAAAAAGTTAATAAGGGTATAATAGAAAATACTCCTAGAATGGCTCCTGATATAATTGAAATAATACTTATAATCTTATATATTGGATTTTTAAACATAATTACCTCTTTATTTAATATTAAATCTTGAATAACAAAGCGCAATTGCTATAGAATCAAGTGTATCATCAAGTTTAGGAAGATGTTTATACTCAACAGACATTTTAACAATTTTAGCAACTTCTTCTTTTGTGGCTCTTCCGTATCCTGTAATAATTTGTTTTACTTCAATAGGGGTATATTCAAAAACAGGAATTAATTTTTCTTCAAGTACTGATAATATTACTCCTCTTGCCTCAGCTACAGGAATTATAGTTTTTTGATTTTTGAAATAGAATAATTTTTCTATACTTGCAACAGTTGGTTGATATTTTTCAAGAATAGTTTTCAAATCTTGTTGTATTTCAAAAAGTCTTGCTGAATCAGTGTTTTTTTTATCTGTTTGTATTGAGCCTGATGTTAATAGAATATTTTTTTCTTTTTCTATATCCAGAATACAATAACCTACAATAGCAAGCCCTGGGTCTATACCTATTATCCTCATTCTTTAATTATAATTTAGATTATTTATTGAATACCATAATTTAGTAAACTTTTGTTAATTGTTATTTCTATTATTGTAAATTTATAAAATGAATATTTTTTTAATATGTAAAGGTAATATAGAAGAAAGGAAAAATAATTATGAATATTTCATCAGTAGGTTCTGTTCAAAATAATACACAGAATAAAACAAATTATGTAAAAACCGGAGCTAAAATTGGAACAGCAGTTGGAGTTGGTAAATTTGCAATAAATACAATAAAAAATAAACAATTTATTAAAGATGTGTATCAATCTGGTGTCGAAGGATTAGGCAAGGTTGGGGCTAAAGGAGTTACTGTTGGGGGACTTGCAATTGGTCTTGGGATTATAATGGGTATAGGAGCTGCTATTGGTGCTGGTGTAGGTGCTATTTGTCAAGCAGTTGCTAATAAAAAAAATGAATCTGTTGAAAAAGCATAAAAAATAGAAAAAATATAATTTATAATAAGAAGGTCGAGTTATTAACTTCGACCTTCTTTTAATATAGCGAGGATGCCTAGATAACAAAGTGCGATACTGGATTTTTAAATTATGTAACAATAAATCTAAATAAGTAAAATTTCTAACCTCAGTTCCTTTAAATAGTTAAAGGAGTTTTTATGAATATAAATAGTATAAATTATCTTCCCGGTAAAACATTAAATATTTCAAAATCTCAAAATCATATGTATATTTTACAGCCGCTTAAATCAGATATTGTATCTTTTAGCGGTAAAAAACATGTAAAAAAAGAAAATTCTAATACAGCTAAAGCAGTAGAATTTGGTGAAAAATTAATTCACTTGCCATTGTCACAAAAAATAGATTTAGATTATATTTCAAGCTTATTACCTGATATCCAAGTAAAACCTATTGGAGATTTAAGGTTTGAAATTCCTGATTCTCAAAATTATATGGCATTTTATTCTGGTATTTTAAGTCCTGATTTTGAGGCTGTAGAAAATAAAATATATTTGAATGTAGAGGATGCTAATAAAAATCCTGTTAATAGATTAGGATTTATTATGAATAGTGCACATGAATATACTCATTTCCTTCAGTCAAAACAAGGAGAAGCAAGAGAATATTTGAAAAGTGTATCAAAAGGTGATCATGAATATGCCAAAATTATTCAAGGGGGTGGACTTTTTGCTTTTAAACCTTTTGACAATGATATTCAAGCTAAATTTTGTGTTCCTACTTTTCAGTGTGCCGAAGACATTGAGAACTTAAAAAAATATGGAATGATTGTTCCAAGGGAAAGACAAGTCTCTAAGCAGGATATACTTCATTCTGCTGGATTTAGCACAGAAAAAGATTTTAAAAATTATATTAATTATACATTTAATAATATAGTTAGAGAAATAGTAAAAAGTTTTATTAATGATCCTTTGATATCTCAAAATGTAAAAGATAAAGAGCATTTGGATAAACTTTATGCCAAAATAAAAAAATATTGTGCAATAAAGGCAAAGGACGAAAAAGAAGCTTATACGACAGAAAGTGATATTGCTAAAAAAGCTATGAAAACAGATAGTTCATTAAATATAGATATATTCTCAATTTATTATGATATGTTAGAAAAAGCTTTATCATAAAAAGAGGGTTTTTACCCTCTTTTTTATGGTCTTATTCTATCCATTAATCTTGGAAATGGGATAGTTTCTCGAACGTGAGGAAGTCCGCAAATCCAAGCTACGGTTCTTTCTATGCCAAGACCAAACCCTGCATGAGGTACACTTCCGTACTTTCTTAAATCTAAGTACCAGTCAAATATTTCTTCAGATAAACCATTTTCTTTAATTTTAGCTCTTAATTTTTCAAGGTCATCTTCTCTTTGGCCGCCGCCAATCATCTCTCCGTATCCTTCAGGTGCAATTACATCTACACAAGCGGCTTTATCACCATCTTGTTTCATATAAAACGCTTTAACTGCCATCGGATAATGGTGAATCATAACAGGTTTATCAAATTCTTCAGAAATTAATGTCTCTTCATCGCCGCCAAAATCTTCTCCCCAAGGAGTATTATTTCCTTTCTTATGAAGAATTTCAATAGCTTCATCGTATGTAATTCTTGGGAAAGGTCTTTTTATATTTTCAAGTTTTGAAATATCTCGTTCCAAAACTTCTAAGTCAGCTCTATTATGTTCCAGTACTTGTTGAACAATATATTCAACAAATTCTTCAGCCAAATCCATATCATCATAAATATCTGCATAGGCAATTTCAGGCTCAACCATCCAAAATTCAGTTAAATGACGTCTTGTTTTAGATTTTTCAGCTCTAAATGTGGGTCCAAAACAATATGCTTTACCGACAGCCATTGCAGCTGCTTCCATATATAATTGTCCCGATTGGGTTAAATATGCTTTTGTATCAAAATAATCTGTTTCAAATAAATTTGTAGTACCTTCACAGGCATTAGGAGTGAATATTGGTGCATCAACAAGAGTAAATCCGTGCGAATCAAAAAAGTCACGTACGGATTTTATTATTCGGTGCCTTACATTTAAAATAGCACGCTGTCTTGATGAACGAAGCCATAAATGGCGATGTTCCATTAAAAAATGAGTTCCGTGTTCTTTTGGGGTTATAGGGTAATCAATAGATACAGACAAAACTTTAACATCTGTTGCATCAATTTCATATCCTATTTTAGAACGGTCGTGTTTTTTAACAATTCCTTTAACCTCAACAGAACTTTCTTGCGAAATTTTATCAGCCAAATTAAATACTTCTTCTGGTACATTTCCTTTAAATACTACTGCTTGAATCTCTCCGGTACCATCTCTTAGCTGAAGAAAATGCAGTTTTCCGCTGGAGCGTTTATTATATAGCCAAGCTTGAAGAGTAATTTCTTTACCTTCATATTCTTTTATGTCTTGAATCCATATTTTTTTCATAACTTATTAACCCCTTAACAAAATATTGCGGGTTAATAATAACATATTTTTATAAGGATTGAAATAATTATAGATTATTAATTATTTTTTGAATTTCTAAATTTGTCTCTTCACTGGCAGTGCTGTTTAAAATTCTGTTAATAGAAGCAGCAGGTTCTTCTTCTGTTTCAATATTATTGTTTATGTTTGAAGATGAAAAATTATTTATATACTTTTGAATGGCTTCAATAGTTTCTTTTGCACTCCCTATTATATTTTTATACTTACTTAATGAAGTTTCTTTACCTGATTCAAACATAAACAACTCTCCTTTTTTATACCTTTAAACAGCTTATCGGCAATCAAAAGTAAAACTTTAGAATTATTTTCTTAAAATTAATTTTTCTTCATAAAATCTCTTAAAAATGTTTATATATAAGTTTAAACTAACATTTATGGATATTATTTAATATTATGAAGCATGTTCTTTAAAAAAAATTGTGTTTATGTAAAGATAGTTTTAATGGCGTAAGCTAAGTATAATTTAATTATGTAGTAATAATAAAGGAAAAAGAAAAATGGCAAGACAAGTTCCATTAGAAAGAGTAAGAAACTTTGGTATTGCTGCACATATAGATGCAGGTAAGACAACTACCACAGAACGTATTCTTTTCTACACAGGTAAAACTCATAAAATTGGTGAAGTACACGATGGTGCTGCTGTTACTGACTTTATGGATCAAGAAAGAGAAAGAGGTATTACAATTCAATCTGCAGCAGTAACTGCAATGTGGAAAGAACATCAATTTAATATTATTGATACACCGGGGCACGTTGATTTTACAATAGAAGTTGAACGTTCACTTCGTGTATTAGATGGTGTTGTAGCAGTATTTTGTGCAGTCGGCGGTGTTCAATCTCAATCAGAAACAGTTTGGAGACAAGCAAACAGATATGAAGTACCTAGAATGGTATTTGTTAACAAAATGGATAGAACAGGTGCTAATTTCTATCGTGTTGTTGATCAAATTAAAACAAGATTAGGAGCTAATGCTGTTCCTATTCAATTGCCAATTGGTGCTGAAGATAAATTTACAGGTTTAATTGACCTTATGGAAATGAAAGCTGAAATTTACACTAATGACCTTGGTACAGATATAAGAGAAGAAGAAATTCCTTCTGATATGCTTGAAAAAGCTAAAGAATACAGAGCTGAAATGATTGAGAAAATTTCTGAAACTGATGATGATTTAATGCTTAAGTTTATGGAAGGCGAAGAACCAACAGTTGATGAATTAAAAGCAGCATTAAGAAAAGCTGTTTGTACAAACCAAATAGTTCCTGTTTGCTGCGGTACTGCATTCAAGAATAAAGGTGTTCAATTACTATTAGATAATGTTGTATATTATATGCCGTCTCCATTAGATGTTAAAGCTATTGAAGGTGAACTTGAAGACGGAACAAAAGTTGAAAGACATTCAACTGAAGATGAACCATTCTCTGCTTTGGCATTTAAAATTATGACAGACCCTTATGTAGGTCGTTTAACATTCTTAAGAGTTTATTCAGGTAAATTAACTTCAGGCTCATATGTATTAAATGCTACAAACGGTAAAAAAGAACGTATTTCAAGATTGGTTCAAATGTATGCTGATCAAAGAAATGAAATAACTGAAGTATTTGCAGGTGATATTTGTGCTGCAGTTGGTTTAAAAGACACTACAACAGGTGATACTCTTTGTGATGAAAATGCTCCTATTATATTAGAAAAAATGGAGTTCCCGGATCCTGTTATTTCTGTTGCTATTGAACCAAAAACAAAAGCTGACCAGGATAAAATGGGTATTGCACTTCAAAAACTTGCTGAAGAAGATCCTTCTTTTAGAGTTAAATCTGATACTGAAACAGGTCAAACAATTATTTCAGGTATGGGTGAACTTCACTTGGATATTATTGTAGACCGTTTATTAAGAGAATTCAAAGTAGATGCAAATGTTGGTAAACCACAAGTTGCATACAGAGAAACTATCTTAGGTAATGCTGATCAAGATTCTAAATTTATCAGACAATCAGGTGGTAAAGGTCAATATGGTCACGTTAAAATCAGAATTTCTCCTGCCGGTGAAAATGAAGGTTTTGTATTTGAAAACAAAATTGTTGGTGGTGCTATTCCTAAAGAATATATTGAACCGGCAAGAAAAGGTATGGAAGAAGCTCTTGAAGGCGGTATCTTAGCAGGATATCCTATGATAGATGTTAAGGTTGAACTTTATGACGGTTCTTACCACGAAGTTGACTCTTCTGAAATGGCATTTAAGATTGCAGGTTCTATGGCTATTAAAGATGGTTGTAAAAAAGCAAGACCTTGCATCTTAGAACCTATGATGAAAGTTGAAATTGAAATTCCTGATGAATATACAGGTACTATTATCGGTGATATTTCAAGACGTCGTGGTCGTATCGAAGGTCAAGAACCTTTAGGTAATACAGGTAACGTAATTGTTAGAGCTACAGTTCCATTAGGAAATATGTTTGGTTATGCTACTGACTTACGTTCAAATACACAAGGTAGAGGTACTTTCTCTATGGAATTCTTGAAATATGAACAAGTTCCTGCTAATGTTCAGGAAGAAATTATCTCTAAATCAGGCGCTCGTGCTTAGATTTTAGTTTAACGCTTTAAAAAGGGATGTCTAAAAGATATCCCTTTTTTATTTAAAAAAAAAGGGAGCATTGCTCCCCTCTCCCATGATGATAAATAATTAGAAGAATCGCTTTATTTAATGAATATATTTTTTGTCCCTTCTCTTACTACATGTGTAAATCCAAATATATCATTTTTTACTTCATAACCTTTCGGTAATTCATGTGTTCCTGTTGTTATGTCTGCTAGGTTCCAAGCTATATTTATTTTACCCATATTTTCAACAAATTTAGCATTTTTAGGAAGTTTCCCTGATTGATTTATTCCATCAATTTGTTCTTTTGTTAATCTGTTGAATAATAATCTCATAAAGCCAATGCGTGGAGTTGCACCAATAATTGTGTCTTTTGGTCTAAGTTCAACTTTGTCAGATTTTAATTCATTAAAAATATTACTTTTAAATGCTTTTAAATCCATTTCTGCTGGAAAATTAACTTTTGTTTGTGTATGGCAATCTTGCATACCTTGAAAAGCAATTGTCATAATAATTTCTCCTTACTTACATTCCTATAATACTTAATTTACTTACTATTCCGAGTTGTTACTTATTAAAAGTTTTTTAGAATGCAGAAATTTACAATATTTTTTTTAATATTAAGAAATATTAAGGATAAAATATCTATTGTTTTATTAATGATATGTTACATTACTACAAATATAGTAAAATTTTTTGAAAGTTATTAAAAAAAGTGTTATAATAAAAGTGTAGATAGCCCCGATAAAAGGGCAGAAAAAAGTCCTAAATCGGGTACAAGTAAAAACACCTGAGCGCGTGAAAAAGCGAAAGGGACATATGGATAAAATACAATTTCATAATGACCTAAGAAGGTTAATTGAAATTTTACCGCCGAAGATTATTGAAGCACTAAGGCCTTATAACTTAGATGATGCAATTGAATTGGTTCTTGATTTAGGCAGGGTTGGGGAAGTTCGTTATTCTGACGGAAAAACAGATTATTTAGGGGAAAATTATGTAACGGATGAAGATATAGAATATATAACTTCTAGAATACAACCGTTTACAAGTGATAATCGTTCAGGAATTCCGGGAACACTTCATAGGATAAGTGCAATAAGAAACAGGCAAGGGAAAGTAGTTGGTCTTACTTGCAGGATAGGTCGTGTTGTAACAGGTACTATTGCTTGTATTAAAGATATTGTTTTACAAAATAAGAGTATATTATTCTTAGGCAGACCCGGAGTCGGTAAAACAACAAAACTCAGAGAAATTTCGAGATTGGTTGCTAATGATTTAGGTAAGAGAGTTGTAGTTGTTGATACTTCAAATGAAATTGCCGGTGATGGTGATACTCCGCATCCTGCGATAGGTAGAGCAAGAAGAATGCAGGTAACTCAGCCAATTTATCAAAAAGATATAATGATTGAAGCTGTTGAAAATCATACTCCTGAGGTTATTGTAGTTGATGAAATCGGTACAGAAGAAGAAGCTCAAGCAGCAAGAACAATTGCAGAACGCGGTGTTATGCTTATTGCTACCGCCCATGGTAATACTTTAGACAATTTAATTAAAAATCCTATTTTATCTGATTTAGTTGGTGGGGTCAGCTCTGTTACTTTAGGTGATGATGAAGCAAAAAGAAGAGGATGCCAAAAGACTGTTCTTGAAAGAGAAAAACAGCCTACTTTTGATATTGTTATTGAAATTATTGACAGAAATACTTTAGCTGTTTATAAAAATACAGCAGAAGCTGTTGATTATATCTTAAGAGGTTGGCCAATCAGACCTGAGATAAGAAAAGTTGATCAAGTTTATGATGATAAAACAAAAACAGATGATGCAATTGCTCAGCAGAAAATAAAAGAAGAAGAAGAAGCACTTGCAAGCCAGAAATTAAAATTTAGTTTTTCGAGACAAGAGTACGTAAAACAGGTTAAAGATTTCAAGAAGATATATATATATGCTGTAAGCAGAACAGTTTTGGATAAAGTGCTTGAACGTTTGAATTTGCAAGCTGAAATAACAAGAAATATTGAAGAAGCTGATATAGTAATTGTACATAAAGCTTTTGCTAAAGGCGGTACTAAAATTTTAAGTATTGCTAATGATTATAAACTTCCTATATATTATGTACGTTCAAATTCTATGTCTCAAGTTCAAAAAGTTGTTAAAGAAGCACTTCATATTAAAGACAGTGAAACACTTCAAGGCTATTATGATGATGCTGAAAGAGCTTTAGATGAAGCAAAAGCTGCTATTCAAAAAATTCTTGAAGGTGCTGATAATGTTGAACTGCATCCTCAAAATCAACAAATAAGAAAATTGCAGCATGAACTTGTTGAACAACATAATTTATCAAGCGAAAGTATAGGTGAAGGTACTGAACGTCGTTTAAGAATTGTTGGTGGCAGTGATTTTAAAAATGCAGGTTAATTTTTTATAAAAAAGAAACTGCTTTTAAGCAGTTTCTTTTTTATTTTATATTTTTTATACAGCTTGTTTTGTTAAATTAAGGCATTCAACTACTGTATCTACAATTGTTTGTTGTTCTTCGACAGTTAGTTCAGGGAACATAGGAATAGACATTACCATTTTTGTATCTTTTTCTGTTTTTGGAAGGTCACCTTCTTTATATCCTAAGTTTTTATGTAGTTTTTGTAAGTGTAGAGGTACCGGATAATAAATCATTGCACCTATACCTTTTTCTTGAAGTAGTTTATGAACTTCATCACGATTTTCTATTTTTATAGTGTATTGGTGGTATACACAATAGGAATCATGAATTTCTTTAGGAGTTTCAATTTCAGGATATTTTTTAAACATTTCATTATATCTGTATGCATTTTCTCTTCTTTTTTCATTCCATTCGTTGATATAATTTAATTTAACTCTTAAAATAGCAGCTTGAATTTCATCTAATCTTGAGTTTACTCCGAGTTCATCGTGATAATATCTAATAGCTCCGCCGTGGTTTCTTAGGGCAATAACTCTGTTATAAAGTTTTTCATCATTGCAGGTAATCATACCGCCATCACCCATACCGCCTAAATTTTTTGTCGGATAGAAGCTAAAACATCCGAAATCACCGAATGAGCCTACTTTTTGTCCTTTATATTCAGCACCTATTGCTTGACAACAATCTTCAACAACTTTTAAATTATGGCGTTTTGCAATATCCATAATTTTATCCATTTCTGCAGGCTGCCCATATAAATGTACAGGGATAATTGCTTTTGTTTTTGGAGTAATTGCAGCTTCTATTTTATCTGCATCTATATTAAATGTGTCTGGGTTAATATCTACAAAAACAGGTGTTGCTCCGGCTAATCCTATTGCACTTGCTGTTGCTACAAATGTAAATGCTGTTGTAATTACTTCATCTCCTCTTCCTATATCTAATGCTCTTAGAGCAAGATGAAGTGCATCTGTTCCTGAGTTTAATCCTACTGAATATTTTGTTCCTACAAAATCTGCAAGTTCTGTTTGGAATGCTTTATTATGTTTTCCTAAAATATATGAACCTGAAGCAAGTACTTCAAGTACTTCTTTTTCAATTTCTTTACCGATTTTGGCATATTGTCTTTTTGAATCTAAAATAGGTATCATATTACTTCTCCTCTTACTTCCTATATATTTAGTTTAACACATTTCATTTATGCCTTTATATAATCTTAATACTGTAATAATTCAGTTTTTTTAGTATTATTAATATTATGAATTATTTTGAACGTGCAAGAAAATTTAAAGCAAAGAAAAGACTTGGTCAAAACTTTTTGATTGATGAAAAAGTTATTGAAACAATTTTGGATGCATCTGATATATCGAAGGATGATGTTGTTGTTGAAATAGGCCCCGGGCTTGGTTTTGTTACGGAACAATTGGTTAAACTTGCAAAAAAAGTTTATGCAGTTGAACTTGATGAAGATATGGTTAATGAAATTTCAAAGATAAGTGCTGATAATTTAGAAATTGTTCATAAAGATATATTAAAGACAGACTTATCTCAGTTTGGAAATAATCTTAAAGTTGTTGCCAATATTCCTTATTATATTACATCTCCTATTATTGCTCATTTATTAGGTGAGATTGATGACTTAAATAATAAAAACAGAAATTGTATTTCTCAGGTTGTTTTAATGGTTCAGTATGAAGTTGCTAAAAGACTTGCTGCGAGTGAAAATTCTCCATCTAAAGAATATGGGTTGTTATCTATTCTTGCTCAATTTTGGGCAAAAGTTGAATTCATTCAAAAAGTTGGTTCAAGATCATTTTTTCCTTCGCCTAAAGTTGATTCTGCTATTGTTAAACTTTCTGTTAGAAAAGAGCCGTTATTAGAACTTTCTAATTATTCTTTTTTTAAAAAAGTTGTTAAAGCTTGTTTTGCTACCAGAAGAAAAAATATTAAAAATTCTCTTGTAAATGCAGGTTTTGCTAAAAATGCAGCAGAAAAAACTCTTACTGATTTGAATATTGATGAAAATATAAGAGGTGAAGCTTTATCTATTGTTAAAATAGGTAATTTATCCGAAAAATTGAAAGAAAATTTATGAAAAGAATAAAAGTAAAAGCTCCTGCTAAAGTTAATTTAACTCTTGAAGTATTAAATAGACGTGATGACGGTTTTCATAATATTCAATCTATAATGCAGGCAATAAGTTTATATGACTATTTGATTTTTGAATTAGAAAATTCAAATAAATTAGAGATTATATTAAATGGTAATTCTAAAGAAATTCCTTATAATGAATCAAATCTTATATATAAGGCTGCTGTAAAATTTTTTGAGAAAATATTGGTCAGCAATGTTAAATTAAATGTTTATATAGAAAAAAATATTCCTATAGCAGCAGGACTTGCCGGCGGAAGCACTGATGCTGCAGCAACTTTATACGCTTTAAATAAATTATATGAAAATATTTTATCTGATGATGAAATTAACTTATTATGTGCAAAATTAGGTTCTGATTTGAATTTCTGTTTAAATGGCGGGTGTGCACTTTGCTTAGGACGAGGTGAAATTATTGAATCTATTCCTTTTTTTGAACAAAGTATTTCTTTAATAAAACCTAAAAATCTTGGTATCAGCGCAAAAGAAGCTTATATGAATTTTGCTAAACTAATTGATAAATCAAATCCTGATAATACTACTAAATTGAAAGATTTATTAAAAAAAGGTCAGTTTGATAAATCTCTTATATATAACAGTTTAGAATATGCTTTGTTTCCTTATTATGAACAATTGAGAATAATTAAACATAAAGTTAAAGATTCTTTAATGTCAGGAAGCGGTTCAACATTTTTTGTTTTGAATGATAAAATCGAAACTGATTTAAATAGAAATAATTATGAGATTTTTGAAAATTTAAAAACAATTTCAAAAGGAGTTGAAGAAGTTTTATGAAAGATTTAATTATTACTGAAAAAACTAACATTAATACTATAAACATTGATACATCAACCTCTTATGAAATTGCAAAAATGATAAATGATGAGGATATGAAAGTAGCAAATGAAGTTTCAAAACAGCTTGAAAATATTGCAAAAGCGATTGATATAATTTCAAATAATTTTATAAAAGGCGGCAGGCTTTTATATTTTGGAGCAGGAACAAGCGGCAGACTTGGTGTTTTGGATGCGTCTGAGTGTCCGCCTACTTTTAATACACCTGATGAAATGGTGCAAGGTATTATTGCCGGAGGGGATAAAGCTTTAAGATTTGCTATTGAAGGGGCTGAAGATTCTATTGAACTTGCTTTAGTTGATTTTAATAATTTAAATGTTTCTTCTTCAGATACTGTTGTTGCTATTTCTGCAAGCGGTAATGCCAATTATGTTGTTGAAATTTTAAAACTTGCTAAAGAAAAACAATCTAAAACAATTGCTGTAACTTGTAACAAAAATGCTGAAATTATAAAATATTCAGATATCTCAATCTGCCTTGAAACAGGTCCAGAGGTAATTACAGGTTCTACCAGAATGAAAGCAGGAACTGCTCAAAAAATGGTGCTTAATATGCTTACTACAGCTTCTATGGTCAAAATTGGCAAAGTATATAAAAATTTTATGATAGATGTGAAACCTACCAATATTAAACTAAAAGAAAGAGCTCAAAGAATTGTTTCTCAAATTGCAGATGTATCAATAGATGAAGCTAAAAATATTCTTGAAGAAAATTCTTATAATGTTAAAGAGGCAATTTTACAGTTAAAATATTCCATTTCTTTTGATGAAGCTGTTGAAATTTTGAAAAATAATAATGGAATATTGAGAAAGGCTTTTGATTATTGTAATAAAAATTAATAATTAAGCAATAATTATTATTTATATTCTTTCTACTATTTAAGAAAAAGGGATGTAAGTTGATAATTCATAGTATAAATTCAATTAATTCTGATAAGAATATAAATAATAAAAAGACAAATAATTCTCATTTTACAAGTTGTCCATATAAGAATAACTTAACAAGTGATGTTTTTCAAAAATCTAATGTATCTTTTGGAGCTAGTGATGGTTCTGATGATTTATTTTCTTCTGTTTTTTCAAGGACTCTTGATTTATTTCTCGGATCATCAAATATTTTTTTAGATTCTTTAGGAGATATATTACATTATAATAAACAAGAAATTATATTAGAAGGATATTTTGAAATTCTTTCTAATAAAAAATTTAGGCAAGGTCTTAGTGCTGCAAGAAATGAAAAAATAGAAAATTTTAATAATTATATTTTTGCTGATTTAACTAGTGATATAGATTATTTTAATAAATTATTTACTGATGCTGGTATTACGAAAGTTTTTAATCTTGAAAATTTCATGAGATTATATGGCAGCAATCCTGATATAAGAAAAATATTTGCAGGTCAGAATATTGAAGCTGTTAAAATATATGGTTTGTTAAATAGTAAAAATGATTTCTCAAGGTATCCTGATTTATTATTATATTTATATAATCAGGAGGAGGATTCTGAAAATCCTGATTATAGCGTTTTAAATAAATATCCGGTATTTCTAAGACAAATTGGAATTAATAATTCTAAAGAGTTTGATGAAAAATATTCTCATTTAAAACCTGATTTTAATAATTTTGATAGTATTTCTGATAAATTTGATGCTATAGATTATTTATATAGAACTTATGATAGAAAAATTGAGCTATTGTCGGAAATATTAAAGGCTAATCCTAAATGTAGTTCTTGTAGAGCAGAAAAAGTATATAATGATTTAAATAGTATAATTGATTATTTATACAAAAAAAATGAGGGAGAAAGTCTTTCCGGACTAGAAAGATATATTGATGTTGCAGTTACTTCAGATAAAATCAAAGCACAATCTCTAAAGTCTGTTGCTGACTTATTCCATAACTTTGAAACTCCTGAAGATAAAATTAATTTTTATCAAACTCTATCTGAGAGCAATATACAAATAAATGAATTTAATGCAATAGCTGGAAAATCTTTTGTTTCTGATAATGATGTATTGACTAATTTGTTAAACTATGAGTCATTATCGCAATATATATCAGATGTTCAAGGCGTTCATATTTCTATAGCACGAGATATCTATAAAAAATTTAAGGACATTATCAATGCTGTATATACAGCTAATAATGAAGATGTTGATAAACTTAACGAGCTATTAAATCTTATTAAAAGATTTGACCTCAAAAATAGTGAATCTTTCTTAAATTTATATAATAGAGTTAAAAATAGCAAGAATAAAGAGATGTCATCTTTAGAATTGGCTAACTTTGTTGATTTATTTAGATACTCTGATTCTAAAGATTTATTTAAAGACGCAAAACAAAAAAATATTTCTGTTTTTGAGTTATTACAAGAAGAAAAAGAAAAATTTGAAACAGTAAAAGATGCAATATCTGCCTTTATTAAATCAAATACTACCGGATATTTTATAGGTAAAACGGAATTTGATATTTATACGGAATTTAAGGATATTATCCCTGAAGATGGTCAGAATATTTCTGAAATTCTTGAGAAAATAGTAAGTTTTAATATTAATAATTCTGAAGAATATGAACAAAAAACAAATGAATTTGATAAATTTGCAGACTTCTTTCAGGCACGAGAAAGTCTTTTGCAGTTTATAGCTGATAATAAGATTAAATTTGATAATTCTGACGAAGAATCAAACTATAGGCAAAATTGTTTAGATATAATACAAACAGTTTTTGATGAAAAAAATCCGGATAAATCTTATGAATTAATATCTGCACTCACAAAATCAGGATTTTTACATAAATCTAAACCTTATTTATCTCAATTTATTTCTTCTTCTATTTTCAAGGAAAATGGCAGAGAAATATTGACTTTAATTGCAAATAGACAAATAGATTCTTTGAAAACTTTAGGTAGTTTCTTTAAAATATACCAAGGTGAAGATGGAAATGTTGGTAATATAATAACTTGGCTTCAGTCGTTACCTATTGAAATTGATTTTACAAAGATAAAACATACATTATCTTTTTTACAGTCTAAAATTGATGAAGTGAATATTCCTATTTGTATTAACAATGATAATATACTAAATATTGATTCTTCAATATTTGATAATAGATTAAATATAAATGCCGGATACATTAATGATTTAGTAAAACAACTTGCAAATGTTCCTCAATCAGCTAATTTTATTCATTCACTTCCGAGAACTTTTAAAGATAGGCAATTTGAATATTCAAGATTTAGAATCGCTCAAGAAATAGTATCTAGATATGGGCTTACTGATGAATCATATAAAAATCTTGTAGAAAAACTAAAAATTGATAAACATAGCTTAATGCTTAATGATGATTGCTCTGATTATATTTATATAAAAGCAGTAGAAAAAGTTTTGCCGCAGGAATTTATTGATTTTGTTAATTCTAATGATTGGATTAATTATTCTGGTGATAATAGCAAAATCCCTAATGTTACAATGCATGCAAGATTAAGAACAATTGATAGATTTGCGTTGGCAAATGATTTACCTATTGAAAATCTGTATTCTGAAGAAACAAAACAAATGTTGAAAAATTTGTTTGCAACGATTTATTCTTCTTCGCCTATTTCAATTAAAGGGTCAGATTTAACTCATAGAATTATAGCTGATTTTCTGTTTAATAATAAAAGGATTGAAACTGTTTTTTCAAATAATGGAGAATTAATAACAATAGTTCCTAAAAAAAATAACTAAATGGATTATTCTTCTTCAATATAAGAAACAATTTTATTTATGTTATTATCAAAACTTGAAAGTTTATTTGCAACTTCATCTATTACTGTATTTGTTTTTTGTTGATTATTTAGTGTTTCGTTAATTGAATTAATTGCATTTTGCTGATTTAATAATGTTTCATTTGTTGAAGCAATTTGTGTTGTTAAATAATTTAAAATATCCTTTATTTCATAATTTTTATTTTCTTCGCTCATTGCTTCAATT
The DNA here is from genome assembly GCA_944323285.1 of Candidatus Gastranaerophilales bacterium. GTDB lineage: Bacteria > Cyanobacteriota > Vampirovibrionia > Gastranaerophilales > Gastranaerophilaceae > Avigastranaerophilus. The sequence continues at coordinate 29,506 of CALURV010000032.1, read as the reverse complement.
AGTTTTTCAAATTTTGAATTTAGAGTATCAACTTTTTCTTCTAAAGATATAATTTGTTTTTCTTGTTGCTTTATTTTTTCTTTTAATAAAATTTCAAGTTCTGAAAGTTTATTGTTATTTTCTTCTGATAATTTATCTATTCTTTCATTTAATGAGTCAATATCAGGTGTTAAAGCTGTATTTAATTGAACAATAATTCCTGTTAGTAAACTTTTTATTTCTGAAATATCTTCATTTTTATAATTAATAAAGATTTCTTCTAAAGTATCTACTTTTGATATACTTGTTGAAATTTTGTCTTTTAATTCAGCTAAATCAGGAGTTATATCAATAGGGGAATCATTTTTAGTTGTTTGTGTTTTTATTTCTAAAATATTATCTTGCATTGAATTTAAAATATTTCCTGTTGCATCAATCCATTCTGCAAGATAAATAAAGGCAGTATTTAAGTTCTTACCTGTATTTAAAGTATTTTGAAGCAACAATCCTATATGAGACAGTTTTTCTCCTATTATAGAGAATTTTAATTCCGGATTAAATTCCTGTCTTTGTGTATCTAACTCTAATATTGTATTTTTGAACATTTCAAGATGATTTTTAAATTCTTTGTTTGCATCATCTGCTGATAAAATTAATTTATTTGTTCTTTTACTTATACTTGCAATATCATCATTTAATTCTTCAAAATACTCTTTTAATGAATTGATATCCTGATTTGTTTTCTCTGTTTTATCATCTAAAAATTTATGTAATTTTAAAAAGTCAGATTCAATATCTAAAAGAGTATATATATATGACTCTGTTTCATTTTTAGTTGTTCTTGTGATTAAATTTAATTCATTGGATAGTGCTTCTAAATTATCTTTAATATTTGGTACATCTTCGATAATTTTATTTGCACTGGAAAGATTTTGCGCTATTTCTTCAATTTTTACATTTAGACTATCGTTAGTTTTTGTGAATTTTGTATCTAATTCTTCACTTTTTTGTGCAATACCGTCAATTTTGCTTACCCAGTTATTCAAAACACTTATATTATCGTAAATTAAATCTATTTTAGATGTTATTAAATCTTCTTCAAAAGCAGTATTTATTGATGATACTTTTTCCGAAATATTATCAACTTTACCTGCCCATTCATTTAATGTTGTAAGATTTTCATAAACAATATCCATTTTATTGGATAAATCTTCTAAATCTATATTTTCTGAAAAAGAAGCATCTAATCTGTTTTTAATATTATTAATTGCTGTTGTTATATTTTTTGTATCTTCTAAACAAGAACTTAATGCTGCAATTTTGGATTGAACATCCGCCATATTCCCATCAATATTATCAACTTTCATTGTCCAGTTATTTAAAGCTGAAATATTTTCATAGATAATGTCTATTTTTTCTGATACATCATCAAAATCAATATTTGCACCTAATCTTGCATATACATTTTCTATTGATTTATTCAAAAATCCTACTTTTTCAATCCAAGCGTGAATTATATTTAAACTATCATATATTTCACTAATTTTTGATATTTGATTTGAAAATTCTTTATTCTTAAAATTATTGAAATTTGATTCAAATGTTTTTATAAGTTCATTTGTTTGTTTTATATTTTTCTGATTTATACTAGCCATATCGGACATTACTGAACCGATTTCTTCGATATTTGGAGTTTTATCAATTTTTGTAAGTATTTGTTCAATATATTCAGTTAAGCTTTTGTGTAAAGTAGAGAGTTGTGTTTCTAATAATTTTAGACTTTCTGTATTATCTACGACTGTTGATTTTTCTTTTATAACATTTAATTCGTTAAAAATATTTTCGTTAGTTTTTAAAGCTAAATCAAGCTGTTGCTTTTGGTATTCTTCAAATTCAGCACTTGTAAGAGAAAGATTTTGTACGTTTTGAATATTTTCTAAATAAGCACCAATACCTGTATATTTTTCTTTTAATTCATTTAGATCATTATATAAGTCTTTTAGAAGAGTTTCATTACAGCTGTCTACTTGAAAAGCAAGATTTTCAAGCTTTTCTTTTATTTCTTGAAAATTTAATTTAGCTTGTGTATCAGTAATTAAATTTTCTATTGATTCTACTGAATTTTTTATATCAAGCATATCTAATTCTTTTATAGAATCAAGGCTATTTAATTTTTCGCATACTTCTTCTAAAATTTCATTATAATTATTATCTGCAGACATTTTATACTCTCTATTTTACTTTGTTAATTTTTATTTTATCAAACATAAGACATATCGGCATGTTTTAAGATATTATTTTTGTTTAGTTAATATCAATATTCTTGAAAAGCTTATAATGACTGAATTTTGAAAAAAAGAAATATTACAAATGTTTAAGTTTGTCCGAGAAAAATAAACTCACATTTTCAGCTTATTGTTAATTTTTTCTATGACATATTATTTTAAAATAAATTCTTTAATTTTTTTTAAATCATTTTTTGTAAGCCACCTTGGTGAACCTTCTTGTTCTGAATGATTCCTTAGTAAAAATGAAGGATGAAATATTACAGTGGCATCTATATTATCAAGAATTTTAAACCATTGTCCTCTGATTTGTGAAATTTTAATTTTTTCACCTAAAAAAGATTTTGCAGAGGTGGCTCCGCATAAAACTATAACCTTTGGTTGAATTAGCTTTATTTGTTCTAAAAGATATTTTTCACATTCTTTTTTTTCTTCATCTTTTGGTACTCTGTTTTCAGGTGGTCTGCATTTTACTGTATTTGCAATATAAAAATCTTTTTCTCTTGAAAGATTAGATTCTTCAATTAATTTTGTCAGTAATTTACCGGCTCTTCCAACAAAAGGTATACCTGTTTTATCTTCATCGGCACCGGGTGCTTCTCCTATTAACATTATTTTAGCATTTGTGCTTCCGTCAGAAAAAACTATATTATTTCTTGTTTTTCCCAGTTCACACTTATGACAATTTTTGCATTCTTCTTTTAATCTTTCTAATTTAATTTCTTTTTCTAACATTTTATAATTCCCTATTCAATAAGACTATTTTACCTTACTTATAATAACAATACAAATGAGATATAAGCTTTTTTAAACAAAAGTATAACTAATAAAGATAGTCATTAAGTGTAATGAATACAAAAGGAAAATAATTTATTATAAAAAAGTAAATCCTCAACTCTTCTGATTGCTTATTCTTAGTGCTCATCCCCTTCTTATTAAAGAAGGGTTTTTTTTGAGTAGCATTTTCAAAAGGTGAGTACTTCGTTAACGAGGATGACTCGGTAACAAAGTGCGATACTAGATTAAATTCTATGGTCTTTTTAAAGTTAAAGGAATATCTTTAGGATAAATTTCTTCTGTAACTCCGCTGCATCCAGTTATAAAGAAGAAATCAAAACTTTCACCATGCTCTATATTTAAATCCTCATAAGGAATTGATACTTCAAAAATTTCTTTATGCACATATTTTATATGATGTCCCCATTTTAATTCCCATAATCCTTCTTTTACTGCTTTTGAAAATTGTAGCGGATATTTTCTGTTGCTTGTAAGTGCAAATTTAACTTCATGTGTGTATCCATCCAAAAGCACGGGAAGTAAACTGTCTGTTTTGTTTGTTGTTCTTGATGGAGATGTTGTTTCAAATGAATTGTTATAAACTTTTATATAAACATATATTGAAAAATATTCTTTGAAACTTTCTTTACTGTCCATAAGATACTTATTAATATCAAATCTTATATATAAATTATTTTTATCCGTTCCGAAATATATTCTGTTAAATAGTTTATTCTCCTGTAATATAGGACCTGTAGGAATATCTATACAACCTGCCGATAACCATTCATCATTATCTTTAATCATTCCATTTATTAACGGTGTTATTTCTCTTCTCGGATTCCTTAAGGGTTTACCCATAAATGAAATTAATGGCATTTCAAGATAACTTGGAATTGGTTTTTCTATTATTGTATAAACATTTTTTAAGTGTTCCCTGTATAAAAAATCAAAAATATGATCTTGTCCTGAATTATTTGGTTCTCCATACCACCAGAACCAATCAGAACCTTCTGCAATATAAATTTCTGTTTTTGCAGCTTTTATTTGTTCTTTTGTTAATCTGCCTGATTTTTCGGCATCATTTAAATCATTCCTTGCTTGAACCAGATATTGCCAAGCAAGATTTTTTGTCGGCTCTGCTATCCATAATTGGAATTCCTGATTTACCCATGAGCCAGATGTTACTTTCTTTAAAGGTTTTTCTACTTTTTTATTTTTCTTTACAAAATCACTTATTAAAACCGTTGATATGTTTTTGTCTTCATTTATAAGTGAATATAATCTTTCAAGAAATACTGCTCCGTCTAATGGATATGAATCCCAGCTGTTTTCACCGTCCATCGCTATCGTTAATATATGTTTCTTATCCGGTGAATTTTTTAATTTATCATGTACTGTTTTTATTCTGTCAAATAAATCATTTGCACATAGTGTGCTGTCATGGTGAGAATATTCAAAACCTATTAAGTTTGGAATGACAGAATCTCTAAAGAGTATATTTATTTCTTTTTCTCTCTTTGTTTTATATTGATATAAGGAACATACATCATAAGGATCTTCATAACAACCCCTGAAATCTCTTATAAATTCTTTTTTTATAGAATTAGATAAAACACTTTCATCTGTTATTACCCATTCTATGTTGAGATTTGCAAGTACATCCATAGTCTTCTGGCTTATACAATGTTCGCTTGGCCATATTCCTTTAGGCCTTTTCCCGAATACTTCTTCTATTTTATCTAAAGCTAATTTTATTTGTTCTTTAGCATCAATCGTTAATGCTATTTTGCAATCAGGAAGAGGATATTTTAAAGATGGTACTTTCAAATCATTAGGATTTATTAATATTGGCAGTATAGGATGATTATACGGACTTGTTAAAATTTCAATTCTTCCTTCATCTTGATATTTTTTAAATGTCGGAATGATTTGTCTTATTATTTTTCTGTTTAATTCAATTAACGCTTTTCTGTCTTTAAGAGTATAGTTTTTTCCTTTTTCTTCAAATCGTTTTAATTCAGGATATGTTTTTTTCCATATAGGGTCAAACCATACAAGATTAAATAACATCATTATATCTGCATATTCTTGGTCTGTAAAATCATTTATACTTATTTCTTCTTGATTGTACCTTTTTAGATATAATTCATTAAATCTTTTGTTTTTTGATATCAAATTTTCATAATTTGCATCAAAAAAATAATTTAATATGTATAATTTATCATCATCGGTTAATTCTTTTATATCTGTAATCGTGAGTTTTGAATGGATATCGTGTCCGTCTTTATTTGCGTAATCTTCAATTGCATCTAATAGGGCAGGGACAAGACTAAAATTTAGTTTAATGTTTGGAAATTTATCCAAGATAATAAGCATATCAAGGTAATCTTTTATTGCATGCAATCTTGCCCAAGGCATTAATCTAATGCCGTTTGGCTGGGTTTGGTAGTTTGGCTGGTGAAAATGCCATACAAATGCTACTGATAATTCTTTTTGCATATTTTTATTCCAACTAATTATGATAATATCATTTTTAGCTTAACTATACAACTATATTATTTTACAGAGGGTTTTTTAATTGTTAAGATATTTAACAAATACGTATAGGCAACAAATACGTTACTATTATTGACTGTTGAGTGTATCGTTAACAATTTTTTAAAAAAAAGTTTGAATTCCTTATATACAAACAAAAAAAATAATGCTTTAATAATAAATAATTTGAGTTCGGTAATTATAGTTAATTATAATAAATAAAAAGTTTAGTCAAAAGACTATTAGGGAGAGGAGATTTGGATAAAATCCAAACTGGCCGCAGCATTAAGCGGCTTTTTTATTGCATTCTTGAAAATACCTCTACTTCTAAAGAGTCTGTAGTATTTGCCAGAAAATAAGCACTTGATGCTATCATTGAGGCATTATCTGTGCAGTACTTCATTTCCGGTGCATATATTTTGTATCCTTGATTAGAAAGAGCAAAGAATTTTTTTCTTATCTCAGAATTTGCTGCAACTCCGCCGGCTAATGCTATGGTTTTTGCATTTATGTTATCTGCTGCTTTTTTTGTTTTCTTAAATAAGGTTGAAGTTACATTCTCTTGAAAACTTGCTGCAATATCTGCTTTTGGAAGTTCATTATATTCTTTTTTTAACTTTTGTATTAACTGTAGTGATGCTGTTTTTAAGCCTGAAAAGCTGAAATCGAATTCATTATGCAATTTTGCTTCAGGAAGTTTGAATGCAAATGGATTACCTGTTTGTGCTAATTTATCCAAGTTTACTCCGCCTGGGTAGGGGAGTCCTATTAATCTTGCTACTTTATCATAGGCTTCACCTATTGCATCATCAATAGTTTCACCTATTATTTTTTGTTCAAGCCAGCTTTTAACTTCTATAATTTGGGTATGCCCACCGCTTATTAATAAGGCAACAAATGGCGGTTTCAAATCTGTATTTAGATAATTTGCACATACATGTGCATTTAAGTGATTTACACCAATAAAGGGTTTATCGTTCGCTATTGCAAGTGCTTTACCTGCATTCATTCCTACTAGTAAGGAACCAACCAAACCTGGGCCTACTGTTGCTGCAAATGCTGTTATATTGTCAGGAGTTAATCCTGCTTGTTCAAATGCTTGTGCTATTACTACATTTATTGCTTCTAAGTGTTCTCTTGCTGCAACTTCAGGTACTACTCCGCCAAACTCTATATGGGTTTTTATTTGTGATGCTACTACATTTGAGAGAACTTCTCTTCCGTTTTTTACTATAGCAGCTGCTGTCTCATCACAGCTTGACTCTATTGCAAAAATAATATTATCAGTATTGCTATCAGGGCCTATTAATACTGGTTTATTACTTATTGGGGTTCTAAATTCTTTTATGGGCATGTTCTCTCCAGTTTGTTCTTTTTTTTTTCTATTTTTTATAATATCATTTAAATAGTTTTTTGTGAGGATTTTTATTATGTCAAGACCGATGAATATAACCGAAAAAATTTTAGCGGACCATGCAGGTTTAAAAGAAGTTAAACCCGGACAATTAATAACAGCTAAGGTTGATATTACACTTGCAAATGATATAACAGGGCCAGTTGCTGTTAATGAGTTTAAAAAAATAGGCGTTAATAAAGTTTTTGATAAATCAAGAGTCGTTTTTGTTCCTGATCATTTTGTTCCGAATAGAGATATAAAATCAGCTCAGCAGGTAAAACAAATAAGAGAATTTGCAAAGGAACAAAATCTTGAACATTTCTTTGAAGTAGGCAGGATGGGAATTGAACATGCACTTCTTCCTGATAATGGAATTGTTACTGCTGGTGATATTGTTATAGGAGCTGACTCTCATACTTGTACTTATGGCGCTTTAGGTGCTTTTTCAACAGGTATGGGCTCTACTGATATTGCTTGTGCTATGGCTTCAGGTGAAACTTGGTTAAAGGTTCCTTCTGCTATTAAGGTTGAGTTTAACGGTAAATTAAATAAATGGGTAACGGCAAAGGATTTGATTTTATACTTAATAGGCGATATTGGTGTTGACGGCGCTTTATATAAAACTCTTGAAATAACAGGTTCTGCTATTAGTAAACTCTCTATGGACGGCAGGTTTACTATTTGCAATATGGCTATTGAAGCAGGGGCTAAAAACGGTATTATTCCTCCTGATGATATTACAAAAGAATATTTAAAAAACAGGAGTATAAGACCTTATAAGTTTTATGAAAGTGATAAAGATGCTCAATATGAAAAAGTTATAGTTTATAATGTTGAAGAAATTGAACCTGTTGTTGCATTTCCTCATTTGCCTGAAAATACAAAGCCTGTATCAGAAGCTGGCAATGTAAAAATTGATCAGGCTGTTATTGGAAGCTGCACAAACGGAAGATTGTCCGATATAAAAGCTGCTGCTGAAATATTAAAAGGAAGAAAAGTTCATAAAGATGTAAGGTTAATTGTATTTCCTGCAACACAACAGATATATTTAGAAGCAATAAAAATGGGTTACATTCAAACAATAATTGAAGCAGGCGGAGCTGTTTCAACTCCTACCTGCGGTCCTTGTCTTGGCGGACATTGCGGTATTTTAGCTGAAGGAGAACGGGCTATTTCTACTACAAACAGAAACTTTGTAGGCCGTATGGGGCATGTTAAGAGTGAAGTTTATTTGGCTTCCCCTTATATTGCTGCAGCCAGTGCTGTTGCAGGGTATATTGTTTCTCCTGATAAATTATAAAAATTATTCTATAGTATTATTGAATAATATAAAATTAAATAAGAAAATACATTAGTCGAAAAAATATATGGCAACAAAAGAACTAACATCGGGAAATCCGTTAAAATTAATAATTTTATTTATGATTCCTATTTTTTTAGGAAATCTGTTTCAGCAAATATATAGTTTGGTGGATACTCTTATTGTTGGAAGGACTATTGGCTTAAATGCATTAGCTGCAGTTGGTGCAACAGGGCCTATGATTTTTCTTGTTATAAGTTTTATTTTTGCTTCTACTCAGGGATTTGCTGTTGTTACTGCTCAGAAATTTGGTGCAAGAGATTACGAACTTGTAAGAAAATCGGTTACATCAGGGTTTATTCTGTCTTTTTTATTAACTGTTGTAATGACATTGGTTTCGGCTCCATTTACAAATCAAATGCTTGCTTTTTTAAGAACACCGAATGATATAATTCAGCTTTCTGATGAATATCTTTTTATTATGTTTGTTGGAATAATAGCTACTGTATTTTATAATTATTCTTCAAATGTAATAAGAGCATTAGGTGATAGTAAAACACCTCTTTATTTTTTAATTTTTGCTTCTGTATTAAACATTTTCCTTGATTTGATATTTATATTGAAATTTCATATGGGAGTTAAAGGAGCTGCTTGGGCAACTGTTGTTTCACAGGCTGTTTCTACTATTCTTTGCTTAATATTTATGTTTGCAAGATTCCCTATTTTAAGATTAAGAAAAGTTGATTGGTTTGTTGATAGGAAATTTTTATACGAGCATTTAAGAATAGGTATTCCAATGGGTTTTCAAATGTCTGTTTTAACTCTTGGTATAATAGCTGTTCAATATGTATTAAACGGTTTAGGTTCAATTGCAATTGCTGCATATACAACAGCGGTAAGAGTTGATCAACTTGCTTCACAGTCATTGTTAGCCTTAGGTGCTGCTGTTGCTACATATACAGCGCAGAATTTCGGCGCGAAAAAGATGTCAAGAATAAGAGATGGAGCAAGAGCCGGTATTTTTATTATTTTCATAATAAGTGTGCTTTGTGCCGTATTTATTTTAACCTGCGGTGAATTTGTTGTAGGTTTATTTATGGATGTTCCGAATGAAGAAGTTATTAGACTTGCTATGCAGTATTTACATGTGATTATAATTTTCTTCTTCTTTTTAGGTATGCTTCTTTTATACAGGAATATTCTTCAAGGAATGGGGAATGTAATGGCGCCTTTATTCTCTGGATTGGCAGAACTTATAATGAGAGTTTTAGCTGCTTTTATTTTAGTTTCGCCACTTGGTTTCTTTGGAATATGTCTTGCCTCACCTGTTGCCTGGATTGCTGCTTCTATTGTTTTATATGCAGGTTATAAAATTAGTTTGATTAGAAATTTAAAGAAAATAAGAAAAATATAATTTATAAAATATTATATACTTATTGTAACTCTTGAGCCTTCTTTATGGTAATTTCCGCCGCCGCAAATAGTTTCTATTACTTTGAGTAAAAATTCTCTTGGGGCTTCCATTTGATTTATATAAAATTCTTGATTTCCCAAATGTCTTATTTTTATTATTGCTTTTGCATTCTTATCTGCTGGTACATATAATGAGGATACTTCCATATCTAAAAGTTTTTGTTCTATTTCTTCATTATATCCGTGCACAAGTTCAGGAATAGTTCCTTTTATTGCAATAATTCTTCCTGTAAATAACGGTGAATCTTTTTCTCTATGCAGGGCTTTAGGTTTATCTTTCATATTGGATACAAAACTTATTGAATGCCATAATATATTTAAAAGAGCTATATGTCTTTGTTTATCATATTCATAATATATATTTTCAGATGGAATTCCTCTTGAAGTAAATGATTGTTTTAAATATTCAACGGTTAACGACATATTTTCAACCATTTTATCAAATAAAATTGCAGTATTTGCATTTGATTGTTGATATTCAAGAAATTGCTTGTACATATGACTTGATACAAGACTCATTCTCTCTTGTATAACAGATGATTTTCTTGCTGTTGTTTCTATATCATCAAAATTACTCAAATATTTCCTGCACTTTCTTATTATTATTCTAGTAGAAAGTAAACCTTTGTAAAACTATTTTAAACTTTTTTATTACAAAAACGAATACTTAATTTACATTATTTATTTTTTATTTTTATATTTTGCTTTTTTATTTTAAATCAAATATTATTTTTATTATGAAAATTATTGTTGTCGGTTATGGAGAAATGTTTGATTCCCTTGTTGCCGGGATAATGGCTTCAGAACATCAAATAGTAGGTGTTTTCAGGCATGAAAATGTTATTTATAATCCATTAAAAAGATTTATTTATGATTATATTTTTCCTTCTGTAAATAAGGTGTTTATTAGGTCTTTGGGTTTATATGATATAAAAGCAAAAAGTGTAAACAGTAAAAAATTTAGAGAAGAAGTGAAAAAACTTAATGCTGATATTATTTTAGTTGGGTCATGGAGCGAAAAATTTACAATTGAAACTATTAATTCTCCAAAAGTTGCTTGCATAAATGTACATCCTTCTTTGCTTCCTAAATATAGAGGTCCAAACCCTTATATTCAAGTAATTCTTAATAATGAGAAACAAAGTGGTATTACCTTTCATTTAATGAATGAATATTTTGATAAAGGCGCAATTCTATATCAAATTCAAACAGACATATCAGAAGATGAAACAGGTCTTAGTCTTAAACTTAAATGCTGTGAACTTGCAAGAAAATCTGTTATTGATTTGTTAAATTCATATAGTGCAAAAATTCAAATACCAATTAATCAAAATGAAGAAGATTCTTCTTATCAATCTCATATTTCTTTAAAAGAATCTATTCTTAACTTTAAAAAAGAGGATTCTTCTCAGATTACAAGAAAAATAAGAGCTCTAACACCATGGATTAATTGTCATATCGCTTATAATAATGAATTTTTTACTTTTGAAAAATTTAAAGTATGTTCTGAAATATCAAAACTATCACCTTCTACAATAATAAAAAAATCAAAAAATTCGATATTTATTGTTTGTAAAGACAATAGAGTAATAGAATTTTCGGGTTTAAAACTAAAAAGACCTATATTGAGTTTATTTACTAAATTTTATATAAAATACTTTATAAAAATAAATTCTAAAGTACTTTAGTCTTTTTAATGATATAATTTATAAAAAATGGAAGGTATAAATGTTAGATTTAAATTCGGAATATGAAGTTATAACTTTTGCAATAGGAGATACTAAAGCAGGCTCAAAAATGGGCAAACTTCAAGTTAGAAATATAGATGATTCTTCTGTATTAAATTGTATTTTATGGGAAGAAACTTTAAATAGACTTGATTCAAAACTATTTAGAACAAATAATGTTATAAAAATTAATGCAGGAACATATAATGAAAAATATAATAATTGCTTAGTTTCTGATTTATCATTGGTAAAAGAAGCAAAGTTAGGTCTTGATGATTCACAAAAAGATGAATTATTTGAAAAAATAACCTCTTTTGTAGAAGAAATAAAGGATAAAAAATTAGCGGAGTTTGTTTCTTCTCTGTTATTTGAGTATGAAAAAGAATTTAAAACAGCACCTGCTGCTAAATTAATGCATCATAATTATATTGGAGGTTTACTTCAACATACTTATGAATGTTTGGATATAGCAAAAACTATTCTTTCAAAATGTAATAATAAGATAGATTCTGATATAGTTTATGCAGCTTGTATACTTCATGATTTCGGGAAAATATTTGAATATAATGTTGATTTACAAACAGGGTTAATTGAGTATAATGAAGAATTTAGAAAAGATTGGAGAACTCACTCTCAGTGGGGATTTTCAATTTGTATGAATAATGGGTTCAAAGATGTTGCGAAAATGATAGCAGCTCACCACGGCAGAACAGAATGGGGTGCTTTAATAGATTTAAATGATAAAGATGCTGAACCTTTTATGTATATAATTCATCATATAGATGACTTATCTGCAAAATTTGGTAAAATTTCAATATCAGATATAAATTAAAGGATATAAACTATGAAAAAAATATTTTCTTTATTAATAATAACAATTTGTATGATAACATTTAATTTTCAAGCTTCTTTAGCAGTTGTTAATAAACAAATAAATGCAAATGTTAAAACAAAAAGAGTTCCTGAAGGAACTGTAATAAAGCTAAAGTTATTAGATCCGTTAAATTCTTTGAACATGGAATTAGGTGACCAATTTGATTTAATGGTTGTTGATAATGTAAAGGTTAATAATATTGTTGTAATACCGCAAGGCAGTGTTATAAGAGGTTCAATAGAAGAACTGGAAAAGCCTGCAAGGCTGTATAAGGGCGGTATGATTCGTTTGTATTTTGACCATATTGTTAGCTCAACAGGAAAACAGGTTCCTTTTTATGCCGGTATTTGTAATAATCCTAATGTAACTTATGATGGGGCATTAAGTTCTAAAACTAATTATCAGACAGCATTATATAATACTGCACAAACTACAAAAAATATTGTGGTAAAACCAACAACTTGGGCTTGGGAGAAGGGTGATGAAATGTTGAATGGTTCACCCAAATACGTTTTAGCTCCTTTAACCGCTATAGTTAGTGCTCCTGTTGCAGGTATTTATTTTGTTGGTGATGCTATCGCTGATGTATTTAAAAAAGGTAAAGATATTAATTTAAACCAAGGTGAAACTATTCAGGTTCAATTATTGAAACCTATTGATATGCCGGTATATTAATATGTCTTTTAAAAGAATTTTAATTAATAGCGTATTTTTTCTTAAAAATATTGGAAGCATAGTTCTTCTGAAAAGAGAAAAAGCTATTTCTGCTTTACTATTGAAAAATGCAATTAAGATTTCTATTGCCGAATCTTGCACAGGCGGTTTAATAAGTTCAAGATTAACTGATATATCAGGAGCCAGCGCATATATTTTTGAGAATTTTGTAACATACGCAAATAGTGCAAAAGTTCAATTATTAGGAGTAAATAAAAATACAATTGATAAATATGGAGTTGTTTCATCTGAAGTTGCACTGGAAATGGTTGATGGGCTTTTAAAAAACTATAATTGTTCACTTGCTATTGCAACAACAGGAATCGCAGGTCCATTAGGTGCAAGTGAAACTAAACCTGTTGGGCTAATTTATATTGCAATAGCTAATAGTAAAATTAAAAAAACATATAAATTTGAAGCTAACTCATTATTGTACAGAAGAATTATGAAATACGCTTTTTCTAATACAGCATTAGACTTGCTTTTAGATTTTCTTAGAGAAAATTATTAATAGAATTATTAGTTATAATTCTTCTTTTCAAAATATTTAAAATGAGTAACAGGCCAGAATAATATTTTTGCTCTGCCAATAAATCTATCCTTTTTCAAAGTTCCCCAATATCTTGAATCTGTAGAATTTCCTCTGTTATCACCCATCATAAAGAATTCATCTTCACCTAAAGTTAAGGGACCGCAAAACATATTTTCTTTACAGATAGTATAATCAAATCTGTCTTTTATATATGGCTCATTGAGAACTTTATCATTTATTAAAACATCAGAAGAACCATCTTCATTTTGTATAATTTGTATTTTATCTCCCGGTAACCCAATTACACGTTTAATAAAAGCCGTATCCTTACAGAAAAATCCCGTTAATCTTCTAAATAATGATAAAGGATCATATTTTAAATCAACTTCCGGAGGGTAAAATATCATTATATCGCCTCTGTTTGGTGAAGAATAAAACCTTGAGAAATTTTCAACGATTACTCTATCCCCTTCAACTAAGGTTGGTTTCATAGATGCAGACGGAATCCATCTTACTTCTCCAAAGAAAAATCTTATTATTATTAGTGCAACTACTACAAATACAACTGTTTCAACTATTTCTTTTAATATTGCTTTATTCATTTAAAATGCCTTATATAAATCTTGTGTAAGTTCTATAATTTTGTTTTTATATTGATTATCTCTTATAAAATTTAATGAATCAATAGCCTTGTTTGCATATTTTTCTATTAGATTTTTTGTTTCATTTATTACTTTACTATCGGTTAAAAGTTTATCAATAATTTCTTCTTTTGTTAAATTTTTAAAATTTTCTTCATTTTCTTGAGCTAATAAAATAACAGGCAGGGTATAAATACCGTTATATATATCACTTAAAGATGGTTTTGTTTTATCTGTTTTTAATATGTTAATAAGGTCATCTTTTATTTGAAAAGCTGTCGCATAGTTTATTGAAAAATTTATTATGTTGTCTTTGTTTTTTATATCATATAAAATGCATAATGATTCAAAAGCAGCTTTGAAAAGTTCAGCAGTTTTATATTGTGATTTTTCTATATAGTCTTCAACTGTTGTAATAGTATTTAAGGAAAATTGCTGGTTTATTTCTCCTATACACATTTTTGTAAGTGATTTTGCAAAAATATTTAAAATTTCCATATTTTCACATTTTATTAATTTTTGCATTGCAAAAGATAAAAGAATATCTCCGGATAAAACACTTAAATTATTACCAAGTTCTATATTTAAAGAAACTTTACCGCGTCTGATATTTGCATTATCTATAATATCATCATGTATTAAAGTAGCATTATGTATTATTTCTGTTGCAACTGCAAGATAAATTAATTGTTTTGAAATATCAAGATTTAATGATTTTGCCACTAAAAAAATTAATATCGGTCTTATTTTTTTTGATTTTAAAAATATAAAATCACATATATTTTTTGAGATTTTATTTGGATTGTTATTTATTGTGTCTGCTAAATCTTTATTAAATAAATTGAGTTCAGATTCAATAATTTTCAAAATTATCCCTCCATAAATTATTTTATTATAAAGATTTTTGAAAGTGACAAAAAAAATATTTATAAGGTTTTGTATAATTGTGTCCGAGAAAAAATTCACAATAAGCTGAAAGTGTGAGTGAATTTTTTCTACAAAACGAACCAAAAACTTTGTTTTTGAGTGAGCTTGTATCCGTAGTGAAACGAAGGTGAGTGGCATTTTTAAAAGGTAAGTACTTTGTTAGCGAGGATGAGAAGGTAACAAAGTGCGATACTAGATTAAATAAGCAGGAAAGATTGAGTAAAATGAATGTATTTGACAATTTTCAAGATATAACAAGAAGTTCGGAAATATATAATACAAAAAAAAATAGTGATAAATCAATTAAAAAATCTACAAGTAAGTATGAATATAAACCTGATATATTAGATTTTTTTAGTGAAAAAGTTGTAAATAAAAATGATATAGTTGATATGGTAACAACACCAAGAGCTATTTTTAAAGGTTATTTGTGTTTTACTGCAGGTACTTTGGTAAATACAATAGGGGGGTTAATAAAGCAAGAGAAAATATCAAATTTCCTTAAAATAACAGGTTGTCTTGCTTCAATTTATGGTACATATAATTTTGTTAAACCTTTTTTAATAAGAGAAGAAAAATTGACTAATTTTAAGAAATAAATTATCTTTATATATAAAAGAGGTAGCTTTTATTATGTTTAAAATTTTAATGTGGATAGTTGTATTTATTGCAATATTTTATGCATATCAAGCCGGTTGGTTTAATAATATAGCAAATTACTTTTCAGAGTCGGCAAAA
The DNA here is from genome assembly GCA_944323285.1 of Candidatus Gastranaerophilales bacterium. GTDB lineage: Bacteria > Cyanobacteriota > Vampirovibrionia > Gastranaerophilales > Gastranaerophilaceae > Avigastranaerophilus. The sequence goes on along the minus strand of CALURV010000032.1, from coordinate 13,605 downwards.
TATGGGCGACAAGAAAGAGTTATAGAAGAAGATGATGGTAGTATTACTACTGTAAAATATAGAAATGTTTTTGATTTGATTCTTGGTAAATAGTTTGTCCGAGAAAAAATTCACGATAAGCTGAAAGTGTGAGTGAATTTTTTCGAGTGGCGTTTTCAAAAGGTGAGTACTTTGTTTGCGAGGATGAGAAGGTAACAAAGTGCGATACTAGATTAAATTTTTAATTAAATACTTGAAAAAAATATTTGTGCATGTATAATTAAATCACTGAGGATTTGCGAGAGTAATTCAGTGGTAGAATGCTTCCTTGCCAAGGAAGATGTCGCGAGTTCGAGCCTCGTCTCTCGCTCCATTTAAAAGAAAGACCATATAGGTCTTTTTTTTTATGCGAGAAAGAGGCTCGAACAACAAAGTGAAACTTTGTATTTTTTGTATAAAAAGGAGTAAAGCAAAAGAAAAAGAGCCTCGTTGCTATAGCTCTTTTATTTTATATATTTTTCAATTTTTATATTTTCTATAACAGACATATCTTTTGTTGTTCTTTCTTCTGAAGAATATGTTAGAGACCAAGGGGAAAATTCATTCCTACTTGATGTTATATATTTTAAATTCATTTTGTCTGCATTAATAATATGCTCTTTTCTTATTAGTCTTCCATTATTATAAAAGTTAATATTAGAGATAGTAGTTGTAGGATCATATAATATCCAACCAAATTTATTGAAATATACTTCAACCCAGGTATGTTTTTGGAAAGAATCACGAGCAATATTACCACAGACAATTCTTGCAGGAATATTTCTTGCCCTGCATAGTGCAACCATTAAAGCTGCATATTCACTACATTTTCCTCTTTTATGTTTTAATACTTTTTTTGCTCCAATATCTTGAGTAATCGGAGTATATTTAATTGTTTTCTGAATATATTCATATATATTTGCAACTATTTCTTCCTTAGATTCACCTTCTATTCTATTTGCTACGCGTTTTACTAATGGATCATCTGATTCAATTAAAGGACTTGGTTTTAGGTATTGCGTTAAATCTTTTTCTTTTGATATATTTTTGTTTAAAATTTTTGCGGTATTTAAGTCATAAGTTCTTATATTTGCTATTCCTTCTAAAGTAATATTAATTTTACTTATAGATAATTTATCATATTTATATTCTGCAATATTATTTATTCCATCGTGGTATGTTCTTGTTGGAGTTGGAGATATTTTTAAGGCAGAGATATATTGTTTTTCAGGTTCATCTGATGGAAGTGGCACTTTAAAAATAAAATTATTGATATTTCCTTTTATATCTATAGTATATGAATATTTAAAGTTATATTTTTCAAAAGGTTTAGCCTTTTCTTTTTTTGAAATAAATTCATTAGATATCTTTTCAGTATCTTCTAATTTTTCTTTATAAATATTTTCAGTATTTTTAACAATTTGATTAAAATTTCTTTGTCCTATACTATTTAAAAATAAAATTATAATAACAATTATAGAAATAATGATTATTACATGCAGAATAAATATAAAATTAAAAGAATCATCTTCATTTTTTTTCATTTAAAAAGTCCATATTGATTTGACAATATTATTATATCAAATTTTTTATTAATCACAAAATAAAAGTTGTCTGATGAAAAAAACAAAATAAGCTAAAAAGTAATTGAATTTTTTTTACAAAACAAACCAAAAACATTGTTTTTGAGTGTGCTTGTATCCGTGGTGAAACGGATGAGAGCAGAGTTTTCAAAAGGTGAGTACTTTATTAGCGAGGATAACTCGGTAACAAAGAACGATACTAGATTAACCCGCCGTTGCAAATGCAACAATTAGTTATAATCCCAGCAATTTATGTTTCCACAATATTTACAAACAGCATGTTTATTCATAAAATTTAAATCAGGTATAAAAGTATATCCGTCAACACTAATTTTAATATCTCTATTTTGAGTATATTCAATATTAAAAGATTTAGTTCCTTTATATAAAGGACTAAACATAAGTTCAAATTTATCTATTGAATTGCATTTTTTGCATTTAAACATAACCCTTTGTTTAGTTCTTTCTTTTTTTTATTCCGGATTTTCTAATTATTTCATCGGTTTCTTTTGAGTTTTCTTTAATTTTCTCAGAATCAAATAATTTATATAACTGTGTAAAGCAACAACATCTAAGAGGTAAAGTAAAACCAATAATGATAAAAGATAAAGTCCCATCTGTTATTTGCCTTGCTATAGATAATGGAGATAAAAATTCTTTTATAGGTTCTGCCAGAATTCCAAAGTTATTAATCTCAGTTAAAAGATTATTTAATGGCAAAATATTTACAAATTTTTCGCATGAGTTTAAGAAAAAGTAATATATAGATATCTTTTCACAAGACCAAATAAATAAAGAAGGTAAAAACATATATGTCAGAGTAAAACATAAAATAAGAAGTATTAAAGTTGGTACAAAATTTGACTTTATCATTTCAATACTTCTTTTTATGGCTTTTATAGCAGATACATCACCTTCAAGTGAAAATACTTGAAAAGAAAGACTTAAAAATATTCCTATGATTGGTGCTATAAACAGAAAAGGCGGAATTATAAATAATATAGTTACTAAAAAAAGTAAAATTATATAATTGAACAATTTCCTTTTTATGACATTATTATTTGCCGAAAAGTCTATTTTCTTTGTTGTTTTTTTATTTGAATGTGTATAAAAAAGTATATTTAATGAAGAAAATGCAATTAAATAATCAAATATTGCTTTTGTGAGAATAAGAAACAATGGGATTAATATTACTATTAAAATTATGAATAAATTTGTTTCATTTTTTAGAAAAGTACAGGAGTTTATTAAATTATTATAATTTATTGTAAAAAAGTATGTTAAAGTAAAAATCAAAATCGTTGAAAAAACTTGCCCCAAAACAGGAAAAAGAAGAGATTTCATTGTTTGATCAAGATATATAAAATATAAATAAATACTTGAAAAAAATATTTTAAAAACATTTATAAAGTTATTTGATTTTTTTCGTGTCATGCTTCCTCTTTTTTACTTTTTATATTAGCATATTTATATAGGTTTAATTTATTTTATCATGATAAAAAAAGATTTAAAAAAGCTGTTATTATCATTTAATCAAGAAGATTTTTATAAAAATGTTGATTTGCATATACATTCTTATGAATCAGATGGAAAGTTGTCCCCTGTTGAAATTGTAAAACAGGCAAAAGAAAGAAATCTTAAATATATAGCAATAAGTGATCATAATAGTATAGATGCATATTTAAATACAAATATACTTTCAGAAGAAATAGTTATTCCAGCAGTAGAGTTTGATTGTTTTTATAAAGGAACTCTATTGCATGTACTTGGCTATGGAATAGATATAGATAATAAAGAATTAAAAAATATTTGTGCTAAAACAAAAGCAGGAAAAACGTTTAATATTATAAGATTATTTCAGCTTAGAAATCCCAAAATAGTTATTGATATAATAAAGGAAGCAGGCGGAATAGCAGTATGGGCACATCCTGCTTGTTGTTGGTCTTTTTCACTAGATAAAATGACACGTGAACTTATTGAATTTGGGTTAGATGGAATGGAAGTTTATTATCCTTATAACGGATTAAGAGGAATTTTAAAATTTTATTCAAGAAATTATGTATTGGAACTTGCTGAAAAATATAATCTTATAAAAACAGGTGGTACAGATTCACACGGCAGAAATTTATTAATTTAATTTGGTATCGTACTTTCTTAGCAAAGTTGGTTCATTAACAAAGCACTCACCTTTTGAAAACGTTACTCGAAAATTTACTTACACTTTCAGCTTATTGTGAATTATTTTCGGATAAATTAATTTTTAGAAAGTTTTTCCAAGTACTTTTTTATTCCTGTTGTTATTAGAAGATTAGGTTCTTTATTACAAAACTCATCTAGCATTGTTATACCTGTTTTAGTCTCGCCTTTTTGTATATATAAAAGACCAATAACAACTTCGTTAAGAGGAGAAGATTTATTATTTTTATATTGAGTTAATTTTTCATCAATTATATTTAGTTTCTTATAATTTTCAACTAAGTTTAAATAATAATCAAAGCAAAGAATATTAAGACTTACAGCTTTTTCAAAACAAGATTTTGCAAGTTCATAATGACCTATTTTTTCATAGGTTTTTCCTAAATTTGTATAAAAAACAGCACTGGCTTGAGAATTTGGATTCAAATCAATTGCTATTTGAAATTCTTTTATTGCACCAAAATAGTATTTTTCCTCAAGGTAAATTAGTCCTTTGTTGTTGTGCCAATAGGCATTATTTTGAGCTTTTATATTATCTGTTGCAAAAGAATATTGGGTAAAAGATAAAGTTATTATTAAAAATATAAAAAGTTTTTTTATAAACAAATTTCTAAACCTTCTTTTGAAAGAAAATAATCTTTATTTTTACTTTTAAACATTTTTTCAATATTTGTCAATTTTTCATCATCATAAGAAGGATCAAAATGAAAGAATGCTAATTTTTTAACATTAGCAGCTACTGCAATATCATAGGCCATATCAAAAGTAGAATGACCAAAACCTTGTTTTGGGAAGACAAGTGATAAATAATCTTCTGTTGTATATTGACTGTCGTGAATTAATAAATTTGCATCTTTTGCAAACATTTCAAGTCTTTTTGAACCACCAAAATAACATTCTGTGTCTGTTGCATAAACGAGAGTTTTATTTTTATAGGCTATTTTAAAACACATTACACCAAAATTTGGATGAGAATTTGATTTCATAAAAGAGATAACAACATCATTACCTTCAGGTTTTATGTCTTGTGTATTTGAAATTCTTTTTATTAAAGGAGTTTCTTTTTTTTCACTAAGTATAATTATTTCTGATTCCGTTATATCTTTTATTGTACAATCTGCTGTAGCATCATATAAATTTACAGGAAAAGATTTTCCAAATATGAGTTCAGATAAAGTAGAGTCAAGATTAGAATCAAAACCACTGTATCCAAATAAAGAAAATTTTGTTGTAAGCACATTCATTGGTTTAAAGAAGTTTAAGCCTTGAATATGATCTTGATGAACATGACTTAATAAAACAATAATATTCATCGGGGTTCGGTTAAAAACACTTTGAGCAGATGAAATGTGTTCTTGAAAAATTTTATCACCCAAAGGAATAATACCGGTACCACCATCTAAAATAATTCTGTGTTGACCAGCTGTTACTTCAATACAAGAAGTATTTCCTCCATACTTCAGAAAATTCTTATTGACAACAGGATAAGAACCTCTTACTCCCCAAAACTTAACTTTAAAATCATTTTTTGTCATAAAAATTTCTCTTATAAATAAAATATAATATTTACTTTTCTTGCAAACTATAATACTTTATTTATTATTTTTTGTCTATAACAATAGATGTATTTCTGTCGTCGGGTTTACCATAATATCTGTTTCCGCCAAGAGCTAAAATTTTCATTTTTGTTTGAAAGTCTTTAAGATTGGTTTCTTTAAAAGCAAAATTAAAAATTACTTGTTTCCTTTTATTGTTAATGTCAATTACTCTGAATGCATTAGGGTAGCCTATTAAAGCAGGACTCGAAACATGCAATATATTGCCTCTTTTGGTTATCTTTGTCATATGATAATGGCCTGAAAATATTGCTATAGGCATTTTGTATTTTTTTAGAATATCTTTAAATTCCGTATCATTTAATATTTTATGATGAGGTGAATTATAAGGTTCTAATAATGGAAAATGTATGAAAATGAGAACAACATCATTCTTAGATTTGTCAAGAATATCATCGAGCCAATTTAGTTCTTCTTGAGGAATAATTCCATTAGATGAAATTCCTTTATTTTTTGCTCCATCCATAACGATAACTCTAAATCCCTTTTTGGGTTTAAAAGTATAATAAGTTGAATCAAAAATATAATTAGGATTTTGTTCTTTTAATATACTTACAATTCTAGTTTTTGTGAGATAACCGTCAGTTGTAGTATCGTGGTTGCCTATTGTATAATACCAAGGGTAATGAAGAGTATTTAATATATCAGTTAGTTCATATATAGATTGTTTGGTTGGTTTATCTATACCGTCTCCGGTAATCATTACAAAATCAATTCCGTGAATATCATTTATTTGATTAATTGCATCTTCCAGTAACGGTTTAGATTTCGATAGTAATTTATATACGGTATCTTCTTGGGCTATTGAATAATGTATATCTGATAACTGTACAAATTTTAAATTTCTCGAAAATGAAGGTTGATCTGTTAAGAAAAATAATACAGTCACCACAAAAAATATAAATAAACAATCTTTAATTAATTTTTTCATAATTTTTATTATAGCAAGAAAAATTATAATTATGTACAAAAAAAATAAAGAGGTATAAACTGTTATATTATGGAAAAACAAATAAGATTAAAAGCAGTAATATTTTATTCAGTTGTTTTATTATTTACAATAATAATAGTAAATTTATATATTGATTTTGCTAAATTATTAAATTTCGATTTTCTATATAATAAGTTAGATAAAATAACAGCAACCCAAAAAATAGCACCTCAACGTTTATTTGTAAATGTCTGGCGAATAGCCAGAAATGAATATGTAGATAGTTCAATGAATCATCAAAATTGGATGAAGTGGCGAAATAGATATTTAAAAAATATAAAAACTATGGAAGATGCAAATGTTGCAATAAATACAATGCTTACTAGTTTAAATGATCCATACACAAAGTTTTTGATGACAGAATTGTATACAAAACAAAAACAAATTATTGATTCTAAAGTTTATGGGGTAGGAATAATATTTAATAAAAGCGGAGATAATATTATTGTAAATAATGTACTTGAGAATTCTCCTGCTCAAAAAGGCCAAATTTTACCTGGTGATACAGTTATAAGTATTAATGGTAAAGCTGTTTCTAAGTTTAAAGATAGTTCTACTTTATTATTTGATAGTCTTTCAGAGAATAATAATGTAAGTATAAAATTGAAGAGAAATAATAAAATAATAGAAAAAACTTTAAAAAAATCTGAAATTTCTATAAAAACAATGGAATATAAAATTTTACCAGATAATATTTCGATAATAACATTGGCTACAATTATGGGCGATAAGGCAATAAAAGATTTTCTTCAAATTATAAAATTAACAAACAATACTAAAACGATAATATTTGATTTAAGAGATAATTATGGCGGAATTTTGTCAAATGCTATAGAAATGGCTAATTATATGTTAGATGAAGAGAAAATAATAAGTATAGAATCGCGAGGTAATAATAAATTACAGATATATGCCAGTAATGAAAATATATTTAAGAAAAAAAATGTAATTATATTAGTTAATAAAAATACAGCAAGTGCTGCAGAAATTCTGGCAGGAACTCTAAAAGAAAATCTTGGTGCTTTAATTATAGGCGAAAATACTTATGGCAAAAATTCTATACAACAAGTTATTCCAATGTCTAATAATACTGGGTTAATTTTAACCTCGAATAAATATATATTGCCAAATGGGGAAGATATTCATAATTGTGGTATAGTTCCTGATATTTATATAAGAGATATAAAATTAAAATCAGAGACAAAACAAAAAGATTTAATGATGGAAAAAGCAATTGAAATAGCAAAAAATATAATGAAAAAAGAAAAAGAATATGATATAATATAAATGCTCTATATGAGTATTTATTTTGTTCCTACATCTTGATTAATAGGGAAAGCAGACTCTAATAACAATGCAGTAGACCTGCCTTGTAGCAGGAAACGGATTTGTTAAGGCTCTTACCCACCTGTGGAGCATTCACAGGTAACAAAATCGTACTTGTATAGAGCTTCTAATTATAAGAAAAGTATCTTTCAAAATCTACATCATCAAAATTGCATAAGAGTCTATATACTTCATCATCTTCATCCATTTTCTGAAATTTAAATTCATCAAATTTCCATAACTTAGGATTTATTCCATATACTCTTATAATTTCTTTATCAAGAAGAATTTTTAGTTTCTTTTTAACAATATCAAGCGGCATAGAAAGTGATTTAGAAAGTTCAACAGCGGAAATACCCTCTGATCTTGAGCATTTTTCAGGGGTTAAAAACATTAGTTCTAGTCCAACTCTTTTTAAATCTATATCCTCTTGTGTTTCCATTTCTTTTTACCTATTTCACATAATCATGTTCGGTATATTTTTAAAATACTTTAATTATTTTATAAGAAATATATTTTTTTTTCTTTAATTATTGTACAATCAAGATGGTAGATTGGGAAAATTTTATGCTTGAGTTCAATATTTGTTACAGCCTCGATTCACATTATACGGAGCAATTGGCTGTTTCAATGTGTTCTATTTTAAAAAATTCAAACGAAGATGAAAATATTAATTTTTATATTCTTGATGGTGGATTATCTGTTCAAGATAAAACAAATATTGATTTATTAAAGAAAATTAAAAATTTTTCTATTGAGTATATAAAAATAAATCAAGAAGATTTTAAGGTTTGTCCATTATTAAAAGAAAAAGATGAAAAATATTCTTCTTATCATGTTACTCTTCCTACATATTTTCGCTTTAAACTTCCTTCTTTATTAAAAAATATAGATAAAATTTTATATATTGACTGTGATGTAATAGTAAGGACATCATTGAAAGAATTATTTAAAGAAAATTTGAATAATAAAGCATTAGCAATGGTAGTAGATGCTGAAAATAAAAAAGAAGCTAAAAGGCTTAACTTAAAAAAATATTATAATGCTGGAGTAATGCTTATTAATCTTGATTTTTGGCGTAAAAATAATGTTGAAGAAACATTGTTTAATTATGCTAAAAATAACTCTGATAAAATTTTATGGCAAGATCAAGATATTGTGAATATTGTTCTTGAAGATAGAATCAAAAATATTAGTGAGAAGTGGAATTTTCAGTATTTTCTTTATGAAAAAATTGATTTTAAAACTCTTTCAGATTCATCAATTATTCATTTGGCGGGTAGATTTAAGCCTTGGTTAATCCCTTTTGAACATCCTATATACGATTATTATTATTATTATATGTCTTTTACTCCTTGGAAAAATAAAGTAATCCTATATAAACAAATGTCTAGCTTAAGATATTTAAAAAATAATGTAGGTGGTAGTGCAACAAACATATTGCTTGCTGCAACTGATGAAGACATACAAAAAGTTTATAAAGAAATAACAAATAGTTATAAGTTTACAGAAGAATCTTGTAAGTTGTTAAATGCAAAATTTGATATTTTACAAAAGGAATTTTCTGATTTTAAATTTAGTGATTTTGATATTAGTATATCCAAGGTTTATGAAGAAATATCTAAGAATTATGAATATACGAATGAATTAAATACTTCTTCTAAGAATCTTATAGATGAGACTAAAACTGAAATTGAAGGATTTGTAAATAAATCAGTAGAAACAATATCAGAACTTCAAGATGAGAAGATATCAAAAGTATATGACGAGATATCAAAGAATTATGACTATACAAATGAATTAAATAGAAAAGTTGATGATAAAGTAAATCAGAACAAAGAAGAGATACAAGGATTAATAAATAGTTCAAGAGAGGATATAACTCAACAAACAGATGAAAAGATATCAAAAGTATATGACGAGATATCAAAGAATTATGACTATACAAATGAATTAAATAGAAAAGTTGATGAGAAAGTAAATCAAAACAAAGAAGAAGTACAAGGATTAATAAATAGTTCAAAAGAAGATATAACTCAACAAACAGATGAAAAGATATCAAAAGTATATGAAGAAATATCAAAGAATTATGACTATACGAATGAACTAAATAAAAATATTAATGATTTAAAATACAATACAGATAAAAAAGAAAGCTATATTTATTCATTTATAAATGAAAAAAATGCAGAATTATATAATTTATTAAGTGAATATCAAGGTTTATTGGAAGGTAAAATTAATCAAGGAAATAATGAACAATATCAAAAAAATCTGGAGATAGAATATAAAATTAATAATATTTTAGAAAATAAAACAGATAAAAAAGACTTAGATTTAATGAATCGCATTATGAAAAATAAAATTGAAGATATTGAAGAGTTATATAAATCCAATTTTGATGAACTTAGAAATAAATTTAGTGATGAACTAAATAATCAACGTGTAAAATACGAAAAGAAATTAATTGAAATGGAAAATATTATAAAATCATTAGATGAAAAGTATGAGCCTAAAAGAAATAGTTTATTGGAAAGAATAAAAAATAAAATTAAAAGAGTAAAATAAATGAAAAATCCTAAATTATCAATAATTATAATAAATAATAAAGAGCAATCTTTGGATGAGTTTATTGAAAGTCTTGAAAATCAAATATTTAAAGATTTTGAAGCTATTTTCGTTAATTGTTTTAATACAAATAATCAGAAAAATAGTTTATTAATGGAAAAAGATAAAAGATTTGTTCAGATAAGTCTTTCAGAGGGAAAAGATATAAATTATGCTAAAAAAATAGGACTGGATATTGCAACTGGAGATTATATTTGTTTTCTTGAAGCTCTTAATATTTTACCAAATGATTTCTTTCAAAATCTTTATTACGCAAATATAGAAGAAGAAAAAAATCATATTGAACTTAAAGATAAGACAATTTATAAAAGGGAATTTATTGTTAATAATAAAGATATTGAAGATATTATTGAACAAAAGGTTAATATTGAATTACAAAAAATTAATGAAAAATTAAAACAATATGAAGATGTTATTTTAGAAAAATTAAATGAGTGTTATAAAAATAGTGATAATAATATAGATAATAAAATCTACAATATAAATACCAGATTTAATTCTCTTGAAAAATTTGTGTATGAAAAAGAACAAAATATTGAGGAAATTACAAAAAGTAAATTAAATAATGTTTTAAATAGTGTTCAATCAAATAATGAACAAATTTATAGTGATATTTCAAAAGAGCATGATTTTGTCAATTCAGAAATTAACAAAAAAGGTAGTGAAATTAATAGTGTATATGAAGAAATAACAAAAAATTATAGATATACTGAAAAGCTTCAAGAAGATACAAAAAGATATTTAAATGATGAGATTTCAAATATTTATCGAAGAATAGAAAATATAGAAAAAGAACAAGAAATAAAATATTCTAGCTTGCAAAAACAAATTAATGCTGCTATTGAAGACATAAAATATAAAATGGATGCTATAACAATTATAGCTAATTCAAATGATGAGAATTATAGTGAACGATTAAAAGAGGTTTTAAAACTTGAAAATAAACTTAAAATTAATTTAGATAATATATATTCGTTTATAAAAGAGAACAACTCAAAGTTTTATGAAGAATTAGCAGTATTATATAAAGATATAAATGAGAAAATAAATAATAAATAAATAATAAATAAATCAGGGAAATAGAATGCCAAAAATATCAATAATAATACCATTTAATAATGTAGAACAATATATAGAACAATGTTTAACAAGTGTTTGTTCACAAACTTTGAAGGATATAGAGGTTATTTGTGTAAATGACGCATCAACAGATGGTTCAAGAAAAATAGTAGAAGAATTTATAAACAAAGATAGCAGAATAAAGCTTATAGATTTAGATACAAGAAAAGGACAAGGATATGCAAGAAATAGAGCTATAGAAATTGCGCAAGGTGAATATATAGGATTTGTTGACTCTGATGATTGGGTTGATACTGATATGTTTTTAGAGCTTTATAATAAAGCAAAAGAAAATGATAATGATATAACAATATGTCAGGCAAGGGAATATGATGATATTAATAATAAGTATATTTTATCTGACTATTATTCTCTTACTATATTGGAGAAAATGGGAGAAAGAGTTTTTTCTTCAGTTGAAACAAAAGATGAGCTTTTAGATATAAATGTTGTTTTATGGAATAAAATATACAAAAAAGAATATTTAGATAAAATAGGAGAAAAGTTTCCTGAAGGTTTTATATATGAAGATTTACCATTTTTCTTTGGAACATATCTTCCTGCAAATAAAATACAAATAGTATGGAAAAATTTTTATATTTACAGAGTTAACAGAAAAAATTCAACAATGCAGCAATTTAATAAAAAAATATTAGACCGTTTGGCAATGGTTTCTTTAACTTATGAAAAAATGAAGAAATTTGATTTTCTGAATGATATACAAGATAAAATAAAAGGCTGGATTATTAATGATTTATTTCATAGATATACAATGCTTAAAGAAAGTTATCAAAAAGAGTATTTCTTTGAGATGAAAAAAATATTTAAGAGTCTTGATATTCAGGACTTAGAAAATCCGTATTGGAAATCAATATATCATTTTCAAGGTTATTTAATGGTATTAAACAATAGTTTTGAAGATTTTAATCGAAAAGTATTTAATGAATATCTTGATATTCATGAAATTGAAAATAGATTAAGAACTGAAATGTGTTCTATCATAGATGTAGATAATAAAGTTTCTAATATATATGATGATTTAAATAAGAATTATGAATATACAAATGAATTAAACAAAAATATTAATGAAAAATTAAATCAGAATAAAGAAGAAATACAAGGATTAATAAACAGTTCGGGAAAGAATATAACAATTCAAACAGATGGAAAGATATCGAAAGTATATGAAGAAATAACAAAAAATTATGAATATACAAATAAATTAAATGAAGAACAAAAAGTACAAATAAAAAATTTTGAAAGTTTAATAAGAACAGATTTAAATAATTTTTCAAATACAGTAGATAAAAAAATAACGAAAGTATATGAAGAAATAACAAAAAATTATGAATATACAAATGCGGGATTAGAGAATGTTAAACTATATGCAGATAAATTAATTAATGATAAAGAACAAAATTTATACGGAATAATTAATAGTAAATATTCTGGTCTAAAAACAGAAATAGATAGATTAATTGATGATAATTATAATAAAAATTATGAATTATATAAACATATACAAGAAAGAATTGGTTATGAAAAAGCATTATATGATGAAAAACTTTCTCAATTATATTTAGATATAAATAAAAAAATAGAAGAAATATATGATAAAAATTCTGAGAGTTATAAAGAAATAAATTATTTGTTTGATAATATGAAACAATTATCAGAAGAAAAAATAAAAAACCTCAAAGAGGAATTTTATAATACATTAAAAGAAGAAAATGTTAAAAAAGAAGAGTATTTAATTTCTGTTTTAGAACAGAATAAATTGAATTTTGAAAATAAAATAGAAGAAGAAACTAATAAAATTAAAGATGATTATAGTAAAAGATCAATTGAAATTCAGGAATTGTTAATTAAACAAATGAATGTTCAAAATGCAGAAAAAGAACAACAAATAAAAATTCTTCAAGATAGAATTAATTATTTATCAAAAAGTCCAATAAGAAGAATAATAGATAAAATAAATAAGAAAAAGAAAAAATAATGGTTGATATATCAGTAATAGTACCCGTATATAATGTAGAAAGATATTTAAAGCAGTGTTTGGAAAGTATAATAAACCAGACATATTCAAACATAGAGATAATATGTGTAAACGACGGGACAAAAGATAAAT
>CALURV010000031.1 GCA_944323285.1 Candidatus Gastranaerophilales bacterium | reverse complement strand
ATGATGCTAAAGATGAATATGACAACTATAAAAAAGAAGCTATCTCTAATGCAAAATCTGAAGTTCAATCAGCTCAAAATTATGTCAATGAAATCCAAACTGCTATTAATAATTATGAAAATAAAGAGACAGCAAGAGATTATTGTTTTGATGGTCTTACGGAAGTAACAAAAACAGCGATAGAGCTTGCTTTTTCACAATTAGGAGTATATGAAGATGCAGGAGATAACAGAGGAACAATGGAAAAATATGGTGGTGGTGCCGGTGTTCCTTGGTGTGCAGCATTTGTATCTTGGCTTTTTGGAGAAGGTCAAGGAAATAATTCCAACAATCCATTAGATTTTACAGCTTCTGTATCAAATTTAAGAGAGCAAGCTAAAGCAGAAGGATATTACTCAGAAGTTGGATCTTATACTCCTGTTCCTGGAGACATTATGATACAAAAGAATAATAATTCCTCTCATACTGGAATAGTAGTTGCAACAAGCGGAAATATAATATATACAATAGAAGGTAACTCTGGCGATCAAGTAAGACTTAGAAGCTATGAAATTGGCGGAGAAAATTATCAGAAAATTTCAGGTTGGATAAGAATGAACGAATGGACAGGTGGTTCAAGTGATATTCCAACTGACACATATTTAGCTTATGCAAATGGAAGTGAAAATGCAGATGAAATATCTCGAAGCACATACTAAAATAAAAAAAAGGTGATATAGAAACATATCACCTTTTTAATATATTTTATATATTTATATAATTGCCTTAGCTTTAGGACCAGCATTAACAATTACTGAAGGCATATTTGGATATTTTGCAGCAAAATTATCAACAAACATTTGTGCTAATTTATTAGCTGTTTGATCATAAGCTGCTTTATCAGACCACATACCTCTAGCATCAAGCATTTCACTTGGAACACCAGGACAAGAAGTAGGATAATCAACATTAAATATATCGTGATGTTTAAATTCAACATTATCAAATGATCCATTTAAAGCTGCACTAACCATAGCACGAGTATAAGATAACTTCATACGTTTAGCACCAGAAGAAGCACTTCCTCCAGCCCATCCTGTATTAACTAAATAAACTTTAGTACCATATTTATCTAATTTTTCACCAAGCATTTGAGCATAAACAGAAGCATCCATAGGCATAAATGGTTCACCAAATAATGTTGAGAAAGTTGGTTGAGGTTCTGTTACACCACGTTCAGTACCTGCTAATTTTGAAGTAAATCCTGTTACAAAGTGATACATAGCAGCATTTTTATCCAATCTTGAAATTGGAGGTAAAACACCAAAAGCATCAGCGGTTAAAAATACAACAACTTTAGGTATACCGCCTTTACTTGGAACTTGAGCATTATTAATATAATCAATAGGATAACCAACACGTGTGTTTTCAGTTAAAGAACCATCATTAAAGTCAAATTCTCTAGTATTTTCATCCATAATGACATTTTCAACTAAAGAACCAAATTTAATTGCATTATAAATATCCGGTTCATGCTCAGCAGAAAGATTTATACATTTAGCATAGCAACCGCCTTCAAAATTGAATATGCCATCAGGAGACCAGCCATGTTCATCATCACCAATTAATTTTCTTGCAGGATCAGCAGATAAAGTAGTTTTACCTGTTCCTGATAGTCCAAAGAATACAGCTGTTTCACCTGTTTGAGGATCCATATTTGCACTGCAATGCATTGGAAGAACATTTTTCTTTGTCATAATGTAGTTCATTGTAGCAAATACAGATTTTTTAATTTCTCCAGCATATTGAGAACCGCAAATTATAATTACATGTTCTTCATAATCAATAGCAATGCAAGCCTCTGAATTAACTCCATCTACTTCAGGATCACATTTAAATCCGGGAGCGCAGAGAATTGTATAATCAGGTTCACCATAAGAGGCCAATTCTTCTTGAGTTGGTCTAATTAATAATTGATGAATAAATAAATTTTGACTAGCTAATTCATTAATTACGCGGAATTTTTGTGTATATTTTTTATCAGCACCAGCAAAACCATCAAAAATAAATATTTCACGACCTTGCAAATAAGCAGCTATTTTACCTTTTATAGAGTCAAATTTTTCTTTAGAGATTGGTCTATTAACTTTACCCCAAGCAATTTCATTGTGAACACCATCAGTATCAACAATAAATTTATCCTTAGGAGAACGACCGGTATATTTACCGGTTGTAACAACTAAAGCACCGGTAGAAGATAATTTTCCTTCACCTCTGCGAAGAGCAGCTTCAGTTAATTGAGCAGGTGATAAATTACGATGTACTTCTTTAGCACCTATAATGCCAAATTTTTCGATTCCGTATGTTTCCATAATTTTCTCCTTTTTATTAGTAAATTTTCAATAATATTATAAACAAAACATAAACATTAATACATGATTAGTGAGGTATTAAAGATAATAAAACCCCTGCAGCAACTGCACTACCAATAACACCTGCTACATTTGGCCCCATAGCGTGCATCAATAAATAGTTTTGTGGATTGTACTCTAAACCGACTTTATTAGATACACGAGCAGCCATAGGAACAGCAGAAACCCCAGCTGATCCTATTAATGGATTTATCTTTTCTTTTATAAATAAATTCATAATTTTTGCCATTATTACACCGCCTGCAGTTGCTAATGAGAATGCAATAATACCAAGTATCAATATAAATAATGTTTGGGGTGTTAAAAATTGATCTGCAGATAATTTTGAACCAACAGAAAGTCCTAAGAAAATAGTAACTATATTAATAAGAGCATTTTGCATAGTATCTGATAATCTGTCAGTAACCCCGCATTCTTTACATAAATTACCAAAAGTTAAAGCCCCGACTAAAGGACAAGCATCCGGTAAAAATATTGCACATAATACTAATACAGCGATAGGAAATACAATTTTTTCCCTTTTTGAAACTTCTCTTAATTGTTTCATTTCAATTTTACGCTCAGCTTCAGTTGTTAAAAGTTTCATAATCGGCGGTTGAATAACCGGTACAAGTGCCATATAAGAATATGCAGCAACAGCTATAGCCCCGAGTAATTCAGGTGCCAACTTTGTGGTAACAAATATAGAAGTAGGGCCATCTGCACCACCTATAATACCTATTGCACCAGCTTGAGGTAGAGTAAAACCAAAACAAACAAGTGCCATAAGTAATGCACCAAATATACCAAATTGAGCAGCACCACCTAATAATAAAGTTTTAGGGTTAGCTATTAAAGGTCCAAAGTCAGTCATAGCACCAACTCCCATAAATATTATCAATGGGAATAACCCTTTATGAATACCTGCTTCATATACAATACCTAAAAATCCATTTGGTCCTGCCATATCACAAACAGGAATATTTGATAATAATCCACCAAAAGCAATTGGCACTAATAACAATGGCTCAAACTGTTTCTTTATACCCAACCAAAGCAGGAACAAACAAACTAATATCATTATTGGAGAGCCAAACTGATGCATAAATTGTTCGGCACCGCATAAATTAGGATCTGCAGGTTTAATAAAATTCATTATACCTGTTGACATCCAAAGATTTTGTAAACCTTCTGCTAATTGCATTTTTACCTCCTAACCTACTGTTACCATTGTTTGCCCGGTTTGAACTTTATCACCTTGAGAAACAGACATACCGCTTACAACACCTCTAACAGGCGATTTAATTGGTGTTTCCATTTTCATTGCTTCAATAACAAGAAGTTCTTCATTTTCTTCAACGCTGTCACCAACATTTTTTAAAACTCTTAAAACACTTCCTGGCATTGGCGCCTTTACTGGAGTACCTTCACCTGTTGCAGCGACAGAAGATGTTTCTTCAATACCGTCTTTTACATCAACACTATATTCTTTTCCATTTACAACTGCTTTACCATTTTCAAGTTTTACGGCATATTTTTTACCATTAACAGTTACCGTACAACCTTCGCTATTAGAACAAGCAACAGCAGCTTCTTGAGCTTTAGCAGGTTCATTTTTTCTAACACTAATTGTACCTTTTCCTTGTAAGAACATAATACCTTTTTCCTTACAAGCAGCAGCAATAAATATATTTTCTTCTGTTTGTTCAAGACCGGCATCAGCTAACATTTTTTTAGCAGCTTCAATACCTTTAGAAGGATCTTTGTCATTAAGATCTAAAACTGTTTCTGTTGTTGGCTGAAGTCCTAATTGTTCAGAAGCTTCTTTAATTACTTCAGGAGCGGGTTCACAAGGAGTCTTACCAAAGTATCCAAGAACCATTTTACCATATCCTTCTGTAATTTTCTTCCAAGCACCAAACATAACATTAGCATATGCTTGTTGGAAATAGAATTGAGAAACAGGAGTAACAGAAGTAGCAAACCCGCCTTTTTCTACAACATCTTTCATTGCAGCAACTACTTCAGGGAATCTATCCATAGTACCATTATCTCTCATCATTTGAGTATTAGCAGTTAATGCACCACCCGGTAGTGGAGAAGATATAATTACAGGATTTACTGCTAAAGCTTCAGGAGGTAAGAAATAATCTTTCATACATTCTTTAAATATTTCCTCTGTTTCAAGAATTTTTTCTATATCAACACCAAGGTCATATTCAGTACCTTTTAATGCATGCCACATAGAAACGATATCAGGCTGGGCTGTACCACCTGAAACAGGTTTCATAGATAAATCTATACCGTCAGCACCACCATCTAAAGCTGCTCTATATGCCAATAAACCAGTACCGGCTGTTTCATGAGAATGGAATCTGATATGAGCATCAGCTCCTAAAAGTTCTCTTGTTCTTTTAATTGTTTCATAAACTTTTTGAGGAGCAGATGTGCCTGATGCATCTTTAAAAGCCAAAGATGTAAAAGGAATACCTGCATCTAAAATAGAACGTAATACTCTTTCATAGAATGCAACGTCATGAGCACCACTGCAGCCAATAGGAAGCTCCATCATTGTAATTGTAACTTCATGATTTAAACCGTTGTCAACTATGCATTGACCTGAGTATATTAGATTGTTAACATCATTCAAAGCATCAAAGTTTCTAATAGTTGTCATACCATGTTTTTTAAACATTTTGGCATGAAGATTGATAATATCACGAGGTTGAGAATCCAAACCAACAACATTAACACCTCTTGCTAAAGTTTGTAAATTAATATCAGGACCAACAGTTTTTCGAATTGTATCCATCATATCAAAAGCATTTTCATTACAATAAAAAATTGGAGATTGGAATCTAGCACCACCACCAACTTCAAAATGTTTTAAACCAGCTGCAACTGCTGCTTCAAGTGCAGGTAAAAAATCCTTAGTAAATACTCTTGCCCCATATACAGACTGAAATCCATCTCTGAAAGAAGTATCCATAACCTTAATTTGTTTTTTTGCCATTTTCTTTCCCTCTTTATAACTTTATATCCTAACTAACTTTTTACTTTCTCATTTTTGCAGCTGCAATAGCAATTGCAATTTCTGAATCATTACATACAGTCTTTACTGCATTTACAACCGCATTTGTTTCTTCAGGGAATAATTTACCTAATACCTGAATAATCTTTCCCAAAGAAAAAACAACGGCCCACAATATTGTAAGGAAGCAGAATACTGTTCCCATTCCAACAGCCATTGTTGCTAGACCTTCATTCAACATAATACATCTCCTGTTATTATCTTACTTTCCATATTATTTTCATCTATTACAGTTAATAATCCATCACTATCTATTGATTTTGCAAAATAATGTTTTTCTTCATTAAATTCTCGAATGATTATATTTTTTCCAAGGAAACTACATTTTTCTACGTATGATTCTTTTATAAAGTCAAAACCTTTTAAAACAAATTCATCATAATTTTCAAAAAACATATCACATAATCTATTTAATATGCTTTCCACATTAAAATTTTTATGCAATAGAACAGAAAGTGAAGTTGCTTTTTGATTAATTAACTCTATTGTATTTTTATTCAAGTTGACATTTAGTCCCAATCCTAAAACTATTGCTTTTATTTGATTATTTTCCATATAAGATTCAGCTAAAATGCCTGAAATTTTATAACCATCTACCAATATATCATTTGGCCACTTTATTTGTGGATTTAAATTAAAATCTTTATTCAATAAATCACACAAAACAACTGAAAGATACTGGGTTAAATTTGCAAATGGATAATTAGAAATATTGTTAGGTTTGAAAACAAAAGAAAGATATAAATTTTCTGAATTATCACTAATCCATTTTCTATTATATCTTCCACGACCTAAAGTTTGATGCAAAGAGAAAATAACTGTTTTATCATCAAAAGACAATATATTTTCAAGTGCATAACTATTGGTTGAATGTACTTCCTCAAGTGTTATTATTGAATATTTCGACATGTCTTGTTTAAGCATAATCAAATTTATACTAACACAAACAAAATCAAATATAAATTTTATTTATTCAAAAAAGGCATTATTTTTTCAAACATAAATTTTAATAAAAGTTTATTTCTAATTAAAAGATTTTTAGATAGACACTCAACATTATATTTTTTTGCAACAATTTCAATATTATACATTGCAGATATAATTATAATTTTTGAACTTTTATATTCTTTAGAAGATTGAATATTTTCAATCAACCATTCTCCTGCAAGTTTAGGCTCAAAATCCGTTTCCATTTGCAAATCCGTAATTATTATATCAAAAGGGTTTGACATATTATGTTTTATAATATTCAAAGCTTCTTTTGCACTTTCAGCGAAGATTATTTCAAAATAATTTTTATATAAGTCAGTTATAACTTCTTTATGAAATAATAACCAAGACTTAGTATCATCAACAATTAAAATTTTATTCATAAGTAAATTATACATAAGTATAATAAAAAAGCTAATTTATTAATAGATAGTAGCTGTTTTTTTCTCCATAAAAAAAATAAAATAAAGAAGGAATTATATGTTGGATATTTAATTATGAATATAAAAAAGTACTTTTATGAAATAAAAGAAAGAATAAAATATATCAATGAATTTATATCAAATTCTAATAATTATAGAGATTTAAATAATCCCTTTGCTGCTACTTTAAGTAAAACTTATGTATGGATAGATGAAGAAAATTGAAATAAAATCAATTCAAAGCAAATTTAAGAATTTTTTCTATTGGTACATTAGAATTAAAGAAAGAAATAATAGTATCAATCAAATTATAATTGATATTTTCTTCCTTTTTGCAAGAAACAATAAGTTTTAATATTTGATTACTATCTGCTTTTTGGAGACTCATTTTCCAAGTTAATTCAGATAGTTTTTTATCAATACAACCTTTAGAATCATGACAAGCATCAAGTACAGCAACAATATCATCTATTGATTGAGAATTTTGACACATTATAGCAACAATTCCGGCACCTTCATCATTAACATTATCATCTCCATCATTCTTTGCAGAATTCAAAATGCGAGCTGCCTGTCCAAGGAATTCTTTCATATTAATAGAATTATCCTTATCTAAAATATTTTGTGCAAGATTATAAATAACATCCATTGCATTTTCATCAATATTTCCTTTATCGTCTTTGACAAGATTAACTAAATCAATAAGATATTTTTTATCTTCCATAAGCGATGAAAAATCAATAACAAAATCTTTTAAGTTTTCATCTTTAGCAATATCAGGTAATAAAGTAACGACTATTTGACCTGGTATAACTTGTGACGTAAGTATTGATGCATTATTAATATCAGCTTGATTATATAATTCATCGCTATCTTTTTTAATGGAACTCAATATTAAAGTAATATCCTCACTTAAAGCCCCTGACTTTTTAAGTGTTTCTATTGTTTCCAATGTATTTTTATCAATACTTCCATTTTTATTAATACACATATCAATCATATTTAATAGTGGTCCATAAGTTATACCATAATGTCTCAATGCGATAAGTGTTCTAACATATTTTGAATCAATTTCACCATTTTTATCTTTATATTTATTTACAAAATTAATTAATAAATTATCTTCGATTTTTGATATCATTTCATCATATTGTTGTTGAAGACTAAAAACACTTTCGCCTTCAACTGGCGAGATACATTTAATCTCACCATCCTTAACAATCATAATATCATTTCCGAAAGAAAATTTTTGTATCCCCAGTAAATTAATGGGATTATTACGTTCGGTTTTTTCATTGTTTCTTGCCAAAATTAAGGCTTTTTTTATTCTTATAACAGATTGGACAGAAGAATTACTAATATTATCTTTTCCCGTTTCAACATCATAAGTTCTTAAAGCATCGAATATTCTTAAAATAGCATCTGAACTTATTCCTGATTTATTCATTCTTAATATATTTTTAACAACAGAATCTGAATCGCTTAAATTTGAATTTAGGTATCTTGTAAGATGTAAACTATCAATATCACTAAAACCCAAGTATTTGAAGTCACATATTTTTTTACAAGAATCAAGGTCTATTTTTTCTTGCTGCGATTTTTCATCAAAAAAAGCGAATTCTTCCAGAATTTGTGGAATAACAGCACTTGTCATTTCTGCATCAGTAAGTAGTTTTATAGTACAAAGCTTATCAACAGAAATATGTCCCTTATCATCCATGCACTTTTTTATAATATAAGCAGCATTAGAAGCTCCAAAATTTTTACTGCCCAATATTTTAATTATAGCTTCGGCATTTTCATCTAACATAATATCAGGATATAAAGATTTAAACATATTAACAAACTCTTGTTCATCAATATCTTCTAGAAATTCAAGGCTATATCCTCGTGTAAAACCATTATTTGGTGATAGATTAAACTCTTTTGATTTACTTCCCTTAAAAGCAACCTGAGGGTAGTAGAACCCAGAATCACTATTCAAATGATTATTAGCAAGTTTTGTATATATAGATTGTTCTCTATCCAAAATACTTTTAACTTCTTCAGAAAGACCTTCTTTTTCAGCCAGTTCCTTTAACTTAGTTAATAAGGTTAATTCTTTTTCTAGTGCTACGGGAGAATTAGCGAAATCTGTCTTCTGCATTTTTCTTTTTTGTTTTTCATACTCTTTTTTTAGCTTAAAAAACTCACTATTTCCAATATTTGAAGCACTATCTTTTTTTGAAATAGAAGTAGATTTTATTGAAATATTTGACATATTAATATTGTCTCCTGTGTATAAATACACAACTTACTTTTACATTTCTCCGAATTAATATTTTTGTCGGAAGGATAAAAAAAAACTTTAGCCTTACATTTATATAAAAACTTTTTAGTAATAAATATTTACATAAGAATGTAAAAAAACATTTTATTCATTTAATATGTCCGGAAAAAAATTCACGATAAGCTGAAAGAGTGAGTGAATTTTTTTTACAAAACGAACCAAACACTTTGTTTTTGAGAGAGCTTGTATCCAAAATGAAAAGAAGGTGAGTGTCATTTTCAAAAGGTAAATACTTTGTTAGCAAAGATGACTAAATAACAAAGTGCGATACTAGATTAAATGATATATAAAAAGTAATGTTAAGAAAAGTAAAAGATTAGATTATTTATGTAAATTAAAAAAATTCATACTTTTTTATTTTTACGGAAATAAAAATATAAACAATTAGTAAAGGAATGGTATTTATGTTAAATTCCCAAAAAAGAGTAAAGATTGAATGGTTAAATGAATTCAATAATGAGTCAGTAAAAAAATCAAACACGACCAATCCTTTAGAAGTCAAGAATCAACAATCTGTTAAAATTTCATCAATGATAAAAAAAATATTACAAGAAGAAATTCCTCAATTAAAGAATAACTCGCTTTTATATGATTTAGTATTGTACACACTTATAGAAAAGATGAACACTGTACAAACAGTAGGAAATGTTTTATCATATATAAAGAGGAACCATGTAAAAGAAGTACATGATGTTTCTATAGAAAATGGAGAAATACTAATAAAATGTTCGGTTTAAAACATTTTAAACTTGTAAAAGAATTATCAAATATAAAGCCACAAATAAATTGGCTTAAGTTTTCTGCTAAAAAAAATTCTCAAAATTTAAGAAATAAGTTTTTTGAAGAAGTAGTAGCTGATAGTAAATTTGTGCAAGAAGATTTAAAAATACGAGCAATGGTTGAAGAAATGCTTCAAAAAGAATTTTCTTCTGAAATAAAAAATATAAAATCATATGATTTCTTAGTAGATTCGGTTGTTAATAGATTAAAAAAAAATCAATTAAAAAGCTCCTTACCTGTTGAAGATATAGAGTAACATTTATTCTTATAATTTATCCAATATGGTAATGTTATAATATTTTTTTTCGTGCAAACTAATTTAGTAAAATAAATGAAATGCATAGGAGAAAAATATGAAATATTTGATAAAAAAGCCGGATACCTTTTTAAATACACTAAATGAAGATATTAACGCAATCTTACAAAAAAGTTTTGATAATTTATTTCCTGAATACATATTTCATCAAGAACTAAAAGGAATGGCAATGCCTGTAGATGTAAAAGAATATGATGACAAATACTGTGTAAAGATGGAACTACCAGGGATTAATAAAGAAGATATAGATATAGATATAAATAAATCTTATGTAAAAATAGAAGCAAAAAAAGAATATGAACAAGAAAAAGAAGATAAAAAACATAAATATCATAAATCAGAATTTAGATATGGAAATTACTCACGTACACTATATTTCCCTTATGAAATTGCTATAGAAAAATCAACAGCAAAATTAAAAAAAGGGATATTACATTTGGATTTACCAAAGATTCAAAGTGAAGACAAAAAGACAAGTAAACTTGAAATAAAAGAATAAGTTTATGACTGTAATATTAGGCATTAAACTAAATGACAAAGTTGATAATTCAGTTAAATTGCAAGAAATTCTAACAAAATTTAACTGTATTATAAAACTGCGTATAGGAATAAATAATTCGATTTTATTTTGTTCAAACAGCGGAATAATATTATTACAAATAGAAAAAGAAGAAGATTCCATAACAATGGAAAAAGAACTAATAAATATAAGCGGAATAGAAATACAAAAAATGGTATTTTAAAAGGTTAATTAAAAATGAGCGAAAAAGTTGTTATTATAGGGGGCGGAGCAGCAGGTCCAAAAACTGCAGCAAAATTAAGGCGAGAAAATCCTGATATAAAAATTGAATTATACACACAAGAAGATATTATTTCTTATTCTGCTTGCGGACTACCATACTATATAGAAAATATAATTCAGAGTCCTGAAACCTTAATAATGAGGACTCCTGAAGATTTTAGGAAACAAAATATAGATATTTATTTGAAAAGTCGATGTTTAAAAGTTGATACAGAAAAACAAACTGTTTTAATTGAAGATTTAGTATCAAATAATAAATATGAAATAAATTATAATATATTGGTTATAGCAACAGGTGCAAGTCCTATTATTCCAAATATAAGAAATATAAACTTAAAGAACATATATACTTTACGAACTATTGATGACGGTATAAAGATAAAGAAAAAGATGTTGGAATCTAATAAAGCCGTACTACTTGGTGGTGGATATATTTCCATAGAATTATTAGAAGCCCTCGTTAGTAATAATATTCAAGTAACATTAATAGAGAAAAATTCACAAATATTAAAAATGTTTGACGAAGATTTCGCACAAAGGGTTACAGATTACATAATAGGACGGAACCCGGGACAAGTTAGTATATTAACAAATGAAGAAGTAATCGAATTTAGAGGAAATGATGAAGGAGAAGTGAAAAAAGTAATAACCGCATCAGGGAAAGAAATTGAAACAGATTTTGTAATACTTGGAACCGGCGTCAGACCAAATACTGATTTTCTAGAAGGTAGTAACATTGAACTAGGGATACAAAATAGTATAAAAGTCGGTAATACAATGCGAACATCACAAGCAAATGTATATGCGGCAGGAGATTGCACTGATAATTTTAATCTTGTAACAAACAGATATACCTGGGTACCAATGGGATCAACGGCAAACAAAGAAGGCAGGTGTGCCGCAATTAATATAGCAGGAGGACATTGTTCTTTCGACGGAATATTAAATTCTACAATTACAAAATATTTTAATTTAACAATATCCATAATAGGAATAAGCTATAAAGAAGCCCTTGAACTTGGTTTCCAACCGGAATATGCAATAGTTACGAAAAGAGATAAAGCAGGATACATGCCTGATTCAAGTATGATGACATTAAAATTAATAGCAGATAGAAATACTCACATAATACTTGGGATTCAAGGTATAGGTGAAGGAGAAGTAAATCAAAGGATAAATACGGTAATCCCGGCAATATTAGGCAAAACAAAGCTGGAGACATTTATGAATTTAGATTTACCATATTCACCACCATATTCTCCAGCAATTGATCCAATTTTAAATGCTGCACAAATAATCTATCAAAAGATTAAAGACTAGCAGAAGCAGACATTTTTTCATTTTTAATCATTTGTAAAAGAACAGCTTGGGCCTTTTTTAGCTGAACATCATCTTTATTTTTCACATTTTCTTCTGAAAGTTTAACTTCAATATCTGGAGCTATCCCCTTCTTATTAATATCCGTACCATTTGGAGTTAAATATTTTTGAATAGTAATATTTAATCCTGAACCAAAAGGAGGTAATGTTTTAACTTCTTGAACAAGACCTTTACCAAAAGTATTTTCACCTATTAAAATAGCTCTTTGATTATCTTTTAAAGCACCTGATAAAATTTCACTAGCCGAAGCACTTCCCTTATTAATAAGAACAACAAGCGGTTGGTCAGAAATAAAAGCTCTTCTTGATTTTGCAGTATCTTTATACCCATCCCTATCAACAGTACTAACAATAATATCTTCACCTAAAAACATATCTGCAATTTGTATTGCATTATTTAATAGACCACCAGAATTTGCTCTTAAATCAATAATAATTCCTTCTTTATCTTTTAGTTTCAATAATTCTTTTTCAAAATCATTACCGGAATTTTTTCCCATAAAAGAACTAATTCTAATATAACCCAATCTATCATCCAGTTTAAACTCTTCTGGCAATTTAACAGAAATTGATTTAATAACTATTTCATCCCTAACAACACTATATGTTTTATTAGGCTCACCTTTTCTTTTTATTAAAAGCTTAACAGCAGTACCCTTTTTCCCCCTAATTTTATCAGCAGCTTTATCAAGCGTCATGTCTTTTGTATAGACCCCGTCTATTGCTAAGATTTCATCTTCTGGTTTAAGCCCAGCCTTTTCTGCAGGAGTTTCCTCAATTGGAGATATAATTAATACTTTACCATCTCTTAAACCGATTTGAACACCAATACCAAATAAAGAACCTTTTATTGCATTTTTTTCTTCTTCAAATTCTTTTGGAGGCACAAATCTTGTATATCTATCATTCAAACTTGCAACCATTGTATCAATTGCAACATAAGCATCTTCCGGTGTTTGAATTTTATCATCATATTTATAACGCCATCTTTGCCAATCCTGTCCATTATTAGTTTGATCCAAATATTTTGAATTAACTATTTTCCAAACCATATCATACAATACTGTATCAGACTGAGCCATTGCAGTATTACTACTGCTAAAAGACATGCAAATAAATAATAAAGTAAGTGTTATTAATGCTGTTTTCTTTAAAATTTTTCTCACAACTCTCTCCTTGTTATAAGTATTATAATATAAAATTTTATATTTGTTTATTCACTTATAAGTAATAGACTATTATCTGAGAAGAAAGTTTCAAAATATTTTTTATAATTGGAAAATATAAAATATTAGTATTCTAATTTACTAATTAAAGTGATTTAAATAACAAACAAAAATAATATACTCCATAAAAAGGAGAAATTATGAACTACTTAGACATTGAATTAAAAGGAATTAACGAAAGAGGAGAAGAAAAAATTTTCAAATTATCTGATTTTAAAGGTGAGAATATAATTTTATATTTTTATCCAAAAGATGATACACCTGTATGTACAAAAGAAGCAAATATATTTAAAGAATCAATGGATAAAATAAAAAAATTTGCAAAAGTAATTGGAGTTAGTTCTGACAATATAGAAAACCATAAAGAATTTAAGGATAAATACAAATTAAACTTTACCTTACTCTCAGATAATAAAAATAAGTTAAAAAAAACAATTGAAGAAAACTGTAAACCAACATCCATTTTACATAGAGCAACTTTTATATTAGACCAAAACGGTAATATTATAAAATTCTGGGAAAAAGTTGATGTAGATGAACATCTAGAAGAAATAATTAATTTTTTTGAAAAAAATATAAATTCTTAACATAATTTGTTTTTATTTTACAATTAATATATAATATTTGTAACTTGGAAGAGAACAATAAAAATTATATTTCAGAACATGGTATGAAAACCTTTCACAAATCAGCAGTCAAACATTGCTGATTTTTTATATATTTTGATTTTTGTTTTTTCTTATTGTAAATATTTATTAAAATTCAATGTTTATACTCTTTTTTGATTAAATTTATTTCCTATTTAGACCGATAGAAATTATCAATAATAATGAATAATTTTTAATTAATACAATATTTAGTAGGAAAATTTCTAGAATGGCTCTTATAGACGCGTTAAAAAAATTTGAAAAAAAAAGTATTTCAACAACAAAAAGTACAAGTAAATCTTCGTCAACAAAAACAAATTCAACAACAAAAAAAACAACATCTTCATCAAATAAATATAAAACTGCAACGTCAGCATCTGCTGCAAAAGTTTCTTCTACCTTAAAAAAAAATATATTGAGTAAAACTGCGAGCAGTGCAAATAGTTCTTCTAAAACTAGCTCAACAACAGCAAAAAAAACTACTACTATTACAAAGACAGCAGCTAAACCTTCAAATACTACACTAAAAACTATAAAAGAAACAAATACATCTGTCACTTTAAAAAATAAGACTTCAAACTCAGCTACTAGCAAATATTCAACTAAAAATACAGTTTCTTCATACAAAATATCTTCAGCAATAAAAACCACACCTAAAATTTCTACTATTAAAACAAATACTAATAGTTCTTCAAATAAAACATCCTTGGCAAAATCAAGTTCCACTAGTATAAAAAAAATTACTATCACTAATAGTGCTTTATCATCAAAAGTCAAAACAACAACAACTTCTAAGTCTACTTCTACTAGTGTAAAGTCATTATCAACTTCTGATTATGAAGCAATTCTTGCACAAAAAAATATCTCTATTTCTAAAAAATCAACAAATACTTCATCTACAAACAATAGCACTTCAAATAAATCTACCAATAAAAATGTATCATCTTCTTCTAACAAAAAAAATTCTGCTAATAAAACTACCTCTTTCTTAGGATTAACAGTAAATACTTCATCTATTGTTTCAAAACAAATAACTTCTTCTAAGACAAATCAAACCTCTAAAATCGTTTCAAAATTATCAGGTGATGACAAGAAAGTATATAATTTAAATAGTCCAAAAACTCAAAAACTTAAAACTTCTGATTACAAAAATATTTTGGTTCAAAAGAATATAAATATTACTGATAGTGGAACTGGAGTAAAGTTTACATCTCTAACAAAAAAAACAAATACAACCCAAAATATTGAAAAAAATAACACTGCTCAAAAAGGTAATAAGACTCAATCCCCTAATAATTCTAGTACTTCTAATAACACAAATATTAAAAAACAAGAAGAAGAAAAAGGATTTTTATCAAATTTAATTTCTGGAGCTTCTAACTTAATTTCAAAAGCCGCCAATACAGTTAAAAATACTGCTACTAAAGTTGTTAATACAGTTACAAATACCGTTACTAAAGCCGCTAATACAGTTAAAAATGCTGCTACTAAAGTTGTTAATACCGCCACTTCAGCAATAAAAACCACAATGAATACTGTAAAAAATAATATAATAACAACATTTGGATTATCTAGAAGTGAACTTAATTCAAAAGCAGGTAAATCAGACACAAAATCTGTAAGAACTGGTAATTCTGAAGTTGATTATGTACTTGAATCTGCAAGAGTCGCACTAGAACAACAAAGAGATGAAATAATTGCAGATAAAAATTCAAAAAATATGTTAGGAGAAGCTTGGGATAATATTACTTCTCTTTTTGGTGGAGGTTCTACAGGAGAATTAAATCAACTAGCAGATCTTGAAGAATTATATGAAATTGCAAGTAAAAATCCAACTGAAGCAAACCTTAATACTTTATACCAAGCATTATATGGTACAGATGTTAATTTAAATGCATCAAAAGAATCACTAGAAATAACAACAGCATTAAATAATGGTATTACCTTAGCAAATGGTGAAGTATTTACAATGAATGATTTGGGAGAAATGTTATTATCCCAAGCAAATGGACTAGATACATCATTTGATGAAAGTGTTTCTTCCCAAGGTATATTATCTAAAGGTATAGGATGGTTCAACAATAATATATTAGGTGTTGGTACAACCGAAAGAATGGCAGAGGCCCAAATAAAAGAATATATTGAGCTTGCCACTGCATTTAATAATACAAAAGACCCAATAAAACAAGCTGCTTTATTTAAAGAACTAACAGGAACAGAACTCAACCAAGATAGCTTAAATAAACTACTTAATGGACAATCAATGGTTGAGAATTCAAAAGCTTCAGAATCTATAATGGATTATGAACAAACTCAAGATACTATTAAAACAACAGCTATTGCTGTTGGTACAAGTGCTGCAATTATAGCAACTGGAGGTGTTGCTTCTATTGGAATAGCAGGATCTGTAGTTTTAAGTGCAGGTATTAATGTTGGAGCAAATATTATTGACGCAGTAACACAAAATAATGGAGAAACGGTTGGTCAAAACTTTATAAATTATGTAAAAAATGACTTAGTCATAGATGCTAGTGTAGGTGCTATCAATGGATTAACATCAATAGCTGGAAATTATGTTGGTGGCAAAGTTACTAATGGCATTGTTAATCGTATTACTTCAGATATTACTTCTAATACCGGCAAAACGCTCGCGAATCTCGCAGGAAGTACTATAGGAAATTTTGTTGATGGTGCCTTAGATGGAGGTATAAGTTCTGGAGCTGAATATATTATAACTCAAACTTATAATGGCGACGACATTAATTTAAAAACACTTTCTGAAATTACGAAGATGGGTATTGTCTCCGGTGGAACATTAAATACAGGTATAAGCTTAGCAGGAGATGTTATGGGTAAAATAGTTACAAAATCTCTTTCTGATGCAGCTGCTCCGAAAGCTGATGTTCAATTAAAATCCCTTGCTGATGCGGCTGCTCCGAAAGCTGATGTTCAATTAAAATCCCTTGCCGATGCGGCTGCTCCGAAAGCTGATGTTCAATTAAATTCCCTTGCTGATGCGGCTACTCCGAAAGCTGATGTTCAATTAAAATCCCTTGCTGATGCGGCTGCTCCGAAAACCGATACTCCATCTATCATTTCAACAAATTCAGAATACCCTAAAACAGAATTTTTCTGGAATAAATTTACTAATTCATCAAAATTAGAAACTAATGTTCAAGCAAAATCCCTTGCCGATGCGGCTGCTCCGAAAGCTGATGTTCAATTAAATTCCCTTGCTGATGCGGCTACTCCGAAAGCTGATGTTCAAGCAAAATCTCTTGCCGATGCGGCAACTCCAAAAGCTGATGTTCCTCAAAATATAAAAACAGATACTTCTACCTCAGAAATTAACACAAAAAAACCAAGAAAAAGTGAAAATGTTACTAGAACAAATAATCTTGACAAATACAAAGTTAATAAAAACAAAACATATCTAACAGAACAAGAATTTTTTGATAAAATTGATTATTTAGAAAATGATGGAGACTATGTTGTTGGTCCATGGTCTATTTCAACAGTAGGAAGAAAAAATGATCATTGTGCTTGGAAAATGCATATATTTTCTGATCAAATGGATGATTTTCAAGACCTTTTTGAAGTTGTTAGTCCTTATTTAAATGATAATGGAATCCACCATAAAATTATAGGTTCAGGGAATAATATTAATACCCTAAATGCTAGTTCACAAAAAGGTAAAGCCTTCACAATATATCCATCATCAGTTGCCGAGATGGAACAAATAGCAGTAGATTTAGATTATATAATAAGACAAAATGGTCTCACTATTTCTGATTCAAATATATTAGGGGATAATATGCTTGGAGATTCAGGAAGATTATTCTACAGATATGAATTAAAATCAGGTAAATTTAGTGATTTTCAATGCAAATTATCAGGAGAAATATCACCTGAAATGATTACAAAATATGATATAGATACTAGGTTCATAGGAAATGATATGCAAAAAATATATAAAATAAAACTTTATGAACCTAATAGAGGAAATAATAATTATCTAGCTTCAGATATGACAATAGAGGATGATATATGGCGTAATTTTGACCCTTCTAAAGCAAAGCCAACAGAATCACTTTATCCCAAAACTGAATTTTTAGAAACAAATTATATAGATAATGAAACACCAAAAGGAGAAATACAAACCAAACAAACAGTAGACACAACATTAGCAAAAACAACAAAAATACAAACTCCTATTGACCAATCTAATAGTTTCAACTCAAAACACAACATAGCTGCAGATCAAAAAATCTTAGATGGATATAGAGATGGTGGCCGAGCTTTTAGTTTTGACAGTAATGGTCAAAGATTACTAAATGGCGAAATAGCCCCAAACAATATAGGTCGAGAAATTATTGTTGTTGATAGAACAAAAGATGCAACATTACAATCATACATAACTGAAGTTAAAGCAGCGACAGAAGGTATGACTGACTCACAGAAAGCTGATTATATACACGAGTACGTATATGACTTATCAACAAAAGGTAAGAATTTTGGTGATTCTGTTTATGTTAATAATTCTAACAATTTACCAGTAGGCCAAGAAATATTACTAGGTGAAATTTTCAAAGAAAACGCAGCTGTATGTAGACATAGAAGTTTAATGTATAAAGTTTTAGGAGATGAAGTCGGATTAAATGTAGAACTTCAACGCGGTAATTTTAGCAATCCATTAACAGGCGCTAATGGTGGACACGCTTGGAATATTGTTACATTACCTGATGGTACAAGTTATATATATGATGTTATGCATAATTCAAAGACTTCAATTACTCCTGGAGATATAGATACAAAAGCAAGTTATTATTTAACGGTAGATAATAAATCATTATATACTACAGATGGTGTTGCTATTTTAGATTATACAAATGTTAATCAAGGTACAAAATTACCAAGTAATAAAGAAATAAAAATCAATGGAAATGAAACATTTAACCTTTCTCGAAATTCCAGCATTGACTTATCTTCCCCAGAAATACAGAGAAAGTTAAAAGCAATGAACGAAGGAGATGTTCTAACAATAGGAAGAAATGGTGACATAAAAATTAATGATAATTCAGTATCAAGGCAACATCTACAAATTAAAAAAGTCGGAGATTCATATCACCTTATAGATGTGTCAACATATGGAACCTATATTGGAGTAAAAAATCCAAAAATTGATGTCGATGTCCCTTCAAAAGGAAATATATCCGCACAAAAAGCTGAAGCGCAAGTTAAAGCTGATGTTCAATTAAAATCCCTTTCTGATGCGGCAGCTCCGAAAACGGATGTTCAAGCAAAATCTCTTGCCGATGTTGCAGCTCCGAAAACGGATGTTTCTCAAAATATAACAAAAGACAATTCTACCTCAGAAATTAACACAAAACAACCAAGAAAAAGTGAAAATGTTTCAAGATCAAAGGATCTTGATAAATATAAAGTTTCTAAAGATAAAGTATATTTATCTGAAAAAGATTTTCTTGAAAAGAATAACTATACACAGAAAGGAAGATACGTTGTCGGAAATTGGTCAACATCTCTGTATGGAAGTACAAAGAATCATATTCCTTGGAAGATGCATATTTTTTCTGATAATATAAAAGATTTTCAAGATCTTTTTGAAGTTATTAGTCCATATTTAAATGACAATAATATAAATCATAAAATGATAGGAAAATATAATAATTTCGATAAATTAAATTCAAGTTCACAAAGAGGTAAAGCTTTTACCATTTATCCTTCATCCATTGCTGAGATGGAACAAATTGCAGTAGACCTAGATTATATAATTAAAAATAATGGTCTAGAAAAAACTGGTTCCAATATTGTTGGAGATAATAATCTTGGAACATCAGGAAGATTATTCTATAGATATGAATTCAAATCTGGGAAATACAGTGACATGCAAATAGATTTAGCAAAAAAAATAACTCCTGAAATTGCTGAAAGATATGGAATCAATCCTAACTTTGGAGGCGGAAATATGGACAAGATTTATAAGTATGTACTTTATGATTCAAATAGGGGAGAAGGGCATTATCTTGCATCTGACATGTCCTTAGAAGATGATATTTGGAGAGATTTTGATCCATCTGCTGCGAAACCTGCGGAATTATTAGATATAAAACCTATTCCAGATAACAAAGCAAAAGTTGATTATTCTTTGGAATCTAAAGGAAGCAAATTGAATGAATCATATTTATTGAATAAAACAGATTTAAATCAATATTCAAATTATCTAAAATATGGTTTAGCAACTACAAGTGGTGTTATAATTGCAGGAGCAGTAGGCTTCGGTAATAACAATAATAATGGTGATATAATTGATAATAAGGAAAATCTCAATCAAAAAGATACGGAACCATCAACATCAAATGTAAATCAAACACCTTCTTCAAATGTGCCGCAAAAACCTTCTTCAATTGCGCCGCAAACACCTTCTTCAAATGCGCCACAAACACCTTCTTCAAATGCGCCACAAACACCTCCTTCAAATGCGCCGCAAACGCCTTCTTCAAATAAACCGCAAACACCTCCTTCAAATGCGCCGCAAACGCCTTCTTCAAATAAACCGCAAACACCTTATACTGGACAGCCTACAATTATTATTCCCGGAAGTACAAATACAAATAAACCCGAAATAACAACAGATATAACCAATCCAAATATTTTTGAAAAAATTGATTTCAATAAAGATATTGATTATAACTCATTATTAAGTAATACAAATTTAATTTTTAATCAAGATATCTTATACACAACACCTATAAATAATAATCTAAAAGAAGCATTATATAATACGGATAAAAACATATCTGTTATAGAAGAAGAACCATTTATATTCCATACTTCAAAAAATAATGATTTTTCATCTATTCAAATTGATAATGAATTAATGTTAAATGTAATAGGATCAGCAGAATTAATTAAAGAATTAGATAAATTAATGACAACAGGACAATATACTATAGCTATTAATGGAAAAAACCTAACCATAGACTTAAGTGAATTAACTAACTTTAAATTCAGTGTAATTAAAGATACAGATAAATGGAATTATTGTGAATATCCAATTACATTATACTTTGATGGTGAAGTAAATGAAGAAACATATACAGCTATTGAAGCTATTGTAATGAAATATGTAAGAGGTAATGGTAATAATAAAATAATGGGTAATGAAAGTTTTCAAAATCCTTGGATTAGAACTGTAAAAAAACCATCTAACGAAGACTTAGCTAAGCTACTCGATAAAGTAACAGAAATTAATGATAATTTTATGAATACATTACTTGTTCAATGCGGAAATTATACCGGATTAAATTATTCACAATATTTAAGAACACTAAATATTATTCAACAGAATGAAGAATATATATTGGATTTAATATAAAATTGTTTTATAATTCTAGTAATAAAAAGGTTAATTATTAATGCAAATTTTTCTAATTATATATTCATACTTTTTTTTCTATTATCTCATATCTAATAATTATATTTATTTTTCAGGTATAGTTCTTATAGGTATAGCCGTAATAATATATTTAAAGATTTTAAAAAATATTTCTATTAAGAAAACAAAAAAAATAGTAAAAGAATTGTTAGAAGATAACAAAAAAGAAATTAAACCTTTTATTAATGCAAACAGAGCAAATTGGTATATTTTTCAAGAGCTTCCAGGGTTTACAAGAGTTTCTGCAAAAAAAGTAATATGGATTAAACGACATAATGGAGTTTATACGTCAGTAGAAGATTTTTTTATTAAAAATGAAATAACTGAAGAAAATATAAAACAAATATTGAAGAAGATTATACACATATAAGAAAAAGAGAATATAATTCATAATTATTTATAAGATTGTTATTCCAATATTTATATAGTATATTATTAGGTTACCTAGTCATCTGCTATTTTATTTATATTTATATATTCTTCCATACTCACAGAATAACTCTGAAGACACGGAAAGGAAGAGCATTTCCGAGTTTTGTGTCGATTTTGTATCAATTATGATATATTTAACTTATGCAAATTAAAGAAATTACTACAAATAAAGTTAATTATATGGATCTTTTGTTAATCGGTGATGAAGATGAAAAAATGATTAATAAATTTAATAAATATATAAATCAATCAACTATTTTTGCGTTATATGCGATTAATGTATTAACCGCTATTTGCGCTGTTATAACAATAGATAACGAAACAATAGAAAAAAAAATCTTGCAACATATCCCGAATACCCAAATAAAGGTTATGCATCAGCATTGATTAATTTTGTATGTAATAAGTATAAAAAAAAATACAAATATTTAATTCTCGGCACCGGAGGAAATAACAAAACATTGAAATTCTATAAAAAACGAGGTTTTCAAGAAAACCACAGGCTACAAAACTTTTTTATAAATAACTATGGATATTCAATTTTAGAAGATGGAAAACAACTGTCAGATATAAGTTATTTAAAGAAAATTTTATAAGATTCCGACCGAAAAGAAAATTTTCCGACTAAAATTTCAAATATCCTTGCCGAAAATAATCAAATCATCCGTACAAGTTCAAATGCGTTCTAAACTTCCGCCACACAAGAGATTTATGTAAAAGTCGAGAGAGGGAAGGATAGACTTCAACGGACACTTCAAGGACTTTTCAGGTAATTTGATTTGATTATTTTTAGACACTTTCGGCAGGTCAAAACCCAAACACAAAGCCTCTTTTTAGCCAATAAATTTTAACCATACACGATTGAAAAATCCGGAACAATACATCATCCACTCTAACAAAGTGCGATAATAGATAAAAAAAAACACCCTAAGGTGTTTAAATGGCGGGCTTAACGCTCACAGGTTCGAACTAATTGTTCAAAGATATGTGAACAATCTTGATACACAAGATACAACAAAAATCTGTTATTTAATCAATAAATTGCTTAAAGTTGCATAAATATTTAATACTCAACTTCATTCTTTTCGGGTTTGCAACTATCGGGAGGTTTGTTGATTATATCTTCAATTTCTTTCTCTGTTATCAAAGGCACACCCATTGAATTAAAAGAATAAGGATTGCTATAATATTTATTGTAATAAGTGATAGCCCATATTATTTTTCGCTTTATTCTGGGATTATTTGCATATTCTCTTAACATGCCCAGTAAACTAATTTTAAATCCAACATAAGACATTGCAGAACAGTAAAGGAAGCTATTTAGGTAATACTCTCCATCATTATCTTGATAACAATACTGAGGTAACAGCTCTTGTATCTGCTTTTGAATAATTATCCTTGGATAAATGGCAACACTTTCTTCAATATTTACGGCTTCTACTAATGCTTTTCCATACACGAATTTTTCATCATGGTAAAAATCACCTTCCACAATAGCACCACGCATTAAATAACCATACCCTAAGACTTCTGTTTGAATATTGCCTGCAATATTTAATAACTTTGTAAGCTTGTCAACTCGTTTTTCATCATTAGCATTAAGCTTAATTGCTATCAAGATGTTATCAGAAAAGAATTTTACAATAACATCTTGTTTAGAGAATATTTGTGCCATTTCTGCTTCACAAATTGCATCTTCAAAGAACATATTGAGGTGGTTTAGAAAATTATTATCAGAATCTTTGCAGATTAAACTTTTTCCACCAAGTATATCAAGGTATGCAATACAATATGTCGACTGTTTATAATTTGTCTGTGGATTACGTTTTCCTGCTATTCTAACTACCACTTTACTGTCTGTTTCCTTAGCTTATTGACTATTATAGCATAAGTAATCATTGAGGTCTCTTGCGTTACAATAAAATCCCCTTATATTGTCAAACACGCTAAGTGCTTGACAATATATAATGTGTCCAGCCATTTGTAGAGAGGTTAACAGGCTAAATTCTTTCATGTAATTTAGCAAGGATAAGAACATGAAAGAGAGTACATTTATCAATCTAGGTGCAACGAATCACGCAAGAGGGATAAGAGAAGAACACGACTATTATGCTACAGACCCCATAGCAGGAAGGTTACTACTTGAAGTTGAACCGGATTTAAGCAACATCTGGGAATGTGCCTGTGGTGAAGGGCATTTAGCAAAAATCTTTGATGAAGCAGATAAATTAGCTAAAGCAACAGACCTTATAGATAGGGAATATGGGGCTGTTGAAGATTTCTTACTTAATTTAGAGCCTTACCATAATGGCGATATTGTTACTAATCCGCCATATAAACTGGCTCAAACCTTTATAGAACACGCATTAAATAAGGTTGATGAAGGCAGAAAAGTATGTATGTTCTTGAAAGTCCTGTTTCTCGAAAGTCAATCCAGAAAGCAACTATTTGCACAATATCCGCCTAAAACCATTTACATATCAAGCAGCCGGATTAATTGCGCTAAAAATGGGGATTTTAAAACTTATAACAGCAGTGCAATTGCCTATGCTTGGTTTGTATGGATTAAGGGATATGAAGGCGAAACGATTATAAAATGGATAAATTAACACCTCAAAAATCGTTATGGTGCAAAAGTCTTAAGCGGACTTAGCCCTCTGTATGTTATATATTTAAGGCTTTTGAGGGCTATTTGCATGACCTTCTATCGAGGTTTTAGGAACAAATTTTATTTCATAGTCAAATAATTCTGCTATGTCCATTAATTCAGATATTTTAAAGGTTGCTCTGGAGAGTTTATTCAAGATATTAGATACAGAACCCGAACGACCGTATCTTTCATTAAGCATTTTAGCAAGTTTATATACTGATATATTCTGTTCTTTTAAAAAGTCCTTTACAAGGCTTCTAATACGTTCTTTTTGTTCATCTGATACTTTATAAATTTCTGTCATTTTATCACCTCACTATTTATTATAACACTATTTTGAAATATATCACTCTTTTGTAAATGTTTGTGTCGTAACGAGAATTGACCTATTGACTTTCATGGAATAGTGATACATCATGAAAGAGTGATACAGATAAAAGAAAGGACGGAAACGATGACAGCACAAGTAATTACAACTAATGTTAATTTAGAGGATAACGCAAGAGTTATCAAATCAATTGAAGCAAAAATTGCTGAACTAAAAGAGCTTAGAGATGAAAAAGTTGCAGAAGTTAAAGACATTATGAACCAAGCAAATGTTATGGAGCTTCAAGCTGGTGCATTTACGTTTAAATTAACGGAAATTACAAGAAATAATGTAGATACTAAGACATTAAAGACTAAGTATGCAGAGCTTTATAAAGCGTTGTTAAAAGTATCAAGTTACATGAAATTCGATATCGTGTAGGGGCAACCCTACACGGTTAACAAAGAAGGCTAAGAGGTAAAATATGGAACAACAGGACATACATGAATTAACCGAAACGACATACGGACTTATGGTTGTATTAAAAGACCTTCTCTGGAAATTTGAGGGGTTTAACAAGGATAATCAACGAAAATTTACAGGTATATTGGCTTTGGTTGATACATTGGAACAGAACATATATAACATCAAGGTATCACTTGAATGTCTGTAAAAGAAGGTAAATTAATTATGGGTAAAGTATTTGCATACATTAGAGTTTCAACACGTGAGCAAAAGGAAGATAGGCAACTTGACAGCCTTCAATGCTTAAAAGTTGATGAAATCATAGTTGAAAAGGCTTCAGGGAAAAATTTTGTAGGTCGTGAAAAGTATCAGCAGATGAAGGCTAAATTAAGAGCCGGTGACCTTGTTATAGTGCATTCTATCGATAGATTTGGCAGGAATTATAAACAGATATGCAATGAATGGGAAGCCCTTGTAAATATGGGGGTTGATATTCAAGTCTTGGATATGCCGGTACTCAATACACGTGATAATCAGAATGGACTTACAGGTAGATTGATTACAGATATCATTCTTAAATTGCTTGGCTATGTTGCAGAGCGTGAAAGAATGAATATTAAAACCAGACAATCAGAAGGTATCGCATCCGCAAAACAAAGAGGTGTTAAGTTTGGCAGACCTAAAACAGAAATTCCTAAAGATTTTGTACGTGCTTATGAACTCTATAAACAAGGATTGATTAAGGTTAAAGACGTTATGTCCATGTGCAATATTGCTAAAAGTACGTTTTATAAGTATTCAGAGTCCATAAAAAGTTAAGTGTGTTTTGTGTACCCTTTTTAATAAAAATTACCCCCGAAAAATTAATGATTTAAGCAGAATAGAAACAGTCCTCGAAAAGTGTACTTTTCATAGACAAAGAATAAACAACCTTCCTATTAAGAAAATCGAATATTGTGATTTATTTCGGACGTTTTATAAAAAATCCTTTAAACAGATTATGTCGTAAAAGCGAATTAATAGTTTAATAATGCTAGGATAGGAGAGATTGTAGCATGGTGAAAAAGAGAGAAGGGTTTTATCTTGAACTGTTAGATTTATTGAAACAAGACCCTCAAAACAGGTTTTATGCTGATAATGGCAAGGATTTACTCAGAAATAAAGTATATGAATGTGCCATGAAGATGGATAAAGACTTGATTAAACTCCTATTATCCAATAACCGAATTAAAGAACAGTTTTTTACAAACATAGATGACTTACTGGTGTTTGATAAAACTGCTTTTGGGTGGGCAATAAATAACAAAGCATTTCTACAAGACTCTTATACAAGATTTAAAAATAATATTGGATTGATTGATAGTAACGAACAATTTATATCTTCCAAAAATGATGTGGTTCTTTCTTTCCCCTATAAAGATTGCGTACTGGAAGGCGGACAAACAAAAGAAGACCAAGAACGAGAAGAAATATATTACAACGAGTTATTAGCACCGGACGATGTAGATAGATTGCTCGCTCCTAAAGTTTTTACTAATATGAAAAGATACACTAAGGATGGCGAAGAAAATATTACATCTTTTGAGGAAAATGATAATTTATTGATAAAGGGGAATAATTTACTGGCTCTATCTTCTATCCTAAAGAGGTACGAGGGAAAGGTTAAATGTATTTACATTGACCCGCCATATAATACAGGTAGTGATAGCTTTAATTATAATGATAATTTTAATCATTCAACTTGGCTAGTTTTTATGAAGAACAGATTACTATTGGCAAAGAAACTACTTAGTGAAGATGGTAGTATATTCGTACAGTGCGATGACTATGAAGATGCCTATTTAAAAGTGCTTATGGATGAAATCTTTGGAAGAGAAAATTTTAGAAATAAGATTACATGGAAAAGACGAGGTGGTAGTGCCAATCCAAAAAATAGATTGAATAATGTTACGGACTATATATTATGGTTTTCCAAAAGTGATAAATTACTATACAATCCAATATTTTCATTGGAAGACGAAAATACACAGAAGTATATAAAAGAACGATTTACTAATATTGATGAAAACGGGCGAAAATATATGAAATCACCACTACAAAGCCCTAACCCACGTCCAAATTTAATGTATGAATATAAAGGTTATAGAGTTCCTACTAATGGATGGTCAATTTCAAAGGAAGTTATGGAAGAATGGGATAGATTAGGGAAGTTGTGTTTCCCCAAAGATAAAAGTCAGAATATTAACCGCAAAATTT
Source organism: Candidatus Gastranaerophilales bacterium (assembly GCA_944323285.1). Classification (GTDB taxonomy): domain Bacteria; phylum Cyanobacteriota; class Vampirovibrionia; order Gastranaerophilales; family Gastranaerophilaceae; genus Avigastranaerophilus. Next base: position 40,554 of record CALURV010000031.1, on the reverse strand, counting down.
ATTTAGATGAATATCAAGGTCAGCCTATATCTTCTCTTTGGACAGATATATTTGTGATAAACCCTATGTCAAAAGAATCCGTTGATTTTGTTGGACAAAAACCAGAAGCTCTTATACAGAGAATATTAGAAATGTGTTCAAATAAAAATGATATTATTCTTGACTTCAATTTAGGTAGTGGTACTACCGGTACTGTCGCACAAAAAATTAACAGACAATGGATAGGCATAGAGCAATTAGATTATGGTGAAATTGATAGTGTAAAACGTATTCAAAATGTGTTAAAAGGTGATAATACAGGCATTTCAAAAGCTGTTAATTGGCAAGGCGGTGGCAGTTTCGTTTATTGCGAATTAAAAGAATTGAATCAAAAGTATATAGATGAAATAATGTCTGCGGATAATGACAAACTTGTTGAATTGTATCCTAAAATCACTGAGTCTGAATTTGTTAGCTATAAAGTTGATATAAATAAACTTAAAGAATCAGAACAAGATTTTAAAGACTTGTCAACAGAGGATAAACGCAAGTTCTTGATTGAAGTATTGGATAAAAATCTGCTTTATGTAAACTACTGTGATATGGAAGATGAAGACCTGGCGGTAACAGAAGAAGAGAAAGCCTTTACTAAAAGTTTTTACGGAGATGTGTAAATGACTTTTTTGTTTGAAGAAATAAAGACATTAAGAGAATATGCTCCGGAAGCTTATAAAGAGCTTCCCAAATATGTTACGCAAAATCTTACTCAAAAGTATACAATAAGACCGTATCAAGAACTTGCATTTAGAAATTTCATAACCTATTTTGAGAATGAAAGATTATGCCGTAAACCATCGCAAGTATTATTTCACATGGCTACAGGCAGCGGAAAAACATTAATTATGGCAGGGCTTATCTTATATCTTTATAAGAAAGGTTACAGGAATTTCTTGTTCTTCGTTAATACAGATAATATCGTCCAGAAAACTAAGGATAACTTTATAAATCAGACCTCAAGTAAATATCTTTTTAATGACGAAATTAATATTGAGGGGCAACCTGTCAAAATACGAACTGTAGATAATTTCCAAGATTGGAATAAAGATGATATTAATATATGCTTTACCACCATTCAAGGGTTGCACACGAGCCTTACTCAATTTAAGGAAAACGGCATTACTGATGATGATTTTTCAGAGAAGAAAATTGTTTTAATTGCTGATGAAGCCCACCACCTCAATATTGAAACGAAAAAAGGCTTATCCAAAGGGGAAAAAGAAGATAAAAACAGTTGGGAAACAACTGTAAACAGAATATTTAATGCAGATAGAGATAATGTTCTATTAGAGTTTACAGCTACTTGCGACTTGAAAAATCCATATATTAAGAACGAGTATGAAAAGAAAATTATCATAGATTATCCGTTGAAAAAGTTTAGAGAAGATAGATACTCTAAAGAAGTTAAAACTTTTCAATCCCATGTACCACTAATTGACAGAGTTCTACAGGCAATACTGTTGAGTCAGTACAGATTGAAACTGTTTCAAGATAATAAGAAAACAATAAAACCTGTAATTCTATTTAAAAGTGATAAGATTGATTCAAGTAAGAAATTCTATACAGAAGAATTCCGTCCTTTGATTGATAACTTATCTACCGCTGATTTAAACAGGATAAGAACACAGACGGAAAATCCTTTGCTGGCTAAAATGTTTTCGTATTTTGACAATCATTTATCCCCCGAAGAACTTATTTTAGAGATAAAAGAAGATTTTTCTGATAACAAATGTATTTCTGTCAACAGTAGAGAAGATAAGGGAACATACCAATTGTTGATAAATTCACTGGAAGATAGAAACAATCTAATACGGGGTATTTTTGCTGTTGACCAATTAAATGAGGGGTGGGATGTTTTAAATCTTTTCGATATAGTGAGATTGTATGAAACCCGTAGTGCGGAAAGACATGGCGGTCCTGGAAAACAAACCATACAAGAAGCACAATTAATCGGCAGAGGTGCAAGATATTGTCCTTTTACAACAACCGATAAATCTGAAAGGTTTTTACGTAAGTTTGATAACGACATTACCAATGAATTAAGAATTTGTGAAACCTTATATTACCACTGCATGTATAATTCATTGTATATTTCCGAATTAACAACAGCAATGAAAGGTATTGGCTTATTACCAGATAATGTTATCGAGTGTTCGTACATATTAAAAGATGATTTTAAGCATGATAATATTTATACTCAAGGTTTAGTGTTTGAAAATGAAAGGGTTACAAAGTCTAGGAAGAAAATTACTGAACTATTACCATCTGTAAGAACGGCTGATTATAACATAGACTTATCATCCGGTGCAACAGCTCTAAATACGTTATTGGAAAATTCAGAAGATGACACAAATACACTAGAAAAGGGATATACTAAATCCTTCACTATATCACAAATTGCAGATAGGAATTACTCTATAGTACATAAGGCTTTACGTCAATTTAATATTTATAAATTTAATGTATTGCAAGAATACTACCCTAATTTAACATCAATCAGGCAGTTTATTACTGACCATAAATATCTGGGGAATATTAAAATTAATATTAAAACGAGTATTCCTGAAGTAAATAATGAACAGCTATATATAGCGTGTAAACGTGTATTAGAAAAAATTGCCGATAAAATTTCTGATATTGAAGAAACTTTTGAAGGTTCGAAAGAGTTTAAGCCTAAAAAATTATGTGAAGTGTTTAAAGATAAAACTGTAAGCTACACAGACCCACATGGAGACGGACAAGGAGTGTCTCAATCTCATGGAGCTATTTCTGAACATTTAAAAGTGAACTTACCAGATGAAGATTGGTTTGTATTTACAGATAACTATGGAACAAGTGAAGAAAAAGAATTTGTTGCATACTTTAAAGACCATGTACAGGATTTAAAAAATAAGTATGAAAAGGTTTATTTAATAAGAAATGAAAGACAGCTAAAATTGTTTTCTTTCAATGGTGGTGAACGGTTTGAACCAGATTATGTACTAATCATGACCAGGCAGAATGGTAATATAACAGACCAATACCAGATTTTTATTGAGCCTAAAGGCTCTCACTTGATATTAAAGGATAGCTGGAAAGAACAATTCTTGTTAGAGATTGAAAATGAAGGAATACCCGTTAAAACATTAATTGATGATAATAACTACAAGATAATAGGTTTTCCTTTCTTTAATAAAGCCGAACGACAGGCTCAATTTAATGAAGCAATGAGCAGATTATAATTCAAAATCTATGTTAAAGTCATTTGTGCTAAAATCAACACCGATGTATTTCAGTGTCATTGCAGGGCTTGAATGGTTCAGTATTTTCTGTAAGAGTACTATATCATTGTATTTCTTGTAAAAATGATACCCGAAAGATTTTCTCATGGTGTGTGTTCCTACATTTGCCGTTATTCCTAGCCGTTTACAAGCCTCATTAAGAAATCGGTAAACCTGTGACCGGTCTAATCTGCAATGCTTTTTCCCCAGAAACAATGGCTCTTTATCCAATAGAGAATAACTTTTACAACGCTCATTCATTAAATAATCCTTTATCAATGCTTTCAATTTTGCATTCAAAGGGAAACGCTTATATTTACCGGTTTTCTTCTCCTTTATCTCAACATAGTTTTTGCCCTCTACGTCCTCTACATTCAGTCCGAGAATGTCCGAGACTCTTAATCCCGTGTTAATTCCGAAGGCAAATATAAGGCGGTTTCGCTTGCTATGTTTCTCTAAAAACTCCTCAATCCTCTCTAAATCCTTTTTGCTCTTAATAGGCTCTACAATATTTTTCATGATTATATTCCTTTCTGCACCATTTCCTTTTTCTCGGTGCAAAAAAGAATGTAATTAAGCCTAAACGCATAAACAAGGCAGATTTTCATTTGTGTTATAATAAGTTCATGGCTATAACTAAGGAAGAATTGGAACAATATAGAAGTACCATAAGTGTTGAACGTTTACGGTCGTTCATTCAAAGTGAAGAAGATACTTTAGATATAATTTTAGAACGATATAGGAATAATATTAGAATTTCTCAAGCCCTGTATCCGGAACTATCTATACTTGAAGTAACATTAAGAAATGCCATTAATTTAACCTTTTGTAAGCATATTTCTGAAACTTGGATAGAAGATGAAATTCAGCAACAAAAGATTTTAGCAGACCAAGAACATGCTAAACTGCTTAGAGCATATAACGAAACAATGAAGGAATATAAGCAGCAACGCTTTACTATCGGCAAGGTTATTGCTAATCTTAATTTCGGGTTCTGGACAGGGCTTTGTTCCAAAAGATACAGCACAAAAATATGGCATAAAAAGGAATGCTTTAGAGGTGTTTTTGCAAACTACCCTAGTGAAGCCCAGCAAATTAATATGTTGTCAAAGAAATTGACTTCAATCAGAAAACTTAGAAATAGGATATTCCACTATGAACCTATTTTAACAAAATCCCTGCTAAATAAGTATAATGAAATATTAGAAGTTATGTCATATTTGCCACAAGATAATGGCGGTATCTTAAAAGATACTTCAAACTTCTTAGATGTATATAACAAGATTGCAAAGGACTTATATAAAGCTAAAACCTAGAGTTCTATAACAGATAAACTGTAGGAAGAGGTCTCTAGGTTACACATATATATTATTTACGATAACTCAATATTTGTCAAGTGTTTCGCCCTGTTTTGTTGCGAAAAATGAATTTATTTCAGTTGAATTAAATCCTCATTCTAAGCCCCCTAGGAAGCCCAAGAACCGATTTTATTACCTTGCATGGTATAAAGTTATACCCATTTTTAACGCATGAGTGCTTTTATACAGGAACTGCAACGGTTTCAGCGATACCAAGTTTTTGATAGAGTTCAATGTACAGAGGGTTTACATCAGAAGAGTGTATTTTCTTTAGCAGGTTAGAAAAAGAATCGCCGAAGCCATTGTCTTTAAATATCTTCATTAATGAAGGTGGTAATGGGGCTTCATTTATCAGGTCTGCAAACATTTGTTCATAGTTATTCAGCCTGACATCACTGCTTATTACAGGTTCTTGATAGAATACCACTTTTTGCAAAGCATTTATGTAATATCTCTCAAGAGTTTCGTACAACTTTCTTTCTTTAAGTAAGTCTAGCAATGTTTTCAGCTTCAAGCCGTCTTTACCCTTTTTGCCTGTGAGAAAGTTAGAAATATTCTGCAATTTCGGTTTATAACGATACTGTAATTCACAGCGCAAAATATTAACCTTTTCGAGGTAAAGTGTCTTTGTTTCAGTATTGTAAGCCTCAGAAGAGATAAGAGCCTGTTCTTCTTCACTCAATCCTTGTCTTAATACAATTTCTCTAATATTTGCCTTGTCCTGCAATTCTTGTGCCTTATCATAAAATAGGTACTGCCTATCTCCTACTTTATCTTTTTCAGTGAAGTGTTTGGCTAATGTTGATACATATAAAGTTTTGTTTGTATCACTGGAATGATGAAGAAGAGCCTTAAATTTCTTCTTATATATTCTCATTGAAAGAAAGTTTATATAATCTGTCGGCGGATTATCCATATAATTATTCTTAGTAAGATGAAGAACAGATACCCTATACTTATCAACTATATTATCTGGTAAACTATATAAACCCAAATTTTCAAAGAGTTCGTATAATTCATCTTCTGTTAGCATTTCAAGGTTTGTATCGGTATATTTTTCATCATTTTTCAAGTAGCGTGTAGGAGTAAAGCATAGGCTTAACTTCTGCCTGCTTGTTTTTATAGTGTACGCATTCTGTGGAAAAAATTTTCCCATACATTTATTCATTTGATTTAATTGAAAATCAACATCAACTTCTAAGTCCGTCAAATCCGGTATAGGAGCATAAAACCCAAGTTTATCAAGCAATAAATTACCACGCATAATATTTCTCCAATGTTTTAATGAATCTATCTATAATTTTTCCGTATTTAATATCTTCCTGAACAAGGCTATCAAAGGCTTTTAGCACTTTTCTTAACTCTGTTCTTTGTTTTGAACATTTCTTCTCATCTAGGTATTTGTCAATAATAACCTTACGTTCTTCACTTGATTTTCTTACAAGAATAAATACTAAGGCTGTTTTTAAAGGTACAGAGCGTTGTTCTGGAGTGTAATTTTGTATAAATTTGCTAAAAGCTGTGTAATAGGATTTATTAATTCTTTTGGTACTCTCACAATGATTAACTACAGAACGGAAGAAGAAACTAAGGATATGTGCTACGCCTATTGCACCACTGTTAAACATAGTCCAAATATATATTTTCTTTGTGGGGGCAGCATTTGTGCTTAATAGCCTGCTTATTGTTCTCATGCCGGTTATCTTGGCTGTAAGCAAGATACTGCAAGGTTTAGAACCTCGTGTAATTCTAAAGGTTGACTGGGATTTATTATCAAGGGCTTTGTCGTATTCTTGACTGGTTTTCAAATACCCTTCTTTTATAAATCCGTCATTAAGAAGGAAACTATTTTTAACCCTAATAGTAATAGCTTCTTTCTCATCATTAACACCTATATCTAATTCCATTTTATTTGTAGGTGTTAGCTGTTTTATCTCTTCAATTAATTCTCCTGCATTACAGTCCAACTGGAACTCTGCATACATTTCTACTCCGGTTGTAATGTTTAAGGAAATAAATCTATGGAATAATGCGTAAAACTCTTCAATATCAATATCTTGTGTTATTTCTGTTAGATTTCCTTCTTCATCAATAGAGTATTCTTCTAATACTGCAAATTCAGCAGTAACAAAAGAGCCGGAAGATACAATATTATAGAGCATTACAAGCAGAGTTAACAGGAAGAAAGTACAGTAATACTCTAGTACATCATCAGGAGTATGCTCTCTTCCTTGTTCCTTCTGTAGTTTAAAAAGTTCTTTTCCTTTGAAGTTACAGACAAGATTTTTGTAACTGTTTGAGTTTGATAGAGGAACTTCCTTTCTTCCTTTATTAGTACCTATATATCTTAGCTCTACGAGCTTATTTATATCATTACTAACAGTGAAGTTGATAAAGTCCTCTAAGATAAAGTCATCAAACCCTAAGTAGTTGTTATAATAATCAGTTATAATACTTACTATTTCATCATTTAGAGCAATATTGCTCTGCCAGATGTTAGATAAGAAAGAGTCTAATCTCTTATTTATATCTTCATCTAAAATATTCTTAGATAATAGATACGGTCTTATTACCTGCTTAATGTTAAAAGAAGATAACACACAAGAGATATTGTTGTATGAAGACTCTATCTCATGAATTGTAGGTAGTACCTGTGAAATGTTGTTGTTTACCATGATGTTCTCCTTATTATTGAGTGAGTGCAATCTGTAAAAAAATGTATGTAAGGGTGTGTGTAAAATATCTTATTTGTAGGAATTGGATAAGATACATAAATGGTTAATGCAATTTGTTCGCTCATTTTATCTATCTCCTTGTGCTAGCTCTAACCTGTAATCTTCCTGTGCTTGCATTTCTTCCAACAAAGCAGGTATAGAAAAGCCCAGAGCGTCAGTTGCAATCTGTGAAATAGTGCAACAGTTCTTTTTCGCTTTCCACCATAGTTTTAAGAGTAATAAATAATGCAGCCGTATGATTAAACTGACTGTACGATTAATGGGATAGGTGTCAGGATTTATGTCTGATAGTAAATACTGGTTTAATGAATTAGACACAAACGGTTCAAGCTCAATATCTCCACTTAATACATATTCATTCAGAAGATTAGTCATTGAGATTGGTAAGTCTAAAGTAATTTCTTTTGTTGACAGCCTTCGCTGTAATTCGTTAAGGCAAGATTTCATATTGTTCCTTTCTGCACCTAATGTGCGCTTATAACTTCTACATCTTCTTGCAAGTAATTTTTGCCGAGTTCACAAATAGCGTTAACATAAGCAGTAAGTCTTTTCTTGTCCTCTTCCTTTGTTGTAGGAGTGGACAGGCGATGAATACGGATATTAAGTTTATCGACTTTAAACTGCATTGCTTCGTCCTATTGTTTTGTATCACTCGCAAAAGAACCGAAAAATGCTCATAAGAAACTAAGCCCTCTAAAGACATATCTAAACAGCACAATCATGCCAGTAGATACGTGTGGCTAAATCCCTTATATAGAGCGGATTTCAATTCCGTTCTGCTTACTCTCTCATAATAAACGATGACCCGTAAAAATGCAACTAATCCAGTCATAGAGCGGATTTTCAGATTTTTGGAAAAACGATACTATTTTATTTAAAAAGATAAATTTGTCAATACCCGTCTAAAACCCTCATGCTAAGCAGGTTTTAGAGTAGAAGATTTTATGAAATTTAAGTCAATCCTGTTGTAAATATGCCGGTAAGCTAGGCATAGCAAAGTTTTTAGGTGCATTTTAACATTTTTTACTAGCAAAAAATTTGTTTAAAACGCCTTGGAATATGCGTAAACATTAAATTTGGGGCATATTTATCAACATGCCAGAAAAATTTTTATTAAAACTCCATTATAGGGCTGAAAATAAGGTGTAGAGTACAATACAAGTAAAATTTTTAAATCTTTACAAAACTTAACATAATTCATCAAAAATTTACACATTTGTCCGGTCAAAAGCCTTGACATACAAGGATTATAGCCTTTACCATTTTGTCTAAATTTTGCAAAATGGGTTAAAACACAAACTGCGTCAAAACTTTAGCTATATAAAAAGTTTATATATACAACTACATAAGCAATTAAGGGCAATGACATACGTTAAATGCCTTAATAATAAGGATTTCCCTTAATGGAATATTGAAACGTAAGTTTAAATAATGCGTTATATCTTGCTTTTGGTCAGTTTTACGTTTAAAATTGATATATGAAAAAAGCTGTATTATATGCTCGAGTATCCAGTAACAGACAGGAAAAGGAAGGTTTCTCAATTCCTGCACAAATTAAGTTTCTGCGTGAATATGCTCTCAATAACGATATGGATATTGTAGAGGAATTTGTAGAAGCTGAAACAGCCAAAGAAACAGGGCGTAAAAGATTTAATGCAATGGTTGACTACCTGCAAAATATAGAAGGTGAGAAAATTATCCTTGTAGAAAAAGTTGACAGGTTATACAGAAATTTGCTTGATTACGCAACCATAGACAGTATAAAGGGTTTAGCGGTTCATTTTGTCAAAGAAAATGAGATTCTCTCCGAAGACTCTCGCTCAAGCATTAAGTTTGTTATCGGCATAAAAGTCCTTATGGCAAAACAGTATATTGATAACTTACGTGAAGAAGCGGAAAAAGGACTTAATGAACGCATAGAACAAGGATATGCGCTATATCCTCCACTTGGTTATACATATGGTGATGATGGTACACATAAACACGCAATTATTATTGATACAGAGCGTGCGCCATACGCAATAAGAGCATTTGAACTATTTGTCTATGATAATCTTTCAGCTTCTGCCATCAATGATATTCTTTATAATGAAGGATTGAGAAATCGTGACGGCAATAAATATGCTGTTTCAACTATTCAGCGCATATTTAGAAATGTGATGTATGTCGGTGATTACATGTATCAAGGGAAATATTATCCAGACGGCAGGCATACCCCATTGATAAGCAGAGAGTTATTTCGGCTCGCACAGGAGAAGTTAAATAATGCAAACGACACAACAAGACAGCATGATATTGAGTTTCCTTATATAGGATTATTTAAATGCGGAGTGTGCGGTTGCAGTTACACAGCGGAGAGAAAAGTTAAACCAAGCGGTAAAGAGTACATATATTACCATTGCACAGGTAAAGGGAAGATTAAAACCTGCAAGAAAGAGTCTTATATCAGTCAGGATAAAATTGATAAGATAATGGCTGAAATACTTAAAGGGCTTGAAAATATACCGCAAACTCTTATAGATGAGATAAAAGATACATTAAAAGAAACTCATGATTTAAAGAATAATTACAGCGACAATGCGCAGAAAAACATTGCTAAACGCATTAATGAAATCGACAGATTAATACAAGCAGGCTATCAACGTATGTTGAAGAATAACAACCCTATGGAAGAGGAGCTGTGGAATAATAATTACAAGCAATGGAGAGCCGAAAAAGAACAGTTAAGAATAGAACAGGCAAGAATTGATAAAGCAGATGATGAATATTACAAACAATCAGAACTTATTTTAAAATTCTGCAAGAATGCCCACAATTTCTTTCTTAAAGCAACTCCATCAGAAAAACGCACAATCTGTGAAATAATAGGTTCGAACTTTATTGCAAGAGGCAAAGATATAGATATAACGCTATATCCCGTTTTCTATGACATTATTGAGATGAATAATGCAAAAGCTTCTGGAAAAGCAAGGTTCGAACTCACTGAAACTCAATCAGAGCAACAAAAAAGAGCCTCTAAAAAGGCTCTTAATTTAAATGGCGGGACCGACGAGGCTCGAACTCGCGACCTTCTGCGTGACAGGCAGACACTCTAACCAAACTGAGCTACGATCCCAACTGCAAAATTATTATATGCGGAACAAAAAAAAATTGCAACAATATTATTCTATATTTTACTAATAATCTTTTTGCAATATAATTATTGATATCATAGACTATCAAGAGGCATATTATGAATAAATATTTGTTGGAAATTGGAACAGAAGAACTTGCATATAAATTTATTCCATCAGCAATGGAACAATTAAAAGATGAATTTTCTAAAGCATTAAAAGAAAATGAAATAAAATTTTCCGATATAAAAATATATGCTACTCCAAGAAGACTTGCAGTTATAGTTGAAGATTTACCATTAAAACAAGATGATGTTGAAAAAATAATAAAAGGTCCCATTTCAAATATAGCTTATGATGAAAAAGGAGAATTAACAAAAGCTGCAATCGGTTTTGCAAATAAAAATAATATTTCTCCTGATAAATTATTTAAACAAGATAATTATGTTTGGGCAAAAATTGAACAAAAGGGGAAGTCAACTCAAGATATTTTAAAAGAAATAGTTCCTTCAATTATTCTAAAATTAAAAGGTACTCATTTTATGAGATGGGCTGATTTAGATATAAAATTCCAGCGTCCTATAAGATGGATTGTTTCTGTTTTCAATAATGAAAAAGTTGAAATAGAAATTGCGAATATAAAATCATCAAATATTTCAAAAGGACATAGATTTTCTCAATATAAAGAAATTGAAATAAATAATCCTGATAGTTATCTTGAGGCTCTGGAAAAAGGAAATGTTATAGCTGATGTAGAAAAAAGAAAACAAACAATAATTGATTTAGCGACAGCAAAAGCAAAAGAAATAGATGCTGAAATAGTTATAGACAAAGATTTACTAGATGAAGTTACTTTTATAACAGAATGGCCAATTCCTGTTATATGTTCTTTTGAAGAAAAATATCTTGAAATACCTGAAAAAGTTACAGTAACGGTAATGGCTGTACATCAAAGATACTTCCCATTATATAAAGATGGAAAACTTTTAAATAAATTTATAACAATTAGTAACTATTTAGGAGACACTTTTGAAAATATAAAAGCAGGTAATGAAAGAGTTGTAAAAGCAAGATTAGAAGATGCTATTTTCTTTGTTCAAGAAGATACACAAAAACCATTAATTTCATATTTAGAAGATTTAAAAGGTGTAACTTTCCAAAAAGGATTTGGTAGTGTATATGATAAGACCCAAAGAATTTGTTTTTTATCAAAATACCTTGCAAAAAAATTACAAGCACCCATAGCTGATATAGAAAGAACAGCATTATTATGTAAAGCAGATTTAGTAACAAAATTAGTATTTGAATTTACTGAGTTACAAGGATATATTGGCTGTGATTATGCAATAAGGAGCGGAGAATCAAAAGAAGTTGCAGAAGGAATAAAAGAACATTATTTCCCTCTAAATGCAGATAGCGAAATAGCGGAAAATATTGAAGGTCAAATTGTAGGTATTTCAGACAAGATTGATACAATTGTTACTGTTTTTGCAGATGGAAAGAAAATTTCAGGTTCTCAAGATCCACTAGGAGTAAGAAGAGCAACTCTTGGAATTTTAAGAACAATATTACAAGCCGATTTGAATTTAAATATTACTGATTTGTTAGAACAAGCAATAAATCTGCTTTCTGATAAAATCGAAGACAAAGCTAAATTATATAACAATATAAAAGAATTTTTCGAACAAAGATTAATTATTTTATTATCAGAAAAATACAAACATGATGTTTTAGAAGCTTGCATTAGTGAAAAAGATGTTTTAAGTAATTTAAAAGATTTTATAAAACGACTTAATATTGTTAATGAAATAATGAAAAAAGAAAATAAAGAGCAATTTTTAGAAGCAATAAACAGAATTATTAGGATTATTAAAAATGAAACTAATTTTTCTACAGTAAATACAGCTCTTTTAACATCCGAAGCTGAAATAAACTTATGGTTATCAGTTAAAGATATAAATGAAAATAATATTACATACAAAAAACTGGAAGAAGAGTTAATAAAAATAGTCCCAAACATTTCAGAATTTTTCGACAAAGTTCTTGTTATGGATAAAAATGAAACAATAAAACAAAATAGAATAAATTTACTTAATTTTATAAAACAAAAATTTGCGAAAATAGCAGATTTTAGCAAAATAGTATTTTAATAAAAAAATATTATTAAAATTAGTTTTTTAAATTATCTATAATCGCCTTAATATTTGGGTTTTTTACTTTACTATAAACAACATTAAAATCTTCTTCAAGTATACTTCCCAAGTTTTTTAAAGCAGATAATGCTTCACATAATATTATTTCATTAGTAGAATTTTTTAAAATTCTCCTTATTTCGATTATAGAATCAGTTATATTAAACTCAACAATAACAGGAAGAACAGAAAGAATTCTATTATTATTTTGATTTAATTCATCAATAATAAAATCTTTTTGTAGATTCCAAAATTCATTACTTTGTCCTTTTAATAGTTTAAATATTGCATTGACTTCATATTTAGTATTTTTATCTTCATCAAAAATATATTCATTATTTTCATTAAATAACTTAAATTTAGAAAGAGCTTTTAATAATATTTCAGAAATTTTCCCAGATAAATTATTTTCTTGTTTATTTACATTAATAAGAAATTCTATAACTTCAAATAATTCAAATTGGAAAATATCAGAAATAGGAAGAATTTCCCCTAAGCCAGAAAGTATATAGTCAACAGTATAAAGAGCATCTTCTTTCGTTTCATCAATATCTAACAAATCAAGAATACTTTGCATATAAGGTATTTGACCAGCAATATTTTCAGGCATTTTTGAAGATTTCATTGCATCAAAAATATCCTTTAATGGATAATTTCTTCCATAAGCACAAAAAAACTTTACAGCTTTTAAGCGTTCAAAATCATCACTGCTTTTCAGATAACTTAAAGCAATATCAAAAGATATATCATCTTGCATTTGCCCTAAAGCTTCTGCAGAATTATAACTTAAATATTCATCTTCACAAAACGCATATTTATTTAGAATTTCTAAAGCAACAGTATCGGGAATATAATAAAAATACTTAGAAGCATAAGTTTTTTCTGCTACTGTTCCCTTCTCAAGAAGTTCCAATATTGTATCAGTTAAATCTTGATTAGCATGTTTTGATAAAATGCTTACAAAAAAATCATCATAATAAGGAGAATAAATCTTAAAAAGATTAATAATATTACAGAAATTATTTTTGTTTATAGCCTTATCTAATCTTGCTAATACATTATTTCGAACAAAGTCAAAAAGAAAATCAGTTTTTTCAACTAATTTTTGAAATAACTCAACATCAGAATTATTAATAAGATAACTTGCAGCTTGTTGAGCCTTAATTTCATCTTTACCTATTAAATTATTTAAATTAGATATTAAATTATCCATAAAATAATTATAGACTTAAAAAATCCGTTTTACAATAAAAGACCCCGAATTATATTCGGGGTCTTTAAAATATAATTAAGAAAATTATTCGTTATATAAACTACAATCAACTTTCAACTCAACAAGAACATCTTCATTAGCTCTAGCTTTAAAGTTAACCCCGGGAGTCAAGAACCCGGCAATTAAACCGGCACCTGCACCTGCAGGGAAACCAATTGCCATACCGTCACCAGAACGATCATTAGCGGCACCAATAGGAAGACCGATAGCAGCACCACCAATTGCAGCACCTGCAACTGTATATTCTAATGGCTTTAACCAATAATTTTCAACTAATACACCTTCTGTATTATTTAGAACTCTGGCAATAAATGGATATTCTTTACCATTAGGGAATACCATATTAGTAAAATGCAGGTATACTTCTGCGTTCTTATTAACCCATTTTTTATCTCTCAATTCTTCAATTGTTGCATAAAGTTTCGTATTAGCAGGAATTAATAAAGTACCTTCTTTAGTAACAACATCTTTCTTAAAGTAGAAAGGAATTACATCACCAATTTTATGTTTTGTAGAATTAAATGGTTCAACAAAAGATACTTTAAAAACATTTTTAGCTAAAATAATTCTTCTTAAATTTGTAATAGAAACTCTGTCTACAACTGCTTTACCATAATTTTCCAGATGTTCAACAGACAAAATATATTCTTTTGGTTCTTCAGCAACAGGTTCTTCTTGCACTTCTTCATCAGCCTTATATTGATCTTCAACAAGACCTAAAGCTTTCATTAATCTGGCTAATAAAACAGCCGCCTCAGCACGATTCAATTCTCTATTTGGATTTAATTCGGTTTCTAATGGATAATTAACATACAAACCATATTTTATAGCTTTTGAAAAAGGAATCACACCCCAGCCTGGGATTTGTGTATAATCTGCAAACTGTTTAACTATATCTGTATCAACTTCAGTATCTTTAGTTATATGACTCATAATAGAAGCTGTTTCAACTTTAGTAATGAATCTTTGCGGTTTAAATTCACCATCTGTATAACCATAAATCAAACCAAATTGATCAGATCTTGCAATATTTTCATAACCAAAAGTAGCAGTTGTAACATCAGTATAAGCAGGTTCTGAGGTTATTGGTGCATTATATAAACCTAAAGCCTTTAATAACCAGCCTGTCCAATCAACCCTTGTAACCCTATCTAAAGGTCTAAAAGTATTATCACCATATAAAGGAATAATATCTTTTGTAACAACATCTTCAATCTCTTCTGCTGCCCAATAATCTTCAGGAATATCTGTATATTCCTTTGCCAGAACAGGAGAAAAACTTGTAAACAGCAACATAAAACCAAGAAATATTGCTGTTAAACTTTTTCTAAAATTCATATTTACCTCACTTAAACTATTAAGATTATATTCTTACTATTCCATCAATATACAAAATTATAATTTAAAAGCATTTTTTAAGCAATAAAACTACTTTTAATAATGTAGAAAAATTAAATATTTATATACTTTTTATCTACCCCAAAAAACTTAACAAAAATTATTGTAGTAAATATATAAAATATAAGTTAAAATATAATTAATTATAATAAAGTGTTTATAATATTAGAATTAAGAAGGGGGTAGAAGATGATAAAGAAAATATTTTCATTATTAGTGTTATTTGCAATGCTAACAATTAGTACTCCAGTAATGGCAGAAAGTACTCATGGAACAGATGGTGAAGTTTCAGGAAGAAGCGTAGGGGCTGCTATTTGCTCATTATTGATATGGCCTGGAATTGGACAAGCTATAAATAAACAGAGTAAAGAAAAAAATATTACACATGCTGTTCTTGGTCTAACAGGTGTATTTAGACTATGGTCATTCTATGATGCATTAGTAGATAGAGATGGCGGAGTTTGGCACAATAGAATATAGGTCTAACCAAAAATGTCCAAAAGAAAATTCACGATAAGCTAAAAGTGTGAGTAATTCTTTTTACAAAACAACCCAAAAACTTCGTTTTTGTGCGAGCTTGTATCCGCAGTGCAACAAAGAGGAGTAGAGTTCTCAAAAGATGAGTACTTTGTAACTGGAGTTGATTCGGTAACAAAGTGCGATATTAGATTAATTTATAAAAGAGACAGTTTTTTCAATCTGTCTCTTTTTACAATAAAAACATAGAACTAAATTGTCCGAAGAATTCAAAATTCAATAAATAGTATTATCACATATCCAAATATTGTCCGAGAAAAAATTCACGATAAGCTGAAAGTGTGAGTGAATTTTTTAGAGTGGTGTTTTAAAAAGGTGAGTACTTTGTTAGCGAGGATGAGAAGGTAACAAAGTGAGATACTAGATTAAATATATACGTATAACATTCTTTTCAAAACAACTAAAAATAGCTTAAAACATATCTTTATACCTTTTCAATTATTTTTTCTACCAAGTTTTTTAAATGTTCTACATCAAAATCCTTTGACAAAAAGGACATTTTTAAACAAAACAGTTGTGTTAACATTTCTTAATTAATATGGCAATAAAAAAAATTCTAGCATTTTTGTATTTTTGATAAAGTAAGTAACTAAAAATCTGTTATACAAATTTATAAATAAAGGAGGCTTTTACGTTTTTATCATCCATAAATTTCACTAATAATTTTGCAGAAAAATATAAAGACATAGAAAAAAATCAACAAATAACTGTTCCATTACAAAAAGATGTAGTATGTTTTAGCCAAAAAGCTAAAAATCAAGTTAGTTTTAAAGGATGTATAGATTTTGAAGAATTAAAAAAACATCCTGAAAAACTTTTAGAAGAAGATGAAAACAATTTACTTCCATTAAATAACTTAGTTGCCCAAAGAGATAATAACGGTATAAAAAGAATATTAGACTTGGTAAAGAATAATCCAGAATTATTAAAACAAATACTGGTATCAAGTCATGATATGGACGCTCCTCCTTTATATAAATGTGCTCAAGAAAATTATAATGAAGGAATAGAATTAATTTTGGATGCATTAAAAAAGCACCTTGATTTAAGAGAAGATGTAATTTTTCAACGCAACTATGCATTTTGTTCAGCATTAAATTTTTGTGCAAACAACAACAATAATGACGGAATGAAAATGATACTGGACTTGGTAAAGGATGATAAAGCTTTACTAATGAAAGTACTTGTTTCAAGTGATGATATTTATAATCTACCTTTAAGTATTTGTGCACAAGGTAATAATAATGAAGGAATAAAACTAATATTTGATTCTATTAAAGATTATCCTGAAATATTAAAAGAAGTTCTCGAGAGAATTGACAATAATTATAAAACTCCTTTTGACTATTGTGAAGAAAATAATAATCAAGAAGGCATTCAAATGATACTTGAAGCTATACAAAATGGATATAGAAAAAGCAAAGAATCCCTGCCAATTAGCTTTGTTTCATTATTATTAACAAGCTTTATTTTGAACAAAGATAATGAAAGATTTAATGCAATACTTGATTTAGTAGGAGAAGATAAAGATACAGTAGGAAATGTACTTACTCATGAAGACATATATGGATTTACTCCTTTAAATATGTGTTGTGCTTGTGGTAACAATGAAGGGATAAAAAGAATATTAGGTTTTGCAAAGAACAATCCAAAGCTACTAAATGAACTTCTTGAAAGCGAAATTGTAGAAAAAAGCTTTGAACGTGATTTTCAAGAATTTGGTAAGTATGGTTCGGATATTCCACCTTTAAATAGATGTGCCGACCCAGGACTTAACAATGAATTTTATACAGAAGAATCTAATACCGAAGGAATAAGAATAATATTAGATTCATTAAAGGGATATCCTGACATTATGAGGAAAATTTTATTACAAACTGATTATGAAGGAAATACCCCACTTCATAATTGCGCATATAGCGATAATAATGAAGGCATAAAAATGATATTAGATGCCGCAAAAAAAGATTCTACATTAATAAAACAGTTGGTCTTAAAGCCAAACAAGGATAATAAAACTTTATTTGAAATTTGTAGATTATATGAAAACGAAGAAGGTAAGCAAATTATATTAGATACAGTAAAAGATATTCCTAATCTAAAAAATATTCTTTTAGAAACAACTTAAAATTAAATCATTTAATCTTTTATTGTACATTGTTAGCGGGAATGACTTGCTAACAATGTACTCATCTTTTGAAAATTCTACTTATCTCAGTTTCACTATGGATACAAGACATTTCAAAAAAAGTTTTTGGTTGCTTTTGTAAAAAAGTTCACTCACTCTTATAGGTAATATTAAATTCTTTTCTGATACAATATGAGACCAAATATTGTTATATATGGCAGACCAAAATAGACTTCTCTTTCTCGTTCGCATTAAACGCCATTTCATGTCGAAGGCTCAACGCCTCCGCCATTTCAGCCTCTGCTCACTCGCGCCGAACTCTTTACAAAACTTCGTTTTGTGGAGTTCTCGTCTTAATAAATAAAAAAAGAGCCAATAACTAAAGTTATTATCTCTTTTAAATGGTGGGCGTGAAGAGACTCGAACTCCCATGCCGAAGGCGCTAGATCCTAAGTCTAGTGCGTCTACCAATTTCGCCACACGCCCATTTATTAAATTTACCAGCATATCTTATGCTAAAAATATTTAATTGTCAATTTAAAAATGAACTTGGGGGGATTCGAACCCCCGACCAATTGATTAAGAGTCAACTGCTCTACCATCTGAGCTACAAGTCCAATTTATTATGAGAAAATTATAATATAAAAAAAATTTTTGTACACTTTTTTATATTCATTGCAAAATAGTACTTATTATTATATAATAACTTTAACTAATTCTTATAAAATATTTATAATAATTAGCCGAGGTTTATTTAAAATTGGAGAGTAAAAATGAAGAAGATTTTAGCAAGTTTAGCTGTACTCTTTATGTTTGCTTCATTTAATCCAGCTAATGCAGAAGTTTATAAAGATGTTCCTGCTGATTATTGGGCAAATACTGAAATTACAGCTGTAGTACAAGATGGTGTTCTTCCTTTAAAAGGTAACGAATTTTTCCCTGAACAAGAAGTTTCAAGATCTTTATTTAATAGTGCATTATTAAAGACACTTGGACACAGAAGTGTAACATTAAGTGAAACAAATCCATTTTCTGATGTTGTTTCATCAAGATCTGATTATGGAGATATTTTATTATCATCTAAGTTAGGTCTTGTATATGGATATGAAGATGGAACATTTAAACCTGATAGAATTATTACAAAAACAGAAGCAGCTTCTATCATAAGCCACATTACAAAAGATTACAAAGGCAATCTGAGTTCTTTAAATGCTTTTAAAGATAAAGATTCTATACCTTCTTGGGCTACTAAACAATATGCGAAAACTATTGATTTAGGTATTTATGTAAATTATCCGGATTTACAAGAATTACTTCCTAATAAGAACTTAAATAAAGCTGAAGCAGCTGTTCTTCTTTATAAGTTAAAAGAAAAATTAAATGCTGTTCAAGATAAATATGTAAGCAAAGAAGTTCTTCAAAGTGTTGAGCATTTAGATGTTACAAAGAAAGCCGAAGTTGATGAAGTAAAAATAACTAATCAAAATAAAATAATTTTAGCTAAAAATATTATTAAAGGTTATTTCTATACGTACTTCTCTTCTAAAGATGTAAAAGTTGGCGATTGTGTAAAATTTACAGCTAAAGATGATGTATACACAAAAGAAGGTACATTAGTTATTCCAAAATCAACAATTATGTTAGCAAAAGTTACTAATGTTGAACCTAAAAAATGGTGGAATAAAAATGATAAAGTAACTGTAGAATTTGAAAAGATGCAATTACCAAGTGGTGTAAGCATACCATTCAAAGCAAAAGTGTTAAACAACAACGGTGTTCTAACAGAAAACAGATGGGCAAAGCCTGTTGGATATACAGTTGGTGGTGCCGCTCTTGGAGCTGGTGTTGGCATGGGTATTGCCGCAATTGCAGCACAAGATGATGATCATTTCGGTGAAGGTATTGCAATTGGTGCTCCTGTTGGTGCTGGCGTAGGATTACTAACTGGTTTAACAACTCCAGGTAGAACATATAAAGCTAATGATGGTGATTTCATTTGGTTAGAATTAACTCAAGATCTTGTAATTCCCAACTAAGATAATAGATAATATATAAAAAGACTGTTTGAAAATCAAACAGTCTTTTTTGTACTTGAAATTAAAATATGTTCTTGTTAGTATCTAACTAAGATTAAAATATAAAATTAAAGGTGGTGAAAATAAATGCCAGAAGTTAGAGTTGGAGATAACGAAAGTATTGAAAGCGCTCTAAAAAGATTTAAGAAAAAAATACAAAAAGCAGGTATACTTTCTGAAATAAAGCGCCGTGAACGTTATGAAAAACCAAGTATAAAGAAAAAACGCAAATCTGAAGCTGCTCGTAAGAGACGTGTATAAGTATAAGTATAATAAAAGAGAACACAAAATGTTCTCTTTTATTTAATCTAGTATCGTACTTTGTTACCGAGTCATCCTCGCTAACAAAGTACTCACCTTTTAGAAACGCCACTCAAAAAAATTCACTCACACTTTCAGTTTATCGTGAATTTTTTCTCGGACATTATAATAAGGTTATTATGAATAAAAAATTATTAATAATTTCAATAATTATAACAATTATATATGGTTTAATTACATTAAATACCATCTTACATCATGAAGTATGGGCAGATGAAGCGCAAGTTTGGCAATTATGTACAAATTTAACAGTTAAAGATTTATTAATTCATTTAAAAAATGAAGGACATCCTGCTTTATTTTATTTTATTGTAATGCCTTTTGCAAAATTATTTTCAGATATTATATATATGAAATTACTATGCTGGTTATTTATGTGTTTTTCTGTATTTTTATTATTATATTTTTCTCCCTTTAAACTTTATACAAAAATTGCAATAATTTTAAGTGCAGGTTTTTTATATTTCTTTCCTGTTTTAGCGAGAAATTATTCTATAATACCTTTTTTAGTTTTTCTTGCAGCTGTTTTATATAAAAAATCTAAACAATACCCAATATTATATGCTATTGTTCTTGCATTACTTGCCAATACTCATATCATAATGTTTATGTTTACAATTTGTCTTGGAACTATTTTCTATTATGAAAATATCATTTTAGAAATAAGGAATGGTTTTAATAAAAAAATAATAAAATATTTCATAGGACTATTAATAATTATTGCAGGATTATTTTTTGTCTTTATTGAATTATCTAACACTCAAAATAGTAATGTTTTCTTAAAAATAGATACCACCAATATTTTATTAGCAAGTTTAAGAATATTTCTTTTATTCTTTATAAATTCATATAACTATGATATTGGTTTAAATACAGCTTTAAATAATCCATTATTAGATTTATTCTTGATATTGTTTTTAATGATTTTGTATATTTCATTACTTATAAACTTATTTATAAATAATAAAAAATTATTTACTGTAGCATTATTGAGCATAGGTTTTCAACTTGGAATATATATTTTTGCATATAACAGTTTTGTATATGTAAATAGGATTTTTTGTGCACATTTAATTTTAATATATTGTTTTTGGATTTTATTAGAAGATAACAATTTTAAACCTCAATATAAGATATTAGGGAAAAAGAGTATAAATATATTATTAACATTATTTTTTATGTTAACAATATATAATGGGGTTAATTATACAAAATTAGATTTAAAATTAAATTATTCAGGAGCAAAAGAAACAGCAGAGTTTATAAGAGTAAATATAAATCCTAATAATTCAGTCATTATAATAGATAATGAACCATATATGATATCTTTAGTGTATTATTTAAGAGACACTCATAAAATATATTCTGCCTTTAGAAAACAATATCTAAAATATGTAAGGTGGGATAACATAACAAGATCAAATTATGCAGACTTGGGCTGGAGTAAATATATTGAATATTTAAAAGAAACAGATAAAAGAGATTATTATGTAATAAATGTTTCATCTGATAAAAAACATTCATTAGAAAAAACTCAAAAAGATTATTTCAAATTAATGTTTACATCTCAGAAGTCAGTTGAACCTTTTGAAGGTTATAGAATTTATAAATACATAGGAAAATCCATTTAAAAATTAAATTAATCTAGTATCGCGCTATGATACCGAGTCAACCCAAATTACAAAGTACTCACCTTTTGAGAACTCTGCTCACCTTCGTTTCACTACAGATACAAGTTCATTTAAAAACAAAGTTTTTTAGTTCGTTTCGTAAAAAAATTCACTCACTTTTTTAGCTTATCGTGAATTTTTTTCTCGGACATATTATTTTAAATCTTTACTTTCAGACAACAATTTATTAATAAGCCTTTTTGCAGTTTGAGGATTAGAAATAGTTGAATTACCACCAATACAGCCATCCTCACAGCACATAACTTCAATTAAATTACCTTCAGGGCAATTTTTATCTTGTGCATATTTTTTTAGTTTTTTAATATTATCTTTATTTATCCCATCAATCATACAAGGTTTAACATTCAAATTATCAGGAAGTAAACAAGAAACCGCCTGAACAACGCCCCCTGTAACTCCATAATTTCTTCCTTGTTTTGAACTTTCTTTTTCAAAAGAAGAGTCTTCCATAGAAAGAATTTCAATTTTTCTTCCGATAAATATAGCACCAAGCTCATCTGCGTTCAAGACAAAATCAATGTTGTCATTTTCTGCAACTTCAATTCTTTTTGCAACACAAGGGCTAATAAAAACAGTAATTGAGTCAGGATATTTTTCTTTTACTATCTCTGCTGTATAAAATAAAGGAGTTTTTGTTTCGGAAACAAATTCTTTTATCTCAGGCAAATGTTTTTTAACAAGACTGTTATAACCGGCACAACAAGATGTGGTCATAAAAGGTTTATTATTTTTCATTCTTTCTTCAAATTCTAAAGCTTCATTTTTTGAAGTAATATCAGCCCCCAGAGCAACTTCAAAAACATCATAGAATCCGGCTTTAATCATTGCAGCTTTTAATTGATAAATACTTCCCGGGAATTGTCCTGCAATAGCAGGAGCAAACATCGCAATAACTTTTTTCCCATTTTTAATGTTTTTTAAAACATCAATAATTTGACTTTTTTCATTAACAGCACCAAAAGGACAAGCAGCTACACACTTACCGCAAAAAATACACTTTTCAAAATCAATAACCGCAGTGCCATTTTCATCTTTAGATATTGCCCCAATAGGACAAGCCTGCTCACAAGGAACAATTAGTCTTACAATCGCATTATAAGGACAAGCTTGAATACACATACCGCAGTTTTTACATTTACTGCCATCAATATAGCTTCTTCCACCTTCTATAGTTATAGCACCAAACTTACAAGTTTTTTCACAAGCTCTGGCAACACATCCCTGACACAAGTCTGTAACATAAACTCTTGAAGGAACACACCCCTTACAAGCTGCTTCAATAACAGTTAAAGGATTATCAATATTTTTTTCTCTATTTAAAGCCAATAAAGCAAAGTCTTCTAATTTCTCAGATTCATTTAAATCTTCAACAGCAAATCCTAAATCTGCTATAATACGATCTTTTATAATTTCACGTTCTTTATAAATACAACATCTATACGGTACTTCTGCATCTTTTGGTCTCATTTTAAAAGGAATTGATGCTGTATTTTTAATAAAATCATCTGAAAAAAAGGCTTCAACTAATCTAATTAATATATCCTTTTTAATGAATATAGATTGACTGTTATTTTTCATACTTGTTCAACCTTTTTTTTCAAAACATCTAATACTTTTTCGATTGTTGCTTGAGATACATATTCATCATCTATTTTTACATATGGGGCTTTAGAATGTTTATCAGAACTGGAACATTGACCTAAACATAATGAAGGTTTAACAGTAACTTTATCTCCATATAATTGAGGAATTATTTCATATAATTCATTTAAATAAGTACTTCCCATTACAAAACAGGTTGTGCCTGAGCATATTTTAACTTCAATACTTTCCATTCTTACCTCATAAATAACAATATTATAATTAGTTTATCACAATTTATACATATCTAACATCAACTTTTTTTACATATTTATCTTCCAGTAAAGTTGCAATTTTCTTTATAACATTCTTCCTGATTTCTATTTCAACAGGCAGGCTGGGATCATAATGAGCCTGATTTAATTTAGCGCCAACCATAAATTTAATTTCATCACTGTCTAAAAGAAATTTCATTAATTTACCTGCAGCATCATCAAAAGGTAATCCTGATTCTAAATATTCAGAAAGCTTAGTTAATGTAAGAATACCTTCTGTAACAAGATCAACTCCTTTCATATGTGAAATACCGGGCAATTTACCAACATTTATAGCAGTATCTGCTTCTATTTCCAAATTTAACTCTCTTGCAACAAGATTTGCAGTTGTTCCTCCGGCAATAGCTTTTTTCCCTTTAAAATTATAAAAGCTTGTTGCATATAAATTATCCTGTTCTATATCATAAGGCGGACCTGTAAATACCATCGCCTGCCTTGGATCACGAAAATAGAAACAAGCAACAGATGTATCATCTTTTAACTTATGATCCGGTTCTATTAATTCAACTTGTTTTACAATATATTTTGATAATTCATTAGAAGAAATATCAGGTTCTTCTTGTAATTTATGCAAAACAATTTCAATTAAACCTTCTCTTCTTATTCCAAGTCTTAATTCTTTTGTACCGAGAGCGGCTTGTGTAACACCATCAGAACAAAAAATAATTCTATCCCCTTTTTCTAATTTTATTTTATATAGATGCATATGCCTATTTGAAAAAGTTTTAGATGTAATTACCTTAAACTCAGGTTCTAATATTTCATTATTTCTAATCCATAAAAACTGAGGATTGCCTTCTTCAACAATTTTTGCATTACCATCTTCATCACAATCAATAGCAGAAAAAGTTGAATAGCTGATTTTTCTTATTTTACAAACAGGAAGTGAATTCATAATTGTTTCACAAGCAACTCGTATATCAGATTGAGCTTCAATAAATTTTAAAAGCATAGTTGCCGTCATACTTGCTAAGATATTAGCTTTTATACCGCTTCCAAGTCCATCAGATAAAATAGATATTACTCTGCCTGTTTCTTTATATCTTTTAGTTACGAAGTAATCACCATAAGCATTTTGATTATATTTTTTCTTTTGACTTGAACCAATATCTATAAACACTATTTATCCTCACTGGGTTTATTTTCATAATCTTGAGCTATTGAATTCAGTAAAACTTCCGTTTCGACCATATGTTCACCTAAAAGACAAGCAATTTCCTGAACAGTTGCAATATTTTTAGTAATAACTTCTCTTGCTTTTTTAGCTATTTTTTCTCTATCCATCTCAGACTTGGTAACATCTGTAATAACAGCACCTGCAATTTCGCCCGACTCAATAGTAAAGGCACTTATATCATATAATTTATCACCAATAGAATAATGTTCCTTATGAACATCTTGCCCAGACCTCAAGGCGGTTTTAAAAATATCACCAAACGGAACTATTCTATCAATAGCAGCACCTTTTAAACCTTCTTCTCTTGCAGCAAAAACATCATACATATCAGCACAGAACATTTTCATAAAAGCATCATTTGTTTCAAGAATAGAGTAATTTTTATCAACCATAACAACAGCTGCAGGCATACATCTAACCAAAGCAGCAGCTTTTCTAACCGCTATTTTTCTCATATAAGAAACACACATTGAAGGTTCTGCATCTCCTGCAATTAATGCATTAACAAAATCACGGCAAGTAGAATATCCACAACCGCTGCAATTTAATTCATCTTCTTGAGTATGCTTACTTATTTTCTTTAAAGCTTCATCTATTTGATCAATTGTGTATTTATGTTTTTCAACCGGTTGGGGCTTATAATTTTCACTTACAACAACTTCTGGTTCTTTCGGAACTTCTTCTCTATATTTTGTAGTAGTAAGAACATCAGATGTTACGGCTATTACTCCTCTTTGTGTTGACAAGCAAGGACCATTTACACAACCGCCTTCGCAACCTAAAGCTTCTATGAAAATTTTTCTTGTTAATTTATCCTCTTCTATACCATCTAAAGCTTTATCAAAATTTTTTATAGAACTTATACTAATTAATGAAACTTTATTCTCATCTATTCCAACTTTTCTTATAGTTTCATTCATTCCGCCCTCAATAGGATAAAGTGCCCCTTCATATGCACTTTTTGGAACGAAATCAACTCCTTCTTCTTCGTCAACATCATGAATATTAATATATTCATCTTTCAACCACATATTTAATTCTTCAAAAGTTAAAGAAGCATTAATTAAATTTTGATGAGAATCTGACTCTCTTTTCTTTGCAATACAAGGACCTATAAAAACAACAGAAATATCATCTCCAAATGTTTTCTTTAATAGTCCGGCATGAGTTAAAGCCGGAGATACTATAGGTACAATATTTTTAGCGAATTTGGGTTTATACATTCTAATGTAATCAACAACAACAGGACAAGCACTAGATATAAGCATTTCATTTTTATCAGAAGAATTTATAATTTTAGCACATTCAATAGAAACTTCCTGGGCTCCAAGAGCTGTTTCACTTATACCTTCAAAGCCTAGCTTTTTAAGAGCAGAAATCATTTTTTCTTTTTTTACATTATAAACTCCAACCCAACTGGGAGCTAAAGAAACATAAACTTTTTTATTTTGCAAAAATAACTTTCTAACTTTGTCTATATCATTTCTAACTCTTTTAGCCCCTGAAGGACAAACCATAACACAATGCCCGCAGGCAATACATCTTTCGCCTATAACATAAGCACTATTATCTTGTATTTTTATAGCTTTAACATGACATTCTCTAATACATTTATAACAATCGTGACACTCATTTTTTAAAGTATAAACTGGATACAGATTATTCATTTTTACCTCTTTAAAATTTCAATAATTTTTTCGGGAGTAACATTATTATAAATTTGACCATTAACTATAATATTTGGACCTTTTTCACAAATATTTTCACATCTTGCCCCATAAACTTCAATTTCAGCATCAAGATTATTTTCTTTTATATAGTTCTCAATAAACTCAAGATTTTCAGCATTGCCACGAGCATAACAAGAACTTCCCATACATATTTTTATTTCTGTTGTCATTATATTTCCTCTTTGAACAATATTTTACCATATATTTAATATTCTTTGATGAAATATAAAGAGATAATTTTAATTTTTTCTATAATTTTAAATAAATCTGTATTTTTATACTCAATAAAAAATAACCATATAATCTAATATAGTACTTTATTACAGAGTCCTACTCATCACCGAAGTAGTCATGATTTAAAAACATAAGTTGAAAAATTGAGTCAATTTTTCAACTTATCGTGAATTTTTTCTCGGACATTTTTAAATAAATTTATATTTTTATACCAAAAGAAATAATAAAACTATTTATCTTCTACTCCATGATTAACAGTAAATTGAAGGAAATTACCTATTAAATTTTCATTCCATACTTGGATATCATTTTTAACACGAAGAACACAAGGAGTAAAATTCCAAATATATTTAATACCACAATCAACTAAAAAATCCGTAACTTGCTGAGCATATGCTCTTGGAACAGTTAAAATTGCAATTTTAACATCTAATTTTTTAGCCAAATCAGCAAGTTCATTAAGATGAAAAACTTCTTTATCATTAACTTTTAGTCCTATTTTTAAAGGACTGTTATCAAATAAAGCTGATATTTTAAATCCATAAGCTTCAAAATTATCATACTTAGCTAAAGCCATACCAAGATTACCAGCACCAACAATAAAAGCAGTCTTAACTTTTTTAAATTTTAAAGTTTCTTCAATTAAAATTTTAAGTTCACGAGCTCTATAACCAACCTTACATTTACCCTTATAATTAAGAAGAGCAATATCTTTTCTTACTTGAGTATTATCCATATGAAGCAAATCCGCAATTTGAGGACTTGAAATATACTCAATATTTTTTTCTATATAATCAGTTAATATACTATGATACAAAGTAAGTCTATTTATAACTTTATCTGAAAGTATTTTTTTCATAAAAACCTCAAAAAAGAAGAGGAACGCACATAAACGTTCCTCTTGATAATAATAATTAAACTACACCATTAAAAGCATCAATATAAAGTTTCTTGATATCTTCCATAAATGGATATACAGGGTTAGCACCTGTGCATTGATCATCATAAGCTAATTCAACCAAAGTATCAAGATTAGCCATAAATGTCTTTTCATCAACACCAAATTCTTTTATAGATTTTGGAAGATTAATGTTAGTCATCAATTTATCTATAGCATTTAACAATAATTCAACTTTTTCATCATCGTTCTTACCTCCCAAACCTAATTCATCAGCGATTTGACCATATTTAGTCTTAGCGCATGGGAATTTGTATTGAGGGAATATCGCTTGCTTCTTAGGTGCATCAGAAGAATTATATTTAATAATCTGTCTAATTAATAAAGCATTGGCAACACCATGAGGAACATGATACATAGCACCAAGTTTGTGAGCCATTGAATGGCATAATCCTAAGAATGAGTTAGCAAAAGCCATACCTGCAATTGTTGCAGCATAGTGCATTTTTTCTCTTGCAATAGGATCATTAGCACCTTCATTATAAGAACGTTCTAAGTATCTAAATATTAATTTTGTTGCCTCTAAAGCATTAGAATTCGTGAAGTTTGTTGCCATACAAGAAACATAAGCCTCAACAGCATGAACTAAAGCATCAATACCAGACGCAGAAGTTAAACCTTTTGGCATGCCATCAACAAAATTAGGATCAACAATTGCCATATTAGGTGTTAGTGCATAATCTGCAATTGCATATTTTACATGTGATTCATCATCTGTAATAATAGCAAACGGTGTTACCTCAGAACCTGTACCTGATGTTGTAGGAATTGCAACCATCATAGCTTTTTTACCCAATTCAGGAATAGAACAAATTCTCTTTCTAATATCCATAAATCTCATTGAAATATCTTCAAAGTTAGTATCAGGCTGTTCATACATTAACCACATAATTTTAGCAGCATCCATAGGAGAACCGCCACCTAAAGCAATAATTACATCAGGTTCAAATGGCCTTAATATTGATAAAGCTTGATTTATTGTAGATAAAGTTGGATCAGGTTTTACATCAAAGAATACTTCATGTTCAATACCAATTTCATCTAAAACATTAGTAATACTATCAACAGCACCCGAATTAAATAAGAATCTATCTGTAACTATGAAAGCACGTTTTTTACCAGCCAATTCACGAAGAGCCAAGTCTATAGCACCTCTTTTGAAGTAAACTTTTGAAGGAACTTTAAACCATAACATATTTTCTCTCCTTTCAGCGACTGTTTTGTAGTTCAATAAGTTTTCAACTCCAATATTACCGGAAATTGCATTTTTACCCCAAGAACCACAACCTAAAGAAAGAGATGGTTCAAGTTTAAAGTTATATAAATCACCAATACCGCCTTGTGAAGAAGGAGAGTTGATTAAAATTCTGCAAGCGGGCATTTTTTCAGCATACTTATCAATTCTTTCTTTTGATCTTTCATCAGTATATAAAACAGCAGTATGACCAGCACCACCTTTAATAACAAGTTCATAAGCCATTTCAGATGCTTGTTCAAAATTATTTGCTTTATACATTGTAAGAATTGGAGATAATTTCTCTCTTGAAAAAGGATCATCCCAATCTACAGAAGCTCTTTCTACTAATAATATTTTAGCATTATCTGGTGTTTTAAATCCTGCAAGTTCTGCAATTTTATGAGCAGGTTGACCAACTATAGCAGGATGCGCTGTACCTCTTTTGGGATCAATAAAAGGAAGATCTATCATTTTCTTTTGTTCAGCTTTATTTACAAGATAAGCACCTCTGTATTCAAATTCTTTTTTAACTTCTTCATATACACTATCAACAACAACTACAGATTGTTCAGAAGCGCAAATCATACCATTATCAAAAGTCTTTGACATAAGAATTGAAGAAACAGCCATTTTAATATCAGCAGTTTCATCTATTACAGCACAAGTATTACCAGGTCCAACACCTAAAGCCGGATTACCTGATGAATATGCAGCTTTAACCATGCCTGGACCACCAGTTGCAACTATACAAGAAATAGATGGATGCTGCATTAAAGTATTTGATAATTCAATAGAAGGAACATCAATCCAACCTATGATATCTTCAGGAGCACCAGCTTTAACGGCAGCTTCCAGAACTAATTTAGCAGCAGCAATTGTGCATTTTGTTGCTCTTGGATGTGGTGAGAAAATAATAGCGTTTCTTGTTTTTAAAGCTATTAAAGATTTAAAAATAGCAGTAGAAGTCGGATTTGTTGTAGGAATAATACCTGCAATTACCCCTAAAGGTTCTGCTACTATTTTAATACCGTTAGCTTTATCTTCTTTAATAATACCGCAAGTTTTAGCATTTTTATGTTTATTATAGATATATTCTGAAGCAAAATGATTTTTAATAATTTTATCTTCAAGAACTCCCATACCTGTTTCTTCAACAGCCATTCTTGCAAGAGGAATACGAGCTTTATCAGCTGCAGTAGCTGCTGCTTTAAATATAGCATCTACTTTTTCCTGCGGGAATGTTTCATAAATCTTTTGAGCTTTTTTTACTTTAGAAATAAGAATTTCTAATTGTTCTAATGTTTCTACCGCATTAGATTGAGTTAAAGCTTTTTCTAAAGACTCAACAGTTTTTTTACTTTTTGTAGCCATAATGTTTCGAATCCTTTCGTGATTAAAATCTCTATTAAAAGAAAAACATAAACAATTATTATTGTCAACTAATAATGCTATTAAGAATATATAAAGGAACTGTACGAGAAAAAAATCACGATAAAATGAAAAAGTAAATGAATTTTTTACAAAGCTCACTCAAAAACTTCGTTTTTGAGTGAGCTTGTATCCTTAGTAAACTGAAAATGAGCAGTGTTTTCAAAAGGTAAGTACTTTGTAATTGGGGTTGACTCGAGAACAAAGTGTGATACTAAATCATAATAAGAGAAAGAGGCTTTTTATTTCTTAAAAAGCCTCTTTCTCTTATTTGATTTTAAGCATTAACATTTAATTTATCAGCATCTTCAGTTGTCATAGGTCCATCTTGTTTTAATATATTAGCAAAATAGTCCAATTTATCAGTTAAAGCAGAGCCTCTGCCATTATGTTTTGCTTTCAAAGCTTTACTATAAGCATCTGCAATATTTAATCCTTTTCCTTGAGCAAGGTTTTGGAAATATTGACGTTCATAATCAGAAGCAGCTCTATAAGACCAATTTCCATCTAATGTATTTGGAACATTAATTCTTCTCCTTGAACCTAAAATATCAGGTAAAGTTGCAAATTGATTTTTAGTTGTAAATAATTCAGCAAAAACAGCCTCTGAAAGTTTTTGTTGAGAGTTTTCAAGCTCTTGCTTATTTAAATGTAAATCTTTAGCCAGATAACCTGCACGCTCTTTTCCATTTTCAACTTGTTCTAAAAGACTATAGTCATCATGAGTCCCGGGGCCTATTATATAATCGCCAGGATGCATATTTTGATATTTATTATCACCTCTAGATTCATAAAATTTAACTCTACCCCATTTCTCTCCACCATACCTTGTAATATGAATTAAATTAGTATCTAGATTTTTAACAGCATCTAAAGAATCATAAGAATTACCGCCTAATAATTCTAATAAAATTTTATTATGAGGAACATGATTTTTGTCAGCAGCTTTCAATACTATATTTTTAATTATATATTGACCATTATTTTTAATTTTTGGTTGATGATCTAACTTACGTCCTAATTTATTACCATTATTATCAAATACATCTTTGCCATTATCATGCCAAGGTTCACAAATCATAGGATAAATTAACTGCCAAGCAGCATCTATCCTAACGCCATCATAACGTTTAAAGAACAAATCAAACTTATTGAATAATAATTCTCCAGCTTCACCATCTAATTTGTCAAAATTTATAGCCGGAGACCAGCAAGAATATTTACCGTTACCTATATCACAACCAAATTCGTAATTCTGATAAAAAGCAGATTTATGAGCCCAAAAATCTTTCTGTGAAAATCCGATTTGACAATCGCCATAAATATCAATACCTTGTGAATTAAATTTAGCTTTCGACTCTTTTTGCTGCTTATCAGCTATAAATTGAATAAATTCTTCAAAATCAACAACATTATTTCCGGCTTCATCGGATACACATTTAAGTTCAGCAATTCTAGGCTGATCACCTTCTTTAGTTGCAAAAATATTTTTATCTCTTTCATTCCAAGTTCGCATATCTTTAGAACCATTTACAAATGCAGCAGCTTCATATAATGCATCTTTTTCTACCCAATAGCTATTTTCTTTTTTAAATAATTCAAATTCTTTTTTCAATTTTGAATTTGCATCAAGATTCTTAAATCTGCTATATGCCTTTTGAAGCATAGCCCTTTGACCATCATCGGCAAAAACATTATCATAATTTACACTCTCTGAATTTGAATTTCTTGTCATATAAGGAGAATTTAAATCTTCTTGAGTTAACAAAGCACCATAACTTTCATCTTGAAGCTTTGTTAAATCAATTATATGCATACCAAGAGAAAAACCAGTACCCGAATAAGGAGAACGAACATAATTTGATATTTCTCCTTGTGGCTGAAGTTGTATAGAATTAATGGAACACATAGATTTTAAGAAACCTGCTAATTTTTGTGCATCTTGTGAAAAGGAAGTTCCTATTCCTGTATCCTTTTCTGATGAAGGCACACTAAAATCAAATATTGTAGCAGTTGTTTTATCTAAACCTAGATTTTTTCTTGCTTCTTTCTGAACTTTTTCATATTCAATCTTTTCTTTTGAATTTAATGCTCTACCAAAAGATGCAGAATAATTAATGTATGAAACTTTCATGCATATACTCCTAATATAAAGACCTGTCTATATAATAACCGTAAAAAAAAAAATTGCTATTTATTTACAATTTTTATTAAAGAATTTTTTCACGACTTAAAATTATTTACCAATTTTAAAAATTAAATTATTATAATAACACACTAACTAGGGGAAAAAATGAATAAAAAAGAATTAAATAATCTATTTGGACATACACTTGTTGAAACAGGAAGACAAATAAAAATGTATAACCTTAATATGTTTAAGGAAAAAGGTTATGATATTACTCCGGAACAATTTGTTATTCTATCTTTTTTAGAAGATGATTCAAATTTGCATCAAATGCAATTATGCGAACTTCTGTATAAAGATAGGTCAAATATGGCAAGATTAATCGGAATATTAGAGAAAAAAGGACTTGTAAGAAAACTGCAAAGTGTTGATAAAAGACTTGTAAATAAAATCCAAA
Source organism: Candidatus Gastranaerophilales bacterium (assembly GCA_944323285.1). Taxonomy (GTDB): domain Bacteria; phylum Cyanobacteriota; class Vampirovibrionia; order Gastranaerophilales; family Gastranaerophilaceae; genus Avigastranaerophilus. Next base: position 7,172 of record CALURV010000031.1, on the reverse strand, counting down.
TAACAGAAAAAGGCAAAAAATTAAAAGAATTAATAACTCCAGATATCACGAATTCTAGAAAAAAATTTTTAAACAAAATTTCAATAGAAGAATTAAATTCTTGTATTAATGTACTTTTAAGAATACAACATAATTTAAAAGAACAAAAAGATGACTGATAATATCAGTCATCTTTATCTCCAATTATTTTTAAGTCTGTAGTACGCCATTATAAATTTAATCAAGCAACGATTCTAAAATATTCGCATTTTTTATAGCCAATGCATTTTCTTTAACTTTTTGTTTATGAATATATGTTCTTAATGCCTCACGAATTAACTCACTTCTTGTACGATTTTCCCCTTCAGCAACTTCATCAATTTTCGTTAAAAATTCCTCGGGCATTGAAATTAAAACTCTAGCCATTTATTTATTCCTCATATTTTTCTCTTGTATATATATAAAAACGACAATGAGATAAAAATTGCATCAAGAGTATATATAAAATACAAAACTCTTATTTTAAAAGGAGTTTACATGTTTACAAATATTAACATTATAAATTTTCATCTTCGAATCCTGGAGAACGTGTAGGTAAATTTTTATAACCGGGATTAGAATATACTGCTTTTTTTATATATTTATTTGTATAGTTTCCTTTTTCAAAAAGCTTTTTCAACATAACTTCTCTTGTAACAAGAGAAGAAGAATGCTTTAAAACAGAAGGATTTTTTTCAGAAAGTTTCATCCAAGTTGCAGCTTCTAAAGTCCAGGCATAAGTTTCTTCATTTAAAGAATTAAATTCATCCTGATGAATTGCTTCATGAGCAAGAAGAGCAGCAATTGCTTCAGGCGGAGAATTTCTATGTTTTTCATTTATATAGATATATAAAGTATTTTTCTTTTTCCAGCCAATTGCGTCAAATGAAGCATATTCCTGATTAATTTCTGCAATGTTTTTAAACTCAATTTTAAAAGGTTTTTCTGTTAAGTTATTACCCATTAAAGCTCTATATGAATACTTCGAAATATTTTCTGTCTGCATTAATTCTAATGCCTGCATAACAGCACCATCTTTAGTTACTTTTTTATATTTTTTTGCATATTCGTCCGTATTAAATTCAGGTTTATTAACACTCATCCCTTCTTTTGTTTGCAGCGATTTTAGTTTATTTTCATCCAAAGCAGCGGGAATTTCAGAAGCACAAACAAAATTGTTGATAAAGATAATAATAAAAAATAATGTGACAATACTTTTTTTAATCATAAATTTCCAACTCATAACTATTCAATAAACATTATTACTTATTTAAATATTAAGGACAATTTTTTTAAAATCAAATTTACAATAAAAGCTAAAAACTTATACATATTAAATACAATTAAGCTTTTGTAAAATTAAATTAAGATTAATCTATAGCTTATTTCTTTTAATTTAGCAACGCACTTTTTTACCGAGTCATCCTCGCGAACAAAGTACTTACCTTTTGAAAACACCACTCAAAAAAGTATATAAAACTATACATAAATTAGAAATTTAATTGAATTATTATAAAATTTAATATATCCTTTACATGATAGATTAGGGTGGTTTAAATAGCAAATTAATTTATATGAAAAGAGCAGGATATGGAACAATATAACGATAATGTATATGTAATAGATTTGGGAGAAATTAATACTGCTCCTGAAATTATTTTTGAATTAAGCTCTATTCTTGATAAAGATGAAGCAAGAAATAAAAGAATATGTTTAAAACTTGGTAATGTTGACTTAAATCAAGCACAAATTTTAAGTATTAAATCATTAATAAGCGGCATTGATTCAATTTTATCAAGCATTGATACAAAATCGATAGAGACAGAAAAAGTTGCACTTTCTTTAGGAATAATAATATCAAATATTTCTGCAGAAAATTCACATGAAGTAGCCCCTACAATGCCATATAAAACTGCAGAAGAATTAAAAGAGGAAATATTATCCCAAGAAAATAAACAACCGACAAAAGAAGAAGATTATAATATTGTTGAAGAGGTTGAAGAAATTGAAGAATCAGAAAACAATATAGAGGAACAATCTCTTGAAGATAATAAAGAAAATACAACTGAAGATATAAAAGAATCTGAACAAAAAGAACAATTAGAACCTCAAAAAGAAGATGTTGAAAAACAAAACAATGAAGATATAAAAAAAGAAGAAAAAGAAGAAGTTTTTGATGAACTGGATGTTATTTTTGGTTCTTCTCCGGCAAAAAATACATTTTTTGATATGGAATCTGAACAAAGCAGGTATGAAGAGAAAGAAGAATTATCAGATATAATCGTTCCAGAACAGGAATATACAAAAGAAGATATAGAGCTTGAATCGTTTCCTACAAAATATATAAAACAAACAATACGTTCAGGTCAGGTAATTAATTATGAAGGAAATATTGTTATAATCGGGGATTGCCATCCGGGGTGTGAAATAACAGCATTTGGGGATATAACAGTTTGGGGAATATTAAGCGGAATAGCCCACGCAGGTGCAGGAGGCAACCAAAAAGCAAGAGTTCGAGCACTAAAAATGAATGCAATACAGTTAAGAATAGCAAATTGCTATTCAAGAAGACCAGATTCATTAAACACTGTATATATAGAAAAAACAAATTCTTTTACCCCAGAGGAAGCAAGAATTATTAACGGAGAAATAGTAGTATTTAAAATAAATGATTAAGGAGCAGATTAAATGGCAGGGAGAGTTATTGTAATCACATCCGGAAAAGGCGGAGTAGGTAAAACTACAACAAGTGCCAATATCGGAACTGCGCTTGCTAAGAACGGACATAAAGTTGTACTTGTTGATACAGATATAGGTCTTAGAAATTTAGATTTATTATTAGGACTTGAAAATAGAATTGTATATACCCTTGTTGATGTTGTTGAAGAACGATGTAAATTAAAGCAAGCTTTAGTAAAAGACAAAAAAAATCCGAATTTATGCTTACTAGCGGCAGCACAAACAAGAGATAAATCGTCTGTTAGTGCTGAACAACTTAAGAAAATAACAGAGAAATTAAAAAAAGATTATGACTATATTTTGGTTGATTGTCCTGCAGGCATAGAACAAGGATTTCAAACAGCAATAGCCGGAGCTTCCGAAGCTATAGTTGTAACCACGCCTGAAATGTCAGCTGTAAGAGATGCTGATAGAATAATTGGATTATTAGAAGCTGCCGACGGTATTGAAAGCTATAAACTATTAATTAATCGTGTAAGACCAAGCATGATTAAATCAAATGATATGATGAGTGTTGATGATGTTGTTAATATTCTATCTTGTCAACCAATTGGAGTAATTCCTGAAGATACAGGGATTATAACTTCTACAAATAGAGGTGAACCAATTGTTAATAATGAAAAATCTTTAGCAGGAAAAGCATATATAAATGTTGCAAGAAGAATTAATGGTGAAGACGTTCCTTTTCTTGATATTGATGAACCCAAAAATCTGGTAGGAAAGCTGAAAAAATTCTTATGCGGCTTAAAAAAGCAGGGAAAGGAGTAAGCTAATGAAAACACTTTTTGCTGATATTTATAATAAAATAATGGAATTATTCCAAATTGAAAAATCTGAAAATACTAGTGAATGTGCAACAAACAGACTTCAAGTTATTTTAATGCACGACAGGACAAAATTAGACCCTCTTATTATGAATAAAATGAGAGAAGAATTAATTGATGTTTTTTCTAAATATGTAGTTATTAATAAAGAAGAACTTGAAATTGGCTTAAAACAAGAAGGTGATGCTGCTGCTTTAATGCTAAACATTCCTATTGTTCGCGCTAAAACAGAAGCTGAACTTGAAGAATTAAGAAAAAAACTACAGGAAGAAGAAGAAAAAATTTCAGAAGACGAAGATAATGATGATGAAGAAGATAAAAATGAAATTATAGATGGTGAAGTTACTGAAGTTATAATTGAGCCTACTGTTGAAAAAGAAGTTGATGAAGAAGAAGTCAATAACAAAAAATCAGAAGATGATGATAATGTTATAGTGGAAGAAGATAAAGAATAGAACAAAGAATAACTTAAAATAAAAAAGGATAATTAAATTATCCTTTTTTATTTTATTAGCTTTTTATTTTAACCCATAAATCAATACCAATAATAAAATAAATGGAACAATAAACTTTAACAAGATTGAAAAAACATTTTTCAATATCAAATTTTCCGTTATCTCCCTTGTAAAACTATTAATAAACCAACCTGAAATTAAACAAATTAATAAAGTATTAAAAGGTAATAAAAGATTAGATGTAGTAAAATCTAATAAATCAAAAATAGTTTTATCAAATAATTTAACTCCTGATAATAAACCAAAAGATAAAGTTGAAGGAATACAAATCAAAGCAATTATAATACTTACAATAACAGTTGCCTTTTTTCTTGATATATGAAAGTTTTGAATAAAAGAAGCAATAGCTGTTTCCATAATGCTTATTCCGGAAGTAATAGCAGCAAAAAATAGAAGAACAAAAAATATTACACCAAATAATTCAGGATAAGGCAATTTCGTAAATATTTGAGGGAGAGAAATAAATACCAAAGTAGCCCCAGCTGTTGGTTCAACTCCAAAAGAGAATACTACTGGGAATATTACAACACCAGCAGTAACCGCTATTAAAGTATCAAAAAATATTAGAGTATATGCCGACTTAAAAATATTCGTATTCTCTTTCATATAACTACCATAGGTAATAATCGCCCCCATTCCAATACTAAGAGTAAATAAAGCCTGACCAAGAGCAATTAATATCATACTTTTATTAAATTGTGAAAAATCCGGTTTAAACATAAATTCCAGACCATTTTTTGCTCCCGGTAGAGTTAAAGCAAATACAGCTAATAAAACTAACATTAAAGCAAATAAAGGCATCATAATATTATTAGCTTTTTCTATACCGCTATTAACTCCCCTATATGGAAAAATTGCAGTCATAAATAAAAATAACAAAGTTAAAACACAAGGCATAATAATTTCAGAACTATAGGAAGAAAAATATTGAGCAAAATCAGGTGGTATATGATGAGCTAAAAATATCCAAATATAATTTAATATCCAACCGCCTACAACAAAGTAAAAACAGGGAATCATTAAAACAGTAATTATACACAACCAGCCAAACCATTTAAATTTAGGATTTATCTCATAAAAAGCACTAACAGTATCCTTTTTATATTTTTTTCCAATAGCAAGTTCACAACATAAAGGTATAACACAAATAAATGCTATCAATAAAAGATAAGTAAGTAAGAAAACGGCACCACCATTTTTACCCATTATGTAAGGAAATCTCCATATATTACCCAGCCCTACGGCACTTCCCACCGTTGCAATTATAAAGCTTATATGAGAACTCCATTGTGCTCTTTCTTTTTGCATACTTTTCTCCCAATTAATATTTAAAAGATACCATATTTTCTATAATTTGTTAAATCATTTTAGATATTAATCTTAAGTAATTTAATTAATATAATCTTTGGGAGAAATACAACCCGGAATTATATTTCCCGTCTTTTTATTTCTTACTTTTTTAAAATAGCCATCTATCAAATTTTGAGCAATTCTATCTGTATATTCCAGATCTTCTTTTGTTTTTATAGGAAAATCATCTGTATAATCAATAACCTGTTTTGCCAAATCAAGAAGCAAAGCTGCAGCTTTTTCGTCAAATTTACCGGTTACAGGATTAAAAACATTTGAAAAAGCAGATTCAAAATTTTGATTTGTATCATCAACTTCAATTATATTAGACAATTTAAGCATACAATCCATAATCTGTTTTTCATTAGCTCTATCACAAGCAGAAAATGATTTTATAATACTGCTTCTATGTGAAACTAATTTTTCAGGCATAAAAACACTAGTTGTATAAATAAGGCCTGTTAATGTTTGTGCAAAATCCAAATCAAACTTTCCATTTTTGAACCTTGATTGTTCAACAATACTATGAGATAAATCATAAGGAACAGCATCTCCATAGTTTGATTGAATTTCTTCAATTGTACTGACTAGTTTTAATTTTCTTTCTAAATCTGAAAAATCATAACCATCATTTATTTTGCATATATCAAACAGACAAACAGTTCTATTCAAAGCTTTATTATATTTTTCTTCTAAAATGTTTTCTCTTAAACTTAAAAATTTTATGGCATACGTTTTTCTTAACTGCTCATTTTGTATACCATTAAAGAAATTAATAACAAAATTTTCGACAGGAGCAGATAAAGCCCCGATTAACGATTCAACCGCTTCATCATTTGAATTTAGATATGAAACATTAGTGTTCTTTGGACTTTTATTTTCTCCTTTTATAATATCCATAATAAATTTAAGTTCTTCATCATCAGCTTTTGTAAGTTCTTGCAAAATTGTTTTATAGACAGATAAGAATATCTGCAAAGCAGATTGATTAATATTTCCATCAACAGATAATAAAAATCTGTCAATTGTATTTTTATCAATATCTAGATTATAAGTTTCACCTGAATCTAAAGTAATTTTACTTACAATTTTAGAAGGTTGTTGATTTTTATCAGTCAATAATAAAAAAGGTATTTGAGAATTATCACTTTCTGTTTTTCCAAAGGAAACATTATAATATGCTTTATATAATTGGGGATTACAAACAGAACTTATTTGTTTATATTCATTATAATTTGATTTACATTTTGGTTTATGTATATTTTTACTATAAATATTTGGCTGATGATTCAAATTAAAACTATTATATATTTTCATAAAAAATACCTTTACTTACATAAATAAAAAATCTAAAAAATAAATTTTGCTTAAATTTTAGTAAATGTAATTTAATCTAGTATCGCACTTTGTTAACGAGTTATCCTTGCTAACAAAGTACTCAACTAAAGAGAAGTAAAAAATATGTGGGGTTGATTTTTTGTTTTCAGCATATAATAATAAAAAATGTAGCGCGGGATGGAGCAGTCTGGTAGCTCGTCGGGCTCATAAGACTCTTTTAAAATTAGTTTCCTTGCTTGATATAATAAGTGTTATTGGTAGTTATAGAATACTTAGTTTTTGTTTTAAATTGTAGGAAAGACCTACAATATTTATAGGTCTTTTTTCACTACAAATTATCATATTTTATGCACCCCAATCATCTTCTTTTAGTGCTGTCATTTCATCA
>CALURV010000030.1 GCA_944323285.1 Candidatus Gastranaerophilales bacterium | reverse complement strand
CCATAGATTAAATCCTCATTTTCGTATCTTGTATATAAATAAAAACAAAAACATATGCATAATTGCCATAAAGAGTATATACAAAGAATATACAAATAAAATAAAAAACGCTGATAAATCAATGTTGTATTGGCTTAAACCAGTATATATTCTATCTTTACAAAAGTTAATGATTTTTTGATTGATATATTAGTATTTCTAAATTTTATTTGTATTTGTTAATTAATTTAGAATAAAATTATTTTATGAATAAAGAGTTAGCTGAATTAAAAAATAAATGTGAAAATTGTCATAAGTGCCATTTATCGAAGACAAGGACTAATATTGTTTTTTCAAGCGGGGCAGAAAATAGCAAATTAATGTTGATTGGAGAAGCTCCAGGTTATTGGGAAGATCAGAGAGGGGAGCCGTTTGTTGGAAAAGCTGGTCAATTATTAGATAAAATATTTAATTGTGTAGGTTTATCAAGAGAAAAAGATGTATATATATGTAATACAATAAAATGCAGACCACCTGAGAATAGAGATCCTTTGCCTGAAGAGAAGAGTGCATGTAGAGAGTATTTAGATGCTCAGATTGAAATTTTAAAACCTAAAATTATTTTAATATGTGGTCGTGTAGCGCTTAATTCTATGCTGCCTGATGCTCAAGGTATTACAAAAGTCAGAGGGAAATGGTTTGATGGACCGTATGCATCTAAAATGATGCCAATATTTCACCCTTCATATCTTCTAAGAAATGATTCAAGAGAAGTTGGCAGTCCAAAATGGCTAATGTGGCAAGATATTAAGGAAGTTAAAAAAGTTTACGATGAATTAAATTAGCTTTATTTTTATATCAGTCCATTTCTAACATCTTCAAAGAATTTAACTACATCATTCATTTCTTCTTCACTTGTGGTGTGATCTATATCATATTTTTTATATACAGTTGTGATTCCTAGGTTCTTTGCCGCATTATTAAATATTTCCGCATTTTCACGTCTAAATTCGTCATCCAAATTTCCGATACCAATAAAATATTTTACTCCGGTATTCTTTGTCGGTTTAACTCTTGCACCGCTTCCTAATAATGCGCATGCATCAATAAGCTCAGGTTTTATAAAAGAAAATCTTGATGCAAATTGAGCTCCTGCAGAAAAGCCAACCATATATAATTTAGAATAATTTAACCCGTTTCCTTTTGCTTTCTCAAGCATACTTACTAACGCATCTGCTGACCAAGCTTGTGGATATTGATAGCTTTTTTCATTTCTAAAATCTTCTTCATTAAATTTAAATGTTGGAGATAGTATTGCATACCCCTTTGTATTTGCAAGATTGTATAGTTCTTCACTAATACTTTCTCCTCCATTTCCATCTAATCCCGGTATCCATATTATTACAGGATATGGCTTTGAAGGATTACTTTCCAATTGTGCAGGAATGTAGTAAAAGAAAGAAACACTGCTGTTTGTTTGATTTGTTGTGTATATAGTATCATTTACTTCTTTTGCGGCTTTTTTCATTGTAACTTCATTTTTCTTATATGAATCTATTGCATTTTCGGTTTTATTTTTTGTTTGTGCTGTTTGAGTCGTTTGAGGTATTGTATAGGTATTTATAGGTTTTGAATAATTATTTACAGGTCTTTGTTCATATGCCGGTGCAAATCCGTATATAGATGAATTTGTATTATTTTGGTATGCATTATTATTTACATTTGTCGTATTATAATTATTTGTAGGAGCAGGAGCAAATCCGTATGTAAACTCTGCATTTGCTTTATTATATAAATTTGTTAATAAAAATAATATTAATATTAATAAAATGGTCTTTGTCATAAGTGCTCCTACTAATATCTTCACAATAATAGTATATATATTTTTTTTTATTAATAAATATATCTTTTAGTTGATTTTTACTAAAGATTTATATACTTCTAGATATTTCTCTGCACTTTTTGACCAGGAAAAATCTGCATTCATAGCATTTTGTATTATTTTTTGCCATTCTTTTTTGTTTTTATATATTTCAATTGCTTGTTTTATTGAGTTTAACATATCATCTGCATTATAGTTATAGAACTTAAATCCGTCCGCATTATTATTTGGATAACCGTTTATTGTATCGTCAAGTCCGCCTGTTGCTCTTACAATAGGAATTGTTCCATATTTTAGTGCTATTAATTGAGATAAACCGCAAGGCTCAAATCTTGAAGGCATTAAAAACATGTCAGCCCCGGCATATATTCTGTTACTTAGGTCTGCCCTATATTCAATTTTCGCTCTTACGTTCTTAGAGTTATAACTTAACCATACAAAAAAGTCTTCGTATCTTTTCTCTCCTGTTCCGAGAACTATAATATCAGCATTTAGATTCATTAATTCTTTTTCAGCAAACTTTAATAAATCTATTCCTTTTTGTTCTACCAGTCTTGAAATGATTGCTATTAGAGGTCTATCTTTTTTATATTCAAGCCAATAGTCCTTTATAATATTAACTTTGCATTTTTCTTTATTTTCTAAAGAAGTAAAATCATAATTAAATGGTATTTTCTTATCTGTTTGAGGATTAAATTCTTCATAGTCAATGCCATTTAAGATACCGATAAGTTTATTTTGGTTATTTCTTAATGTCCAATCCAGTCCTTCTCCGTAGTCATAAGTCAGAATTTCTTGTGCATATTTAGGTGATACTGCAATTATTTTATCTGAATAATTTATTGCTCCTTTCATCCAAATTAAACTGCCGTAGTGTTCAAGCCCATATTGATGAAATACTTCTTCTCTACTTATTTGAGCAAAATCAAGTATTTCGGGGAAATATTTTCCTTGATATGCCAGATTATGTATTGAAAAAACGGTTTTTGTATTTTTAAAAAATTCATCATTTTTATATGAAGTTTTCAGCCATACCGGAATCATTGATGTATGCCAGTCATTGCAGTGTATAATATCTGGTTTAAAATTTATTAATCTTGAATATTCAAGTGCTGCTTTTGAAAATGTAATAAATCTTTCTTGTTCATACCAGCTATCAATTCCTGTTGGGTATACACAATTAAAGCAAGAAAAAAATTTAGGATTATCAATAAAAAAAACATTAATATTCGTATTTGGTAATTTACTTATATATAGTTTAAATACATATTTAGCATAACCAAATTGTATTGTAAGCTGTGAGTTTTCAATTTCTTTTATATTATATTTTTCTTTATCAATACTTCCTATAAGCGGGGTAAAAATAGCCATTTCGGTTTCTTCTGATTGTATATATTTGGGCAAACTCCCCATAACATCAGCAAGTCCGCCTACTTTTGTAAATGGTGCAAGTTCAAATGTCACAAATAATATTTTCATTTATTGCCTCTTATAAATTTCTTGAAAGATATTCAAGTGCATATTTTAATATATCTTCGGTTTTTGTATATTCTTTCTTATAATTTAATACTTCTTTTATAGCATTTTTCGCTTCATTTGCACTATATCCAAGTGATATTAATACACTTTGCACTTCTATAATAGCATCTTGTTCTATTTCTTTTATTGTTTGTATGTCTGATATATCTGTAGGTGTTACATTTGACCAATTGATTAATTTATCTTTTAATTCAAGAATAATTTTTTGTGCAACTTTAGTTCCTACACCTTTTGCTCTTGATAGCTCTTTAAAATCTTCTCTAATCATAATATCAACAAGTTCTGATATTGAAAATTCATCTAATATTAAAAGGGCCAGTTTTACTCCTATTCCCGAGACACTTTGCAAAATATTAAAAATATCTCTTTCTTCTCTTGTTATGAATCCCGTGAGAGACATTATATCTTCTTTATGTTGGAGAGATACATATATTTTTATCTGATTTGTTTCTTCTTGTATTCTTTCTATTGTACTTCTTCCAGTATTAATAAGATAACCGATATTATTAACTTCAAGAACAATATGTGTTCCTCTGTATGAATTTATTTGTTTTGCAATAATAGTACCTTTTAAATAATCAAACATTGTTATAAATTTTCTTCTCTTGTTAATTCATTGTATTTATCAAGTGCTTCCTGGGCATCTTTTATTCTATCTAGTTTTTTATTTACGAGTGCAAGATTATAATAAAATGATGGTTCATTGTTTTTTAGTGATATAGCTTTTTTGAAAGCAGTTCTTGCATATTTATATTCTTCTTGTTTGTAGTATGCATAACCTAAATTATAATAATAAAAAGCATAGTCTTTCTTGTATTTTATTGCAAGTTTATATTCATTAATAGCACTGTTATATTTATTATTTTTTAAATAAATATTTCCAAGATTGTAATGGGCTTTATCAAATGCCGGATTTAATATGATTGATTTTTCTAAAAAGAAAATAGCATTTTCTTCATTGTTCATATCTTGAGATATATTTGCAAGAAGATACCACAATTCATAATCTCTATCTTCTTCCATAATTTTAGAAATCATTTTATAAGCTTCTTCTAAATTATTAGAATTATAAACAGCAATAATTTCTTTTTTTTGTTCGTCTATTGATTGTTCTTTTGCATAACAATTATTTAATGAAAATATTGTTAATATTATGAATAAAACAGTTTGTATTTTTCTTTTCATATTACACCTTAATACATTATATTTTAATAAATAAATTGTTTCTATGGAAAAAAATAATTGTAAAATTTTATAACATTTTTAATTTTTACTTAAATTAATTATAAAAAAAAAACTTTATTATAATATAAGACTAAACACGATAGGCAAATATGATTACTTTAGATATAGATTTATCATATTTAAGCAGATTTTATAATATTGGTACTAATATTTTAGAACAGTACCAAAATAAGAGTATTACTCAAATAATGCAAATAGAGGCATCTAAGGGTAATAGATCCGCTGCTGAATTTTTATTGAAAGTTACTTCTGATCCTGAAGAACTTGCTAAAGTTTTTCAGCTTATTAATCCTAAAAACAGATACTTGATTTTAATGAATATGAATGAAGATGACTTAATGAAAGTTATGGAATTTCTTAAAACTGATGAATTTATTTTAGGTCTTAGTATTTTTACACAAGAAGCAATCATAAAACTTATGACATTTTTAGAACCTGAGAGTCTTGCAACTGTTGTTTTGGAAAAAATGAATGTTGATAAGTTTTTAAAATCAATACCTGAAAAATTTCTAGATGAATTTTTGTCTTCTGATAAAATAGATAGAAAAATTCTGCTGAAGGCTATGGAAGATGTTGATGAAGAACAGCTTCAGAAAATGATGGAAAATTTTACAGGTCAGGCTTGTTATGATGATAAAGATACAATACTTCAAACTATGAGCGGCTTTAATGATGATAATTTTATGAAAGCAGTATTTAGTTTTGAACCTGAAGGAAAACAACAATTGATTTCTAATTTATTGCAGGAAAAGCCTGAGTTATTTGAAGAATTTTCAGCGGAGGCAATGGTTTATCCTTTTAAATTTATGCAAAAAGAAGATGTATTAAAATCTTTAGAAGTTCTTGAACCAAAAGAGTTTCTTCCGATGATGGAAGAACTTCCTCAGGAAATTATGGCTCTTATTGCAACTCAAATCGATCCTAAAGTATTTGCAAAAGTCCTTTGCAATGATTTCAAAGATATTATTGCAAGTTGTGGATTTTAATTTTTACTAAAATCTATTATTAAGTTTTGTATCAAAATAAAATAAAATTGCAATATATATTTTTGTATATACTTTATATATACAAGGATATTATTATGACAACAAAATTAATAAATTGTAAAATGAAAGAAATATATTTTTCTCCTATTGAATTAAAGGAGAATCCTGAAGAATCTAAAGCAAGATTTAAATTTTGGTATTCAATGGATTTAGTTGGACTTCAAAATATGTCTTTAATTAATTTACAAAGGGTATAGGTTATTTTAATTGCCATTTTTTTCTTAAAGCTTTAAGCGTACCATCTTTTTGCATTCTATTAATGATTATGTTTAAATTCTTTTTTAAAGATTCATCATCTTCATTTCTTTTTATTCCAATGGCATATGGTTCTTGAGAAATTTTATTTTTTAAAATTCTAAAACCTTTGTTATCTATTAGGAATCCTGAAAGAATAGTGTTATCACTACTTATGGCGTCTGCTTCACCATTTTTAAATGCATTAAAAGCTTCTTCATAATTTTTATAGCCTATAAGTTTAGCAGTTGGAATAATTCTTCTTAAATTTTGTTCAGCAGTAGTTCCTAGTACAACAATTATTTTTTTTCTTCTTAAATCTGAAAATGTATGTATATTGCTATCATTTTTAACAATGGCTGTTTGTCCTGCTATATAATAAGGTGTCGTAAAATCAATTAGAAATTGTCTTTGGGGCGTAATTGACATAGTTGCAATAACCATATCTACCTGCTCAGATGTAATAGCTTCAATTTTGGTTGCCGGAGTTACAGGTATATATTTTATTTTTCTTTCATTTCCAAGAATGTCTTTAGCAATATATTTTGCTATATCGATATCAAAACCTTCTATTTCTCCGGTATTTTTATTGATATAGCCAAAAGGCTTTGAGTCTGTTTTTACACCTACAATAAGAGTATCTCGTTGAATAATTTTATCTACTTGAGAGATAGTTTCTTTTTTGCTGCATCCTGTTAAAAAAATAATTATAAAAAGTAATAATGGTAAAATTAATTTTTTCATATACTTCCTCTATTTTATTAAAACATAATTTTTTATAAACAAAATACTATTAAAGATGTAATTAGTTCAAAACCTTTGAGAGGTGAAGAATGTTCACTTTCAAAAAAATATCAGTATAATATAAATATGAAAAAGATACTTATAATAATTTCTTTAATAATTATTGTTTTTATAACTTCAGGTGCAGGATATATGGGTACATTGCCTGATATTGATGCTGAATTTAGTTATTTAAGAAAACAAAGCAGTGAAAATGCTATGGCCCCCTACAGCATAGAAGAACTTGATAAAAAAAACGAACAAGAATTACGTACTATTCCAAGAGAGAATGATAATTATGTAGATATTATCATAAAAAAGGATAAAACAACTCAGTATTTAAAAGATGTTAATTCTGTTATATTAATACTTGAAAAACTTAGAAGATGTTTGAATACAGATCAAAATATACAAAAATTTAATGCAATTGTTAGTAATTTGATTGATAATGTTGAGTATATAAAACAAGAATATAAAGATAAACCCGAAAGTAATTATCTTTCTTATTCCCGTTTAATATATGTTTCAGATTCTGCGCGTGCTGTTGCAAATTATAGAATGCAAGGTATGCGCAGTGAAAAATATATTCCTTACACTTCTTCTAATAATGTTTATACTAAAGAAACTACAGATAAAAAAATAAATGATTTATTGAATAATGTTAATGAAACTTTATTTATTTTAAAGAATTTAGAGTAATTATACTTTCAGTTATCTTAATGTCTATTATATTTAATGTTAATTTTCTCTTAAATTAAATTAGGAGAAAAATATGTTTAAAAAAATTTTTGTTATTGTAGTTTTATTTTTTCAATTTTTTATAATTAGTTTTGCATATACTGATAATACAATTGAAAATCTTGAATATTCAAAGTACGGGAAAATATATTCGAATGAAGATTTAGGTTCAAGATTAAGACGTTTGGAAATGGATATTTTGGGTATGTCTCAAACAGGAGATGTTAATTCACGAATTAATAATTTACAACAAGTTGCAGGAGTTGGTAATTATAGTGCAATAATGCCTCCTGAAGATAATTTTTATCCCGGAGAGAAAAAAAGTGCAATTAGACGCTTTTTTGATAATGTAACTTACTCTTTTTACGATCCTGGGAATATTACAGGTTATACTCCTTCTTTAACAGGAAGCGGATATTATTATGACTCTGTATATGATAATAATTATTTTAATTCATTAAATCGATACAATAATTATCATCCTTATGGTAATCCTTATCTTGGATATAATAATCCTTTTTATAACAATAATAGGTATTTTAGAAATAATAGACCGATTAGAAATAAAATAAGTTCAATTCTTCCTGCTATGAATACAAATAATGTTATCAATAGGAATAATCGATTACCAAATAGATTAAATAGACCATACAGACCATATAGACCTAATCTACCATATAATCATTATGGATATAATCCATATAGTCGAAATGGTTTTTTACCAACTGATATATCCACAAATATTGCAACCAGGTCTTCTGTTCATATACTACAGGACTGATATTATAAAATAAAAAGAGAACTTTTTTAGTTCTCTTTTATTTAAATATTATTTTATAAAATTAAGATTCAAAAACGTAACAAAGCAAAGATGCTTCTCTTGCCTTTTTAACAGCTTTTGCAAGCATTCTTTGATGATCAGCACAAGTACCTGTAATTCTTCTTGGAAGAATTTTTCCTGCTTCAGTTAAATATTTTCTTAATTTTTGAGCATCTTTATAATCAATTACTTCAACTTTGTCTGCACAGAAACTGCAATTTTTACGTTTTTTCTTGTCTAATTGTTCTTTTGCCATTATATTTTCCTCTATTTTCTATTGTATTTCTTAAAAAGGTATTTCTTCTTCACCAATTAAAACATCGTCCATTTCTACTTCTGCAAATTTAACAACATCATCTGTAGAATTAGAAACAGTTGAATTAGTTTTTATTGAATTGATAACTTCAAAGCTTGATAAATCAATTTCCATTACTTTCTTTTCACTACCGTCTTCAGCTTGGAAAGTAGATACTTGAAGTCTTCCTTCCGCAACAATTTTGTCACCTTTAGTAATTGCAGATTCTATTGTTTCTGCCAAATTACCTCTTGCAACAACTCTTATTAGTGATTGTTCTTTTTCGTCAATATTTAAAGTAAAAGAAGTTACAGGGATATTATTTCCTGTAAATCTTTTTTCCGGATTTCTATATACTATACCTGAAATAACTGCTTTAGCTATTGACATTATTTAACTCCAATTTTTATGCTTTAACTTCTGAAATTTCAAGAAGCATTATTCTTAAAATGTTTTCATTTAATCTTAATTGTCTTCTGAATTTTTCCACTTGGCTTGGATCCATTTCAAAAGTTTGAACTGCAAAATATCCGTCTCTATAGTCTTGAATGTCATAAGATAATTTTTTGCGTCCCATTTTATCAGTAAGTATAACTTTCCCTTCTAAAGAAACTATAGTTTCTTCTATTTTAGCAACAACTTTATCAAATTCTTCTGAATCAATGTTTGGTTTAATTATTGATAATAATTCGTATTTTCTCAATTTAGTTCTCCTTGACTTATATTTTTATAATTTTCAAAATTCATGTTAACATGAACATTTTTAAATACAAATACTTATGCCTTTTTATGTTAAAATTTGTGTGAATAATGTTAATAAAAGAAAGAAAATATGGATAAATTTGTATTAGTTGGTAAAAACCTTGATGAGATTGAAAAATTTATGTTGGACTATAATCAATCTAAATTCAGGGCAAAACAACTTTATAATTGGATATATTTAAAATCTGTTCCTTCTTTTGATAAGATGACAGATTTATCCTTGGACACAAGAGAATTATTAAAAGAAAAAACTATATTTTGTGAGCTTATAATAAAAGATAAGCAAGTAAGCAAAGATGGTACAATAAAATTTTTATTTCAGTTAAAAGATGGGAACTATGCAGAAGCTGTTCTAATGAGATTTGATAATAGGGCTAATCTTACAGCTTGTATTAGTACACAGGTCGGATGTCCTATGGGATGCAGCTTTTGTGCCACGGCAAAATTGGGATTTAAAAGAAATTTAGAAACAGATGAAATAGTTCAACAAATATTTTTAATCCAAGCTGATACTGGTTTAAAAGTTACAAATATTGTTTATATGGGACAAGGTGAACCCTTGTTAAATTTTGATAATCTTTTAAATTCAATAAAAATATTCAGGGAAAATTTTCAAATTGGTGCAAGACGAATTACAGTTTCAACGTGTGGTATAATTCCTCAAATTGAGAAGTTGGCACAATTAGATTTCCAATCTACTTTAGCAATTTCTTTGCATGCTTCTGATAACGAAAAAAGAAAACAAATTATGCCTGTTTCAAATAAATATCCTTATGATAAACTTATTGATGCTTTAAAAATGTATACTGAAAAAACCGGTAGAAGAGTTACAATAGAATATGTTCTTATAAAAGATATTAATGATACACTAGAGGATGCTAAAAAGTTAGCTTATTCAATAGCGAAGTTAAAAAGTAATGTAAACTTAATTATTTATAATCAAAATGAGTATAGTCAGTATAAAAAACCTTTAAAGGAAAATGTAATGAAATTTAAATATATTCTTGAAGCTTCAGGCAAAAAAGTCACAATACGCTTAGAAAGAGGCGGCGATATTGATGCAGCTTGCGGACAACTTAGTTCAAAGATGAAAAATAAATAGTTTTCTTAAAAAAGATTATTAAAAACTTGTCATGTTTTATTTTTATGGTTAAAATTATAATACATAGTTCACAAGTTTTTTATTTTCAATTACAAGTTTGGAAATAAACTATAATAAATGTAAGGTAGAATTATTAATCTAATCAACATAGTATTTAAAATTGGTAATAGAGCAAAATTTCTGATATTACAGGAGAGAGAATTTATTTTTGCTTTTAGAAAAAGGGGCATATCTGATGTATGTAAATAAGTGTATAAAATGTGGTGCTGAGTTCGAAACAAAGAATCCAAAAAGAGTTATTTGTCCGAATTGTTTATATTCAGATAAGAAATACACCGAAGAATTATCTCAAGAAGCTCAAAATGCGTCTTTATCTCAAGATTCTCCTTTGAAAAAAAATTCATATTATACAGACGGTTCAAATGATGAAAGAAAAATGAGGAGTTTTGAAAGACCAGAGCGTCCTTCATATAATAAAAGTTTTTCATATAAGAATAGTAATGATAGACCAAGAGACAATCGTATTCAAAACGGATATCAAAAAACCTTTAATAAAAACAGGAATGATAATCAAAGAAGTAGAAATAACTTTAATAAACAAGGTCATTTCTCTAAAAATCGTCCTGGTGGATTTAAATCAAAGCCGCAGCGTCAAAAGCAACTTTTAGTTAGTAAGGAGCAAATAGAACAAATAGAAATTCTATACAAAAAAGCACTTCCTCTTCCAAATCCTGATATTCATGAAATTATAGGTCAAGCTATTGGTTTAGAACCCAGAAAAGTATTTTTTGGTATAAATTTAGTAAGACAAAAATTAATGCTCCCTAAATTACCTTTTCCAAAAAGGAAGTTGGCTGTTTCTCCGGATCAGTTATTTGCTATAAAAAATTTGTATGAGCCTTTATTACCTTTACCTCCTATAGGTTGTCATAAAATAATTGCTGCACAACTAAAGATGGATGAGTGGCGAGTTCATGTTGGTATTGGTTTGATTAGAAAACAAATGGGACTTGATAGATGGAATCAGGAGCGTGAAGATGTTCCTTCTGAATATAAAAAGACAACATAATTATGAGTGAAAATTTAATTTCAATTGCAAAAATTCTTAACTTTCATGGAATTAAAGGTGAGGCAAAACTTGGGTTTTCTAAAGGAAAAGAAAAACAAATTGCCTCTATTGAAAAAGTTTTTATTCTTAAAGACAAAAATTATAAAGAATTAAATGTTTTATCTGTTAGATTTCATAAACATTTTGCTATAGTAAAATTTGCTGAATTTAAAACTGTTAATGATGTTGAAGAATATAAAGGGTGTGACATATATTTAGATAAGGAGAAAGTAGAAGAATTTCTTGACTCAGATGAATTCTTAATTAGTGATTTAATAGGCATGGATGTTTTTGACGAAGATGGTTGTTTATTAGGTAATATAACTGCAATTGGGGAAAATCCGGCTAATAATCTCTTATCTGTTAGAGATAGTAATGGAAAAGAACATTTGGTTCCATTTGTAAAAGAACTTGTACCTGTTGTAGATTTAAAGAATAATAGGGTTGTTGTTAATAATATAGAAGGTCTTATAAGTTGAGATTTGATGTATTAACTTTATTTCCTGAGTTTATATTAGGTGCTTGTAATTATAGCATTATAAAACGAGCTTTAAATAAGAAATTTATTAATATAAATGTTGTAAATCCAAGAGATTATACAAATGATAAACATAAAAAAGTTGATGATACGCCATATGGCGGCGGTGCCGGAATGCTTCTTATGTGTCAACCATATATTGATGCTTATAATGCAGTTGATAAAATGGGAAACTCGAAGACTATAATATTGTCACCAAAAGGGAAAGTCTTTAATCAAGAAATGGCTAAAGAATTTTCAATTTATGAACAATTAATTATTATATGCGGACATTATGAAGGTTTTGATGAAAGAATTATAGAAATAACTCAAGCAGAAGAAGTTTCAATTGGAGATTTTGTTTTAACAGGAGGAGAATTACCGGCTCTGAGTATTATTGACAGTGTATCAAGATTATTAAAAGGGGTATTGGGAGATGACGAATCATCAGAATTTGACTCTCATTATGACGGGTTATTAGAATACCCTCATTATACAAAACCAAGAAAATATGAAGGACTTGAAGTTCCTGAAGTATTATTATCCGGAAATCATGAAAAAATAAAAGAATGGCGAAGATTGCAACAATTTATTGTTACAAAAAATAAAAGACCGGATTTATTCGAAAAATTTATAAATTCAGAATTGACTTTATTTGATAAAAAAATAATAGAAAAAAATTCACAATTGTTTTAAACTATAGTTTAAAAGAGTCAGTCAAGGAATAAAGATGAGAGCGGCAATATTAGAAAATAATAATTTTATAGTAAAGGAAGTAGAAAAGCCGTCACTTGATGTATTTAAAACAGGAGCAATAGTAAAAGTTATAGGTTGTGGACTTTGCGGTTCTGATATTGTAAAAATTAAAAATGGAAAAGCTAAAAATGGTGATGTATTAGGGCATGAAGTAGTTGGAGAAATTGTTGACATTAATACTGAATCAAGATTTGAAATAGGAGATAAAATTGTATTAGGTCATCACGTTCCTTGTTTTAGTTGTCATTATTGCCATAATGGCAGTTATTCAATGTGCAGACATTTTAAATCTACTAATATAAAACCTGGCGGTTTTGCTGAATACATATATGTATCTGAAGAACATTTAAGTAATACAGTGTTCAATGTTAATTTAAATTTAAGTGATATAGAAGCATCTTTTATGGAACCTTTAGGGTGTTGTATACGTGCTGTTAGAAGAGCAGATATAAATCATAATACAAAAAATTTAGTTATTGGTTTAGGTTCTGTCGGAATATTGATGGGTGGTGCTCTAAATGCATTTGGCTATAAAGTATATGGTTGTGATTTAAAAGCAGAACGTGTTAACTTATCAAAGAGTTATGGTTTTGAATATTCTTTTTTATTAGATGATGAAGATGAAATAATAAATAAAATGCGAGAATATGCTTCAATAGGTTTTGATACAATATTTCTTACAGCAGGTGCCTCTAAGGCTTTAGAACTTGCTGTAAAAACAGTACGAGATGGCGGGAAAATTGTTGTATTTTCAAGTGTTAAAGATAATGCAGGCTTTTTAAATAACCAAATTTATTACAGAGAATTAACTGTAATGGGAAGTTATTCTCCCTCTCCTATAGATTTAGAAGATTCAATTAAATTTATAGAACAAGGAAAAGTAAAAGTATCAGGTTTATCAAAAGTATATTCTTTAGAGAATTTAAATGAAGCTATTAGTGATACTATTTCAAATAAAATAATGAAAGCATTTATAAAATTATGAAAATGAAAGCATTACAATTTTATGCACCATTAAAGGTTGAATATGAAGAAGTAGAAATAAAGGATCCAAAAGAAGGAGAAGTCCAGGTTAAAATAATGGCGGCACTTACCTGCGGTACCGATGTTAAGACATATAGAAGAGGACATCCCGTTTTAATAAAAAAAGTACCATCAGGATTCGGGCATGAATTTTCCGGAATAATTACTAAAGTGGGAAAAAATGTTGAGGGATTTAAAGTAGGAGATAGAGTAGTTGCTGCTAATTCTGCTCCTTGTGGAGAATGTTTTTTCTGTAAACGCGGCGATTATAATTTGTGTGAAAAATTAGAATTTTTAAATGGTGCGTATGCAGAATACATAAATGTTCCAAAATCAATAGTAAAAAGAAATCTACTTCATTTGCCTGATGATTTAAATTTCGAAAAAGCAGCATTTGCAGAACCTTTAGCAAATGTAGTTCACGGCATAGAGAAGACAGGAATAAAACCGGGGCAGTCTGTAGGAGTTGTTGGAATAGGACCTATTGGTTTAATGTTTGTTAAATTGGCAAAATTAAAAGGAGCTAGAGTTATTGCAGCAGGACGAAATCCTTTAAAATTGAAATTAGCAAAAGAATTTGGCGGTGCTGATGAAATTATAGATTTAAACAGATATAAAAATCCGGAAAAAATATTTATAGATTTTTCAGATTCAAAAAAAGGCTTGGATGTTGCTGTTGAGTGTGTTGGTTTGCCCGAAATTTGGGAGAGAATGTTTACTTTTGTAAGAAGAGGCGGAATTGTTCATTTGTTTGGTGGCTGCAAGGATGGTACTTCTATTAACATAGATACAAGAAGACTTCATTATGATGAATTAAAAGTTATCAGCATATTTCATCATACTCCTGTGTATTTTAGAGAAGCATTAAGATTAATTGCAGAAAATGAGGTTCCTGTAGAAAAATTAATAACAGAAACGCTTCCTCTTGAAAGAGCTGAAGAAGCATTAATTAAACATATGAATGGCCGTGCTGTTAAAGTATTAATTAAGCCTTAAATTTTTTATAGTATAATGTATCAAGAAGAGTTGAAATATTTGTATGAAAAATAATTATATAGAATTAAAAAATTTAATAGAAAAATCAGACAGTATAATTGTTTTTTCACATGTTAATCCTGATGGAGATACTTTAGGATCAAACATTGCTATAAGTTTAATGATTGAAAAGTATTTTAATAAGAAGGTAGATTCTGTTTATGTGGGTAATTTACCTGTTTTATATTCTTATTTGCCTCAATTTAACAGGTTTAAAAATGTATCTGATATTGATTCTAAAAAAATATATGACCTTGCTATTGCCGTTGATGTTGCATCAAAAGACAGGATGGTCTTAGGTTCTGTTATATATGATAAAGCAAAGAATAGTGTAAATATAGACCATCATAAAACCAATATTGGTTATGGTAAATTAAATATAATAGATGGTGATGCAGCCTGTGTAGGAAGTATCCTTTATAAAATCTTTAAAGAATGGAATTTTGCAATTACAAAAGATGTTGCAAGATGTATATATTCTTCTTTAATGACAGATACCGGCGGATTTAAATATGAAAATACAACACCCGAAACCTTTATATTGGCATCTGAACTTGTAAAATTAGGTGTTTCTCCGACGCAAGAGTATAGAGCTTGTTATGAAACAAAACCTCAATCAATGGTTCAATTTCAAGCGTATGTAGTTTCTAATACAGTTTTTTATAATGAAGGGACAATTGCCTTTTCAAAAATTACAAGAAGCGATATGAGTAAGTTTAACGCATCTGATGATTATACAGAAGGAATTGTTGAAGTTTTAAGAACAGTGAAAACTGTAGAAATTGCTGCAATTTTAAAGGAAACAAAAGAGGGATATACAAAAGTAAGTTTAAGAAGTAAGACAGTTGATTTAACTCCAATAGTTATAGATTTTGGAGGCGGTGGTCATTCTTTTGCAGCGGGTTGTACTATAAAAAAACCTATAGCTATAGCATTTGATAAATTACTAAAACGTGTTCAAAGTGAAATAAAATGAGAAAATATATAGAAACTCTAATAAAAAAAATAATTGACCAGGATTTTTGCGGAGTAGCTGCAGAAATGGCATTTTGGTTTATATTAGGTTTATTTCCTTTTTTATTATTTTTAACTTCTCTATTTGCTTGGCTTGGTAAGAAAACATTAATTGTTCCGATTTTAGAATTTATAACTAACATTGCACCAAAAGATGTTGCTTCTTTAATTTTAAATACACTAAATGAAGCAATGATATTCAAACAAGGTAAATTAATTGCAATATTTGGTCTTATTATTACAATTGCACTTGCCTCTAATGCCATTGCCGTTATAATAAAAGGACTTAATAGAGCTTATGCAATTGAAGAAACAAGAAATTTCTTATATACAAGAGTCCTTTCAATAATAATGGTTTTTATGAATTCTTTAGTTTTATTTTTAGCTGTAAATTTAATAGTTTTAGGAAAAGTTTTTTTAGATTTTATGTTGGACTATACAATATTATCAAAGCTTTCAATAGATATAATTTCTGTAATAAGGTGGCCTGTTTCATATTTGGCTTTATCCTTCCTTGCAATAGGTAATTATTATATTTTGCCTGCCATAGAGGGTAATGATAAAATTAAATTTAAAAGTGTACTTCCGGGAACATTCTTCTTCTGTTTGTTCTGGATGCTTGGTTCTTGGTGTTTTTCTATATATTTAAGTAATTTAAATGCATATAATAAAGTTTATGGTACGATAGGAGCTTTTGCTATTTTAATGGTATGGCTTTATTATACTTCGTTAATTCTTTTAATTGGAGGAGAAATTAATTCAAGGGTTTATGAAAAATTAATAAAAAAAGAATAGTTAAAATTGTTTTTAACAAAATTGATTTTTTTTTTTAGATAAGATAATTTAATAAAATAACAGGAGGGTAGAACCATTAATATAAAATTAATTATATCGATAGTTATAGTATCTTCATTTATGGCATCAAGTGCTTTTGCTATGACAGTTGAAGCAAATAAATATTATAGAAATGCTTGTAAACTTGGCGATGACGGTAAATATACGGAAGCTGTAGAAAATTTGAATAAAGCAATTCAATTATCTTCTGATGATGCTCTTTTATATACAAAACTTGCAGGTATGTATTCTGAACTTGGGAAGTGGGAAGATGCAGTTGATGCGTATAAAAAGGCTTTAAAAATAAATCCTGACGATGCTTTTATTTATATTAGTCTTGGCAATATTTTTGAACAAATGCAAGATTATAAAAATGCATATACAGCGTATAATCAAGCTCTTAAGATGTTTCCTGAATATAAATACAATTATTTAAATCTTGCAAGTGTAAAGGCTTATTTAAAAGAAGACGAAGAAGCTATAAAATATTATCAAATGTTTTTAACATATTATCCTGAAGCACTTGATGCCAGAGAAAATATGGCTTCTTTGTATTTAAGAATGAATAAACCAAAAGATGCTGTTGAAATATATAATGAAATATATTTAAAAGACCCGTCTTCATTTACAGATTTTTCTAATTATGGCTTAGCTTTGTATAGAATTTCTGATTATGATAATGCAGAAAGAATATTGCAAAAAGCAATTGCAAAAGATAGTAAAGATTATGTAGCCATGGCTAATTTAGCATACGTATATTTGGCTCAGCATAAAGAGAAAGAAGCAATAGGGGAATTTTCTAAGGTTCTTGCTTTAAACCCGGAGATGAATTCTATCAGATTCGATTATGCTAATTTACTTGCAGACAATAACAACAAAGATGAAGCTATAGTTCAATATGAAGAGTATCTAAAAACTTTCAAAGATAATGAAATAGCATATTTAAATGCAGGAATACTATATTCACAAAAAGGTGATTATAAAAATGCAGAAAGAATATTGTCTTTAGGTCGTCAAATGGCGCCTAAGAACGTTGATATACAAATGGAACTTGCTAAAGCCTATCACCTAGATAAAAACTATGAATCAGCAATTATTATATATGATTCTTTATTATCGATGGAACCAGAAAACACAGATTTACTTTTAAATAAGGCAGTTGCTTATCACGCTCAAAAGAAGTATCAGGAAGCAATTGATATATATAAATCACTTTTAGAAAAAGATTCGTCTAACGAGAAGATAAAAGGATATTTATTAAAAGCATATGTTGCTCAAGGTGATTTTTTGTACGAGAGCGGTAACTACAAGAAAGCTGTATTAAGTTATGAATCAGCTTTAAAAATGGATAGTAACAACCCATTATTATACATAAATATTGCAAATGCTTATGATAAAATAGGTTCAAAATCAAAAGTAATCGAGTATTATGAAAAAGCAATGGAAATTGCTCCTGAAAATGGTGATGTATTATCTTCTTATGCCAAAGCTCTTACAAAGTACGATAAAACAGAAGAAGCAAAATTGGTATATGAAAAAGCAATGAATACTTCATCTGTTTCTGTTGATGACAAATACAATTATTATACACAAATGGCAGATAATTATTATAAGAATAAAGATTATGATAATGCCCTTTTAAATTATAATAAAGCAGAAGTTCTTAAGAATAACGATGAATACTTATATATTAAAATTGGTAATGCAAATAAAGGATTATCAAAATTAGATGAAGCAATAGAATCTTATAAAAAATCAATAAGAATAAATCCAAATAATCCTGATGCATTTTTTAATATTGGTTTATGCGAAGCGGAATCAAATGATTTAACAGCCGCAAAGGAAAGTTTTTTAAAAGTAATTGAACTTCAAAAAGATTATGCTTATGCTTATTATGCATTAGGTCTTGCTTATGAGAAAGAAAAAAATATAGATAAAAGTATTGAAAATTATGAACAATTTGTTGAATATTCTCAAGATAAAAGTTTAAAGAATAATGTACAAAACAAAATAAATAACTTAAAAAAACAAATAGAAAAAGTTGAAAAAACAAGTGAAGAATGAAAAAAATATCAATTGTATTTTTAATATTTCTGACAATATTTTTTTGCGGTTTTAAGAACAAAGAAAAACCATATGTTTTATTATCTTCTTCATATGCAAATATAGAGAGTATGAAAAGGATAGAGAGGGTATTTTCTTGCGGTCAAAGAATATATTATACTGTCGTAGTTCCGGCTGGTTTTAAATATTCGGGTATGCGTATGCAAATATCGTCGCAGAATGAAAAAACTTCTAATTGGGGATTTTCTATAATTCAATCTAATGATATATCTATAGTAAAATCAGATCAGATATACAGAAATTATATTGTTATACAACGACCTGGGAAATACATAATTCAATTTTTCTATTTAAATAATAAAAGGTATCCATTTATACATAAAGAATTTTTTGTTCAATGATTATAAGTTATATAAAGTTTTTATTCCAAAAATATAATTCTTCAAAATTTATAAAAAAAGGTAAGTGCAATAGATGCGGAAATTGCTGTAGGAATATATTACTATATACAGAGAAAAATTTACCCATTATTAATGAAGAGCAATTTGAAAATGTTAAAAAATGGGATAAACATTTTAATAATTTTTATATATCAGGAAAAAGTGAAAAAGGAGCTCTTTTATTTACTTGCAAAGAGATAGATGAGAATAACCGATGTAAAGTATACTTCTTTAGAGGACTTGGTTGCAGATTATATCCTAAAATAGATTCAAATTTTCTTATAAATGGAGGTAAACCATTAGATGGATGCGGATATTATTTTGAACCGGATAAATCTTTTAAAGATTATTTAAAAAAGAATCAATAGTATTTAGTGCTCTGTTTGCAAGCATTTCATTTTTTAATTTTTTATTTTTTCTGATTTTTTTATCAAGTTCTATGGAATCAATTATACCCCAATTTGAATTTATGGGTTGAAAGTTTTTATGTCCTTCAAAAGAAATATAATGGGTTAAAGCGCCCAACATAGTTGTAGATGGCAGCTCGATTAATTCAAGATTGTTTATATATCTGGACATATTAATACCGCATAAAAGACCTGATGCTATTGATTCTGTATAACCTTCTGTTCCTGTGATTTGACCTGCAAAAAATATATTATTATTTTTTCGTGATTGAAGAGATGATTTTAGTGTTTTTGGACTATTTATAAAAGTATTTCTGTGCATAACACCATATCTGATTATATTGGCGTTTTCTAACCCTGGAATAGAGTGAATAAGTTCTTTTTGACTTCCCCACTTAAGATTTGTTTGAAAACCAACTAAATTATATAAAGTAGCATTTTTATTATCTTGTCTTAATTGAACAACTGCATAATTTTCTTGTTTTGTTCTTTCATCAATAAGTCCTATTGGTTTCAATGGTCCAAATCTTAGTGTATCTATTCCTCTTGAGGCGATAACTTCTATTGGCAGGCATGATTCAAAGAATTTTGCATTTTTTTCGAATGATTTAAGTTCTATTTTGGGAGAATTAATTAAAATAGAATAAAATTTTTCATATTCTTCTTTTGTCATAGGACAATTAATATAATCAGCATTGCCTTTATTGTATCTATTAAGATAAAAAGCTTTACTAAAATCAATCGAATCTTTTTCTATAATAGGAGCAATAGCGTCAAAGAAGTATAGATAATCTTCACCTATAAAGTTTTTTATTTCAACGGCTAAATTATCAGAAGTTAATGGGCCTGAAGCTATAATTGTAGGGGTATTTTCCTCAATAGTAGTTACTTCCTCTCGTATAACATTAATATATGGGTTATTTTCAATTAAGGAGGTAATCTTAGAAGAAAAATATTCTCTGTCTATAGCAAGAGCGCACCCTGCCGGGACTTTAGATTCTAATATAACAGGCATTAAGACAGAACCAAGTTTTTCCATTTCATGTTTTAAAAGCCCTGAAGCATTTGTTATATCATAAGAACCAAGACTGTTTGAACATACAAACTCTGCAAATTTATCTGTTTTATGAGCTCCGGTTGTTTTTTTGTCTCTCATCTCATATAAATCTACATATATTTTATTTTTTGCAAGCTGCAAGGCGGCTTCACTACCTGCAAGTCCTGCTCCTATTATTATTACCCTTCTCATTTTTCCTCATCTTTTGTAATTATCTTATAAAAAACAAGCTTTTTTTTCAAAAATATAGTAAAATATATTTCATGGATTTAGCAAACATTAAAATCTTAATTTTTGATCAAGATGATTTATCTAGAACTCTTATTGAAAGATATATAGAAGAGTGTGATTTCCCTTATGAAATATTGCGTTATAATGAATTTGATAAATCATTAATAAAAGATGAGATATCATATAAATTTATTTTTATAGATATTAGCAAAAGAAATATTTCTATTTTAGAAGATTTAAAAATATTGTCTGATAATCCTAGAAATATATTTTTTATAATGACATCTGAAATAAATACTGATATATATGTAAAAGCATTAAGAGCAGGGGCTAAAGAGTATTTAAGAAAACCTTTAGTAAAAGCAGATTTTTTAACTGCTATAAAAAAACAATATAAGAAAGAAATGTTGGTTCCTGCAAAAGATAATAAATCTAAAATAATTGCAGTTACATCTTATGAAAGAGGGTGTGGAAAAACATTCTTTTCTATTAATATAGCAAGAGAACTGGCAGGTATTACCAGAGAAAGAGTTTTACTTATCGATTTTAATGATAACTTAAATAATGTTACTTTCTCATTAGATATTGATCCTGTTTTTGATACTAACTATTATATTCAAAATATTACTGAAAATAATGCGCAAGTTTTATTCTCAAGAGTATTTAATTATAAAAAATCTTCTCTATATATCATTTCAAACGGGTTATATAAAAGTAGTGGTACAAGATTGGCTTTTGATAATGTACAAAACTTTTTTAACTTTGCTAAAAATTATTTTAAATATGTTATTGTAGATGTTAATTTGTCAATGGATGTTACTAATGAAACAATATTTAATAATTCTGATGTTATTTTTTATATTATAACTTCAAGTATAACTGCAAATCAAAGAAGCAGTAGGTTTATTAGTACGAATTTATCACATAAAAGAGTTAGAGTTTTATTAAATAAATATCGTTCAAAAGATGATGTAAAGTTAAATGAAATAGAAACAGTATTAAAAAGAGAAATATTTTATAAAATACCAATGAATTTAATGGTAACTTCTGCTGCTTCAAATAGAGGAAAAACAATTAGAGAAATAAATTCTGATTTAGATATAGTAAAAAGTTATAATAAGGTAGCAAAATATATTGTTAATAGAGTATAAATATGAAATTTAAAGATAGATTAAATTTATATAAAGAGTCTATAATATCAGAAAATAATAATCAAATTGAATTTAAGCAAGATGTTGATGTATTAGACATTTTTCTTCCAAATAGTGATGTTAATATTATTATAGAGGATGCTATTTGTAATAATAAAAATATAATTGTTGCAAGTAGTATTGATTGTGATAATACTATTTGTGCTCAATATATTAAAATGTTTATAAAAGATACTGATAATGTAGAGTTATTGTATGATATTAATAAAGATATACAATTTATTAAGGCTAATAGAATAATTGTTCCAGATATTGATATATTAGGTTTTGTTAAAATATTAGAATTTATATTGTATGGATATAAAAGTTTTATTTATACCATAGATATAAAAACTTATGAAAATATATTAGAAAGTATAAAAACTTTGATAATGCTTTATTATAAAAATTTGACAGATTGTGCTGTTGAGAACTTATTAGGATTATCTAATTCTATTATTGTATATATTAATAAAAATGCAGATGGTTTATTTTATGTAAGTAATATTGGGACTATTGAATATAAAGATAAAAATTTATCTTTAGTTTGTTTATATCCTAAAAGTGTAAATAATAATACAGAGGAAGAATGTAGCAATTTCACTGAGGTTATTTCTGATTTATCTAATAACATAAAAAATGAAACATTATATAATGACGAATTAAATGATTTAAAAGAACCTGTAGAAATAGAAAATAAAGAGCTAGATAATACTAAAGAAGTAAAAATTAATAAATATAAATTACTAAAAGAAAAATTAAAATCAAAGAAGAGAAGTATTTAACTTAATATAAATCATACAAATATTTGAAAGATTATTATTATAAATAAATAAAATAAAAAATTAGGATGTTATGGTTAGAAAGACAGAAAATCAATATTTAGGGAGGATTTATTGATCTTTGGATTTAGATAACAAAATAAATCTTTTACTATATATAAATAAATCTTAGTGTGGATGAGTACTCATATATACACATGTAATATAAATAGTACAGGCATGGTATTTACAGGGAGCTAAGGTGTGTATATGAGAAGAAATATTGAATTTAACAAAAAAATCAAAATAATTTTAGTTGATGATAATTTTGATCATTTGTTGGGGATTAGGGAATTAGTAAACTTAGAAGGAAATTTTGAAGTAATAGCCACAGCAACAAATGCAAATATTGCAATCAATCTGGTAAAAAAGTATCAACCCGACGTTATTTTAATGGATATTAATATGCCAGAAAAAGATGGCTTAACAGCAATAAGTGAAATAGAACGCTTGAATTTGGGGACAAAAATCATCGCTTTAACAGGATATGATGATCCTGATTTAATCTTTAGAGCTATGAAAATAGGTGCTAAAGGTTATATTCTTAAAACAATGGCCTCTGCGCAATTAATATATGCAATAGAAGAAGTAATGCAAGGAAAAATTTATCTTCCTTCAGGTCTTTCTTCTCGTTTCTTTGAATATTTTCAAAAATCATTTAAGGAAGAAACAGCAACAAATACAAATCAAGAAAATTTGCTTCAATATTTAACACAAAGAGAAGAAGAAGTTTTAGAATTGTTAACACAAGGTGTTACTTATAAAGGTGTAGCTCAGCAGTTATTTATAAGTGAAACAACAGTAAAAACTCACGTAAATAATATTTTTCAAAAGCTTCAAGTTAACGATAGAACTCAAGCTGTTTTATATGCTATAAATAATGGATTTTTGAATAGAAAAAAATTAAAAATTGCTATATAATTATTTTATGAAAAGTAATTATAATACTCTGCATAAATATATAGTAGAAAATTCAATAAAGGAATGCTGTAAAGAGACCATTGATGGTCTCTTTCGTGCGATTTTAGTTCCGGTTATAGAAAATCAGAAATTTGAGAATTGTATATTATTCAGATTGTTTGATTTAGAAAAAAAAGAGTCAATAATTAAAAGACTGGCTTTTTCAAGGTCATCTATATATTCATATTCTGAAATTTTAGATAAATTTGAATATGAAAATATCCAAAAAGAAGATATTTGGGGCAGCACAGAGTTTGTATTGATTTTAGGAGACAGATATTCTTCTTGTCTTATATGGGATTATACATTGTCTGATAAAACGGATTGTTCACCTGTTTGTTTTTTATATAATTCTAAATTAATAACAGAAATAGCAAAAAAAATATATGATAACTCTAATCTCGATATAAAAGATATATTGTTTAAATTTCAAGCTGATAGGCGTGAAAATAGATTATTAAACAGATCAATAAATGAAATAGCTTCAAAGTTAGATAGTAAGATAGAAGAAATTAAGTTCTCTGAAATTGAAAAAAAACAGATACTTAAAAACGATGATAGATTGGAAACTGCTTCAATAGTTGCAGATAAGGCAAAATTTATTGCTCATGAAATAAAGAATAATCTTTCTATTATTAATTTATATACCAAAATTACACAAAAAAGATTGGAAAATGTTGTAATACAAGAAGATGTTATTAAATCAATTAATAATGCTTTAAATAATATAGTAACAGCATCAGAGAGCATTTCTTCATATATAAATGATTTAAGATGTCTTTCTTCTCCATACAAAACAGAATTTGAATTAAGAAATGCAATTTTATCAATTGTTATGCAGTGCGAGGAAAAAGCAAGATTAAAAGGAATTGATGTTATTGTTAATAAATTTGATGAGTACATAGTAAATACTGATAAAACCAAATTTCAATGTGCATTGTTGAATTTAATTTTTAATGCTATAGAAGCTTGCAGTAAAGGAAATAGTATTGCAATTGATTGTTTTATAGAAAAAACTGTAGTTAAAGTCTTTGTTAAGAATAACGGAGATAAGATTCCAAAAGATATACAAAATAAGATATTTGAACCTGATTTTACTACGAAAGAGAAAGGAAACGGAATAGGTTTGGCGGTATGTAAAAAGCAAATGGAACTTGTTAATGGAAGTATATCTTTAGTTCATTCAAATAATGTTGAAACATTGTTTGAAATTGCAATTCCATTAAAATAGTTTTCACGTAATAAATTAAATCGTATAATATTTTCATGAATGAAGTTACGTTAAAGAAGTATACACTGAAGAAAATCAGTACCGATACAGAATATAAAATAGATTATGAAAAAGAGTTGAATCCGTCTCAATTAGAAGCTGTTATTCAAAAAGAAGGTGCTGTACTTGTAATAGCAGGAGCAGGAAGCGGCAAAACAAGAACATTAACATATAGAGTTGCAAGATTAATTGAAGATGGGATAAATCCTAAAAATATTTTGTTATTGACCTTTACAAAAAAAGCAGCTCAGGAAATGTTATCAAGAGCTTCAATTGTTCTAGATTCAAGATGCGAACAAGTAGCAGGTGGAACTTTTCATTCTTTTGCAAATGTTATTTTAAGAAAATATTCTTCTTTATTAGAGCTAAAGAATAATTTTACTATTACAGATAGAGCAGATAGTGAAGATATAATAAATCATATAAGAGCAAAAGTTATAGATAAACAAGAAAAAAGATTTCCTAAAAAAAATACAATTATAGAAATATATTCAAAAGCTGTAAATAAGAATATTCCATCCTCTGAAATAATTGAGAAAGAATATAAACATTTTGAACATTGTACTGATAAAATTAATGAAATTATAAGACAGTATAATAATTATAAAAGAAGTAATTCTGTATTGGATTATGACGATTTGCTTTTATATTTAAAAATTTTATTAGAATCTAATTCAAATGTAAGGAAGAAACTTTCAAATGAATATAAATATATAATGGTTGATGAATATCAGGATACAAATACAATCCAAGCAGAAATAGTAAAACTGTTAGCGTCTGAACATAATAATGTAATGGCAGTAGGAGATGATTCGCAGAGCATATATTCATTTAGAGGCGCAAATTTTAAAAATATTCTTGATTTCCCAAATATGTATGAAAATACAAAAATTATAAAATTAGAACAAAATTACAGAAGTTCTCAAAATATTCTTGCTCTAGCAAATGAAGTACTAAAAAAAGCTAAAGAAAAATATACTAAAAATTTATTTTCTACAATTGAAAATCAAATTAAACCTGCAATAATTGTTGCAAAAGACAGTAAAACTGAGGCTGAATTTATAGTTCAAAGAGTTTTAGAACTGTCAGAAGAAGAAAATATTCCTTTAAATGAGATATGCGTGCTTGCAAGAAGTGCAAGAATGACATATAACCTTGAAATTGAACTTTCTAAAAAGAATATTCCTTATAAGAAATTTGGCGGGATGAAATTTATAGAAACAGCTCATATTAAAGATGTTATTGCATATATGAGGGTTATTCTAAATCCATCAGATGTAATAAGTTATACAAGAATTCTTCTTTTGTTGGATGGTGTTGGAAACCAAAGTGCAAATAAACTTTTGCCCTTTATAATGTCATCGGAAACAATAGATGAAAAGAATTTGCCGGTGAAAAATTCAGAATCTGTAATAAATTTAATTCAACTAATTAATTCCTGCCAAAAAGATATATATAATCCTGCTCAATTGGTAAGAAACATATTAAATTATTATGAACCGATATTGATAAACAAATATGATGACTATACAAAAAGACAAAAAGATTTAGAGCATTTTTTGATGTTGAGTGAAAAATATTCAAGTTTGGAAGATTTTTTAAGTGATTTAGCATTAGAGCCTCCTGATTCTTCTGTAGAAGATATAGAGTCGGGATATATAAAGGATGAATATTTAACATTATCAACAATACATAGTGCAAAGGGTTTAGAATATAAAGCTGTATTTATAATAGGAGCAGTTGACGGCAGATTCCCGTCTTTATTTTCTTTTAATTCAACAGAAGAAATGGAGGAAGAACTTCGTTTAATGTATGTAGCAATAACAAGGGCAAAAACACATCTTTCTATAACATACCCCATTGATATGTTTGACTACTCAACAAATATGGTTTTATCTAAACCCTCAAGATTTTTAGATGGAATAAGCCAAGATATTTTGGAAAAGTGGATTATAGAATAATTAATTAATTATTTTTATTAATATAGCAAAATAAAATATGTTTGGTTTTAAGAAAAAAAAAGGAGTTTATAATGAGAATAAATGCTATTTCAACTAATTTTACAAATAAAAGGATAAATAATGTTCAATTTGGGAAGAATAGAGAATGTATTAATAGAATAAAGCCTGATAAAGATGATATATATTTAAGAGAAATAGAAAATAAATCAAAACCGTGTTCATATTCACAATATTTAAGAGAACAGGCATTGCTTGAAGGGCGTATGAAACCTGTTGATATGTCAAAAATATTAGAAGAAAATATTATTAAACCTTCTACTTCTCTTTCAAGAGAAGAAATAAGAAGAATTGAAAATATGGCATCAAGAGACGAACTTGGAGAAAATCCGTCAGATGGTCTTCTTCTTTTATATTTAATGAATGGCGGTGATATGTCTATATTAACAGATAAAGAAAAAAGCCGTCTTGAAGCTTATATGCTATGGGACTAAATATCAAATAAAAAAACAAAAAACATTTATTGTACATTAGAAGCTATTCTGTAGCCTCTATCAATAAGAGCTTTTTGAATTTCCTCAAAGTGAGCTTGGTTTTTTGTTTCCATAGATATTTTTAAGAAACAATCATTAATATCGGTATTTTCCCCGCCTTGATTGTGTCTTACTCTAATAACATTAGCTCCATATTCTGCAATAATAGAAGAAACATCTTTTAACTGGCCCGGTTTATCCAATAATTCAATTGTAAGATGAGATAATCTTCCTGATTTTAAAAGCCCTCTGTTTATAACTCTTGATAAAATATTAACATCAATATTGCCGCCAGAGACAATGCAAGCTGTTTTTTTATTAATAATAGGAAGTTTAGAAAACATAGCAGCAGCAACACTTAAAGCACCGGCACCTTCAGCTACTAATTTTTGTCTTTCCATTAAGGAAAGAATAGCAGAAGCTATTTCATCATCTGTTACAGTTACAATATCATCAACATATTTCATACATAAATCAAAAGTAACATCTCCGGGACATTTAACTGCAGTACCATCAGCAAAGGTATGGACAACAGGCAATTCCAATACTTTTTTATTAATGTATGATTGATACATACTTCCGGCACCTTGTGCTTGCACCCCATATACTTTGCAGGAAGGTTTTAATTGTTTAACAGCATAAGCAACACCAGAAATAAGACCTCCGCCGCCTATGGGAACAATAACTGCTTCAAGTTCAGGTAATTGTTCTAAAATTTCAAGCCCGATAGTGCCTTGACCTGCAATAACATCTTCATCGTTAAATGGATGTATAAACTCGCCTTGAGTCTCTTTTTGAAATTCACAAGCAGCTTCATATGCATCATCATAGACACCGTCTATTAATTTTATTTCAGCACCATATTTTCTTGTTGCTTCAACTTTTGATATTGGTGCTGTAGCCGGAATAAAGATAGTAGCTTTAATATTATTTTTTTGAGCTGCTAAAGCAACACCCTGAGCATGGTTGCCGGCAGAACATGCTATTATACCTTTTTTCTTTTGTTCATCTGTTAATTTTGAAATTTTGTAATAGGCCCCTCTTAATTTGAAAGAGCCTGTTAATTGTAAGTTTTCAGATTTTAAATATATTTCACTGTTTTCTACTAAAGTTCTAGATAATATCAAATCTGTTTTTCGTGCTACTTTACTTAAAACTTTTGCTGCATCATAAATTTTTGCTATATTTAATACCACGGTTATATCCTCTTTTCTTTAATTCTACAATAAAAAAATATATGAGGAATAAAATTATATTTTTTCGACTAATAGTTTCCTAATTCTTCTTCCTTTAAATTCAAGAACTTTAATTTTTAGATTTTCAATAACAATTTCATCATTAACCTTAGCAAGTCTTCCAAGATGTTTTTGTATAAGTCCACACATAGTTTCAACTTCTTCTTCCTCTTCCTTTTGTTCAATATCAAAGAATTCGAAGAATTCATCAATTCTTAAAAGACCGTTAATAATATATTTGTTGTCAGCTACTTGTTTAATATCTTTTTCTTCTTCATCAAATTCATCTTGAACGTCTCCAAATATTTCTTCAAGAACATCTTCTAATGATATAATACCTGACATTCCTCCAAATTCATCAATTACAATAGCAATTTCAGTTTTATTAGTTTTAAAATTTTGCAAAAGTAAATCGGTAGTCATTGTCTCTGGTACTAATAATGGTTTTCTTAGAATATCTTTAATAACAATATCTTTATCTCTCATTTTACAAGAATATAAATCTTTTACATGTAAAATACCTAAAATATTATCAATATTTTCTTCATAAACAGGATATCTTGTATATTGATTTTCTAAAATAATTTCTTTTAATTCTTCTAAATCAATATCAACAGGAAGAGATATAACATCACACCTTGGAATCATAATTTGCTTAGCAGTTAAGTCTGTAAATTTTAAAGTATTTTTTAGTAAAAAGTTTTCAGTTTCATTAAGAACACCGCCTTTATAACTTGCATCAATAATCATATCAAGTTCTTCTTCAGTATGGACAGAGTGAGACGGATGTGCCGGAGGTATTTTTAAAAGTTTTAATAAAAAGTTTCCAAATCCATTTAAAAGGAATATGAAAGGTGTAAATATTTTAGCTGCAAAAACAAGAGGTCTTGTTATGCTAAGAGCTGTTTCTTCAGGATATTGAAGCGCTATTGATTTTGGCATTAATTCTCCAAGTACAACATGCATAAAAGTAATTAAAACAAAAGCAATTGCAACAGCTATAGTGTGAGTAGCTATAGTATTAGATACATAAGGAAGAAAATCAAACAATGGATGAATAATT
The DNA here is from genome assembly GCA_944323285.1 of Candidatus Gastranaerophilales bacterium. Taxonomy (GTDB): domain Bacteria; phylum Cyanobacteriota; class Vampirovibrionia; order Gastranaerophilales; family Gastranaerophilaceae; genus Avigastranaerophilus. The sequence goes on along the minus strand of CALURV010000030.1, from coordinate 31,899 downwards.
TTAGCTAAAGTAGCTTCACCAACCCAGCCAAGACCTATACTGGCAATAGTAATCCCAAGCTGAGTTGCAGCTATATATTTATCAAGCTCTTTTAAAGCAGATGTTGTAATTTTAGCTGTGTTATTTCCTTCATTTGCAAGCTGATTTATACGGGTTTGTCTTACACTCACAAGTGCAAATTCTGAAGCCACGAAAAATCCGTTTGCTAACAACAGTAGTAATATAATTAATAAATTAAATAAAATCATAAAACCTCATTAAAAACTGAAATATATATATTATACAAATTATATAATAATGTACAATATCTTATGGGTTTATCTATTTCTGCCGTTAGAACCTATATTTATAAAAGGAACAGAATTACCAAGCATATAATAAGGAAGTTTTCCATCCCATTTTTGAACGGCTTCATATTCTACTAAAGATTTATTTTGAGAAAGAGCATTAGCTCTAATTGCCATAGATTTTGCTTCAGCTTCTGCCGAAATTAATTTTTGTTTTGCTTCTTCCTGAATTTGGACAGTTTTATTTTTTGCTTTTAGTGCATCTTGTTCCGCTGTTACCTTGCTTTCAATAGCTCTTTCAAATACGTCAGAATAATTTATAGCAGTAATTTGGAAGTCAGTAACATTAATATAATTATCTTTTAAATGGTTTTGAAGTTTAATTAAAATTTCGCTAGTAGCTTGTTCTCTATTTGCAACAAGGTCTTGAGCATTCCATTTACCTATAACATCTTTTATACTACCTTCAACAACCGGCATTAAAATTTTATCTTCATAATCATTACCTACTTCTCTATACATTTTATATGCATTTTCTGGCTGTAAATTGTAGTTTATAACATAGGAAATTTTCGCCTGTTGAATATCTTTTGTGTAAACAGAAGTTGTAATAGATCTTTTTTGAGTTCTAACATCCATTGTTACAATTTTCGAAATGAAAGGAGTTACAAAATGTATGCCTTCGGAAAAACTTTGATCAGAAACAACACCTAAAGTAACTTTTACACCTCTTTGTCCCACTCCTACCATTGCAATTGGGTTGCAGAAAATAATAAACAATATTAATAAAGCAATTATCATAATTGGAGTTGCAAGTTCATTCTTATTCATATTATAAAACCTTTCTTATTAAGTAAGTCCAAGTATTGCAAATACAACATAAATAGCAACAATAAATAATATAAAAATTCCATAACCTTTTATAATTTTATCGCCATGTTTTTTGTATAAATTTACATTGCATATAACACTTACAATTGTTATAACAATATTAATCAAAATAAAAAGAGTCAATAAAAATAATAATACCCTAAGTGCCATAATTATCTTTCTTTTCTATAAATTTATCTATTTGTATAATAATTGTCAACTTATTAAAAATTTTTAAATTAGTTTGTCCGAGAAAAAATTCATGATAAGCTAAAAATGTGAGTGAATTTTTTGTACAAAACGAATCAAAAACTTTGTTTTTTAGTGAACTTGTATTCTTAGTGAAACGAAGGTGAGCAGAGTTTTCTAACGGTAAGTACTTTGTTAGAGAGGAGGAGAAAGAAACAAAGTGCGATACTAGATTAATTTTTTTTCTTTTAATTTTGCAACTAATTTAGGTACTATTTCTTCCCAAGCATATTTGGAAGGATGTGGATCTTGATTATGTTGATAAAAAGGATTGTTTAAATTTTTATCTGTTAGTTCATTTGTTGTCAGTATATAAATATCATCATCAAGATTATCCATCCAATTTTTTCTTTCTTCATTATATATAAGGAAAACAAATTTCGCATTTGGATAATTCTTTTTTATGTTATCGTTAGTCTTATTTATTAAGTCTACAAATTTATATGTATTTTTTTTATAAAAGATATTGCTATTTTTAAAATTGGTTATTTTTTTTAATATAAATCTAAATATATAAAACTTGGACGGACTAGTATACCATTCAGATTGCTTAATGTATTTATCTCCTTTTTTTATAACACGTACATTACAATATGGTTGAAAAACTTCGCATTTTAAAAATTCATTTAATCTATTAATATGATCTCCAATGTATGTATATATTACTAAATTTACTTTAGGATAGTTCTTATAAAAATTTTTATCATTAGTCAATAAATATGCTTGAGTTGCTCCGCCACCTGGTATTCCCAAATTATAAACATTTTTATTTAAATATTTTGATAAATAAAAAGAGAATGTTTCATTTTCTTGTAACCCAGTACCATAAGTGTAAGAACAACCTAATAATAATATCGCATCATTGTTGTTAATTATTATACTTCTTTTTTCATCTACGTTAATATCTGAATGGGGTACACTTTTTGCATAATGTACTATATCAGAAATTTTAAATATACCGTTTGAATTTTTGCACATATCAATATATTTATTTTTTCAATAGAAAACAAAATGAAATCTAAAAAAATTAATAATAATAAAAAAATAAAAAAGTTTAATATAATAATTTTTTTCATTTTTACATACTAGTATTTAAAAATATTAATGTCAAATTATAAAAAATAGCAAGATATACATTTTCTATTATAAAAATACAGAGTTGTCGAGTTAAGAATAAAAATAATATAAAATATTATAGAATTTCCATAAACCAAGCTATTTTAAGATAAAAAAATACGCCCGGAGCGATTCGAACGCTCGACCCACTGCTTAGAAGGCAGTTGCTCTATCCAGCTGAGCTACGGACGCTTATAACTTTATTAAAACATATAAATTTTAAATTTCAAGAAGAATTTTAATTGTAACAATTGTAAAAAAAAATAAAAAGATAGCAATTTTATTTTTTAGAAATTGTTTATATATATGTTTACAGGAGAAATGTATAATGGCAATTTCTGGATTAAATTTCTTGAATATGCAAGCAGCCGGAGCAAGCTCAGGTGGTATCTCTTTTGCAGGACAAAATCAACAACCATTCAATCCTGTTCAAAATGAAGAAAAAAATATATTTACTTCTTCATCTGTTGGCGGTATAAATGGTGCAAATATTTCAGGTGAATCAACTGCAGTCTCAGGTGTTGCATCTCAAGCAGGTGAAGGTTTAGTTGGTCGTTTGGATAGAATGGATGCAAACATTCTTAAACCACAACATCAAGACGAATATCGTGCAAATAAACTTGATTTATATGCATAATATTTGATTAAAAATATTATTTTTAATATAATAGTTATATGAAGAATCTGTATAATATTGATGAATGGGCAGACGTCTCTTATCTTCGTATAGGTGAAATTTTACTTGAAGCAGGCAAGATAAATTTGTACCATTTATCGATGGCATTAGATATTCAAAAGTTTAAAAAAATGCCTTTGGGTGAACTTTTTTTAGCTATGAAAGTTATAAGCGAAGAAGATTTAATTCAGGCACTTTTTTTACAAGAGTCAATACAGAAGAGATGCAATAATGCATAAAAAGATAATAACTATTATATTTATTTTATGTATAGCATTTTTTAATTTTGATAGCAGTGTGCTCTCTAAAGAATTAAATTTTGCTCAAGTTAGTGATGTTCATTATTCTCTAGATGATAAATATATGGATAAGTATTTATATTTTCTTTCTTCTTCAATAAGAAAGAAAAATCCGGATTTTGTTGTTTTCTTAGGAGATAATGTTGATAAATCAAGAGAAGAAGATGTTATTGGATTTATGAGAGCAATACATTCTTTAAAACTTCCATATTATTTAGTTCTTGGAAATAACGATGCACATCAATTAAGTGGACTTGAAAAAGAGATATATCTTGATATAGTTACTACATTTAATAGAAATCAAGATGAGGGAAAAAGCTATTATTACTTTAAACCAAATAGTGATTTTATTTGTGTAGTATTAGATGCAACCCCGAATTTTGCACAATCGAAACATGGTAAAATTTCTGAAGAACAAATTGAATGGTTGGATAATCTTTTAACTAAATACAGCAAAAAATTATTTATAATATTTCACCATTGTCCTTTACTTCCGCCAAGATTAGAATATGAATTATCAATGTTGGATACGGAAAAATATGAAAGTATTTTAAAAAAACATTCAAATGTAGTTGTTATTTCATCCGGTCATTATCATCAAGATTTTATAACAGAAGATGAAACAGGAATAAGGCATATATCAGCTCCTGCATTTAAAGATATACCCCATTCCTATCAACTTATAAAGATTATTTATGATGAAGATAATTATAAAACTCCAAAAAATGTACAGGTAATAGTAAATAAAATAAAAGTATAGTTATATACAAGTTTTGTATACATAATCTCTTGCACATCCAAATATTGCTTTTGCAAGTTCTTGATTACTGTCAAAATTAAATCCCGAATTTTGAAGTAGCTGTCTTAACCTCATTTCCCAATAATCATACATTTCTTCTTTATTTATATCTAGTACTTGGGCTATAATACTAACTTTTTCCCAGTCTAAAGGTATTGGTCTTGCACCTCTTAATATATCAACAATTTCAAGTCTTTGTTTTCTTGGGAAAGATTTTAAAAATTGAACAGTAGTTAAATTTTTTTCTTTTTGTTTTTCTCTAATAAATTCTGTTGCATCATCAATAACAATCGGATCTTGTGGAATTTTGTATTCGACGAATTCCTCAGGCGAAATATCCATAACAGTTGCAATTCTCTCTAATGTAGTACTTCTGGTTGAAAAAGGAATAGTTTCATCAATTAGATTGTATACATAAGAAAGAGTTACCCCAATCATTTGAGCAAAATCTTTTTTGTGCAAATGGGTGTTTTCGAGAAAATTATAAAGCATTTCACTGCTTTTCATTGTGATTATAGAATCTTTTTTCGTAGACATGTTTTTATCTCCTGTTTCTAAATATAATCAAATATTTTAAAGAGAATTTAACTGGTAACATGATTAAAACTATGGGATAATTTTTAAATAATGAAAGGCAGGCATGCAATGAAACTTGTATTTTGTTTAGGGAATCCCGGAATTAACTATTTGAAAACAAGACATAATACAGGATTTATGTTTGCAGATAAATTGGCAGCTGCATTTAATACAAATTTTGTATATGAATCTAAATTTAAGTCAGAAATTGCAAAGTTAATATATAAAAATGAAGCAATATGGCTTATTAAACCTCAAACATATATGAATCTTTCAGGCGAAGCTTTATTTCTATTAAAAAATTTTTATAAAATTGATATAGGAACGCTTTTTCTGGTATATGATGACATATCATTGGATTTAGGGAAAATTAGATTTAGACAAAAAGGTTCTGATGGCGGTCATAATGGAGTAAAATCAATAATAAAACATGCACAAACAGAAAAGTTTGACAGATTAAAAATAGGAATTGGTCCACAGCCGCCTTATATGAAATCAGAAAGCTATGTTCTTCAAACTTTTCCTGAAAATGAGCTAAAAATCCTTAATGATACATTAAATAATGCAATAGAGGCATTTACATATTATTTAGAAAACAATATATATAAAGCTCAGAATAAATTTAATTAATGTAATAAAAAAAGAGGGCTATTTAGCCCTACTGTCTGGAATTAAGAATAGTTGGAAGTATGAAAAAGATAATTATATATAACGAAATAAATACTTATTTAACAATTCGCCACATGGGCTAAAAAAAAATAATCCCCTTGGCTAATATTATTTTTAGAAAATAAGTGGTAAAAATACACTTAATGCTAAAAGATTTTATATTATTGAATTTTAGCAATTACTAAAATTTGTGAAGTGATAGTATTGACAAAATATTTTTTCTATTACATAATGAATGTATAAAATAAAGTGTAGTTAAAACACTTAAACAACGAGGTGATGAATTATGAAAATAAATTCTATCAATACAATAAATAAAACATACTCTTTAAAACAGCCAAGTTTTAAGCATACTGCTGTTCCTTATCCTGAATATAAAGATGCTTATGATATAAAGCAATATGATTTACAAGATAGAATTTCAAACATTGTTACTAAGATTGCAGATTTATTTCATCCGGAAGTAACAAAAGAAGCAAAAGTAATAAAATCTCAAATTGATGATATATATGATAAGAAGTCTGCAAAACAACAACTTCTTTCTGTTTTAGCATAAAAATTATTCATTAATTACCCACTTTTTTCTACTTTTCCATTGTATTATTGAACAAATAAATATTATGCAGAATAAGATATAAGCAATTGCAGATGCTTTCCCTATGTTAAAATATTCAAAAGCATTTTTATAAAGCCAAAATACAAGTATATTAGTGGAATTATCAGGTCCACCTTGTGTCATAAGGTATATTAAATCAAATACTTGAAAAGAGCTAATAGTTGTTATTAATATAACAAACAAAATAGTAGGAGACATTAATGGCAGGGTTATTTTAAGAAATATATCTTGTGTTTTAGCGCCATCAATTTTTGCTGCTTCAAATATTTGTTCATTAATTGTTGAAAATCCCGATAGAAAAATTATCATATTATATCCTATTAATTTCCAAACAGAAACGAAAATTAGAACAAACATTGCTGTTTTTGTATCATACAGCCATTGGATATTACATTTTAATAAATTATTAATAAAACCTATATTTGGATCAAAAAACCATTGCCATATCATTGCAATTACAATCATTGGAGTTATGAATGGAAGGAAATATGATGTTTTAAAAAATTCTTTCCCCGTAAGTTTTTTGTGTAGTAAAGATGCAAGTATTAGCGGCAATATTGTAGCAAAAACAGTTACATTAAATGCATAAAATATGGTATTCTTCAAAATGAACCAAAAGTCTTTAGATGAGAATAAATCGATATAATTATCAATTCCGCTAAATTTTATATCATTAATAAGGTTCCAGTTACAAAAACTTAACAGAAAAGAAGCGAAAGATGGTATAAATATAAAAATAAAGCTACCTAAAAAAGATGGAAATATAAACAATATAATTAAACTTTTATTATTCATTTTTTATTTTTTTTATTATTATTTCTTATTAATTTTGATTTTACTTATATTCTTTTTTATAATGTTAAAGTATAGTCGTTTTTTTTAATATTAACAAGGATTTTATAAAATGATAAAAACAAGTGATTTTAGTGCTTTTGGAAAAAATGATATAAGGGGAATATATGGAGAAAATATTAACGAAGAACTTTTCTATTATGTAGGAAAAGGATTTGTTAAATATATTGAAGAAAAATCAGGATTAAAGCCAAAAGATATTTGGATTACATTATCAAGGGATGCAAGATTGCATTCTGAGTGTTTGGCAAAAGTTTTAACAAAGGGAATTGTGCATTCAGGAGCAAATGTCATTAATTTAGATTTAGTTCCGACTCCATTAGGGTATTATTCTGAGTTTGCTTCATATCCAGATGATATATGTAAAGATATAAAAATATCTGCGGCATTAATAGTAACTGCAAGTCATAATCCGCCGGAGTATAACGGATTAAAAATGACATTTAATAAAGCGTCTTTAAATGAAGAAGAAATTAAACTGGTAAAAAAATATACATCTGAAGAAATGTCTGTAGATATTTCTTCAACCAAGCATGGTGAATCAAGATTGTATAATATTGTACCGCAATATATAAATACAGTAGCTTCAAAGTTTCCATTCATAGGAAAGGGAATAAAGGTAGTTGTTGATAGTGCTAATGGTACTGCAGGAGTTGTTGCACCACAGCTGTATAGAGAGCTGGGATGTGAAGTTATAGAGTTATATTCACAACCCGATGGAAATTTCCCTAACCATCATCCTAATCCGAGTGATTTATCTACATTAGAAGATATTAAGAAAACAGTAGTAGAAACAAAAGCAGATTTAGGTATTGCTTTTGATGGTGATTCTGACAGGCTTGGGGTGATAGATTCTGATGGTAATGCAATTCCAGGAGATAAGCTTTTATATATATATGCTCAATATTTAATAAAAGATTTGGCTTTGAGAGGAGAAAAACCTGTTATTGTTTCAGAGGTAAAATGTTCACAAGTTTTATTCGATGAAATAAATAAGCAAGGTGGAATTGCGATTATGGCAAAAACTGGTCATGGATACATTAAGTCAAAAATGAAGGAGACAGGTGCTATTTTAGCAGGAGAAATGTCTGGGCACATGTTCTTTAAAGACAGATATTATGGTTTTGATGATGCTTTATATGCGGGATGCAGAGCAATAGAAATTATTGCAAAAAACAAAGTTAATAATCCTGATTTTCATATATCTGATTTATTAACTCCTTTTGATTCTGTATACACTTTAAATGAAGTAAGACATGACTGTAAAAATGAGTTAAAAAAAGCAGTTTTAAAAGAAGTTACGGATAAGATTAATTCTGATAATTATATTTTTGGTACAAAAATAAATAACATAGTAACTTTAGATGGGTTGAGAATAATTTTTTCTGATGGATTTGCTTTAATCAGACAAAGTAATACTGAGCCTGTTTTTACATTAAGATTCGAAGCAAAAACAAAGAAGAAGGCTTTGCATTATAAAAATATTTTGATTTCAATATTAGATGAAAGCATTAAAAAAGTATCGGAATGCGAGGAAAAATGAAGACATCGACTGTTGCAAAATTAGTTATTATATTATGTATTATAGCTTTATTTATTGGATTCTTTAATATAGATAAGGATTCTTTATATGGCGAAATGGATTTAAATCATTCTTCTGGGAAAAATATAATAAGCAATGTTAATAAAATCGCTGTAATGGAACTTGAAGGAACGATTGTATCATCATATGAATCAGGCTTTTTTTCAAAAGAGGCAACCGCTTCAAATCTTTTGAAATCTTTAAAATCAGCAGCTATTGATAATAATATTAGAGGAATAATTATAAAAATTAATTCTCCCGGTGGAACAGTTGCTATGTCACAAAATATATATAATCAAATTATTACTATAAGAAGAAACAAACCTGTAGTAGTAGTTTTTGATGATGTAGCTGCGTCAGGCGGTTATTATATTGCTTCTGCTGCAGATAGAATTATTGCTCAGAACGGTTCTTTAACAGGAAGTATTGGTGTTATTTTCTCTTTTATGGATTATCATAATTTACTCACTGATAAATTAAACATAAATCCTGTTGTTATAAAAAGCGGAAAATATAAAGATATAGGTTCTGGTTTAAGGCAAATGACAGATGAAGAACGCAAGCTTATGCAAAATATAATTAATGATTCATACAATCAATTTATTGAAGCTATTACAATTGGAAGAATAAATAGATCTGATAAGTATAGTGCTGCAAAAACGGAATTAAAGAAAAATATATTAAAAGAAAATGCTGATGGCAGAATATTTACTGGTCGTCAAGCTTTTAAATTGGGTTTTGTTGATTCAATTGGAGATATTGATACTGCACAGCAAATGATTGAAAAAATGGCACAGGAAAAGTTTAATAATTTATATAGTGCAAAACTTGTTAATTACAATAAGAAAAGTACTTTTACTGAGTATTTTTCAAGTTTTACGGAATATGGTGCAAGGAATAGTATTAATATTACTGATTTTTTGCCAACTAGTATGATATTAAATAGAAAGCCTTTATACTTATGGGAATAACAACTGATGAATTTTTTGAAAATATTTATAGTGTAATATTTTCACCCAAAGCATTTTATGAGAATAAAGATGTAAAGATATCAATAAGAGTTGCTTTAGGAACTATATTTTTCATCTCAATTTTGATAAAACTAACTTCATCAATTTTTGATGGTTCCATAATGACTTTAACTTTTTTCTCTTCAATGTTTTTTCACATAGTAACAACAATATTTTTATGGTTTTTTACTGCATTATTTTTTGAGTATTGTTTTAAGATTTTTAATAATGAAAATAATTTGTCAAAAATACTATATTATACGGCATTTGCCCCTATTCCTTATATTTTTTATGCACCTTTAAATCTAGTAAAACAAGCAGGACTTTTGGGCTATTTTTTCGGTTCAATAATTGAGTTTTTATTATACTTTTGGATTATTTTTTTATATGCTTATTCTCTTAGAGCTGCATATAATATAAGTTTATCACGCTCTTTTATGTTAATATTTTTACCGTTTATTTCTTTCTTTTTTGCCATATATTGGACGGTATGTTTTTTTATTAAAATGGGATATATATTCTCAATATAGAGAAATAAATATGAAAAATAAAATTATAATATTTTTAATATTATTATTAATGAATATACAAGTTCCAATAATTTCTATTGCCGCAAACAGCAGTATAACGGAAGTTGAAACTTCTGTATTTGGATATGATTATAAAAATGAATCTGATATAGTGCGTATTGAAAGGCTTGAAAAATATTTATATGGCACTAAAAAAAATGGTGATATTGAAAAAAGATTGAGTGAAATTAAATCTGATATAGGGTTTTCAAGTAAGAGGTCTCAGCAAAAAAAGCAATCAACTGACCCTGAAAAAAAACTTAGTGATAATCTTAATCAATCTTTAAATAATGAATTAATGAATCTAAAAGAAGATTCCACTGTTGATTATCCAATTGTTGACAGTATGGAGACAGAGGTTTTTAAAACAACATATAAAGATGAAAATATTTATAAAAGATTAGACAGATTAGAAGAAAAAGTATTTAATTCAAAGTCGACAGCTCCTTTAAATGAAAGGGTAAATAGATTGGCATCTGTAATTAGTCCTATGAAAAATACAGGTAAAAAGATGAACTCGTATTCATATAGTTCAGATGATTTAAATGAATATTATGCAAGGAGCGGTTTAGAAACTGTTAATGAACAATCAATTCCTTTTCAATTAGCCGTATTAGAACAAGAATTGTTGAAGAATAATTATAATAATGATAATATAGCAAACAGATTGACTAGATTAGAGCAGAAACTTTTTAAGAGAACATTTCAATCTGATAATGATATTAGCCGCTTGCAGAGGATAATGGTTGCTTATGATGCAAAGAAAAATAGTTACAAATATGAAAATAATAGAAAAATGCAAAACTTTGCAACATTTTCTCAAATAGGTGGTATTTTATTAATGATTCTTGCTATTTTGCTTTAAAAAATTTATCAGATAAAGTCTTCAAAAGCTTTTTCATCAATTTTAGTTTTATTTAAAGAATCAATTATATCAGTTTCATTGTTAGATTGAGAAAATTTTTCTATTTCTGGTAAATCAATTGTTTGAGAATTGTCATTATTTCTTATTTTATCAACAGCTATTCCAGAAACTTTACTTCCTAAATTGTATCCAGATAATGATGCAGCAATAAAAGTAAGTCCTTTTACAATATATAATCCAACAGATAGTTTTTTATTATTTTTTATCATATTTGTTGAACGGAGTTTATTATCTATGATATTTAATCCTTTTTCAGCAAGTTTTTCAAATACATACATAGAAGAAATTCCGCCGGACTGTTGAACGCCGGTTTTTACTTTGTCATCAGATTTTATTGTATTATATACTCCAGATAATATAATAAGTGGGTATAAAAGCTTTTTTAAAACACGTGTAATTTCACTTAATGGCTTCGCATAAGGAATTTTTAGAACACCTGATTGAGATGCACTATCAATTGTCCTTGTTGTCTGAATACCTGCGATACCTTCTTTAAAGACATTTTTTTCTTTTTGTCCGTATATTAAATTTTTACCTGCAAAATATGCACAAGAAATCCCATTTGGCATAAATTACCTTCAGCATGTTTACTTACTTACCTAAATATATAAAAACATTGAAGATAATTGAATTTACATAAAAATATCAATTGTTTACAAATTTAACAAAAGGTTACTAAAGCGGATAATTTGTGCGAAAATAATACTTGTAGTTATTCAGTGGAGATTATATTTAATGAAAGATAAGACGTTTTTAATGATACCAGGACCAACCCCAGTACCTGAGAGAGTATTACTTGAGATTGCCAAACATCCTATGGGACATAGAAGCAGTGAATTTTCAAAGATTTTAGAGTCTGTATATGTAGATTTAAAGTATGTTTTTCAAACAAAGAATGATGTTATAGTATATACTTCAAGTGGTACAGGCGCAATGGATGCAGCATTGTCTAATTTAATTAATCCCGGAGATAAAGTTTTATCTTTAGTAATAGGAAATTTTGGTCAAAGATGGGCAAAAATAGCAAAAGCTTTAGGTGCTGATGTCGAAACTATTGAAGTTGAACCTGGTAATGCTATTAATCCTTCTGTTCTAAAAGATAGATTAGATAAAGATGTAAATAAAGAAATAAAAATAGTTACCTTAACACAAAATGAAACATCAACAGGTGTTACAAATGACGTGAAGACACTAGTATCTTATATAAAAGAACATGGTGCATTATCAGTAGTAGATGGTGTAACCAGTTTGGGTGCTATGGAATGTAAAATGGATGAATGGGGAATTGATGTTCTTATTTCGGGGTCTCAAAAAGGCTTTATGATACCACCGGGATTGGCGTTTTTAGCTGCAAGTGAAAAAGCTTGGGCTGTTCATAAAGAATGTAAAAGACCGGATTTCTATTTTAACTGGGAAACAAACAGAAAATCTGTAATTGCGAATTCAACCGCATTTACTCCTGCTGTTAGTTTAATTGCCGGTTTAAAAGTTGCCTTAGAAATGATGAAAGAAGAAGGTCTTGATAATATAATTAATCGTCATACTAAAATAGCTAAAGCACTAAGAGCCGCATTAAGGGAAATTGGTCTTAAATTATTTGTTGATGATGATTCAATTGCAAGTACTTCGATAACTGCAATATTACCACCGGAAAATATTTCAGTTCCAGACATAAGAAAAGTATTAAAAAATGATTATGATATAGTGGTAGCAAATGGTCAGAATCAGCTAAAGGATAAAATTTTTAGAATGGGTACTTTGGGCTTTGTATCAGAAAGGGATGCAATTACTGCTGTTGGCGCATTAGAAGCAACATTACATAAACTTGGTCATAAGTTTGAATTAGGAAAAGGTGTTGCTACTATTATAGAGAAAATGAGTGAATAGGGGATTTAAATGAAAGTTTTAATTACGGATAAAATAAATGAAGCTGCAGGTAAAATTTTAGATGGAGTTGCTCAAGTTGAATACATTCCAACACTTAGTGAAGATGAACTTGCTCAAAAAATTAAAGGTTATGATGCTTTAATGGTTAGAAGTCAAACAAAAGTAACAAAGAAAATACTTGATAGTGCAGATAAACTTAAAATAGTTGGAAGAGCCGGGGTTGGAGTAGATAATATTGATATAGAAGCTGCAACTCAGAATGGAATAATAGTTGTAAATTCGCCTGATGGTAACACAAATGCAGCAGCAGAGCATACAATTGCAATGATGCTTGCAATGTCAAGAAATATTCCTGCAGCTGCAGCTTCTACAAAAGATGGTAATTGGGAACGCTCCAAATTTACAGGATGTGAAGTTTTTGGCAAAACGCTTGGAATAATAGGATTTGGGAAAATAGGTCATCACGTCGCAAATGTTGCGTTAGCACTTGGAATGAATGTAATTGTTTCTGATCCTTATACTACAAAAGAAGCTGTTGAAAAGATAGGGGCTAAATATACATCCAGCCTTGATGAGTTTTGGCCTCTTTGTGATTATATAACTATACATACTCCAAAAACGAAGGAAACAACTTCTTTAATCAACAAAAATACATTAAACAGAATGAAAAAAGGTGTTAGAATTATTAATTGTGCAAGAGGCGGAATAATTGATGAGGTTGCATTAAAAGAAGCAATTGAATCAGGTCAAGTTCAATCTGCTGCAATTGATGTTTTTGAGACAGAACCGGATATTAAAGCTTCTCCTCTTTATTCTTGTGAAGGTAATGTTGTAATGACACCTCATTTAGGTGCAAGCACAAAAGAAGCTCAATTTAATGTTGCAATAGATGTTGCAGAGCAAATTAGAGATGTCCTTTCAGGTGGTAGTGCAAAAGCCGCTATTAATATTCCTGCTTTAAAATCAGATGTTATTGAACCTGTTAAAGAATATATGCAGCTTGCTGAAAATCTTGGTGAACTTGTTCAACAATTGTCTAAAGGAAATTTAAAAAATATAAATATTACCGTTAATGGTAATTTATCCGAATTAAATGTTGCTCCTCTTGAAGTTGCCGTACAAAAAGGTGTATTTTCATTATCAGTCGAAAATGTAAATTTTGTTAATGCTCCTTTAATTGCTAAGAAAAGAGGTATTAATATAGTTACATCTAAGTCGCAGAAGGATTGTACATTTTTGGGTTCTATTTCTGTAACACTTACAACAGATATGGAAGAAAATACTGTAACAGGCGCATTAATAGCTAAAAATATGCCAAGAATAGTTCGTATTAATGATTATAATATGAGTATCGAAGCTGAAAAACACATGCTAATTGTTCCACACGAAAATAAACCGGCAATGGTCGCAAAAGTTGCAGCTGTTATTGGTGAACATAATATAAATATAAATAGAATGCAGGTAGCGCAAAAATCGAATAATAAAGATAACGTTTCTATTATGATAATTACTATAGATAGAGATGTGGATGATTCTACTATGGATACTATTAACAAAATCGATGCTATTCAAAATGCTCAATATATAAAACTAAATGCATAAAAAAAAAGACCTTGGATTTTCCAAGGTCTTTTTTTATTGATAGTTATTTATTTTCATGTTTTCCTTCAATATAACCTAATTTACTTGTTGACGAAATAGCTGCAGATGGTAGAATTAATGCTAAAATAGCACTTCCAGTGGCAATTGCAGCTTTTGCTGGTTTCGGTAATGCATTAAAGTTTTTGTATAAATTTGAATTTTTGATTAATTCTTTTAGATTTTTATCGTCTATACTAACTCTTGATAATGCATTTCCTACTAGAGTTCTTACGTTTTTCAATACATCAACAAATCTATTAGATTTAGAAGCCAAGGCTCCAATACCGGCAGCTCCTGCAGCTACAGTTGTTATTTTTAATGTATCCTTTAAGTTTTCTTTACTTATTTCCTTTAAACATTTTGATTTATTTGCTGTTGACATGTTATCATTTGTTAATACATGTGCTAATGATCCATTAATTCCTATTTCCATTGGGTTACCTTTCCTTTTTTATTACCTAACACTTTTCATATTTTAGTAAAAACACAAAATTCAAAAAATTGACTAAAAAAAACTAATATTAAGAAATGTTAATTAATATTATTCGGGAATATAAGTTGGAGCAGTTTTCGGACTTTTCCCTTTTATAACATTATGGTAATAAGAATATGTCATAGGTATTTTGTTGTTTAGAATATCTCCGTTTAAAACTTTTGCAATGAATACACTATGTGTTGTTGTTTCAATTTTATCAATAATTTCACAAATTAGATAGGCACAAGCATCTTTTATTATAGGAAGTTCATCAATTATAATATATGGAATAGCTTCAAACTTATTAAAATCACGTCCGCTTCTGAATCCAAAAGTTCCTATGGAGAGGGGATTAGATTCTTCTGATAAAATGGATACAGCAAATTTTTTGTTTTTTTCAAGACAAGAATTTGTATAATTTTCGTGATTAACACTAAGAGCAATTGTTGGAGGAGTTGATGTAATTTGCATAATGCTGTTTACAGTGCAGCCCGTATATTTGTTATCGTTTTTGCAAGAAACAATGTAAACTCCATATGATAAATTTTTAAATACGTTATTATTCATAAAGCCTCTTTTTGTTAATGATAACAAATTTTAATTAATTATACAAAAAAGAGAAGTTTTAATAAACTTCTCTTCTTCTAAAAATATTAAATATTTAACCAATAACAGGCGCTACAAATGTTCTTGTTGCAAGTTCTTTATCAAGCATATACAAGCAATTTTTGTCATTGCAAATCATTTTCAATGTTTTTAGAACATTACCTACATTTGCTTCTTCTTCTACTTGTTCTTTTAAATACCAGTCTAAGAAGGAAACTGCAGCTCTATCTTTGACTTCATCTGCAACATCCATAAGTGCATTTATTCTTGATGTAACATATTGTTCATGTTTAAGAACATCTTCAAATACTTCTAAAGGTGAATTCCAATCTGATTTTGGCTGTTCAATAGCTTGAAGAGTAACTTTTCCGCCTCTTTCATGAAGGTAATTAAACATTCCCATTGCATGAGCATGTTCTTCTTGCATTTGTACATTCATCCAGTTTTTAAAACCTTGAAGATTCATTCTTTCGAAATATGCATACATTGATAAATAAAAGTATTCAGAATAAAATTCTGCATTTATTTGATCATTGAAGGCTTTTTCCAGTTTTTCATTAATCATAATAAGTTCTCCTTTTCATTAATTAATTTTAAATCTAAATTAGATAAAAACATTGACCAATTAATTAAATATTAATTATTTATTTTAAACTAGAAATATTTTTTATCTTTTAATTCATCCGGCATAAACTGCTGATTATACTCAGGATTATCGTGAGTATATACATAACCTTCACCAAATCCGTATTTTTTTGCATCTTTATAGTGAGAATCTCTTAAATGCATTGGCGGTTGAAAGTTTAATCCGTTATAAATGTCTTGCATAGCTGCATCTATAGCCTTGCAAGCTCTATTTGATTTTGGACAGCGAGCAATATATTCGACAGCTTGAGCCAATGGAATTCTTGCTTCAGGCATGCCTAAAATCTCGGCGGCTTTAAATGCATTAATAGCAAGAGTAAGTGCGTGCGGAGCCGCATTACCTACATCTTCTGCAGCACAAACTATCATTCTTCTTGCTATAAATCTTGGGTCTTCTCCTGCTGTGAGCATTTTCGCCAGCCAATATATTGCAGCATTTGGATCTGACCCTCTCATACTCTTTTGAAAAGCTGATGCCATATCATAATGCTCTTGCAGTGAATATTTTATTGATGATGTTTGTACTAATTCTTCAAGAGTTTCTACTTTTATGTGTCTTATGTTATTTTCCAGTGGTGAAGAAAAATATACGTTCTCAATTAAGTTCAAAGCACTTCGTGCATCTCCTCTTGCATAATTTACGATAAAATCACTAACATCTTTATCTATTTGTATCTCTGAGTAATTGTAGGCAAGATATTGAAACCCCTTGTTTATTATATTTTTCATAGATTTATCGTCAATAGGACTTAATCTTAAAACTTGAGTTCGCGATAAAAGAGCGGCATTAACTTGAAATGAAGGATTTTCAGTAGTTGATCCTATTAAAAACACTGTTCCATTCTCAAGGTATGGTAAAAGAGCATCCTGTTGCGTTTTATTATATCTGTGAATTTCATCAATAAACAATATGGTTTTTTGTCCATATATAAGTTTTTCTTTTGCTGTATCTATTGCTTCTTTTATATCTTTTATTCCGGATGAAACAGCACTTAATTCAATAAAATAACTGTTTGTATGATTTGCAATAATTCTAGCTAATGTTGTTTTTCCGCATCCTGGCGGTCCCCATAAAATTAGTGAAAATAATCTGTTTGTTTTTAATAAATTCATTAATGGAGAAGATTCTCCTGTTATACTATATTGTCCAAGATATTCTTCAATTGTTTTTGGACGAAGTATTTCTGCTAATGGTGTTTGCTTATTATTCTCTTTTAAATTTTCAAATAAATCCATTGTTAAAAATTAGCCTTTACTTATATAATATTTTATCATTAAAATTGGATATTCTATTATGATGAAAAGATTTTTATTATTTATATTATTTATTTTGTTCTTGAGTTTTGTTTTTCCTTCGTTTTTAAAAAATCAGGATGATAATTCTAAACAAGTGGTAATTTTTTGGACTTTGCAGCTCGGAACTTTTGATAAATATATAAATAATGTTATTTCTGAATTCGAAAAAGATAATCCTAATTGTAAAATAAAGTGGATAGATATTCCATATTCCGAAGGTGAAAAAAGAACGTTAGCTTCTATTCTGACAGATAATCCCCCTGATTTAGTTAATTTAACTCCTGATTTTTCACTTCTCTTAGCGCAAAAAAATGCGCTATATAATATTGATGAAAAATATTTAAATGATTATATTCCTGCAATTAAAGATTCTTTAAAATATAATGGAAAATTTTTTGGTATTCCTTTTTATGCAACATCTGCGGTTACTTTATATAATTCTAATTTGTATTTAGGAAATCTGCCAATATCTTATGATGATTTATTTAAAATTATTCCTAAAAAAAATACATATGTTACGATGTTTAGTTTAACTGAAAATGATACATTATTAAAAATTTTATATAAGTATAATATAAATTCTTATAATAATATTAATTCAGAAAAAAGTATTGAGATATTTTCAAAAATTAAAAATTTATATTTAAATGGTTATATTCCAAAAGAATGTATAACTCAAACCCATAGAGATGCTCTTGAAAAATATATGTCAGGACAATTAGCTTTTTTAGTAACTGGGTCTAATTTTCTGAATATGATAAAAGAAAATGCTCCTTCTGTATATAGATCAACAAGAATTTTACCGCAATTAACCGGTGATAACGGTCTTTATGACTACTCTTTGATGAATTTTGTAATTCCTCAAAAAGCTAAAAATAAACAAATAGCACTTAAATTTGCATTATTTCTTACAAATTCTTTAAATCAATTAGAACTTGCAAAATTAACTTCAATTCTTCCTGTAAATAAATATGCCCTTGAAGATGAGTTTTTTACAATACAAAATGAAGATATTCAAATTCAAGCAAGAATTATAAGCGCAAGTCAATTGAATAATCTTCAACCTCCTTTATTAAATGTAAAAAATAAGAAAGATTTAAATATTCTATCCTCAAATTGTATTCAAGAAATTCTTATTAATAATAAAGATATAGAACAAATCCTTGATAAATTTGCTCAAGATTGGGAAAAACTATAGTTGCAAAAAGAAACTTTTTTGTTTTAAAATTTACATATGAAATCATTTTTTAATTTTACAATTTTGGATAGATATATATTAAAACAGATTATAGAAGTATTTGTTTTAGGTGTTATTGTTTTTACTTCTATAATTTTTGCTTCAGATACTTTTATATCTTTAATAAAACAAATATCAACATATGGAATGCCTTTTAAAATAGCATTTATGATAATTCTTTTAAATCTTCCCGCTGTTATTGTTATGACAATTCCAATGAGTGTTTTATTTTCTACAGTAATGGTCGTTAATAAAATGTGCTTACAATCTGAAATTACAATATTAAAAGCTTGTGGAGTAAGTATAAAAAGAATTTCTAAACCTATTTTTATTTTTGCAATAATTATGGCATTTTGTACATTTTTTATTAACGAAACAATTGTTCCAATGACTACATCTCAGTCAAAAACACTTGCTTTATATGCTCTTGTTCAGAGAAATATACCTGAGGGTAAACATAACTTCTCAATGAAAGAATTAACCGATGGAAACTATTTAAAACGTTTATTTTATGTTGAAAAGTGTGAGGATAAACAATTTTCAAATGTCTCAATTCTAGATTTATCAGATAAAGAAAAAATTCAAATATTACAAGCTAAAACCGGTACTTCTGTCATTGAAGGCTGGCAATTTGATAATGCCTCTGTTTATACAATATCTAAGGCTGGTAAAACGCTTAATACGTCTTGGATTGAAAAAACTATTGTTGATTTTGGAAGTGATATTCAAAAACAACTTGATAAAAAAAATGATGGTTCCGATTTCAACTTTATTCAGCTATTGCCATATTTAAATAATATAAATCAAGATATTGCTCCTGAAATTTTGGCAAGATATCAGGTCCGTTTCTGGGAAAAAATTGCTTTACCTATCACAACAGTTGTTTTTGTTATATTAGGTATTCCTCTCGCTATCACTCCGCCAAGAGTCAGACATAATAGAGGCTTTTTATTCAGTATTGCTATTATATTCTGTTACTATATAATTAGAGCCTTTTCAATGTCGCTAGGTTATAATTATACTATTCCTGCTTTCTTTGCTGCTAATTTACCTAATATAATACTTGGTATTATTGGCTTTTTAATGTATAAGAAAAAAGCAGAAAGTATCTAAATATTAATTTTGTTAACAAATGTGAAGAATAATCAACTTTATTTTTATATAAAAAATATTTAATCTATATTTATTCGATTAACACTTAATATATAATAAATATATAACAAAGAAGATTTAAAATAATCTAAAAATATTGATTTTATTTGGCTTTTGGCTGTTTTTATTGTTGTTTGCTTTATTTAATGCTTTATTAAGCAATTTGCGAAATTAAAATGTTTTTATAAAAGTGTGGGTTAGTTAAAAAGATTTAGAAAAGGTAGGTTAGTTATGGGTTACTCAATGTTTGCCAGACGTAAGATTTATTATACAAATCTTATTTTTTCACTTCAATCACAGCTGGATAATATAATGCAACAGAAAAATAATTTACTTTCTTTTTCTGCAAATATTTCAGATGGGAAAGTTACGGTAGAAGAAATTGCATCTGATCCGACAAACTTTAATAATTATTCAGAATTTTTGCAAGGAGCTGATGCATATATTAATACCGCAGATGATGAAGGTGGTGCTGCTACATCAATTGGTGAAATAGGTTCAATGGCTGCAGAGCAAAATAATAGTGAAGAATATCTTGCTTCAATTGCAGAAATGTTAAATACTTCTGTTAATCAGGAATATGCAAATCAATATTGTAAAAAGTTAGAGGCTTTTGAAAATCAACTTGATATGCAGCAAAAAAGAATAGAAACAAAATTATCTGCTGCACAACAGCAACTACAAGCTGTTGAGGAGGCTGAAGGTAAAGCAATAGAAAGATCAACTCCTAAATTTAATGGCGTAGGTTAATGTATAATCATAACTAACTTATTTAACTAACCACAGTCAAAACGACCATAATGGTCGTTTTTTTTATTCTATTACAATTCTTGAATTATATCCTTTATTTCTCATTCTATTTAATAAAGAATTAGCTTTCTCTGGGTCATTAAAAGAACCTATTTGTACAACATATACTCCATTTATTGATTTTATAAATGGAACAATATCTGACTCTTCTTGAGAAATTTTATGTTGTATTCTTATAGCATCTTCAATTTCATCAAAGTTTCCTACATATACTTTAGACACAGATTTTACAATGGTATTATTTTTTTCTTCAACAGATGGAATCTGATTTATTCTAAAATTAAGATTTTCTTTTTTTAAATCGATAGTTGTTGGTCTTGGAGCAAAAATGGATTCGTTATTATTTGATTTGTCTTTTATATTCTTACTTCTATCTAAAATTTCTTTCTTTTCTTCTTCTGTATTATTGTATTCTGAATTATCTTTATTTTGTTTTTCTTTTTCTTTAGGGCTTCTTATTGAAACTGTTGGAAGTTCATCTTCCATTTGAATCCATTTTAGGCGTTCATCAATTGTTTTTATTTCCGTATCTATATCAGATTCAGAAAGTATTAAAGCTTCATTATTTCCTATAGCAACATCAACATCAGGAGTATATGACTTAACTAAATAGGATAAAGAAAATAAAGCAGAAGTAAAAACAACTAAGAAAAGAAGTACATATCCAATGCCGCTTTTTTTCTTTCTTTTTTTTCTTTTTAAAGGGACTTCTTTATCGGCCATTACATAACTCCTCTTACCTTACAGGTTGCTAATCTTATATCTTCCGTTTCTTCCTTATAATTTTTTAATAATTCTTTTGCAAATAATTCCACATTATCAATTTTGGCATCTTCGATTAAGTCAGCTGCATTTATAGGAGCTCCTTGGGCATTTATATTTAATCCAAAGTGGATAAGAGTGGATGTTATTGATTTTGTTGCAATTGATACTGATAATTTTTTATTATTTATGTATAAATCATCACCATTTCTTATTATCTTAATATTAGGTGATTTTTTTTCTATTAACTCTTTTGTTATAGTTACTAAGAGTCTCTGTTTATATACCATTTCTTCTAAGGAGGAATTATAATTTTCCTCAATAAAATTTAGCATTTTCTTGCTATATATTGGCTCATTGTTTATTACATCTTCTATGTCTACCATGTGATTTAGATTAACATCACATTCTCCTATAAAAGAAACAATTGCATTGCCTTTAATTTTAAAATTTTTATATATCCAATGAGGACTTAGTTGAGTGCCTGTATATTTTATTTCTTTATCTATAAATAATATTTCCAAATTTCTAACCTTTATTTGTATATCTCTGATATTATATCATAACAGTTATTTAATTCTAAAGCACGTTTTAGTCTTAAGCAAGATTCACATTTTCCGCAATGCTTTTTATTATTTAAATAGCAGCTATAAAGTAATTTAAAAGGTGTGTTATATATTAATCCTTGCCTTACAATTTCTGCTTTATCAAACCTAATAAGAGGAGCTTCCACTTTTACCATATTATTTGTTGATTTTTTTAAAGAGTTATTTATTGCATTTATAAATTGTATACTGTTGTCTTTAAACGTTCTTCCTTCTTCTTTGTTAGCACCAATGACTATATGTGAATAGTTTTGTGCATCAGCATAACAAGCTGCAATATTTATGAATAGAGCATTCCTGTTTGGAACCCAAACAGAATTAGCAGATTCTTTTGTTATATTTATTTCTTTTAATAATTCTTCAGATAGTGTCGGAACTGTCTTATTTGTATTTAAACTTGAAGTGGAAATGGCTTTTAGCCAGTTTAAGTCAATTTCCTCCAATTTAATATTATAAAATTCAGAAATTGATTTAGATGCTTTATACTCCATTTCATAAGATTTTTGTCCATAATTAAAAAAAATTGCAAGTTCTATATTTAATTTTTCTTTACATATTGCAAGACTTACAAGTGAATCTAAACCACCAGAGAGAAGAATAATTGATTTATTCATCATTATTTTCTGCCTCTTCTACACCTTCTTCTATAATATCTTCTTGAAGTTTTAAAGCTTCTGTTCTTGCCTTATCCGAAAATTCATCACCATTAATAATCTCATTTAAAATATTATTACCTAGCATATTATATAGAGCAATAACAGCATTTTGAACAACTTCTCTATTATTATCATTAAGCATATTTCTTATTAAATCTTCGGCTCTTTCATCTTCAGAATTCATCAATACTTCAATTGCATTTATTCTGATTTGAGGTGATTCATCTCGTAATGATTTTACTAATGCATTATGTACTCGTTCATTTTTTAAATTGTAGTTTAATTTGTTTAAAGCTTCTAGCGCTCGTTCTTTTAAAAAAGTGAATTTATCCAAAAACCCTTTTTTACTCTCTAAAATAGATACTAAAGAATCAACAGCTTTATCATCTCCAATCATCCCAAGAGCTGAAACAGCAGACTCTTTTACGTAAACAGAAGATTCTGTTTCATCTTCTACTATTTTCATTAATGGCAATACTGCATATTTATCACCAATTTTACCTAAAGCTTCAGCACAAGATAATTTTACTTTGTAATTTTCTTCTTTGCTGTTTAGACAATATAATAAAGGATACACAGCTTGTGAATCTTTTGTATTAGCAAGTGCCTTTGTAATATTTACTCTAATTCGTGTAAGATTATCCGGATCAGGTATTCTTTGCGCAAGTTTTGATTTCATTAATAAAGAATCTATTAATAATGCTCTGCTTGTTTTATCTTTATATTTATCGATTTTATGTAATAAAAACATTAAAACTTCATATGAATTAGAAATCTCAAAAAAGTAATTATATATTAAAACTAAATGTTCACTAGGAAAATCTACGCTTAGCCCTGTAATTTTTTCTATTGTTTCTTTAGGGTTCTGCGGATTAATAACATCACACTTATTTGCTAATTGTTCAAAGGGTAAATTTATCTTTTCTTCCATAGCCAGCATGTATTAGTACACATGTATAGAATATATAAAAAATAAAACTATATCAAGATAAATCGGGTAAATTATCAATATTCATTAATATTTCAAGGTCTTCTTTTTTTATTACTTCTTTTATCAGTGAATTTATATCTAAATTTATAGAGACTTCTTTTATTTTTTCAGGAAGTTTAATATCTGCTGTATATTTAGTGTCTATAAAACCTTTATTTAATTCTATAAATTCAATATATAGTTCTAAAATGTTCTTCCATTCTCTTGGAATTACAATTTTTTTACCTGTATAATATAGGGAATCTCTTTCAAAACAATCAATATAATTTTCTATGAAATTAACTTGCAGCATATAATCATATTTTTCTTTTTCTTCTTTAGGCATATTTAGAAAAACATTTCCTTCTATTTCTTTTGGAGAATTTATATTGTTTTGGTATATATAATAAGCCCATAAAAGGCATCCGAGATAAAATGCAATGTTGTTTTTTATATATTTTTGAATTTTAGTTGCATATAATTTGAAACGTGCTCTTTTTTGATGAATTGTTTGAAAGGACATTAATTGTGAATATACATTATTTACAAAATCATTTAAATTTAATACAAGCTCACCAATTCCCGGATCAAATTTTACTTTTTCTTCTGCCATTATAATCGTACCTCAATACCTTCTTTTTTTAATGAATTTTTTAATGTCGGAATATTAAGCGTGTCAAAGTGGAAAATAGAAGCAGCTAAAGCAGCATCTGCAAATCCCAATTTGAAGATATCTGTAAAATGTTTTTTGTTAGGGCCGGCTCCGCCTGAAGCTATTACAGGAATATTTAGATTTAAAGCGGCAAGTTTTGTCATTTCTATATCAAATCCATTTTGTGTTCCATCAGCGTCCATAGAAGTAAGCAATATTTCACCTGCGCCTCTTTTTTCAATTTCTATCAGCCAATCATATAACCTTTTTCCGCTATTAATTTTTCCTGCATTTGTATGAACATAAAAATCATTATTTTCTCTTTTTGCATCAACAGCTACAACAATACATTGTGAACCAAAATACATTGATGCACTGCTTATCAAATCAGGATTTTTTACTGCTGCTGAATTTATGGCTACTTTATCGGCACCTGCAAGTAAAAGTTTTTTCATATCATCAAGGGTTTTTATTCCCCCGCCTACTGTAAAGGGAATAAAAACTTGTTTTGCTACTTTTTCTACCATTTCTATTGTTGTTTTTCTTTCTTCATTTGTTGCTGTGATATCAAGAAAAACAAGTTCATCTGCGCCTTCTTCTGAATATTTTTTTGCTAAAGCTACAGGATTACCTGCATAGCGTAAATTTTCAAAATTTATTCCTTTTACAGTTTCACCATTTTTTACATCTAAACAAGGTATGATTCTTTTTGCCAGCATAATTAAAATTGTTTCAAAAATCTAATATCATTATTAAAGAATAATCTTATATCATTAATAGCATATTTTAACATGGTAAGTCTTTCAACTCCCATACCAAATGCAAAACCTGAATATACTTCAGGATCAATTCCTACATTTCTTAAAACATTGGCATGTACCATTCCCGAACCCAATACTTCAAGCCATCCTGTACCGCTACAAGTTCTGCAACCCTTACCTCCGCACATTATACATTGTACATCTACTTCCGCACTTGGTTCTGTAAATGGGAAATAACTTGCTCTGAACCTTGTTGGTCTGTTTACTCCAAAATACAATCTTACAAATTCATTCAAGACTCCTTTTAAATCACCAAAAGAAATATCTGTATCAACCATAAGTCCTTCTATTTGATGGAAAAGATTATTTTTTCGTGCACTTACAGATTCACATCTATATACTCTGCCTGGAGATATTACTCTTATTGGTGGTTTTTGATTTAGCATTTGTCTTATTTGGGCCCCTGATGTTTGACTTCTTAATATAACATTTGGTGCAACTTTTGTATAAAATGTGTCTTGCATGTCTTTTGCCGGATGATCAGGTGGGAAATTTAACATGTCAAAATTTATATATTCCGTCTCAACTTCAGGACTATTTTCCGATTTCACTAAAGAAAAACCCATCCCTTGAAATATTTCAACTATTTCACTTACTGTTTGTGTTAATGGATGAACTTTTCCTTGTGGTCTGAAATCTGATGGCAGAGTTATATCTATCTTTTCTTCATTTAGTTTTTTATTTAATTCTATTTTATATATTTCTTCATTCTTTTTTGTTATTAATTCTTCCAATTCATTTGAAACTTTATTTGCTAATGCACCAATGATTCTTTTATCTTCGTCTGATAAGTCCTTTAAATTCTTCTTTATTGAGTTTAATTCACCTTTTCTGCTTAAATATTTTAATTTTATATCTTCTAAATTTTGCATTGTTTGTGCTTTATTTATTTCTTCTGATGCATTCTTTAAAATAAGTTCCAAATTCTCTTTCATAAAAGCCTCTTTGTATATCTACTAAAAGAATTATATGACAAATATAATTACTTGTCATTGAATTTTACAATGGAAATTTATGGTATACTCAAAATTAGATAATTAAGGATTTTTTGTATGTCTTTGAAGAAAATATTTATATTAACTTGTTTATTTCTATTTCAATCAGTTATTGTATTTGCACAAGAAAATGTTGAAAATAAATCTGATTTAAGAGAATTATTTCAAAATAATAAAGCTGTAATTTATTCAATTAATTTAAGAACTTTTAATGCTAATGATAAAAATGGTAATGGAATAATTGACTTTTATGAAGGTGAAACACCAGGGTCTTTTATTAATGCTATTGATAGATTAGATGAATTAAAAAAACTTGAAATAAATACTATTCATCTTTTGCCAATTACCCCGGTTGGTAAAATAAAAGCTCTTGGAACTGCAGGTTCCTTATATGCGCTTGCTGATTTTCATTCTGTTAATTTGCAGCTTGTTGATGCTCAAAGTGATTTATCGCCAAAAGAACAAGCAAAAAAATTTATTGATGAATGTCATAATAGGGGAATAAAAGTTATTGTTGATTTACCAAGCTGTGGGGCTTATGATTTATATATAAATAGACCGGATTTATTTGTCTTAAGTGAAGATGGATCCCCTTTTATTCCTGCTGATTGGATGGATGTCAGATTATTTAAAATTTCTGATAAACCTACTGAACTTTTGTCTTCTGATATATTTGTACTTCATAAAATATTTGTAAACTATATGATTAATATTGGAGTTGATGGTATTCGTGCTGATGTTGCAACATTAAAACCTTACATCTTTTGGAAGGAACTAATTAGTTATGCAAGAAGCAAAAAAGAAGGATTATTATTTTTAGCTGAAGCTTCTGAAAGTTGGACAAAACCTGCTTCAGATAAAGCTTTTTTTACTGATTATAAAAAACTCTTGGAAGCTGGTTTTGATGGATATTATGGAGACTTTTTCGAATTAAAAAATTGGAAAAAAATGAAAAATCTTTCTGATTCTATTATAAATCGTCAAAAAATATTAAATAAGTATTCCGATAAAAAATCAGTTATTGGCAGCTTTGAAACCCATGACGAGGTTAGTCCGCTGTTAATTGGCGGTGAAAATTTTTCTAAAATTATTATTTGGCTAAATGCTACTTTACCTCTTAATCCTTACTATGTTGATGGTTTTTTGCAAGCAGATGATTATATGTATGAATATTCTAATAAGAAAGCTAACGAAACTTATACCGATGATGAATTCTACTATGTTCATCAGGGACAGATTGACATTTTTAATTTTTCAAGGAAACCGGGTACTGATTCAAAAATCTTAATAGATGAACATGTTTTAGCTATGAGATTAAGAAATAGCTATCTTGATGTTATAACTAAAGGCAGTTTTGTTCCTCTTAAGTCGGACAATGAAAGAATCTTTGCCTTCCAAAGAATATATAAAGATAAGTCTATTGTTGTAATAATAAATAGAAATCTTATTAATAGTGAAAATGTAAATATTAAAGTAAAGAAAATATCAAAAAAATCAAAAATTAATTTTATAAAAGATATTGATTCCGGAAAGCTTGTAAAATCAACATATACTGCGAAAATGAGGCCAGCTTCAATAGTTATTTTTTCAATAAATTAACTTTTTATTGAAAAAAATAAAAAAAATATATTAAAAGTATTGCCAAAACTTGAAATATAAGTATAATAATCTTTGTAATACAAGAGGAGGTTCTTATGAACAAAGAAGAATTAGTAAAAGAAGTTGCAAAAAAAGCAAAAGTTTCACAAAAAGCTGCAGCAGATGTTTTAAGTGCTACAATTGATACAGTACAAAAAACAGTTGCTAAAGGTAAAAAAGTTACTTTAGTTGGCTTTGGTACTTTTGAAGCTCGCAAAAGAAAAGCTAGAACAGGTCGTAACCCTCAAACTGGCGCAGCTATCAAAATTGCTGCTAAAACTGTTCCTGCATTCTCTGCTGGTAAAAAATTCAAAGATGCTGTGAAATAAGCTTTATCTTTATAGAAAAACCGTTTGAGAAATCAAACGGTTTTTTTATATTCTAGTTTAAGGCATGTTTGCATACAGGGCATGTAACAGCTGTTACTTTTACTTTCGTATTGCAATATGGGCATACTTTATATACCTCTCCCATCTTTGGTTTATATGTTTCTTGGTCATTTGCTCCTTTTAATAAGAAAGTTTTATATATTAATCTTGCATAATATAAAACAATTAGTACTATTGCGATTCCTACAATAAGCCACCATAATTCTTTTACCAAAAATAGTATTATGAAAAATATTAATAATGTTGTTAGGCAACCTGAAAATTCAATTCTATACATTTCTCTGTTCCTTGGGTTTTGTTATTGATGGTTGTTGTATATATAATGGTTTTACTCTTGCCCAGTTATAATCTTCTTTATTTTCTTTAATTTTGGTATGTACAATTTCAGATAAATATAAACCGAAATTTTCGTCATTATTTTCATATATTGTACTTTCTATATTTAGTTCTTTTAAGTATCTATTTATAGAACTATCTGTAACAATAAATGTACTATTATCAATGTATTTTGTTATATTTTCTTTATCTTCTAATTTTGGTGCTATTATTGTATTCTTTTTATCATATAAAGCTATATATACTTTATTTTTTCTTGCGTCTGTTATAATCAATGATTTTTTTTCTGTTGTATTTAATTTAGAAAGAATCAATAAAGATTCAACGCCTACAAGCTTTAAGCTTGCTTGCTGTGCTAATACTCTTGCTATTGTTATTCCTGCTCTTATTCCTGTAAAACTTCCGGGACCAATATTGATTCCAATTGCATCTAAATCTTTTATTTGAATATTATTTTCTCTTAATATATTTCTTATTTCCGGAATAAGGTATGCACTATGATAGTTATCTTCAGTGCTGTTTATTATTTTTGAAGATAAGATTATATTATCTTCATTTAATACTATATAAGATTTATTAAAACAAGTATCAAAGACTAGTATTTTCATATTTTAATCCATTAATAATTTCTATATTTTTCCCCCCAATAGGAGTAAATATAAATTCTCTTTTATTTTCATCAATATAATTTATATTAATATCTATTCTTTCAAAAGGAAGGGCATTTTGGGAAAATTCAGCCCATTCAACAAGTGTAAGAATTTTACCTTCTGAATACTCCTCAAGTTCATTAATTATTGTGCTAATTCCTTCTTTTTCAAGACGATATAAATCAAAGTGATATATAGGTATTTTCCCTGTTTTATATTCATTTAAAATTACAAAACTGGGGCTGGTTACTTTTTCTTTTACATTAAGATATTTGCAAACACACTTTGTGAAAGCTGTTTTGCCTGCACCTACATCACCATATAGACAAATAAAAGCTCCTTTATCTTCAATTAATCTTGCAAATTTTTTAGCAAGTTCATCTGTTTCGTCAATGTTTTTACATAATATATTAACTTGCATTAGAATACATCTCCGACACCAAATGAGAATGCACCTCTTCTGTTTCCGGCTCCAACATTTGTGAATGGAATACCATAATCTATAGATAAAGGACCTACACCTGGTATAAATAATTTAACGCCAATACCACCAGCTATACCATATTCAGGTCTGTTATATAGTTTGTTGGTAATTGTACCTCCAAATACTTGACCAGCATCAACAAACATTGAGAATTTAATATTATCTAAGAATTTTGCTTTTTCAATTCTATCTAAGAAAAAGAATGGTGTAGTTAATTCAGCAGATGCTAACATAAATCCTTCACCTGTACCAACTGTGCTCATTCTGTATCCTCTTACCGTATATGGACCACCTAAACTAAAGGCCATAACCTCAGGCATATCGCCGTGGATTTTCCCTCCGGCTCTTGCTAATAGAGAGAATGATGATTTTTTCATAACAGGAAAATATCTTTTTATTCCGGCAGTTAGAGTTCCATGTGTATAATCAAAATCAGTTATATTAACATTTTCATTAAATCTTAATGTTGCTAAAACACCATTCCTTGGGTTTAAAACATTATCTCTTGTATCATAGACTAAACTTGGTCCGAGCGTGAAATATGTACCGCCTTGTAATTGCTTAGAACGCTCTGAAATTGGTATATTATGTTGATCATATAATTGTGCAATTTTGTTGAAGTCTCCTTCTTTTACTTTTATATATTCACCGCCAAATTTAATTGCACCTAGAAGATTTTTATATTTTTTAAATGGTCTTGATAATACTACTTCTCCCCCATATCTTCTTTCTATTGCAAGTGGAACCTGATAACTTCCAAAATCTCTTCCAAAGGCTTTTACTAATAAACCATTGTCTGTTCCTTTTAGCCTGGGTTCAAAGAAGCTTACTTCTGCTTGTAAATTTGCATGATCTAATGTAGAACTGTCTGACATAATTACACCAGTACCTGCCATAAAGTTTATACCAACTCTTTGTCCATTACCTAAAAAGTTATTTTCAACAAATCCGGCTTGTCCAAATAATCCTGTTGCCGTATCAACACCACCACCAAGTGAAATTGTACCGGTTCTTTGCTCTTCTAGTATTATTGTTATATCGTATGAATTTGGATCTTCATTACTTCTTTCTATCGCACGGTTTACATCTTTAAATGCTTGTGTAGAATATAATCTCATTAAATCTGCTTTTAATGTATTTTCATTATATACACTTCCAGGGGTCGATAAAATATTTCTTTCTATTACAAAATCTTTTGTCTTTTTATTACCTTCAAATGATATTGAATTGATTTTTCCTTCTTCTATATTTATATTTACACAACCGTCAGGATCATCTTGAACATCTGATACATTTGCTAAAACATATCCTTTTGAAGCATATAAATCTTCAACTTGACTTACTGCTTCAGATAATGTATTTAAATTTTGAGGCTGTCCTTCTAAATCACTAAGTATATCTAATATTTCTCCTGTTGATACTACTGTATTCCCTGTTATTGCGAAACCTGTTATAGGTATATTTTCTTCCAAATATATTCTTAAGGTTAATGAATCAGGTGAGGTTGGTATTGGAATTGCTTTCATCTTCTCTGAAAAATAACCTGTTTTATATATAGCTTTTAAATTTTGTTGTACCATTTCTTTACTATATATATCACCAATTTGCATATTCATTACTTTTACGATATCTGAGTCATTAATTAAGTGGTTTCCCTCAAATTCAATTTTTGTAATTTTAGAATCATCAGAAATTTCTGCTATGTCACTTTCTTGTATAGCATATGAATAATTATTTGCCGATATAGTTATTATGATTATTGATAATATAAACTTGAATAAATGATTAGATTTGATTTTCATTTCCACTACCAAGAATATTTTAATAAGATTATATCATATACAAAAAAAATTATTATTGTTATTAAATCAATATAGATAAAATATTTCATATAAAAAAGAGGAAACAATTTGTTTCCTCTGTTTTATTATTAAAACTAACCCTAGCCAACGCCTTTGAATTTCGGTGTGGCTCTGTCTATAGCTTGACCTTCTGCTTCTTCTACTGCTTCCAGTTGTTGTTGCAGAGCTGTTACCATTGTATCTAATCTTTTTACTTCCATTTCTATTGCATTTTCTTTTACTGATACTTGATATA
>CALURV010000029.1 GCA_944323285.1 Candidatus Gastranaerophilales bacterium | reverse complement strand
TCCGAGAAAAAATTCACGATAAGCTGAAAGTGTGAGTGAATTTTTTTTACAAAACGAACCAAAAACTTTGTTTTTGAGTGAGCTTGTATCCGTAGTGAAACGAAGGTGAGCAGAGTTTTCAAAGGTGAGTACTTTGTTAGTGAGGATGAGAAGGTAAGAAAGTGCGATACTAGATTAAATGAGGGATATAATATTGCCAAGACTTTTAGTTGCAGATGATGATAATGAAATAAGAGAATTATTGGAATTTGATTTATCCCATAGCGGATATAGTGTAGATATAGCAAAAGATGGGGAAGAAGCACTTCAAAAGGCTTTAATAAACAGTTATGACTTAATACTTTTAGATGTTATGATGCCTAAAATGAATGGGTTTGATGTTTGTAAACATATTAGGAAAGCAAAACCGCAAGTTCCTATATTAATGTTAACGGCAAAAGGAACAATAACAGATAAAACACAAGGCTTTGATTCCGGTGCTGATGATTATATTGTTAAACCATTTGATATACAAGAGGTTTTATTAAGAGTTAGAGCTTTAGTAAGAAGACATCAGCCTATAGAGAAAAAAAGCACATCACAAGAGATTCTTAATGTTGGAGATATTGAATTATTTCCTGATTCACTAGAAACGGAAATAAAAGGAAAACGCATTAAACTTACACCAACAGAATTTGAAATTTTATATTGTTTAATGCAGCATTTTAATAATGCAGTTACTTTAGCTGTTCTTTTAAATGAAGTATGGGGTTATAATTCCGATGATGATGTAAGAATGTTAAGGGTTCACGTTGGCGGGTTAAGACAAAAAATAGAAGAAAATCCTAAAGTGCCGGGGTATCTTCATACTGTTACAAACGTTGGTTATAAATTAACACCATTTGGCGATGACAATAATTAATGGTTTTATTATGATTAAGCGAAGATTTAAAATAGTTGAACAAATTATAATTATTTCTTTAATTGGGGTTTTAATTCCTTCTATTATAGCTTGGTTTGTTATAAATAATGTCAGTCAGCATTCTATAAGAAAAGAACTTGCATATTCTGCTCAAATGCTTACAAAAATCATTGAAAATAATATATTTTCATTAATAGAAGCAGATAGAAACAGACTCAATGAAATAATAATTGCAATTAAACACATTCCATCTGAGTCATCACAAAATCTTTTACTAAAAGATATTGCAATAAACTCTAAAGTATTTAAAAATTTTGAAATTATTCATCCTTCTGAATTAAAAGATTTAACTTATAAAGAAAGAATACAATATGATTCGGAAGATGAAAAATTATGGTTAATTGAAAAAATTCATGATGATAAATATATAAAAGCAGAAATTAATACAAAAGTAATAAAAGATAGTATTTTAAATAATATTTCGGAAGAAAAAGACAGAAGAATTTATGTAGTAGATAAAAAAGGTAAACTAATATTTTCTCATAATTATGAAGAAAAAGATTTTCAAAATTGTTTAAAACAATTACCTGTAAATCTTGTAAATAATATTGCAACAAGGTTTGAAGAAATAAAGAATCAACCCAGAGTTTATTTAAAAATGGATGATTTAGGTCTTATTGTAATAGTAAATACAACAAAGCAGCTTACAGAATCTACAATAAATAAAGCAAGATTTAAAATACTTTTATCTTTTCTTGCTGCAGCTGCTGTAACTATTTTTCTTACTTTATTATATTCTTATTATCTTTATAGAAATATTAGACAATTATTTAAAGGAATAATTGCAATGTCAAAGGGTAATTATAAACGTCAAATTTCTGTTATTACGAATATTTTTACCCCAAGAGAAATTATATTTCTTGCGGATGAATTTAATAAAATGGAAAATGAAATAAATGAATCTTATAAGACATTAAAACAAAAAAATAAAGAACTTAAATTGTTAGATAGTTTTCGCTCAAATCTTGTAGATACTGTAAGTCATGAATTAAGAACTCCTTTAACAAGTATTAGAGGATATACTTCAAGATTGCTCAGAACTGATATTGAAATTGATGAAGAAACAAAACATAAATCATTATTAATAATAAAACAACAGTCAGAGCGGTTATCAAGAATGATTGAAGATTTACTTGTTATTCCTGATATTGAAGGTGCTAAATTAAATATAAATCTTGAAAAGGTAAACTTGCTTAATGTTATAGAATCTTCTATTTATTCTGTAAAAAATATTGAAGATAGAGTTATAGAAAATAATATTTCTAATAATTTCCCTGATATATTTGCAGATAAAGACAGAATAGAACAAGTAATGATTAATATACTAGGAAATGCTAATAAATACGGATATCCTGATACCCCAATTGTTATAGAAGCTGAACAGAAAAACGATAATGCAGTAATTAAGGTTACAAATAGTGCCGATTTTATAGAAAAACAAGTACTAAATACATTATTTGATAAATTTATAAGAATAGATGATAAGACAACAAGAACAACAAGAGGAACAGGTTTAGGACTTTATATTGTTAAAGGTTTAATAGAAGCAATGAATGGTAGTGTTTCTTTAAAGTCAACACACGACAATAAATTTTTGGTTAAAATAGTAATACCCTTATATAATGAAGAAAGAAATGGTAATTATGAAACTTGAATATATGCAAGAAGCTATAAAAATGGCTAAAAAATCAGGGCAAGATATACCTATTGGTGCTGTTATTGTTAAAGACGGCAAAATAATTGCTAAAGCAGTAAATGAAAAAGAAAAAAGACAAAATGTAATATATCACGCAGAAATGCTTGCTATTAGAAGAGCAAGCAGAAAATTAAATAATTGGCGTTTAAATGATTGTGAAATGTATGTTACTCTAGAACCTTGTCCAATGTGCGCAAGTGCTATTTTGCAGGCAAGAATAAAGAAATTATATTTTGGTACTTATAATGTTTTAAATGGGGCTTTTAATGATAAATTTGATATGCGTAAAGTTATGCATTATGATATGGACGTTAAAGGCGGTATTATGGAAGAAGAATGTACTAAAATTATAAAAGATTATTTTGAAAGTTTGAGATAAATGCTTAAAGATTTACTTGATAAGTATATTATTGAATATGAAACAAAAGATTTTATAGAAAATGATCCCGTTCAATTTGTTCATTTGTATAAAAATAAAAGAGATATTGAAATAGCGGGTTTTATTGCCTCTATGTTTTCTTATGGTAAAAGAGAAGTTTTTATTGAAAAGTTACATTATATATTTAATTTAATGGGAAATAAACCTTTTGATTTTGTTAAATCTTTTGACTATAAGGATAATTGTATAAATAATTGTGATTATAGATTTTCTAAAGATTGTGATTTAATTCAAATTTTAAAAATTTTAAATATTTTGTACTCTGAAAATGAAACATTAGAAAGTTTATTTAAATATTGTTATAAACAAAAACAAGATGTATGGAAAATGTTTCAAGGTGTTATTGATTATTTTTATGCAAGAGCAGATAATAAAACAACAAAAGGTTTCTATCATCTTTTGCCAAATCCAGAGAAGAAAAGTGCATTAAAAAGGTTTAATATGCTTTTAAGATGGTTTGTCAGAAAAAGTGAAGTTGATATTGGAATTTGGAATTTTATTGATAAATCAGAGCTTTTAATACCTTTAGATACCCATGTTGCTAAAATAAGCAGAAAGTTGGGGTTATTAAATCGTAAAGATAACGGGTACGAGAGCGTTATTGAACTTACAAATGTTCTTAAAACATTTGACGCTAAAGACCCTATAAAGTATGATTTTGCGTTATTTGGATATGGTGTCAATAATAAAATATAATTGTCCAAGAAAAAATTCACGATAAGCTGAAAGTGTGAGTGATTTTTTTACAAAACGAACCAAAAACTTTGTTTTTGAGTGAACTTGTATCCGAAGTGAAACGAAGGTGATCAGAGTTTTTAAAAGGTGAGTACTTTGTTAGCGAGGATGAGAAGGTAACAAAGTGCGATACTAGATTAAATTATTTTTTATCTGTCAAAAGAAATAAACTTACAAGGTCATTAATTTGAGTAATATTTCTTTGATATTCTTGAACAGATTGTTCTAATTGAAGAATATTGGTTTTATATTCTTGAATTTTGAGCATACATTCTCTTGTAGAACTGTTTAATTCTTCCTGAACATCCTGGGCTTCTTTTAAAACACTATTCATAGGAATGCCCATAGCTTCAAGGGTTTGTCTTATAATTTGAGCACCTGTTTGTTTTGTAACACCAACAGGAAGTGTTGCTATAAGGTTTTTTAATACAGCAACATTAGATGGAATGGTTATAGAACTTGATGCTACATTAATTTTTCTTACAGATTCTTTTCTTTGCGGTGGTTCTTTAAAAGTAAAAGAAGGAACTTCTGAAATAATATTTTTTTCTTGTACGGCAGGAGTTTTTTCTAAAGCCATTTCTTCTTTTTGTGGTTCTATTGTATTTATAGGGGAAGAAGAAATTTCTTCTTCAATAATTTCATCATTATCAATTTCTTTTATTGTTTCATCATTTGAAGAATAATCTAATTCTTCAACATCTTCAATATTTGTTAACGGTAAAGTGTTCGAAATAACACTATTATTTTCTTCTAGTGGCGTAATATCTGCTTCAGCTTGTCTTTTTAGTGCTTCAACTATTTTTTTTCCTACACCTTCAGGAAGTTGATTTCTTGTCATATTTTATCCTCTTAACTTTGACAGTTGAAATTATATATAAAAAATAAAATTTATTCAATAAAGCTAAATTTTAAATTAATATCTTTTTGCAAAATTTTCACTATCTGAATAATATTTTAAATCAGTTACTTTAATAATATGCCAGCCGGCTTCTGTTTTTATAGGATCAGATATTATATTTCTATCCAATTTTAAAGCAGCATCTTCAATTTCTTTAAAAATCATACCTCGCATGCTGTAGCCTATATCACCTTTATCTTTTTTTGATTCACATAGTGAATATTCTTGTGCTGCATTGGCAAAAGTTTTATCTTTATTTACTATTTCTTTTTTTATTTCTTCTGCTTTTTCTTTAGAATCAACTAATATATGACTTATCTTAAATTCTTTTTTATCCATTGCTGAGTGAAAATATGAAAAAGGAAAATAAATACAATAAATAGCTAAAATCCAACAAAATATATTTAATAATATTTTCATGATTAATCCTCAAAATAAATTACAATTAGTATTATACATTAATTCCAATATTTTTTGAATAAATATATAATTTAATATTTTTCACAAGCTAATAAGGCTGCACCAATTATGCCTGAATAATTTCCTGCTTTAGCTAACTTTATTTTAACAGGAGATACTACAATTTCAGAATTTATAGCGTTTTCTATTTCTTTGGTATCAATAAATTCGCCCATACCTCCTGAAATAATTATACTTTCAGGGTCAAAGATATTCGTTATATTTATTAGACCTATAATTAAGTCTTGTTTCCATATATTAAACACTTTTAAAGAAAAGTTATCCTTTTGTTTAACTCCTTCGATAATATCATAGGTAGTAATATCATCTGGATTTTTTTCTCTAAAAATACTGGTTTTAAATGTTTCATCATTTATGGCAGTTTCATTTGCTGTTTTTTTAAGACCGATACCTGAGGCGTAAGCTTCAAAACAGTTTTTTCTATGGCAGGTACAAATTCTATTTCTTCCGTTAATTTTCATACTGCCAACTTCGCCGCCGCGGCCTGATTTTCCTCTTAATAGACGTCCATCAACAATGAAACCTCCGCCAACACCTGTACCTAATGTTATTGTTATAGTATTATTTTCTTCGATTGCTGCACCTATTTTATATTCTGCCCAGGCAGCAGCATTAGCATCATTTTCTACATAAACAGGTTTTTTACTTAATTTTGAAAAATCTAAACTGTTATAACCATCAGGCATATTTGGAGTTGATGATTCAACTTTTGTATTTGTTATATTTACAGCTCCTGCTGTTGCAAATGCTGTCATATCTATATTGTCTTCATTTTCTGAAATAATATCTTTAAATAATTTTTCTAATTCATCAATATTTTTGGGGGTTGAAGTCTTTTTTATCTCACTTAAAAACTCGCCTTTTTCATTAATTATTGAATAGACTAATTTAGTTCCACCTACATCTATTGCTAATACTTTTTTCATAATTAATCTCTTTCACAAAATCTTTTTGTAATTAATTGCGGTCTTGTAATAGCTGAACCTATTACAACGCTGTGAGCACCAAGCTCAAATGCTTTATCTGCTTCAAAAGGTTCCCATATTCTGCCTTCTAAAATAACAGGACAATCAAGATTTTTAACTAGTTTTTTAAGAAGTTCAAAATCAGGTGTTATCATTTTTCTGTCAGAATATGATGTATAACCGGAAAGGGTTGTTGAAATTATATCAAAACCTAACTCTCTTGCTTTTACTCCTTCTTCAAATGTTGATATATCAGCCATTGAAATTTTATTATTTGATTTTATATATTCTAAAATTTCTTTTAAACTTTCTTTTGGCCTTTTTCTTAGAGTGGCATCTGTTGCTATAATATCTGCATTAGCTTCAATTAATTCTCTTACTTCTTTTAATGTAGGAGTTATATATACAACATCCATCCAATTATCAGGCAGTTTATCCGGTTTTGTTAATCCGATAACAGGTACATTAAATAATTTTTTTGCATTTTTTATATCTCTTGCACCTGCAAGTCTTAAAGCTTTAGCTCCGCCATTTATGACTGATTGCATCATTGCAATAATGCATTCTTCTTTATATAAAGGTTCATTTGGCATTGCCTGAACTGAAACTATTACTTTATTTTTTATTGATTCTATTATATTCATTAAGTAACTAAAGCCTTTTTATGAACTCTGATAATAATAATTTAAAACTTTCTTTTACTTTATTTGCTGTTTCAATTACTTCTTCATGATTTAACGGGTTATTTGAAACACCTGCAGCATAATTTGTTAAACAGCTTATACCTAAAACATCTAAGCCGCAATAATTAGCAATTATAGCTTCAGGTACTGTAGACATACCAACAGCGCTTGCTCCTAATAATCTAAACATTTTTATTTCAGCCGGAGTTTCATAACTTGGGCCTGTTGTTGCTATATATACACCTTTTTGATATTTTATTTTTAATTTTTCGGCTGTTTCTTGTGCTAAATTAATTAATTTTTTAGAATATACTTCACTCATATCGGGGAAACGAACTCCTAAAGTATCGTCATTTTTCCCTATTAAAGGATTTGTCCCCATAAAATTTATATGATCTGTTATAAACATTAAATCACCTGGATTAAAATTTTCATTTACTGCACCTGCTGCATTTGTAATTATCAAGGTTTTTATTCCAAGCTTTTTTAATATTTTAACAGGGTATGTAACTGTTTGCATTGAATACCCTTCATAAAAGTGATATCTTCCCTGCATTATTACTGTGTTTTTACCGTTGACTTTTGCAAAAATAAGCTGCCCTTTATGGCCTTGAACTTCAGAGTTTTCAAAACCGGGAATATCTTTATAAGGAATTTTTACAGATTCAAAGTTATCAGCAAAATCGCCAAGCCCTGAACCTAAAATTATACCTATTTCAGGTTTAAAATTTTTTATTCTTTCTTGAATATAGCTTACTGTTAAGTTCATAGTTAAACCCCGTTTGCATAAATATTAAAAAACACAAAAGTAAATATACCTACTATTATGCAGTAATATCCGAAAAATGCAAGCGAATACTTACTAACAAATTTAAGAAAATATTTAATACAAAGGTAGCCTGATACTATAGAAACAATTGTTCCAAGTATTATTGCACTCCAATTATATTGTATAAAATCGGATGTATCTATTTTTATTAAAGGATAAACCATAGATGCACCTAATATAATAGGAATACTTAATAAAAAAGAGTATCTTGCTGCTGTATATCTGTTTTGTTTATTTAAAAGTCCAGCAGCAATGGTAAGCCCCGAACGGGAAAACCCTGGCAGTGCCGCTAAACCTTGTGCTATCGCCATAATTACAGATGTTTTTATATCTATTGATTCTTTTTTCTCTTTTATTCTCTTTGAATATAATTCGCTTGATATAAGTAAAATCCCTGTAAATATTAATAAAATACCGACTATCATAGGGGCAAACACCAAATCTTCTGCTACAGTATGAAGCGGAAATGCTATTAACACTGTTATTATTGTACCGAGAATAATGTATATTCCTAATTTTGCGTTTTCTGACGAATAATCTTTTGTCTTAACAGCTTTTATAAATGCTATTATTATTTCTTTAATATCTTTTCTAAAATATATTAAAACAGCAACTAAAGTACCTAAATGAAGCATAATATCAAGAAAAATTTCTTGTGATGATTCTTGATGAAGCGGAATGTTCTTTATTACTTTATATATATTTGAAGATATTACTAAGTGTGCTGAACTTGAAATTGGCAAAAATTCACTTAAACCTTGTACTATTCCCATAATTATTGCTTGAAGTATATGCATTAATTACTCCTCAAAATAACTTGCGCAGGCTTTTTCTGTTTCCCAAACAGATACTTTTGATATTGTCGAAATTTTTTCTTTTAATTTTTCATAAATGAATTTTGAAATAATTTCACTGCTTGGACTTATATTATGAAATTCTTCAAGTGTATTAATATCTTTATGGTCAAGCATTTTTAATACTTCATTAAGTTCTTTTTTTAGCACCTTAAAATCTATTAAAAGATTAGATTTATCAAGAGTTGTGCCTTTAACATAAACTTCAACTTTCCAGTTATGTCCGTGTTGATTTTCACATTCGCCATTGTAATTTAACAAATGATGAGCAGCAGAAAATGAGCTTTCAACTTTTAATTCATACATTTTTTTTCCCTTACATTATACTTTCAAGTTTTTGAATGATTTCTTGGTTTTGTAATGCAAATTCATGTCCTCTTGCTTCTATGGCAAGTTTTAATATTAAAGGAAGATTTAAAGCTTTACCGTTTGCTAAATTATTACAATAAACTTCTTCATAATTGTCAGGAATTCTTAATGACCAATTCTGGTCGCCTGAAGTTCCGGGGCGATTATATACATCATATAAGCCTAAAAAGTCCGTAAAGAAAATTTGAACATTTTCTGCTTTGCAGGCAAATAATTCAACTAATTTAGTTTGAGTTAAGAAAGCTGCATCTTTTGAAATTCTTACTGCAATTTCTTCTTTTTCTTCCATAGAAGCATCAGGCCATAAATCTTCAGCTAAATTTTTTCCGTTTAAATAACCTGCTTCAGTATTAACAGTGGCATCTGCCCACATAGCAATTGGTTCATTATCATGTGTACCTACCATTGCCCAGCTTCTTGGATTTATGTTCTTACATCTGTATGGATGTTCCGGTTTTTCCGGTACCACAAACTGTATTAACTTCATTCCCTGCAGGTCATATTCTTTCATAACGCTTACAACAGGATGAGTCAAAGTACCTAAGTCTTCACATACTATAGAATCTTTGTCAAGTCCTACTTCTTGAGCTGCACCTATAACTATTTTTTCAACTAAAGCGCCATATTTTCTTATTTGTTCTTCTGTGAGTTTTAAAATTCTTTCTTCTTTATCTGCTTCAACTTCAGGATTTAAATCCTCCATTGTTGCAATAGCATATCTTGATAGAACAGGATGCTCTGGAGATGAATATAACCTGCCTGCTCCTTCTTCTATTTTTGGTTTTTTGCCTGATACATAAACCCAAGGGTCTATTAAACCTACCATATTGTCAATTCTTACACCTCCGGGTTTTTCTTTAAACATTTTTTTGTATAGTTCTTTCATTAGAATTCCGCCTTCTGCTAAAGAACCATCTTTATTAAATAGTTTTTCAGGATCCATAACAGGAAATCCCCACATTTGCCCGTCTTCTGAAAAATAATCAGGAGGACAGCCCAAACACCAGCCTTTTAAAAAGTATGCCTGATATGCCCAGTTATCTCTGTCTGAAAATGCTACTTGTCTGTCTGCTATCATTTTCATCCCCTTTGACTGCGCATATTCCCTTGATTTTGTATTCTGAACTGATATTATAAACTGGCAGAATGAATAATATTCAATTACATCTTGATATTTTTCTTTAATTTCATTTATTCTTGCTTCATATTGTACTTTTTGTTCTTCTGTTTGAGGATTGAATAAACATTTATCTGTTTCAGATTTCCACATTGGCCAGTAATCGTTATTATGTTCTACAGTTAATGCTTCATATAAAGAATCTTTTTCCAGCCAGAATTTATTTTCATTTTTATATTCTTCAAATTGATTTTTTAATTCAGGACAATCTGCTTTTTTGAAATTTTCAAAAGCTTCTTTTAATGCTTCTTCTTGAGCCTTAAATATATAAGAATAAGCTGTTTTATTAGTATCTTTATTTGGATTATTTTCTGTGATTTTATTGTATGTTTCTATTGAAAGAATGTTAAACCATTCAGATGTTGTTAATTGTTCAAGGTCAATAAACAAAGGATTATTGGAAAAAATAGTACCTGTATATGGTGAAGCATCAATAGATTTTGTTTTACCTGCAGGTCCAAGTTGAATATCTGTAAATACTCCGGATAAAAAGTCAATTAATTTTTTTGCGGCATTTGAATTTACGCTTCCAAAACCTGTATTTTTCCCGTATTCGGCAGGAAAACTGTTTGCATGGGCAATAAATGCCATATGTTTTTTATTTAAAACTTTTAAAGCATCTTTTATTATATTTTTTGCTTCTTTGCTTGAAAATGGTGATTTCTTTTGTTCATCGCAATAAGTCATAATTTAACATATCCTCAAATACTAACTACCAATTTATTGTATATTCTTCAAGGATATTTTACAAGTAAATACGGATAAAAATTTAATCAAAATTGTCCGAGAAAAAATTCACTCACACTTTCAGCTTATCGTGAATTTTTTAAAATAGCTTATAAAGATGAGTAATAGTCATCTACTGATTTTGATAAATCTGTAACTATTTTATATAATTCACTTTGATTATCATTATTTTTTATATAATCAAGAATTTCCTTTTTTGGACCTTTAAAAATATAATTAGATGTGATTCTGTCAGAGCTTTGTCTATGTACACCAACAGAAAGTCTTCTGTTTATTTTAGGGTCTATAGCATCATGTTCAACAGTAATTAAAGCTTCATTTTTAGTTCCGGGAATATCGAAAGCAACAAAAATTTTCTTAAATTTACCGTTTTCAGGTACTTCTCTTTCTGCTCTTTGATATAATATATCTCTGCTTTTTTCAATAAGAAGATTTGTTTTTTCATCATTACTTAGCATTGGAATTTTGTCCTTATCTATTCCTGAAAATGAAGAGTTATAGTTATTATAGTTATTGTTTATATTCATAATTTATCCTTATTTATTATATCAGTATTAAAAGCATAAGAAAAATATTTTTGTTAATGTCCTCTTTTGCTTATGTTTATTAGTCCTTGCATATCTAATAATTTTATAGCATCTTGAGAAAGTTCTTTGGAATTAAAGTAAGTAGTAATATCTGGCATTTTTGTTTCAATTCCAAGCTCTTTTAGT
The DNA here is from genome assembly GCA_944323285.1 of Candidatus Gastranaerophilales bacterium. Classification (GTDB taxonomy): domain Bacteria; phylum Cyanobacteriota; class Vampirovibrionia; order Gastranaerophilales; family Gastranaerophilaceae; genus Avigastranaerophilus. The sequence goes on along the minus strand of CALURV010000029.1, from coordinate 6,922 downwards.
CTTAGATATTGATATGTATCTTTAAGGAAATTATTATATTTTGAATAAGTCTTTGGTTTCATGCTACTTATAATGTCATATACATCTGAATATTTCGTATCAGAAGCGGTTATCTTTCCTGTACGTATATCATAAGGAATATGTTCAGCATCTGCAAATTCATTTAATTGAGTTCCTCTAATTTGAAGTTCACCGTTTCCTATTGTTCCGTCTGATAATTTTTGTTTAGTATTCATCTGTGATGATGCATATCCTGATTCTTTTATAGCACCATTAGTATCAAGTTTTACTGTATATTCAGACGTAGAATTTAAATCAACTTTTGTACCCGAACCATTAGAAAAATCATCATAAGTTACAAGTTTTAATCTTTCTCCTGTTTGAATATAATATGCATCTGCTATTTCTTGTAATTGATAATTTGTAAAATAAGAAGATATTTCATCTCCATAGTTATTAAGTTCAGTTATTGTTAATCTTCCATTACCTATTGCATCTACAAGCTGATCAACAACTTCTTGTGTTTGTCTTTCTTTTAAGAGATCAATAATGGTACCTTTTATTTCATCTAATGTAGCAATTCCTGCTTCATCAAGAGTTGAGTTATCTCCATTCATATATTTGATGAATTGGTCATAACTAATATCATATCCGTATAAACAATCTTCAATAATTTCTTTTGCGTCTTCTGTTGAAAGACTTTTTATCTGAATTCTTGTTCCATAAGCATCACCAATTGCATCTATACAATCTGCTGTTGATGTTGATGATAATTTACCTTTATTAAATTTTTTAGCAAGTTTTTCAAATATAGAATCTGTGCCTTTTGCTCTTCCTGTAATTGTTTGTACAGAGTCTAAATCATCAAATTCATTTTTTATTTGTAATTTAGCTTCATCAATATTAGATTTAAATAATTTATTTAAATCATCAGCTTGTTTAGAAAGTTCAGTTTCTATTTCAGTGGGTAACTTAGGTTCTAAAGTTGCTTTGACTTTATTATATTGAATACCGGAGCTAACACCGCCTAATACACCACCGGCTAAAGCTCCACCTGCTGCGTTTAATGCAGTACTTTTAGCCAAATCACCAACATTAAATTCAACATCTTCTTCAATAGCTGCTTCAATTGTGTAATCACTCGCTCCTGTTACTGCACCTGATATAGCACCTGCTTTTGCTCCTGCTATTGCTCCTTGTTTTATTGTTTCTTTTAATGTTTGTTCTGCTACTGTTTTAGCTGTAACAGCACTTGTACCTATTCCCATTGTCGCAACAGATACAGCTCCATCAACTGCACCTGATAGTGAATCTTTTAAAATTTGTTTTCCGTCAAGTGCATCACCTTCAACTTTATTTGTAGCTCTATCTATAAATTTTAATCCTGCTTTTGTAGCAGCCCCGGCTCCTGCTGCAGCTGCTATTACCCCTAATGATAAGCCCCCTGTTAATACGGCAGAACCTACTACAGCTACTGCTGCTACACCTGTTAATATATTTGCCGCAAGGTTTACGCTGCTTTCTTGTTTTGTTGAAAAATTACTTATTATACTATTTGCTTCTTCATAGCTTATTTTACCGTTTTTATAGTCTTCTATTGCTTGTTCGCATTTATTTGTATTTGTTCCTAATCCTGTTAAATTTTTTAATCCATTCCATAATGAGCCAAAAATACCTTGTCTATCTTTTGCTTCAGATAGTTTATTCTCAAGTGCTTCTATTTTTTCTTCACTTATTTCTTCATTATCTTGATTTAGTTCTATACCAATTGATTCTTCATCTGTTTGTTCTTCTTCAAAAATTGATATTGTATTATCTTCATTAATATTTTGTGTTGGAACATCATTATTATATTGGTATATTTCGCTGTTATTTATATTGTTTATATTATTTGACATAAAAAAACTCCATAAACATTATCGACATTATATGAAGTTTCTTTAGTTTTATTAAAATATTTTAGGAATTACGGAAAACTAAACCATAAACTTTCGTATGGCCTTAATCTTACTATCAATTTTTTATTTTCAATTTTTAATGTTTTGTTTTTTTGTGTTATTAATTCTTTCATTTCAATTTCAGAGGAATATTTATCAAAGTTAAATTCAGTAGAATCAAGTTCAACGAATACTTTATTATCAGATAAATTATTTACAATAAGAATCCTGTCATTTTTCCCTTTCCTTAAATAAGAAAGAACTTCAGGTTTATTTGTTTTAACTTCTATAAATTCTCCCCTTGATAAAGTAGGGTATGACTTTCTGACTTGAATGAGTCTTTTAACTTTTTTATAGATTTTTGCATTAAATGAATTAGAAGATTCCATTGCTCTATAAAAAATATTTCTTCTGATTGCGCCTCTATGAATATCTCTGCTATCAAAATAAGAAAGCATTTGGGATGATTCACCATTTTTATTTTTGTTTTTTCTTTCTCTTATTTTTGCCCATCTTTGAGCATAAGAAAAATTGTTTTGGCTTCCTATTTCATCTCCATAGTATATTATTGGAATACCTTTTAAAGAAAGTAAAATAGCAAAAGTCATGTTAATTCTATCCGGATTATTATCAAGGAAATTAGCCATTCTACCGCTAATACCGTATCCTTTTCTGAATTCTGCCCCTTTTTCTGCTAAGTCATCATATAAAAGTTCTCTTGTTTTTTCGTTAACCATTTCAAGTGTTAATTCATCATGTACTCTTAAAAATACAGCCCAGCTTGCTGTATCTGGAATTTGCGGAGTTTGTTTATGTGTTTTCCAAAAATATGAATTATCTGCTGATACCAATGTTGCCCATATTGCAGGCATGTATGGAAAGTGATATGCAATTTGAATTTCATTTGTTCTTGTTAATTCTTTTTGTTTACCATCTATATTAACAGTTATTTTTCTTTCCGTTCCGAAATATGGAAGTATTTTTTTAGGCGGCTGGCAGGCTTCTGCTTGTATTACCGATCTTGGTGCAATTTCCTGCAGAAATGCACTTATAATTTTTATTATTTCATGTGTTTTGGGAAGATTTTCTGCATTTGTTCCTTCTTCTTTTATTAAATAAGGGATGGCGTCCATTCTAAATATGTCTATTCCAAGATTTGCCCAGAAGGCTATATTATTAAGGTTATAATATAAAACGTCAGGATTTTCCCAATTTATATCTAATTGAAACGGATAAAACGTATGATATAAATAATAATCTTTACCTTGAATTGTAATTTTTCTGTAGTGAGAATCTGTTATTTCGGGAAAAATTAAACGTCTTTTTGATATTTTGCCGCTATCATGTTTATATTCTGCTATATAACCTAATTTTTCATCTTTATATACAATTCTTTCAGGTTCTTTTTCACTTACAACGAAATAATTTAATTTTTCGATATCTCCATTTAATGCAGATTGAAACCATTCGTGCTGATCTGAAAAATGATTTAATACTAAATCAGATTTAATTTTAAATCCATGGTTTCTTGCTTCTCTTATAAAATATAAGAATTCACTCATACCGCCAAGGTCTTTTCTAACATCACGAGGATTTTTTACATCAAAACCTGCATCTCCCATTGGTGAATCTGCAAAAGGAAGCATATATATTGTTGTTACACCTAAATCTTTTAAATATGGAAGCATTTTTGTTGCTTTTTTAAATGTATTGGGTGATAAATCATTATCTACACCAAATTGGTCAACATAGAACATATAGATAATTTCATCTTTATACCAATCATCACTTCTTTTTATATCTTCATCTTTTAATCTTTTATCTCTTTTTAATTTTGTATCTTTAATTATTTTTAAGATATTAATATAGATTTCATCTTTTTGTTTTTCGCCATATACTTTTGCAATAGATGTTTTTAATCTTTTTTCTGCATCTTTTGATACAATATCTTCAGTTTGAATAATATCAGTAATTTTATCCTGAAGAATGAAACCACCTGTAAATGCATATGACGGGATTGTAATATTTAGTAAAAAGCAAGTAATTATAAATGAGATAATAAACTTCTTCATTTTAAGTCCTCATTTTTCTATTCTTTTTAATTATATATAAAAAATAATACTATTTATTTTTTTATTGTCATGCTCTCTGGCTGTAAGGTTTCAATAATATTTAAACCATTGAAAATAGCTTTAAGGTTAGCTTTGACAGTACTTTCATCGCAACCTCTTGAAATAATAGTTTGTCCATTTGGTGCTTTAAATTGCATAATTGTCATAGCAGTTGCATCAGAACCCATATTTAATGCTTTCTGTTCATAATTTAAAAATTCAAAATTAAATCCTGCTTTTTGAAGTGCTTTAATACAAGAGTCAACAGGTCCATTTCCTGAAACTTCAATAGTATATTTTTTGTCTTTATACATAAATTCAAGTATCGAATTATTATCATTTGTTTTTTCAAGATTACAAAGTTTAAAAAATCCTTTAACATTAAGTACATTGTTAAAGTAAATATCAATGATATTTCTTGTTGAAAGTTCACCGATTTTTTCAGCTTCTTCTTTTGCAATAGGAGCAATTCTTTGAGCTTCTTGAAGAGTAATAGGATAACCTGCATCAGAAATAATTTCAAATATTGCAGTTTTGCCTGATTGAGATGTAAATCCTAATTTTTCATCATCTTTTCTTCCTATTAAAGAAGGATGAATAGGTCTATATGCACCTTTTTCCATGTCTTTTGTCTTAACTGCACCATCTTGATGTATACCGCTTCTGTGCGCTAATGCCTCAGGTCCTATTAAGGGTGCTTTTTCATATATTTTTACATTTGACATATCTGATACTGTAAGAGCTAATTCATAAATTTTAGATAAGTTTAATGGGATATCAACTCCGGAATTGTGCATAGCAACTGCGACTTCATATAAGTTTGTATTACCGGCCCTTTCGCCTAAGCCATTTAATGCACATTCTAATTGAATTGCACCTGCAAAATAACTTTCGACAGTTGTTGCAGTTGCCATTCCAAGGTCGTTGTGGTTATGTACAGAAATAATTATATCTTTAGGAAGTGCATTATATACTTTTTCTACCAAATCGACAAATTTCTTAGGTCTGACTCTTTCAACTGTGTTTGGCAAATTGATTACATTAGCACCGGCTTTTACAACTTCTTTTAATGTATCTATTACGAAATCAATATTTTCATGACAATCTCCAAAATGTTCTACGGAAAATTGAACTTCACCTTTTTTACCCATTATTTTTCTTGCAAAAGCTACACCTTCAATTGCTTGTTTCCTTACTTCTTGTGGTGATTTATTAAGTACATATTCCATATTAAAAGGACTCATTGCAATAAAAGTATGTACTCTTTGTTTTTCTGCAGTTTTAATTGATTCGGCTGCTTTTATAATGTCATTTTCAACACATCTTGCAAGGGCGGAAATAACTACATTATCAGGTGCTATTTGAGCTAATTTTGAGCAAGCTTCAAAATCCATTTCTGATGCTGCTGCAAAACCCACTTCTACACCTTGTATTCCGAGTTCTACCAAATGATTAAATATTATTTCTTTTTCATTTGTATTCCAAGGTTTTTTAAGAGATTGATTACCGTCTCTTAAAGTAATATCATAAAAAAACGGTACTCTTTTCTCCATTAATAATCTCCTTTTAATAATTTATAGAACAAATATTTTCGTTTTATTCAGCTACAATGTAATTTACTATAAGAGAATTTTAAAATAAATATTTATTAAAGAAAAGTTTACAGCTATAATTCTATTTGTTCAATTAATTTAGGTACTAATAAATCCCAAGCTTTTTCTGATGGATGATATTGGTCTTCGCAAGTATCTTCTGATGCATATTTAAATTTTCTTCCTATTAAATCTGAAGAATTTATTATTATAATTCCTTGTTTTTGTAAATTTTCCCATATTTTATTATTTTCATATTCTTCTGCATAATCATTTTCTGTTTCATATCTCAATATTATAAATTTTATGTTAGGATATTTTTTCTTTAGTATTTGGAAGCTTTCTGTAAATATGTAATATGCCAATAAATTATTTTGTTCTTTTATATTTGGTTCAAAATCATTTCTTTTTGTATCTATTTGATAGTATATACTTTTAACCAAAAAAGATTTTGAAAATAAATTAAGTGGAATATATCTTTTTTTAAGTTTGCTATTCTTTAATTCGTATTGTAGATTTATTCCATTTGCCATCATGGGACTTGGAAATATATATTTTTGCAAACGTCCAAAATGATCCGGAATAATAGTGTATATTGCATATTTGGGTTCTTCTTTTATTAAATTGTAAAAAATATTATTCTGTAAAAGTGATAACATATGTTGAATACCGGATGCACAAATTCCAAAGTTGTATACATTTATATTTAACTTTTTTGCTAGTTTATTACTTAGTGTTTGTTCATCAGATAATTGTGCACCAAATGTGTAGGAACAACCAAAAAAAATAATTGATTTATTATTATAGTTTTTGTTGTAAATATTATTTCTGAAATAATTGAAATTATTTTTATTTCTTTTTTGAAATATATAACTTTGTGTCGAATAATTACTTTTATAATTATCAATATAAGAGATAGGTGGATATATTTTTAAACTTTCAGAGGCTAGATTTTTAATGTAGTCCTGTTTAAATTTTAAATAAATAGAATAATCAGATATAAATAGAATTATTACTAGCAGTATAATATTTAATATTATAATTTTTATTGTATTTATTTTCATTTTCTTTGTTAATATTCTTTATTTTATATAATATTAAGATTTTATCTTAAATAATGTATATTATAATATATTAGAGCGTTAAAGGAAATAATATGATTGAAAGATATTCTAGAGAAGAAATGAGTAAAATTTGGGAGCTTGATTCTAAGTTCAAGTATTATCTTGATGTCGAGCTTGCTGTATGCAAAGCTTATAATAAACTCGGTCAAATATCTCAA
>CALURV010000028.1 GCA_944323285.1 Candidatus Gastranaerophilales bacterium | reverse complement strand
CAATAAATGACAATATAAGAAAAGTAAAACAAGCAGAAAAGGTTTCAATACTTAATGATATAGATTTTTTTATCTTAATTATTCAGACTGATAAAATTAATGTAGCATATATTATGAACTTTTTAAGAAACATTGATTTCACAGACCACGAACAAAAAGAAAAAGACATTAATAATATCTATAAAGAGCTTGATAGAAGCGACAACCCAGAATTAAGAAGAAAAGTGGACTTGATTAAACAATTCATAGGTGAAGTTGTTCCCAAAATGTCTGCGAATGATTCAGTAGATGAAGAATATTCGAACTTTGAAACAGCTCAAAGAAATAAAGAAATTGAAGATTTTGCTTTTGAAAATAAACTTGAGCCTGATTTTATAAAGAATTCAATAAATGATTATGAATTTACTGAAATTTTAGACAAAGACAAAATCAGAGAAGGTATCACAAGCGATATTCCATACTTCAAGAAAAAATCCTTAGTTGAAAAGATTATGGAATTTATCATAAACAATGTTACTAAATATCAATAGGAGTAGCGATGAGTACAGTACAAATACAAAAGGAACAAAAATCTGAACTTCATACAAAGCTTTGGGAAATGGCAAACGAGCTTCGCGGGAATATGGAGGCTTATGAGTTCAAAAACTACATTTTGGGCTTAATCTTCTATCGCTACTTGTCTGAGAGAACTCAAAACTATATAAATGAGCTTCTAAAACACGATAATATCACTTATGAAGAAGCTTGGGAAAAAGATGATTATAAAGAAGCCTTGAGCGAAGACTGTTTAGACCACCTTGGATATATTATTGAACCTAAGTATTTGTTTTCAAATTTAATTAAAATGATTGCAAAGGGTGAATTCGGCATAGATTACCTTGAAAAAGCCATTTCATCAATAACGGAATCCACAATCGGACAAGAATCCGAACAAGATTTTGACGGTCTTTGGGAAGATATGGACTTAAAATCTTCAAAACTTGGCAAAATGGTAAGCGAAAAATCTAAACTTATTGCTAAAATATTGAATACTATTAATACAATAGATTTTCACCTTGAAAATATGGAGCTTGATGTTCTTGGTGATGCTTATGAGTATCTTATCGGCATGTTTGCACAAACGGCAGGCAAAAAAGGCGGAGAATTCTATACCCCTGTTAATATGTCAAAACTTGTTGCAAGGCTTGCAACCGTTGGTTTAACAGAAGCAAAAACAGTTTCAGATTGCGCTTGCGGTTCAGGTGGTTTACTTTTGCAAGTCGGTAAATACTGTAAAGTCGGTCAATACTTTGGTCAAGAGCTTACAAGCACTACATATAACCTTGCAAGAATGAATATGTTGCTCCATGGTATAGACTACAAGAAATTTGAAATTCTAAATGTTGATACTCTTGAACAAAACAAGAATATAGATAGACAATATACAGTCCAAGTCGCAAACCCGCCTTACTCAACTTCTTGGTCTGCAAACCCTAAGTTTTTGGATGATGATAGATTTTCTGTCTATGGAAAACTTGCACCAAAATCCACAGCCGATTTTGCCTTTGTACAGCATATGATTTATCATATGGCAGAAGATGGAAGAATAGCTGTTCTATTACCTCATGGTGTGTTATTTAGAGGTAATGCGGAAGAAACAATAAGAAAACATATTGTTAAAAATATGAATTACTTGGATGCTGTAATTGGTTTACCTGCAAACTGTTTCCAAGGAACTTCAATTCCTGTATGTTGTTTAATCCTAAAAAGAGAAAGAAACGGCAACAGTGGGAATATTTGTTTCATAGACGCTTCAAAATACTATGTTCAAGGTAAAAACCAAAACTCTATATCTGATGAAGATATTGAAAGAATAGTTTCTGCATACGCTGAACGCAAGGAAATTGAAAAGTTCTGCCATATTGCAACTATGGAAGAAATAGAAGAAAACGACTACAACTTGAATATTCCTCGCTATGTAGATACTTTTGAACCTGAGGCTGAGGTGGATTTACAAGCCGTAAAAGAAAGCATTAAAACCCATAAAACTAACATCCAAAAACTGGAACAAGAAGTCCAAGCCTACTTTGATGAGTTGGGGGTGTAGGATGAACAAAGTAGATAATTTAAAAGATGCATATCTAACATTTCACAAATTTATTTGTGAACATAAAAGCATTAATCTTAAAGAAGCTCAGACACTAAAAAATAATGTTATAAAAAATTTAGAAGAACCTTTCAAAAGTAGATTTTCCTCTTTAGTATTATTTGAATCCTCTGGAGATATCTTGTGGTCAAATGTAATGATTGCAACTACAATATTCAAAGACCAAATATATAAATTTACAAATATTCCAAAAACAAAAGAGGATATTGAAACTCATAAACTTTTAAAGGCAAGAGAATGTGATGAAGAATTTGAAGCGAGTTTGGCAAATATGATTGTCGGAGATAATGACAAATTCCCATATCGTTCTTCATATTATATAACTCAATTTTTTCAAACTCTTGGATTTGATGAAACCCATGATGGTTCCACTAGGAGGATTTGGGTTGAAAATCTTTTAAAACGCTATCCAATAACTGATGTATATAAAATTGTAACTAAAGGTTTGTTTAGAAAACGCTATTTTATAGATGCCAAAAAAGATATTGATATTGCAATAAAAGATTTTGGCAATATGCTAAAATATTGTTATTCGGCTAATGATGTTTGTGATATAAGTTCAGCTTTTGATTTAAACATAAATACTGAACTGCTATTTAGTAGTCAAATTAAATCCCCTGACAAACCATTAAACAGTCTTATTGAAGAGAGTAGAGAAAAATTTATTAAAGGTGATAGACAAGGTGCTGTGGAAAAAATTTGGGATGCACTTGAACGTAGCAAAACAATTTTAAATGATGATAAGAAAAAAGGTGCCAAAAAATTATGCGAATTGTGTGCCGGAGATTTAGATAGTGACATGTTTAATAATGAATATACAACTTTAACAAATATTGGCAACAATTATCAAATAAGACATTTTGAGACAAATAAAAAAGCAATAGAAGACGAAGATACATTGAAATACTTGTATTTTAGAGCTTTTGCACTTGTTAATTATGCTATAAACAAACTTAATTCCCAACAAACAAAACAAGTAGAGGTTATAAATGACTAAACCTAAATTAAGATTTAAAGATAAAAATGGAAATGCTTATCCAGAATGGAAAACAAAAAGAGCTGAAGAAATATTTAAAAATAAAACCATTAAAAATATGGCTGAATTACCTGTACTTTCTGTAACTCAAGATAGGGGTACTATTTTGAGAGAAGATTGTGGTATCAATATGAAATACGATAAAACAGCTTTGAATACATATAAATTAGTCAATAAAGGCGATTTTATAATAAGTTTACGTTCTTTTCAAGGAGGATTGGAATATAGCGACCTTGATGGAATTGTTAGCCCTGCATATACTGTACTTTGTCCTCTAATTAATATTAATAATGCTTTTTATAAATATTATTTGAAAACATACAATTTTATTTGTAGTTTAAATATTGCTGTGGAAGGAATTAGAGACGGAAAGCAAATTAGTTATAATTCCTTCAAAACTATTAAATTAAATTATCCTTGTCTTGAGGAGCAGGAGAAGATTGCGAGGTTTTTGAGCAAGGTTGATGAGTTGATTAATGAGTGTGAGGATGAGGTTAAAGACCTTGAAGAACAAAAAAAAGGGCTTATGCAAAAAATCTTTTCTCAACAAATCCGCTTCAAAGACTCCAACAACAACCCCTACCCCGATTGGGAAGAAAAGAAGTTATATGACATTACCGATGTAAGAGATGGAACACATGATTCTCCAAAGTACGTTGCTTATGGTTATCCATTGATTACATCAAAAAATCTTACAAAAGATGGTAAGTTAGATTTTAGTGATGTTTCATATATTACAGAACAGGATTACAAAGAGATAAATAAACGTTCGAAAGTTCATGTTGGTGATATATTGTTTGGAATGATTGGTACAATAGGTAAGCCTGTTGTAATACAAGAAGATAACTTTGCTATAAAAAATGTTGCACTCATAAAGAATAATCAGAACAATATTAATAGATATCTGGTTCATTACTTGCAATCCGATAACATATTGAGGCAGTTTCATGTTGAAATTGCAGGAGGAACTCAAAAATTTATAGCATTAGGATTGATACGAAATTTAAAAATACAGATTCCCTGTAAAGAAGAGCAAGAAAAGATAGCAAAAGTATTATCAAAAATGGATGAACTTATTGAAGAGAAAAAAGCACTTCTTTCTGACTGGCAACAGTTCAAAAAAGGCTTACTCCAACAAATGTTTGTATAAACTATGAGAATAAATAAGGTGTAAACTAATTTAGTAAGTTATAACATCAATAAATCCTTACATATTCTTTTATTGACAATATTAGCATATTATAATATTCTAATATTGCCAAATGAAAGTGAGGATTTATGAAAGTTGTAATTATAGGCGGCGGTGCAGCAGGCGCCTGCTGTGCTACCAGGCTCAGAAGGTTAGATGAATCTTGTGAAATTTTAATTCTTGAAAAATCGAACGAGGTTTCTATTGCAAATTGCGGTTTGCCTTATTATGTTTCTGACGTTATTTCAAATAGAGATGATATTCTTGTATCTAACCCTGAGAAGTTTAAAACTTGGTTTAATATTGATGTTAGGCTTAATACAGAAGTTATAAAAATAAACAGAACAGAAAAAACTGTTCAATTAATTAATGGTGAAGTAATATCTTACGATAAATTAGTGCTTGCGCAGGGTGCTTCTCCTATAATACCTGATTTTAAGGGAATGGATAGAAATCGTGTTTTTTCTGTCAGAACTTTAGATGATGCAGATAGAATAAAAGATTTTATTAAAAAGAACAATTCTAAAAAAGCAGCAGTTATCGGCGGTGGGTTTATTGGTATTGAAATGGCTGAAAATCTTGCGGAAATGGGGCTTGATACTACTGTTATTGAGCTGGGTAATCAAATTTTGGCTCCTGTTGATGAAGAAATTGCTTGGGTAGCGCAAAATGCCATGATTGAGAACAATGTTAACCTTATTTTGTCTGACGGCGTTAAAGAGTTTAACAATAATAAACTTATTCTTAACTCAAAAAAAGAGGTTGAATTTGATATTGTAATAATGGCAATAGGTGTTAAACCCGAGCTATATTTAGCTAAAGATTGCAATTTAGAAACGAATAGAGGCATTATTGTAAACGAAAATATGCAAACCTCTGATTTTAATATTTATGCTGCAGGTGATGGCGTTGAGGTGAAAGATTTTATTTCTGATACTGATACTTTAATTCCTCTTGCAGGGCCTGCAAACAGACAAGGCAGAATTATTGCCGATAATATTTGTTCTATCAATTCAAAATATAATAAATCTCAAGGAACTTCTGTTATAAAAGTTTTTGATTTAACACTTGCTTGTGTAGGTAACAATGAAAAGCAATTAAAACAAAAAAATATTCCTTATTTAAAAACATATACTTTTGGCAAATCCCACGCAGGGTATTATCCTAATTCAAGTCCTATATTGTTTAAACTGCTATTTAATAAAGAAGGTAAAATACTTGGCGCTCAAGCTATAGGGGAAAAAGGTGTTGAGAAAAGGATTGATGTTATAAGCTCTATAATGCGTATGAACGGTTCTATTCAAGATATGATTGATAGTGAACTATCTTATGCACCTCCATTTTCTTCTGCAAAAGACCCTGTAAATATTTTAGGTATGAATGCTGAAAATCTTATTAGAGGATTTTTAAAACCTGCCTTTTTTGAAGACTTAGAAAATTCTTTATTAATAGATGTTAGACTGGAACCTGCATTTAAAGCAGAAACTATTTCAGGTGCCGTTAATATACCTATAAACCAAATTAGAAACAGACTTAATGAAATACCAAAAGATAAAAAAGTTGTGTTGTTCTGTAATACAGGTTATACAAGTTATTGTGCCGCCAGAATATTAATGCAAAACGGATTTGATAATGTATATTCATTTATGGCAGGTATTGAATTCTATAAAAAACTTATTAAAAATAGTAAGTCGAAAATTAAAGAAACAATAAGTATATAATCAAATGCAAAAAGGGGCTTTTTAGCCCCCTTTTCTTATAAAAAAATTTAAACAGATTTACCCATATTATATGCTTGAGAAAGATAGTTTTTAAAATTATTTACTGCTTTGGCATCGCCTACACCTACAGCTTTAATTACATCCTTTAAGTTTGTTTTATCTAAACATTCTATCCAACCCATTAATCCTGTAATTGTGCCATTTATTGCTGCTTCATCTGCTTCTGCTGCTGTTGCTATTAAATATACATCTTTGAATTTATAGTCTGAAACAAATAATGGATTTAATCTGTCTATTAATGTTTTCATTTGACCTGACATACTATAGTAATATACAGGTGTTGCCCAAACTACTACATCAACATCTTTTATTGTTTCAAAAATCTTAACCGCGTCATCATTTATTACACATTTTTTAGTATGCTGGCATGCTAAACAGCCTTTGCAGAATGCTATATTTTTTTCTTTTAAATTGATTTTTTCAACGCTGTTGCCTGCTTCAACTGCTCCTTTTATAAATTCATCGGCTAAAATGTCTGAATTGGAACCGTTCCTAAAACTTGTTGATATTACTAAAACTTTTTTGTTCATATAAGTACCTCTTTTTATTCTATTTTAAGTTATTTTTATAAAATTCAGCAATAGTATCAAATGGTATTTTTTCTGCATTATCATATAAATCTACATGATTTGCATCTTTAATAATAAGTAATTTTTTATTATCACCTTTTAAATTTTTATATGCATCTTCACTGAAATATCTGCTGTGTGCTTTTTCTCCGTGAATAATTAATACAGGAGTTTTAATTTCATTGCTGTATGCAAGAATAGGTAAATTTATCAAAGAAAGAACAGATGTTTTATTCCAATTGCCATTTGAATTTATTGAATTTTTATGAAAACCTCTTGGAGTTTTATAATATTCCCAATATTCTTTAACAAAAAGTGGTTCATTTCCTGTAAGCTTTTCTGGTAGTCCTATAGCTTTAGCGTAGGTTTTATTTTTAAAATCTTCCGTTCTTTGTTTATTTAATTCTTTTTTTAATTTATATCTTTCATCTTCATTAAGGGAATCGTTATAACCTTTCGCGCTTACTCTTGTCATATCGTACATTGTAGAAGTTACAGTTGCTTTAATTCTAGTATCAATTTGAGCAGCATTTAGAGCAAAACCTCCAAAACCGCAAATTCCAAGTATTCCTATCTTTTCAACATCAACATTTTTTTTATTGCTTAAAAAATCAACCGCGGCACTAAAATCTTCAGTATTTATGTCGGGAGAAGCAATGTTTCTTGGATTTCCACCGCTTTCTCCTGTATAAGAAGGGTCAAATGCTAATGTAATAAATCCCTTTTCTGCTAATGTTTGTGCATAATATCCTGAAGCTTGTTCTTTTACTGCTCCAAATGGACCTGATATGGCAATTGCTGGAAGTTGTTCTCCTTTTTTTATTGTTTTGGGAATATACATATCTCCTGCAAGAGTAATACCAAATCTGTTCTTGAAGTTTACTTTCTTAATTTCTACTTTGTTGCTTTGTTTGAATATTTTGTTACATTCATTTATTTTTGCCTTAGCCATATTATTTACTCCTATAAATAATAAAAATGGTAAAATTACTGCGAATAGTTTTTTGATCATTTTTTCTCCTTTTAAAATATTAGGCAACGGATTTTATAAATTTAGCAGGATTTCCACCTACAATAGTATTTTTCTTTACATCTTTTGTTACAACAGCTCCTGCAGCTATTATTGCCCCGTCTTCTATTGTAACTCCGGGCAGAATTGTTGAATTTGACCCAATCCATACGTCATTACCTATTTTGACTTTCCTTGGTATTATTGATGCCCTTAGTTTTGGATTTTGATTATGATTTAACGTTGCAATTACTACATTGTGGCCTATTAATACGTTATTACCTATTTCAATTCCACCTTGATCTTGAAAATGACAGCAGGAATTTATAAAAACATTTTTACCAAGAGCTATATTTTTACCGCAATCAGTATAAAAGGGTGGAAATAATCGAAAAGTTCTATCAATTGGTTTATTAATTAAGTTGAAAAAAAGTTCTTGTACTTTTTCGGGCGGATTATATTTGTTATTTAATTCATCTGAAAGTTTCATTGCTTCTTCGGCTAAATAGGTCATATAAATATGTACATCTGATTTTGCAATGATTTCTTTTCCGCTGTTTAAGTGAGTTAAAAATGTATTTAAATCCATATTAACCTCTATTTGTATTCACAGTCTTTTACAGGTTCAAGCCAGGTGTTTTGATTATTTGGAATATTTGTTTCAATTGAAATATGGGCAAAATCACTGTTTGGTGCGGCACCGTGCCAATGAACTACATTTATTGGAATTTTTACAACATCTCCTTGTTTTAGTATTTGTATGGGTTTTCCTTTCTCCTGATATCTGCCTTCACCTGCTGTTACTAAAAGTATTTGTCCTCCTGAGTGTTTATGCCAATTTGTTCTGCTTCCTTTGTCAAAAGTTACGTTTCCTATAGAAGAATTCCATATTTCATCTTTTTCAACAAGCATATTTAGGTGGGTTGTTCCTGTGAAAAATTTATTATAAGGATTTATTTCTCCTTTCTCGAATGGTTGAGCTAATTCTTCATTTTCTTCCTGTAAAATTTTAAGAGCTTTTATTGCATTAGGAAAACCAGTGTATGGCATACATTGAATCATAGTTGCCGCAATTGTTTCTTTTGAATTTCCAACTTTTAAATTTCCCTGAATATGTTTTTTTAAAGTATCTGTGTTGCCAGTCGTTGTTAAAATGGCTATAACAAGCAATTCTCTTGTCTTTATATCTAGAAATTTTCTTGTATAAAAATCACCAAAGCAAACTTCTGTAAGTAATTTACTTACATCTTTTCCCATTTCGTTTGGAACAGAATTAAGCGCTTGTTCTATTTCATCTCCATATATTGGTTTTTGTATATTCTTGCCTAAATGGTATCTGTTTTTTTCATCAGTTGTGGCTGCATTTTCAAGTGGTAAATTAATTCCCTTTTCAATAAAGACTTGGTTCATTATTTCTATTGCATTAAGAGTTTTTGGAAAACCTATAAAAGGGGCGCATTGATAAATTATTTCTCTTACTTCTAATGGAGTTGCTCCTGTATTTAAAAGAGCATTAATATGAGCTTTCAATTGAGGAAGTGTTTGCTGAACTGTAAGTGATGTTACAGTTATCATTTCTCTTGTTTTATTATCTAAATTACCTATTGTAAATATTTCGCCGAATATGTATTTTTGCAAAATATTAATCATTTCAGGGTCTGAACTTAAGTTTGGATTCCAAGTTGTTTTAAATAAAGCTTCATAATTTGTTTTACATATAGCTTCTCTTGTTTGTTTATTCATAGCCGTTGATTTCCTTTCTGCTGCATTTGCTTCCGGATAGTTAAATTGAAATAAAAATAATAAGATTAAAATAGAAAATAATTTCTTAAACATACATATAACCTCATTTTTGTATTCTCATTATTTACTCTATTTTATAAAATAGCAAATACCTATATTGTATAGTTATATATGCTTGACGAGCATATAATAAAAAGTTAAAATTAATGTATGGAAATAAGAGTTTTAAAATATTTTTTAACGGTAGCGCAAGAAGAAAGCATTTCAAAAGCAGCAGATTCTTTGCATATAACCCAGCCTACTTTGTCCAGACAATTAATGGATTTAGAAAAAGAATTAAAGACAAAACTTTTAATTAGAGGAAAAAGAAATAAAAAAATTACACTGACAGATGACGGTAAGCTACTAAAAGCAAGAGCACAAGAAATTGTAGAACTTTCAAATAAAACTGAAGCTGAGTTTTTGGTAGATGAAAAGAATTTGTCAGGTGATATATATATAGGTGGTGGTGAAACTGAAGCTATTAGAATAGTTGCAAAGACAATGAAAGAACTTTCTAAAATATATCCGAACATAAAATATCATTTATATAGCGGTAATGGAGAAGATGTCAGAGAAAAACTTGATAAAGGGCTTTTAGATTTTGGGCTTTTTATTGAACCTATTGATAAAAAAGAATATGGCTTTATTCAGTTAAAAGAAAAAGACAGGTGGGGACTTTTAATGAGAAAAGACTCTTTACTTGCTGATAAAGAATTTATTGAGCCAAATGATATGAAAAAAATACCCATATTAACTTCAAGGCAATATTTAGTTAAAAATTTAATATCAGGCTGGCTTGGTTATGATTTTGAAAAGTTAAATATAGTTGGTTCATACAACCTTCTTTATAATGCTTCTATAATGGTAGATGAAGGGTTTTGTTATGCACTTTGTATTGATAAATTGATTAATTTAACCGGCGATAGTAAACTTTGTTTTAAACCATTAAAACCATCACTTGAAGCCGGTATTTTAATTGCGTGGAAGAAAAATCAACCGCTTTCCAAATGTGCTAAATTGTTTTTAGAAAAAATTCAGAAAAATATTTAGCATAAAGTTAAAAAATACTTTATTTGTTCTCAAAATGACTACATACAAAAAAATAAGAATATATCAAAATATTTGTATGATTTTAGAGAACCGTTATTTTTTTATTATTTCTTGATGGTGAATTAAATTATAGTATTTACTTTTATGAAAAAATATAAAAGTTAAAAAATATATTAAAAATAATATATGTTAAAAGAGTAATAAAAAATGACTTTAATAAATGTTTAAAGGGTATAAATTTTAAATTTTATAGAATTGAATATATGAAGAAAATTAATGAAAAAATAAAAACAAATAATAAAAAATATAAATTATTATCTCTTAATAGTGCTATGTTAAAAGATTTAAAATTAAAATTACTTGTTAAAAATTTTGAACTTGAAACGAATGAGATAAAACAGCTTAAATTGGTGAATCAAATATTATTAAGATGGACAAATACTGAAAAAAAATATATAAAATGTGAAACTCAATGTAAACAAAAAGTATTAACATTATTTCAAATAGATATTAAAAATGATAATGATATAGATGCTGAATATAATAAAATAAAGGAAAGAATATATGCTCAATTAATGAAAAATATACATTTAGCAGAATATTATAACCTAATAATTACAAAGAATGTTATGAAATATGATTTATCTGATTTGGTTAATAAATTGAAAGAAGAAGTAAATAAAAATGAAAAGCAAGGTAGAAAAAGAATATATCAAGTTTATCGAATGATTGAAAATCTTGGAATAATACAATATAGTAATTTCAATGATAAAAATAACCAAAATAGTTTTTATAATCTTTTAGACTTAAATAATTTGAAAATAAACTAGATTCTATATTTTGTTAATACAAATAAAGTAGACTATAAGAAATCTTTGATAATAATATAAATAATAAAAGAAGATTGTCCGAGAAAAATTTCACAATAAACTGAAAGTGTGAGTGAATTTTTTTAAAAAACGAACCAAAAAATTTGTTTTTGAGTGAGTTTGTATCCGTAGTGAAACGAAAGTGAGCAGTGTTTTCTAAAGGTGAGTACTTCGTTAGCGAGGATGAGATGGTAACAAAGTGCGATACTAGATAAATATGTTACTTGAAGAGTTTTTGAATAGTATATAAAAATTTATTTATAGAATTAACTTTATTTAATTTGCTTACTTAGAATGTTTAATTTGAGTATGTTAATAAATGTTATATATATTTTATGGGAAAATGCAATAATGATTTAATAATCATTTATTTATATAATAAAGAAATTTCCATTTTAAAAAAATTAATAGAATTAAGAATAGACATAAATTGGCAAAATAAAGGGGGTGGACTCCTTGATGTCTATAGCTCTTGATTTATGTTCTATAGAAAAGGCTAAAATACTTATAGAACATGGCAGATATAAATTTAAAAAATAAGACCGGTAAATCAGTACTTGTTATAGCACAAGAATTTGGTAATAAGGAAATTATAGACTATATTATTTCCTTGAAAAACTAGAGATATTATTATTTGTGAATGCTCGAAAAATATCCTTGTTCTAAAATATTTTTTGTATAAGGATTTACATCAAATATACAATTATTCTCTTTACAATATTCTTCAAATAGTTCATGGATTTTATAATATATATTAGGAATGAAAAATTCAAAATTATCTTTCATCATAATATCTCGATAGTCAATATCATAATTAATTTGGGGAACCTTTATATCTTTTATAACAGACAGAAAATTTTCCGCTTCTTGTAAATTATCATTATAATCTTTAGTAATTATATATTTTATATGTATGTTTGCATTATCACCGCATTCCGATTTATATCGTATTAAATTATTTATCATTTTATAAAATTTATCAACTCTTTTTATTCTTTTGTATGTTTCTCTAGAACCGCAGTCCAGCGAAGTAACAAGAAGAGCTTTCTTTTTGTTAAACATTTCTGCTATTATAGGCTGATAAATAATATTGTTTGATAAAAAATGAAACATATTTATGCCATTTCTATCAAATTCTCTAACAAGAGTTTCAAATTCTTTTAAAACTCCAATATCTCCACCTTGAAATCTTACAATTAAATTTTCTTTATCTAACAAGTTATGTTCGTATAATCCTTTTATTATTGGTAATAAATTGTAATATTGATTTTTTCGCTTAAAGAATTTATAAGATTTGAAATTATTATTTTGATTTCTTGAACAATAAACACAATTGCAATTACAATTTGTCCAATGACTTATGTTTATTTCTTTGTATTTATCTAAAATTAAATCTGTATCTTTTTTTTCTCTTAAATAAAAACAACGATGACAAGGCAAATTTTTATTATTTATAAGTTCTTCAAAATATAATTGTTTATTTTTATTTAATGAAGAAAAATCGAATTCCTTTTTATTATTATATTGATAATAATAAACAAGACCTTGTTCCGGTGCACAACAAGACATAATTTTATCGTGAAAAAAAGAAATTACATTATTAAGTTGATCGCAAAATGGATTAGACATTGTTTCTTTTACTATAATTATTATAGATATTATGTATTGATATATTAATTATTATATTTTATATTCTATAATTATACCATATAATGAATAGTTTGCTAATAGAATAATTAATTATAAAAAGAAAGAGAAAATGAATCATTTACTTTTAATTCCAACATATAATGAAGCTGAAAATGTGGAAAAAATAATTGAAGAAGTATTTAGATTATATAAAGATATTAGTATCCTAATTATAGATGACTCATCACCTGATGGAACTGCAAAAAAAGTTCAAAACTTGCAAGAAAGATTTAAAAACTTATATATTATAGTTCAACCTGAAAAAAAAGGACTTGCAAATGCATATATAAATGGATTTAAATGGGGTATTGAAAATGGATTTGACCTATTTACATCTTGTGATGCTGATTTTTCTCATAATCCTATTTATATATCAGAATTTAGGAAAAAAATTCAAGAAGGTTATGATGTCGTAGTTGGATCTAGGTATATAAAAGGCGGCAGTACAACAGAAAAAAACTTTTTTAGAAATTTTATTTCAATAGGTGGAAATATCTGGGCTGATATGCTTCTTAAAACAGGTATAAAAGACTTGCTTGAAGGATTTAATACGTATACAAAAGAGGCTTTGTTAAAAATTAATTTGGATAAAGTTAAATCTGGTGGATTCATTTTTCAAACAGAAATGAAATATAGAGCTTATAAATCAGGTCTTAAACTGGTTGAGGTTCCTATATGCTTTAAAGTAAGGACAATTGGACAATCTAAAATGTCTTTAGGCATTATTTTAGAAGCATTAATTAATGTCATACTCCTAAAATTTAATGTTAAATAGTTAGAATAATTGTTTTATTTTATCTGAAATATATTCTAATTTTTCATCAGTTAAATTTAAACCAGTCGGAATATAAAATCCTTTTTCATATAATTTTTCAGAAACTGGTCTATTTATATTATCTAAGATTCCTAATTTTTTAAATATAGGTTGTTTGTGCATTGGGTAGAAAAATGGTCTTGTTTCTATATTATTATCAAGCAGTTTTTGTCTTGCTGTCTTTGCATTGAATTTTACATCATCATTAAGAACTATTCCAAAAATCCAGTAATGATTATGTGCATAGTTAGTTTTAGGACAAGATAATTTTGCTGGAATATTCTTTAATAATTCTTGATATTTAGCTCCGATTCGTTTTTTTATTTCAATTGTTTTGTCAATTTTTTCAAGTTGAGCATAAGCTACCGCTGCTTGCAAATTTGACATTCTAAGATTCCAGCCTAAATCTGTATGAATAAATTTTTCTTCAAAAAAACATAAATTTTTATAATAGTTTATTTTATCTAAGAGATTTTTCGATGAGGTTAAAACAATACCTCCTTCGCCGCAAGAAATATGCTTATTTGTAAAAAAAGAAAAAGTAGCTGCCTCAGAAAAACTGCCGCATTTTTTACCATTATATGTTTGTCCGTGTGCTTGTGCTGCATCTTCTATTATTTTTAAATTATACTTTTTTGCTATTTCTATTATTGGATTCATATCAGATGGTAAACCATATATATGAACAACAATAATAGCTTTTGTTCTATTTGTTATAACTTCTTCAATTCTATTTGTATCTATATTCCAGGTAATGGGTTCTGCATCAACAAATATGGGTTTTAATTTGTTATAAATGCAACTTTGCGCAGCTGAAATGATATTAAATGTTGGTATAATTATCTCTGAATAATCTTCCCATTTATAAAGTTCTTTCATTGCTCTTAATGTAACATCAAGTGCAGCAGAACCATTTGTTACACAAGAACCATATTGTTGATTGCAATATTTGGAAAAATTTTCTTCTAATTTTTTTATATATGGACCGTTACTTCCAAGCCAACCTGAGTCAATACAATCTTCCAGATACTTCTTTTCATTCCCATTCAATAATGGTTCAAATACAGGAATAAAATTACTCATTTATAATTACCTTATTATCATTTATTTCTTCAAAACGAACTTTGTCTTTTTCACCAAGATATGGCCCTTGTTTCACTTCAATCATTTCAATATCTTCCAAGCATTTTAGACCATGTCCGCCCGATGCAAGAAAAACTACGTCACCTTCTGCTATTATACAACTTTCTATATATTCTTTTTCTTGTGTATATAAATCAAGTCTTAATTTTCCCTTTTTTATAATCAGTACTTCTTGTGTTATAAATATGTTTCTTTCTATTTCATTATGTATATGAGCTTTTATTATGGTGTCTTTTTTATGGCTCATATAGGCTATTTGTTCAGGAAAATCATTTGGGGTAAAAAAATTAATACCTTCATTGGAGTATTCATTTTTTATTATAAGAGCAATTAGTTGATTGTTATGTATATATTTTTTTATCATATGATTATTCTATCAAAAATATTATTATATATATAAATTTTATAAATTTAATGAATTTTACTGCTGTTTGTATTTTTTATTATTAAACATTCTATTTCTTTTTTTTCATCGATTGAAAGTTCTTTTATTTCCTCAAGAATTTTTATGTCATAACTGAAAAAAGTATTGTATAAAAGTGAATGAAGTTTATCTAAATTATTCTCATCTGAATATTTAAGAAGATTTGCAATTCCTCTTACGTGATCAAATGCTTGATTTTTATCTAAAGAAAATAATTTATCCGAATTTCTATGAATATATGAAATAAAATTTGTAGCATAAAAATATTTTGCGCTATCCATTACCTTTACAAAAAATGGAGGGTCTTGATATCTTAAATATGGTGGAAATTTTATGTTATTATCTTTTATTAATTTACTGTTATACATAAAACACCAATACCACCATGGAAATTGATAGTCTGTATATTTTATTGTTTTATTGCAGAAATATTGGTTAATATCACCATAGTTAAAATAAGGTTCTTCTAATTTTTCGTTATTTAAAATTAAATGTTTTCCTCCGGCAATTAATACATTTTTATTTTTTAAAATATTATATAACTTTTCTAAAATATTATTTTCAGGATAATAGTCATCAGAATCAAGGAACATAATATTTTCTCCTGTAGAAAAATTAATTCCCATATTTCTTGCTTCTCCGCTACCTGTATGGCTTTTTTTGTATATTTTTATTCTTAAATCATCTTTTGTTAATCTGTTTATATATTCGTAACATTCATTATTTGTTGATCCATCATCAATACAAATAATTTCAATTTCTTTTAATGTTTGATTAATAGCAGAGCTTATTGCTTGTTTTATAAACTCTATTGATTGATTATAAAAAGGAATAATTACACTTACTTTTATCATAATTCGTATTTTAGCATAAAAAGTGTGTTATTATTAAATTTATGAGATATAAAAGTTGTAATTTATTAGAACATGGAATATGTTTTTATATAAATAATTTATGTTCTTGTTGTTATGCTCCATTAAAATATGCGCCTTATATTTTTCCATTTTATAAAGGTGATTTAATAGAAGTTGATATACTTTTTTCTAGGATTAAATATTGGAGAGAGGGGGCTAAAAATAATAAATATTTGATAAATTGTAAGAATTGTTATCAACTGGAAACAAAAGATTGGAGTGATGAAAATTATATTGATCAAGTTTACATAACTCATTTCTACAAATGTAATGCTAATTGTATATATTGTATAAATGATATAAAACCAGGTGATATAGTCAGAGAACCTTATGATGTAATACCCATTTTAGACGATTTAAAAAATAAAGGTATTCTTAAAGAAGGTTTTGAAATTCATGTAGGCGGAGGGGAATTTACTATTTACAAGGAATGTAACGACATAATTGAAAAATATGTATTAACTGGTTTTTCTAGCAGAATTGCAATTGCTACAAATGGAATTAAATTTTCAGATTCTATATATAGAGCAATGAAAGAAAATAAAGCTTGTATAATTATTTCACTTGATTCTGGCAATAGAAATTTATATAAGAAAATTAAAAGAGTTGATTGCTTTGATTTAGTCAAAAATAATATAAAAATGTATTCTTCTGATGATTATAGCAGGAATAATACTTTCTTAAAATATATAGTTATTCCCAAAATAAATGATAACAGGAGAGATTTTAAACAGTTTTTAAATATTGCATTAGAATGCAATATAAAAGGTATAAAAATAGATATAGATGGAATTTATTGCAGACAAAGAAATTATAATATAGAGAGGAAATTATCCGATTTTCTTAAGTGGAGTGTTGAGTATTCAGCAGAAAAAGGATTTGATGTTGAAACATTTAGTTTCTATAATCAATGTTTTCGTAAGTGATATTCTATTACCTTATAGAATATAACCTATTCTAAAACACTTTTGTGTATGGTGAAATAGCTAATTTAATATTGCATTTTTTGCAAAATGAATCAAAGACTTTATTTTTGAGTGAGCTTGTTTCCGTAGTGAAACGGAGGAATGTAGCGGTTTTAAAAGTTGAATACTTTGCTTGTGAAGCTGACTCGCTAACAAAGTGCGATACTAGATTAATTTTAATTCTATTAATTCCTTTTTCGAGAAGAAACCTTCTCTTTTTTTAATTCTTCAAAAGCTTTAATATCTTCAATCAAAAAAATTCTTTTAGGTTTAAATCTAAAAAAAATAAATATTTTTTATTAAGTAAAAATTTAATTATTTAACCTTCTTTTGATATTAAAAATATCTAGTAAATTTCTATTAATTGGCTTTAAATTTTTTAAGTAATCATTTACATAACAAAAGTCTTCATTAAAAATAGGATTTCTTAAAATTTTGATAAGTTTATTGTAATTTTTGTGTGATGATAAAGTAATATCAAGTTCTTTTTCAAGATTGTTATCATCTATCTGTCTATGATAGTTTATGAAAAATGCTTTTGCTCCCATTTTTTTTGCAAACAATGCAAATTTTTTCATTTCAATATAGTTAACAGAAGTAACAACAAAATTTAGTTGCAAATTTTGTATTAATCCTTCTTGCTTTAATTTTGATAAATATTTTACATTTTCTATAAGTGCTTTAAAATTACCATTTTTTACAAGCTTATTATAGATTTTTTCAGTAGCACTATGCATTGAAATAGTTACAGTAATCATTTTATCTTTTAAACCGAGATTATTAATGATATCCTTCGTAAAAAGAATTCCATTTGATATAATTTTAAATTTTATATTTGGATTAATGTTTATTACTTTTTTTACTATTTCTATAGAGTGCTTACTCGCAAAAAGTTCTCCAGCTGAATTGAGTTCAACAATTTCTGCTTTTTCTAATATTGGAGTAAAAATAGAATCAAAATTTTCTTCTATTCTTTTCTCTTTTTCTCTATTATATAATTCTTCTTCCTTGTTTATTTCACTACGACAAAAAATACATCTAACATTACATCTTCTATCATAACTGAATTCAATTTGTTTTGGATATTCGCATGTAAGATTTGGGGTAAAATTTTCTGATGGTATGTAAGGCTCACATTCATTTAATTTACAATATTTAAATTCTTGGTTTAAAAATTGTTCTCTAAATCTTTGTGCTTTTTCTCCGTTCCATATTTCATCGAAGGATTGTTCAAAAATATTTCCAAAAGAATAAAAGTCAGTCCAATAACAACAACAACAATACACTTCCCCTGTATTTTGTATTTGTATACTATTGAAAGGATGTTTACAAAGTTTATTCATAAATAAATATTATAACAATCTTTTTATTAAATCAAAAGATTTTAAGTCCATTCAGTTATTTCTCTCTTAGAGAATCCCCACTCTAGGTGTATCAAGTATTATGACATTGTTTACAGAACCTACATAGAGGCTTTGGTTTATTTAAGAAATCATAAATTTCTTTTATATCTTTTATGTCTGCGATTTTAATATAATCATTTTTTGTTATTGGTATATCAACATTAAAATATTCTATAAAAGATTTTATATATGCATGTACATAACAATAGTATATATTACCTCTTGCGTATAATATAATACATCTTTGTGGACAATTAGTTCTCTTTGCTGAATAATTCTGTTTCCCTTGTAAGTCAATAATATTTTTGCTCCACTCAAAACCAGCTCCGTTATTATAAATAATTAATGTAGTATCGCACTTTGTTAGCGAGTCATCCTCGCTAACAAAGTACTCACATTTTAAAAAAGCCACTCGAAAAAATTCACTCACACTTTCAGCTTATAGTGAAATTTTTCTAGGACAGAATAAGATAACAGAAAAATTAGTGATAATATAAAACACGATAAAGTCTTTATGTAAAGATTGGTAAAGATAAATAATTGAATAACTATATATAAAAAAATATAAACAAGAAAACGGTATTAATAATTATTATACTGTAGTGTATAAAGAAGATAATGATAATTCTATTTAATTTGTAATGATATTGTATAACACTGATATAGAAAATTAAGTATCTATAAAAGTAAAAAAATATAGCATATATTTTTTCATTAGTGTTAAATAAAAACTATTTATTTTAAATAAAAAAATATATAGTTGACTATAATTAAATAAATGAGTATATTCAAAAAAGAGGTATTTTAATCGATTTTGATTTAAATTTGATAAGAAGATATGAAGAATAGTTACTATTGTAAAAGGTTAAATGAAACAATTGATTTTGATGCACTAAAAATCTTTTTTTGTTGTGCTACAAGAACAGGGCCATCAATAGATGCGAAAGAAAATATTAATTCCGTTAATAAGATTGTAAAAGCTAGGGAATTATTAATAAAAAGATTGGATAGAGGTGATATTCCTGAAGAATGTGTTGGCTGCTATGATCTGGAAGAACAATCAAAACCAAAATATCAAGGATTGAATTTTTATAAAAAGGTCCCAAAACCAAATACAATAATAGTAAAGCATTTTAAACAATGCAATAGTAGTTGTATATATTGTGCTGAACAATATATTTCTAATAGAAAAATAGTTTTAAAACCAAAGAAAAGCGATTATTATGATTTATTGCCAATAATAAAGAATTTATATAAGAAAAATTTAATTGATAAAGATAACTTAACAGTACTTTTTCAAGGTGGGGATATTTCTGTATTAGAAGAATTTGAAGATTTGGTTAATATTTTTGTTGAAAATGGTGTAAAGAAGATAGAAATAGCAACAAATGGAATTATTTATTTGCCGATTATTGAAAAAATATGCAGAAAAACTTTTGTTGATATGGATATTTCAATTGATTGTGGATGCCGTGAATCCTATAAAAAAATTAAGACTGTAGATAAGTTTGATGACTTAGTAAATAATCTTAGGAAATATACAAAATTGCCAATTCAAGTTAGGTTGAAATATATTTTAGTTAGAAATATAAATGATAACATAGAAGAAGTTTCAAAATATATTGAATTGATGAAAGATATTGGTATAAAAATTTCTGAACTTACAATAGATCAGTGTGATCCTGAATTTTTGGAAAATAATCAATTTAAAATCCCACCGCATTACTATGAATTATATAGTTTGTGGGAAAAGAAATGTAAAGAATATGATATATATCCAAGTCTTTGGTCATACCTAAAAGAAATCTTAGATAAAGGTGAGTTTTTTAAATAAAAATGAAAGAAGCATATTGCGAACACATATATTCAAGTATAGTATTTGGATTTAACGGATATAAATATTGTAATTCTGTTTGGGATGGTCCTGACTTTATACCATATGATGAGGATGATGCTTGGAACAAGAATGAAAAAAGACGTGTAAATATAATATCTGATCTAAAAAAAGGAATAGTCCCACCTAATTGTGTTGGTTGCTCTGATTTGCATTATATAGAAGAAAATCATGTTCAAGAAGTAAGTATAAATGATTCTATAATAAATAAAATTACAATATTCAACTATAATCATTGTAATTGTAGATGTTTTTATTGTAGTGTAAATTCTGTTTATAGCGGAGATGAAGTACAAAAAAGTAATTTTTATGATGTTTTGCCTTTGTTAAAGAAGTTAGAATCTAATAATAGAATAACTAATAATACGTTTATTGCTTTTAATGGTGGTGAACCTACAATGTTAGAAGAGTTTAATGACATTGCGAATATGGCTTTGGATAAACATTGTAAAACAGAAATATTATCTAATGGGATTGTTTATAATGAGATGATTTCTAAATTATTAATAGATCGGGATGATAGTATTTTATATATTTCGTTAGATTGTGGAACAAATGATACTTTTAAGAGAATGAAAATAGTTGATAGGTTCAATGATGTTGTACTAAATATAAAAAGATATGTAGATGACCTTAAGAAAGCAGGTAAAGAACCTTATCAGATTAGAATAAAATATATTATATTTCCTAATGTTAATGACAATAAGAAGGAAATAGATGCTTTCTTTAAAATATGTAAAGAGTGTGGGGTTAAAACAGTTGCAAGAACTGTAAACCATTGTAACAGAAATGTTAATCAAGATAAAAATAAATTATTTTTAGAAACATCAGTTATAAAAAGTTATAAATATTTTAAAGAACAAGCAGAGCTTTTTAATATGAATTTAATACCTGAATTATGGGCAGATGTTATTGTTGAAAATAAAGTATATAGTTGCAGAAAAATTTCTCCTGTTACAAGGTTGAAATCAGAACTGCATTTCTTGTTTGGAAATAAAAATAAAAAATTTATTTGAAGGTTGGACGAGAAAAATTTCATAATAAGCTAAAAGTGTGAGTGAATTTTTTTACAAAACGAACCAAAAAACTTGTTTATAAGTGAACTTGTATCTTTATTGAAACTGAAGTGAGTGAAGTTTTCAAAAGGAGAGTACTTTGTGAGAAAGTTATTCTCTCTAACAAAGTTACAATACTAGATTAAATATAGAATGTTAAATTTTGTTTATTTATCTTAGATTAAGGTCAATTAATTTTTTTGAGCTTCTTTATTGTTATGTATAAAAGGAGAATTATATGATTGGCTCAATTAATTTTTTAGGTCAAATTCCTACAATACAAAGTATAAGTAAGACTCAAAGTCATAAAATACCCGAAAAAAGTGATTGTTTTATAAAAAGTGAAAAAGATGCAGATAAATTATCCCAAACAATTGAAATGGCAAAAGAAAAAATAAGACAAATCCTATTTGATTGTAATATTGAGTATGGAGTTGTTATATCACCAGATGGTAAATTGCTTCAGGAAAGCTCTGGAGATGAGAAATCTTGTAAGTTTGATTCTAGAAAAGTTGTTCCAGATGCCATACTTATTCATGGGCATCCTGAAGATTTACCATTATCCAGTGGAGATATTGCCGGTTTATTAGCAACTGATGCTAAAGTAGAAGAGGCTATAACAAAAGATGGAAAATTTTCTAGACTGATAAAAAAATATCCTTTTAAAAGTCAAAAAAATTATTCCGATCTTTATTATGAATTAGAAAGAAAACTAAGTTTAATGGCTCTTGATGCATTAGGTATTGATTATAAGTTAAATAAGAATGACGTTATTAAAATGGGTATTGATTATCTCAAACAGATAACTGGAAATTCTTATGATAACGCTGATTCAGAAGAAATTTTAAATCAATTAAACAAATTTGGAATAAAAACAGATGGCAGTTTAGAAGATATGTTTCAATCTTTAAACGATGCTATGTTTTTACAGTTAATTACAAATCCACATAAATATGACAAAGAACATAATTGCATTGTTGAAAATACTGATGCTATAAGCGAATTTCTTGATACAGAAGAAGGTATTAAAATTAGACACAAATTAGTACAAGAAGTTGCTGATGACTATAACTTAATATATGAAACTAATTTAATCTAGAATTGTACTTTTTTAGAGACAAAGTAATCATCTCTTTGAAAACTTCACTTACCTCCTTTTCTCTATGGATAAAAGTTAATGTAATATAACAATTATGTTAATTTTAAATTACTTAATTTGGGCATATTCAAGTATTTATTTTTTAACTTTATGTTTTTAAGAAAGCTAAATAAATTTTTACTTTTTATGTATGTAATATTGGAATAACTTGTTTTTATTATTTCATCTATTACTTCATCTTCAATATAGTTTTTAATTTCAATATTGAAATCAAAACCGAGTTGAAGAAGAAGTTTTAGCTTTTTTCTTGTCTCTGTATCTATTGGTTTAGATATTGTTGTATATACTTTTCTTAATGGAGAAAACTTTTCTTCTTGTATTAATGTATCGATTTGTTCATCAATTGTTTTTATTTCTAGAGAATTAATATCTATATGTAAATCATTGTAATATTGATTATTATTTATATTTTCTAATTGTTCATTTAAAGATAAATCAATAAATTTATCTTTATTTTCATTATAAAATTGCAATTGCTTTTCATAAATCCTTTGAGCTCTATTCATAAAAGCGAGAAAAGATGTTACTTTTATATGGCAATTATATGAAAGTTTTTTTGCATATTCAAGCATTTTAAGAGTTCTATTTATATATTTTTTATTTTTACCTTGTTCGGATGAAGAAATACTGTGTTCCGCATCAAACTGAACTTCGTTGAAACCTAATTTCTTAGAAAGAAAAAGCCACTTATTTATTTCATCAGCAGTATCATTATAAGCAGGTAATAATATGAATTTAGGTTTTACAAAATTCTTTTTCCGTGAAGAATTAAGATAAGTTTTCATATTTTTAAGTACAAGTTTGTAAAATTTTGTCCCTTTAATTTTTTCAAAAGTTTCTTTACACCCTGAATCAATACTGATAATTACATCTGCATTTTGTACTTTTTCAAGTGCTTTACATAAACTTTTAGAAAGTCTAATTCCTGAAGATGATATATAAAGTTCTGGTACATTATTTTTAGAGAATAAATCAACAAGCCAATCAAATTCTTTCATTAAAGTTGGTTCTCCTCCAACAAATCTTAGAGAACCATCAAATCTCAATAAATTTTTTTCAAGTAATTCTTTTATAATTGGTTTTATATCTATATCTTGTTCTCTATTATGACATTCAGGGTCTTTACCTATTGGACAGTATATGCATCTGGAATTACACTTAAGTACATGTCCGGCGGTTATATGATTTATATAATCTTCATTATCCCAATCTTTTTCTTGTAATTCAAAGCAACCTTTACATTGAGAAGGATATATGCCATTTTTAGCATTTTCTCTTAATTTCCTTTTTTCTTCAAAAATATAATCCCAATCAACAGAACAATTATTTAAATCCGAATATAAATATAATCTATGTTCCATTTGCAAATGATCAGTATTACAACAATGACCTACGCATAATTTTAAATACTCAGGATCTAAATGAAAGTATATTCCGTGTTCTAACTGTCTGCAACTTTTGTATTTCATATGTTATCATATGTTATCATGTCAGTATGTTGCAGTCAATTAATTTTCTTAAATACTACTAAAAAGAATTTATTTATATATTTATCTTTTTTTATTGTATCAAGAATTCTTTTACAAAAAAAATCAAAAGTTTTTTTCTTAAGTGAATTTGTATTCTTTGTTAAAAGCGAGTGACATTTTTAAATGCGTGGGTACTTTTCTAGCGAGGATGACTCAAAAGAGCGATAATGGATTAAATTTTGATTCAGTATAAATTTAACCTATTTTATAAGTTGTATGATATAATTGAATAATAAGTAATAGAACAGCGGAATTAATATGTCTAAAAAATACAGATGCAGATATCTTTCTCATGGTTTATATATACACTATAATTGTTTTCGTCATTGTCATCTATCAATACATTCTCCCTCAAGAAGAAAGGAAAATTATATTATTCCATATAATGGTGAAAAGGATAAGGCTGATTGGGATAAAGTTTTTGAAATAAAACATAAACTTGTTCAAAATATGCGAGAAGGAAAAATTCCTACATTTTGCCAAGGTTGTCATTGGATTGAAGAATTTGATGAAACTTCAGATAACCAATTTTTATCTGATTTAGATAATTATATAGATATGATTTGGATAGGTCATTCGAATAAGTGCAATGCACATTGTATTTATTGTTTTGCTTACAAAGAAATTGAGAATGATAAAATAATTAAAGGTTATAATATATTCCCTTTGTTTAAAGAGCTACTGGAAAAGAAAATTTATAATTTAGAAAAAAATCCACAAGCGCATATTTCTTTTGCAATGGGGGAACCTACAATATTTAAAAAATTTGATGATATAATTAAACTTTTTGCGGAATATGGAAATCAACATTTTGCATTATATACAAACGGTATTGAGTTTAGCAAGATGACTGAGAAAATTTTATCTGAAAAAGATATTGAAATAAAAGTTGTTATATCTTTAGATGCAGGTTCAAGAGAAGTATTTAAAAAAGTAAAAAAAGTTGATAAATTTAAACAAGTTTGTGACAATATAAAGAAATATGCAAATGCAGCGCAAAAGGCAAAACCTGTTGATTTAGGCGTCAAATATATTATTATTCCGAATGTAAATGATACAAAAGAAGAAATTGATAGGTGGTTTGATTTATGTGTTAATGAACTTGGGGTCAAATATTTAATTGCAGATGTTGAAGAAAAGTGGTTTGTATGTCAAGCAGGTGAAGTTCCTGAATATGTCAAAGATTTATTAAGATATATTAGGCAGCGCTGCTGTGATGAAAATATTGCTTTTGAATTTTATGATAGAGCGCTTGTTTTAAATCTTTAGGTTAGATATATGAATGAAAAAAAAATATATTTTTGTGATGAATTAAATAATGTTTTATCTTGTTTCCATGATAGAATTATGTCCTGTTGTTCGGGACAAATTGGACCGGTTTATTATGAAGCATATAGAGGTCAGAAAATTGATTGGGATGCTTTTAAACAATTTAAAATAGATTCTTTTAAGTTATTAAATGAAGAAGATATAGATAAATCTCCTTGTAAGGGATGTTTTTTTCTCAGAGAAAAAAAAGCTAATGATTTTATTTCTACTAAATTTAACTTGATAAATGTGAGTCATTGGACTCATTGTAATTGTGGTTGTATATATTGTGCTAGAATGCTTGATTCTAAAGGTAAAATTGATTTAAAACCAATGAAAAGCCAATATTATGATATGCTTCCTTTATTAAAACAACTTTATAAACATGAACTATTAGATAGAAATAATCTTATTGCTTGTATACAAGGTGGAGATATTTCTATTTTAAAAGAATTTGAACCTATGGTTAAAGAATTCTTAAAAAATGGAGTTAAGCGTTTTTATATTCTTTCAAATAATATTATTTATCAACCAATTATAAAAAAATTATTAGATAATAATATGGTTGATTATACGACCTCTTTAGATTGTGCATCGCGTGATTTATTCTATAAACTAAAAAGAGTTGATAAGTTTGAAGATTCTGTTCAAAATCTTAGAAAATATGCAAAAAGTAAGTATAGTAATGGAATAACAGTTAAATATATTGTTATAGAACATTTAAATGATAAGAAAGAAGAAGTTAAAAAATTTGTTGATTTGATGTCCGATATTGGTATAAAAAATATCGAATTTATGATTGATAACAAATATATTTTATTTACAGATTTAGATAAAAATCCTTTGCCTGCTCATTATGGTGAATTGTATCTTTATTTTAAAACGTTGTGTGAAGAAAAAAATATAAATTTAAGACTTTGGGAAAAAACAGAATTTATATTGAATAAATATGCCTTGAATAAAAATTAAAGAATTAATTTAAATTTTATTTTGTAAATCTATTACCAATCTTAGAAAAATCAAGTTTCTTTAATTCTTCTTCTTCAAAAGAACCGCCATTTTTATAGAAATCAGATAATGCTTCTTTTTCTGTTTTAAAAGACATACCTTTTGAAACATCAACATTGTAAACAATGCTTAGATAATTAAGATAATGAGGATAATTATCATAATAATATATTTTTCCGATATAATTATTACTTTCTAAATCATAAGGTAATAAATCATTAATAGTTGGAATAATAACGTGAATCTCTTCTTTTGGTAAAATTGCTGTTTGTCCTTTTTCAAAATAGTAAACGGCAATCTTATCAGCAATATACATTACTCTTCTGTCTTCTATATTTGATAGATTTATAGGTTTGTATTCATTTTTTATATATATTAAACAAGGTAATATAATACAGAAAGCTAGAATTGTATTGATTTTCTTGTTTGTTGAAATTTTAACTAAAAATCCTAATAAATAAAAATTTATAATATAAAGAAAAATCTTAAAACTATATAATAAAGACGGATAAAGAATCCAATAGCGCGGAAGGATATTATAATTTGCATCAGAACGATAATCAAAAGTTGGTCCTAGAAAATATAACGAAGTGAAAAATATTAAAAAACTTGTATATGAGTACAATACAAAATTAATTAATTTTTGCTTTATTTCAGTATTTTCTTTACTTCCGATTATTGTAAATATTGTAAATATCGATGGAATTATTAGAAATAAATTATCTTCTATAAGTTTTTTATAAAATACATATATAAAATCAAGTAGTTCTTTTTTAGAAAAGTTTAAACTGATTTCTAAGTTATATCCATTATAAATTTCTTGAAATCCATTACTAGAATATACAAATATGCTTGTAATTATACATAATATTAAAGGGAATAAAAGATAAAGAAGATTTATATTTTTTTCTTTATAATAATATTTCTGTATTAATGAATTTATAAATAATATTAATAATAGGATGATAGTTACAATATTGATTTGTTCGTTACCCATAGACATAAGAATTGATAGTAAAAAGAAATAGAATATTTCTTTTTTTGTAAATGTTCTGTTTAAAATATAAAAATCTGATAATTTATACCAAAATATGCAAAAACAAACTAAAGGGAAAATGTAACCCATAAAAAATTGATATGTATCAAAGCAGCTTTTATAATTTATATTGGCGATAAAACTCATTGTTGTAAAAAAGCTTAATATACACATTGGTGCAAAATAAAATGTTTTTTCTTTAAATTTATAAAAAGAAATACTCATTAAATATATTAGTGTAAGAAAAATAGTAGTTTTTATTATTTGACTGGAAAAAATGTAAAAATTCTGAGGGTGTATATTTAAACTTAAAGGTAGATTCTTAACAATAAATATAGAAAATAATTCTGTTATAAAACGTCCATGATAAAAGTTTATATGATGAACAAAAAGATCAACTATATCGTCATTTTGTATATATGAGTATCTAAAGTTTACAGCTAGATAAATAAATAAACAAAAAAGAATAAAAAAACTAAAAATATTAATAATAATTGTTTTATATTTTTTATTATTTATTTTCATCTATTAAGTCTTGTTCTATCATTTCTTTAATAATGTCATCTATAGTATACTTTGGTTCCCAACCAAGAATATTTTTTGCTTTAGAATAATCTCCGATAGGATTTAATTTTTCTAATGGTCTTGAAAATTGTGGATCTATATCAATAATTAACTTGTTAGTTTTTACATCGAAGGCTTTTTCTTCATTACCTACACCTTTAAAAATTAAATCAATACCAACTTCTTTAAAAGCTTTTATACAAAAATCTCGAAGACTAGTTGTTATACCTGTTGCAAGTATATAATCATCTGGTTTATTATGTTGCATAGATTTATACATAGCCTCAACATAATCTTTCGCATGACCCCAATCTCTTTTTACAGAAAGGTTTCCTAATGATAACTTTTCTTGTTTCCCTAGTTTTATCCTAACGGCAGCTTTTGTTATTTTTCTTGTAACAAAAATAGGCGGTCTTCTTCTTGATTCATGAGCAAACGCTATACCATTTACAATAAATACACCTCTTTGCCTATAACTTTTAGCAAGCCAAAAAGCATATGCTTTTGCGCAAGCATATGGATTTATAGGTTGAATTTTTGTTTCTTCATTCATAAAATCTTCTTCGACATTTCCAAAAATATCAGAGGTTAAAGCTTCATATACTTTGACTTTATTTTGTAAGTCTAATGAATGAATAACATTCATTAAACGTAAAAAACCTAGTGCATTTACATTTGTTGTATACTCGGAAAAATTTGTTGAAAGTCCAACGTGTGATTGTGCTGCTAGATTATATATTTCATCAGGCTTTGATTTCTTTACTGCTTCATATAAACTTGCTTCATCAGTAAGATCACCATATAAAATATGAAAATTACTATTTTCTAAAAGGTGAGATATCCTTTCTCTGTTATTAACAGAGGATATTCTTACAAGCCCATAAACTTCATATTCTTTTGAAAGAAGAAGTTCTGCCAAATAACTTCCATCTTGCCCTGTTATTCCTGTTATAAAAGCGCTTTTCATTTTTTCTCCATTTTAATATGGTAAAAAGAAGATATATTTATGTCAATAATTTTGTATATACATATTCTATATTGGGGAATAATGTATAATTTAGTTTTTCTTTTACTGCAAATTCTTTATAAAATTCAGCTAAAGAATATAGATGTCTTAGTAAATTTTCTTCATAGTTCATATTATTTAGTAATTGATTATATACATTTAAAGCGACATGGGTTGCTCCATGTTTTTTAGATTGTTTTATGAATTCTTTTATTTCTTTTTCTGTATCATTAATTCCGGGAACAATAACATATTTTGTACATAATTTGCCTGAATAGTCTTTAGTTTTTGCTTTTGAATATTTTTTAAAATTTTGCCAAACTTTATCAAAAGATTTTACTCTTTTAACTTTTTCATGACATTTTTTGCTTCCTGCATCAATAGAAATCATAAGACTTATTGCATTTTTCTTAATACCTTTTTCTATTGCTTTTGAATATTGAATATTATTCGTATGAATAATAATATTATTAAATCCATTTTCTAAAAGGAAATCTATTAATTCATCAAAACGAGGATATAAAGTAGGTTCACCGCCTGCAAAATCCATCTTTGCATCTTTATCCAATATATTTTTTGAAATCATATCTTGTAGAATTTCTATTATATCATATGGCTCTACCACTTTTTTATAATCAACCATATAATTTGGAGATTTTTTATCTAACGGTAGTTCATGCCCGAGGCAATAAATACAATTTGAATTACATATTTGCCAAGGGGATAATAAAACGTATTTTATTTTTTTCTCATTAGAATATTCAGCAATTTGAATTTGTTGACAGTTTTCACATTCTTTTCTTGGGGTATTATTTTTTATATTTTCTATTTCTTTATCTCGTTCTTCAAAAAACTTATCCCAATTAATTTTATTTCCATCAAAAACTTCTTTTGATATTTTAGGCCAGCCAAGGCCGTTTGTTGCATTAGTAAGAGTACAATATGTTATGCCGATTGAGTCCGCATTAAAACATATTGATTTATTTAGATTTTCACATACTTTACATTGCATTTTTTATTCACTTTCAGCTACAACTGTTACTATCTGATTACCGTAACTGTCAACGTGACCATCAGTTTTTTCAATTATATATCTTAAGCCTTGTTTTCCTTCAATTGCTTTTTGTGCAACTTCTAATGCCTTTTCAAATTTTGAATATTCGCCTATTTGTTTTCTTGAAAATTCAGAATAATCTTGTTCTGTAATTACATGAAACATAATTATCTCCTTTCACATAGTTATATGATACTACATAATTATTTGAAAAAATAATTTTTAATATCTTTTAAACTATATGAAAAGAGATATTTTCTAAAAATCTCTTGGTTTTACATTTTTCAACCAATTATCTTCAATAGTTTCAAGAGATATCCCTTTTGTTTCAGGAATAAAGAAATAGACAAAAATTATACACAAGAAAGAAACAAAACCGAAAATCCAGAATGTAAAGTCTCCACCAATTCTATTTAGTAGTACAGGAAAACTTGCGACAACAAAGAAGTTAAATGCAAAGTTTGCAAGGGTGCAAATGCTCATTGCTAAACCTCTTATTTGGAGTGGAAAAACTTCTGAGACTATTATCCAGCCTATTGGCCCTAAACTGAATGCAAAGCAAACAATATAAGAAACTAAACTACCTACTGCAATCCATTTTAAGTTATTGCCAAGAATATCTTCAAATCTGAATGCGCATCCTAAGAATATTAAACTTAACATTACACCTGTTAAACCTATATATAATAAAGGTTTTCTTCCTGCTCTATCTGTTAGAAAAATGGCAACAATTGTCATTAAAAAATTCACAACTCCTATACCTGTTGTAGCATAAATAGCGTTAAGGTTAGAGTCAAACCCTGCGATTTTAAATATGGTAGGGGCATAATATATTATTGTATTAATACCTGTACATATTTGAGCAAACATAATACCAATACCTGCTACAAAAGGCATAATCATCCATTTCTTAAAGTGGAATTTTTTTGCTGTTTTATATGGAGTTATAGTTGCTTTAATTTCTTCAATTTCTTTATCAGCATCAATATCAGGTTCTATTTTATTAAAAACTTTTTTTGCTTCTTCATATCTGCCTTTAGAAACAAGCCATCTTGGTGTGTCACTTAAACATAACATACCTATTAGTAAAATTAATCCCGGTACAACTCCTGCAAATAACATCCATCGCCAGTTATAAACAGCATTTGCAAAGATAGCATTTATCATATAAGAAAATAAAATACCAGCTGTTATTGCCCATTGGTACAATGATACTATTGTTCCCCTTAAGTTTTTTGGAGATACTTCTGATAAATATAAAGGTACAACAAAATTAACAATACCTACAGCAAGACCTACTAACATTCTCGATAAAATTAAAATATATATATTAGGAGCTAATGCGCATAAAATTGAACCTAATATAAAAATTAAAGCTGTTGCAATTATTATTTTTTTGCGTCCAAAAATATCTGCTAAAATACCGTTTGTTGCAGCACCAACTACAGCACCAATTAAAACAGAACTTACTAATATTCCTTGAATATAGTCTGTTAAATCCCAGCTTTCATTTATAAATAATAATGCACCTGAGATTACTCCTGTATCATATCCGGATAGTAATCCTCCTAAAGATGCTGTTATTGTTACTAAAAACAAGAATAAATATTTTATTTGCATAATAACTCCTGATAGACCATTTTAAAAACATTATTTTAATTCCACTTATTTATTACTTTATAACTTGTATATAATCACTTAAATTGTTATCATTAGAAAAAAGGAAATTAGAGGTTTATTATGACAGAATTAAATTTTAAAGTAGATGAAACAAAATGTATTCATTGCGGACTTTGTGTTAAAGATTGTATTGCTAAGGTTATAGAATTTAATGAGAATAATATACCAAATGCAAAAAATTCGCATCGTTGCATTGGTTGTCAACATTGTTTAAGTATTTGTCCTGTTGGTGCTATTTCTATTTTTGATAAAAATCCTGATGATTCTGAAAAAATATATGCTCAAAATCCTGATATGATTTTAAATTTGATAAAATCAAGAAGAAGTAACAGGCAGTATAAATGTGAAAATGTAGACAGTCAAACAATTGGTAAATTAAAAGATATGCTTAAATGGATTCCTACCGGTTGTAATTATCACAAACTTCATTTCTCTTTTATTGATAATATAGATGTAATGAATGAATTTAGGAATTACGTTAATGAAAAATTAATAAATGCTCTTACAAAAACTCCAATAAAAGCAGTTGGTGAGAAATTTTCAGTTTACAAAAATGCACTTATAAATGGAGAAGATGTTATTTTTAGAG
Organism: Candidatus Gastranaerophilales bacterium; assembly: GCA_944323285.1. Taxonomy (GTDB): domain Bacteria; phylum Cyanobacteriota; class Vampirovibrionia; order Gastranaerophilales; family Gastranaerophilaceae; genus Avigastranaerophilus. Next base: position 113,554 of record CALURV010000028.1, on the reverse strand, counting down.
GTGCACCACATATGTTAGTTGTTTCAAATTCAGTCAAAGCTCCTTGCGCAAAAGAAGATGCTGTTATAGCTTTAAGTTATTTTGAAATGTATGCACAAAGCCTAGGGTTAGGTACTTGTTGGTGCGGGTTTGGACAAATGTGTTTGATGTTGTTCCCTGAACTCTGTGAGTATTTGGAAATCCCTGACGGTTATCAAAGCGGTTATGTTATGCTTTTTGGTCCTAAAGCTGTTAATTATTCAAGAACAACTCAACCTAAAGAAGTTTTATTGACTTCTGTCAGTAAGAAAAGTTTTACTCCTATATCTATAATAGATAAAGTGAAACGTTATTTTTGGAATTTCATCAGATAATTTGTGTTAAAATTAACAAAGATAATTTATATCGGAGATTAAATATGAGAGAAGAATTGTTAGCAATTATAGAAAAAAATAGTAGAATTGATTTAAAAGATGTTGCCAAAATGCTTGGTAAAGAAGAAATTGATATTGTTAATGAACTTGCTTCTCTAGAAAAAGAAGGAGTTATTTGCGGTTATCATACTTTAATAGACTGGGAGAAAACTTCAATAGAAAAAGTTACAGCATTAATTGAGGTTAGAGTTACCCCGCAAAGAGGTCAGGGGTTTGATAAAATAGCAGAGCGTATATACAACTATCCTGAAGTTAGGTCCGTATATCTTATATCAGGAGGATATGATTTATTAGTTATTATTGAAGAAAAAACACTTAGAGAAATATCTAATTTTGTTTCAGACAAACTTTCTACTCTTGATAGTGTTTTGAGTACAGCAACTCATTTTATATTGAAAAAATATAAAGACCACGGAACTATTCTTACAAAAAAACATGATGATGAAAGAGAAATTATTACCCCATGACAAAAGAATTATCGAATAAAGTTATAAATATTAAGCCTTCAGGTATTAGAAAATTCTTTGATATAGTAAGTGAGATGGAAGATGTTATATCTTTAGGGGTTGGAGAACCTGATTTTGATACTCCCTGGCATATTAGAGATGAAGGTATTTATGCATTGGAAAAGGGTAGAACTTTTTATACCTCAAATTCAGGTTTGAAAGATTTAAGAATAGAAATTTCAAATTACATAAAAAGAACACAAAATATTGATTATAACCCTGATAATGAGATTATCGTTACAATAGGCGGAAGTGAAGCTATTGATATAGGTCTTCGTTCTTTGGTTAATGATGGAGATGAAGTTATAATACCTCAGCCTTCTTATGTTTCTTATGAACCTTGTACAATATTAGCTAATGCAAAGCCTGTTATTATTAATTTAAAAGCGGAAAATGAATTTAGATTAAAACCTAATGAATTACTAAATGCTATAACAGATAAAACAAAATTATTAATTCTTCCATATCCTAATAATCCAACTGGTGCAATTATGGAAAAAAAAGATTTGGAAGATATTGCTCAAATAATAAAAGAAAAAGATATATATGTAATGTCTGATGAGATATATTCGGAACTTTCATATAAAGAAAAGCATGTTTCTATAGCATCAATATCTTCAATGAAAGAAAGAACAATATTAATTAATGGATTTTCAAAGTCATATGCTATGACCGGATGGCGACTTGGATATGCTTGTGCTCCTAAAGAGATTATTAAACAAATGACAAAAATTCATCAATTTGCAATAATGTGTGCTCCGACAACAAGTCAATATGCTGCTGTAGAAGCATTAAAAAATGGCGATAAAGATGTTGAAGAAATGAAAAGAGCATATAATCAAAGAAGAAGATTTTTAATTCAATCTTTTAAAGATTTGAATATAGAATGTTTTGAACCTTACGGCGCTTTTTATGTTTTTCCTTGTATTAAGGAATTTAATATGACAAGTGAAGAATTTGCTACGAGATTATTAGAAGAAGAAAAAGTTGCTGCAATTCCGGGCAGTGCTTTTGGAAAAAGCGGTGAATATCATTTGAGAATTTCTTATGCGTATTCTCTTGAAAGCTTAAAAATTGCTATGGCAAGATTTAAAAAATTTGTTGATAGATTAAGAGCTAATATGTAATATATTTTTAAATTTTTGCAATTACAAATATGGCTTCTTCGGCAAGCATATTTGAAAAAATGCTATATTGAATTCCTTTTCTTATATGTGCTTTTGTTGTATAAACACCTTCTATTATATTAATGTTATGCAATTTCGAAAATTCAAAAAAATCTTTTATTGTTAAAAGATGTATATTGGGCGTATTATACCATTCAAACGGAAGAACTTTTGATTTTGGCATATTGCCCGTGAAAAAGAAATTAAATCTAATTCTCCAATATGCAAAATTAGGAAAACTTACAATGCACTTTTTGCCTACTCTTAGCATTTCTTCAAGCACAAAATCAGGATTGTATGTAGATTGAAGAGTTTGATTTAAAATAACATAATCATAGGATTTATCAGTAAATTGTTTTAATCCTTCATCTATATCACCTTGAATAACAGATAACCCTTTTTCTAAGCATTGTATTACTTCATTCTGGTCAATTTCGATACCGTTACCTTTTATCTTTTTTTTATCTTTTAAAAGTTTTAGTAAATAACCATTTCCGCATCCTAAATCCAATACTCTTGAATTATCTTCAATCATATCTAAAATTAAAGAATAATTTAGATGTAAACCTTTAGAGGTGGCATAATGATTATTCATTATTATCTCCTTTAATATGATCATTTAAAAAACTTTTAATAATTTTTGATTGAACATCATATTCAAGCAAAAAAGCATCATGCCCGCAAGGTGATTTTATTTCGCAGTATGAAACATCTTTACCAAGCTGCATTAGTGTATTAACTATTTCTTTTGACTCAGAAGACGGGAACAGCCAATCGGAGTCAAATGAAATAACAAGATATTTAGCATTTGAATCTTTAAATGCATTTTTTAATGAACCATATTTACTTACCGGATCAAAGTAATCAACAGCTTTTGTTATGTATAAGTAGCTGTTTGCATCAAATCTGTCTACAAATATTTGTCCTTGATGCTGCAAATAGCTTTCGACTTGAAAATCAATATCAAAGTTGAAATCATAATGATCTTTATTTTGAAGTTTTCTTCCAAATTTATTATACATAGCTTCTTCACAAAGATATGTGATGTGCCCAATCATTCTTGCACTGGATAGTCCCCTATCTGGTTTATTCTCTTTATCATAATAGTCGCCATTGTTCCAATTTGGATCTGAAATTATGGCATTTCTGCCTACTGCATTAAAAGCTATGGATTGAGGAGATAGTCTTGATGTTGTAGCTATTAAAATTGCAGATTTAACCATTTGCGGATATGAAATAACAAATTGCATAGCCTGCATACCGCCCATAGAACCGCCGGCAACTGTATATAAACTTTTTACGCCAAGGAAATCAAGTACTTCTTTTTGGACTTTTACTGTATCTTCAATTGTAAAAACAGGAAAATCAATGCTGTAAGGTTTTCCTGTTTCTGGATTTATACTTGAAGGTCCTGTTGTTCCGCTGCATCCGCCTAAAATATTAGTACATATTACAAAATACTTATTTGTATCAAAGGCTTTATTTTTGCCTATTAAAGTATCCCACCAACCGGGTTTTTTATCATCTTCGCTGTGATATCCTGCTGCATGAGCATCACCTGTTAGTGCGTGCACTATTAATATCGCATTATCGCCTTTTTCGTTAAGCTTTCCGTATGTTTCATAAGCTACTGTAATAGGTCCGAATTCTACTCCGCTTTCAAATTTTATTTTTTTATTAATTGTATAAAATTCGGTTTTTACTATATCTTTTTTTATTTCTTCTACTGTCATAGTTATCCTTTATGTGCGTGAAATTCTTATTGCATTTTCAAGATCTTCAATAATATCATCAATATTTTCAAGTCCTATTGATGCGCGCATAAAGTCGTCTGTAATTCCTGCTCTTATTTTTTGCTCTGCACTTAGTTGTCTGTGTGTTGTTCCTGCAGGATATGTTATTACAGAACGGACATCACCAAGGTTTGTTGCGTGTATAAATAAATTTAAAGCTTCTATAAATTTTGTACCATCTCCATTCACTCCAAATCCAATTAATGAAGATGCACCGTGTTTTAGATATTTTTGAGCTAATTTATAATCAGGACTGCTTTCTAAATATGGATAATTAACAAAATTGATATGTGGGTGTTTTTCAAGATGTTTTGCAACTTTCATAGCATTTTCGCAGTGGCGTTCCATTCTTACATGTAAAGATTCAAGACCTAATTGAGTTAAATATGCATTAAATGGGCTTTGTATACAGCCTAAATCCCTTACAAGATGAGCTCTTGATTTTACTATAAACGCCATATTCCCAAATTCTTTTGTATATATTATACCGTGATAACTTTCATCCGGCTCAGTATACATTGGAAATTTATCATTTTGACTCCAGTCAAATTTCCCGGAGTCTACTATAATTCCACCCATAGCATTTCCGTGGCCTGAAATATATTTTGTTGTTGAATGTACTATAATATCAGCTCCAAATTCAATTGGTCTGCATAAGTATGGTGTTGGAACCGTGTTATCAACAACTAACGGTATTCCGTGTTTATGTGCAATATTTGCTAATCCTTCTATATCTGCAACTTTTATACTCGGGTTTCCAAGAGTTTCTGTATATATACATTTAGTTTTATCTGTAATTGCATTTTCATAATCCTCTAAATTGTCAGAATCTATAAATATAAATTTTATACCCATTTGTTTAAAAGTTTTTGAAAAGAGGTTATAGGTTCCGCCATATATTTTAGATGATGTTATTATTTCATCTCCACATTGAGCTATATTTAAAATGGTAATTAATACGGCAGATTGTCCAGATGATGTAGCGAGGGCCCCAACTCCGCCTTCTAAAGCTGCTATTCTCTTTTCTATCATATCATTTGAAGGATTTGATAATCTTGAATAAATATCTCCTTCAACTTTTAAATCAAATAAGTTAAGAGCATGTTCTATACTGTCAAAACTATATGCCGTATTTGCATATATTGGAGTTGATACTGCATGATTTTGTTTCTTTAAGTCAATAAAACCTTGTGTTGCTAATGTTTCGAACTTCATTTTAACCTCTTTTCATTATGTTTAAAAGTCAGTTAGTTTTTTCTTTAATTAAGTTTGTTATTACTGCTGCAATAATTAGAGTTATAGCTCCAATAAAAAATGCATATTCCCAATGATAATTTATTCCATTAGGAATGGTATAAGAACATTGATTGATGAACCAAGCTAATAATGTACAAACAAGAACTTGAGGGCCAGCTATAAATATATTGAAAATCCCCATAACAGAACCTTCAGACCCTTTTTTTATAAATTCAGAAAGCATTGCAAAGGGAAGTGCTAATATACTTGCCCAGCCAATACCTGCTATTGCCATACATATTAATACAAACCCAGGTTTTGTGTATAACCCCATACCAACAAAAGTTAATGATAATGTTGTAAGTGCTATAAAATGAACTTTCTTATTCCCAAATTTAGTAGAAAGTAATCCTATTGGTATTGAAACTAGAAAACATATTAAATTTTGTATTGCAAAACAAATAGATGAAAAATTTGTAGCATTGCTTATTAGGGCTGTATAAGAATTTCTAACTTCTTCTGTTACTGTAGTTAAATCAGGAATGTCATATACTGTATGTATTGCATATTGAGTAAAGAATATATTCAAACTCATTATTCCTATCCAAGTAAATAATTGAAGAGTGCATATTTTACCTACCTCTGGTGATGACTGGAAAAATAAAACAAGTTTTTTCATAAATGATAATTTTTTATTTGGGTCGTCATCTTTTTTTACAGAATCATTAGTCTTTACAGATTTATGTTCTTTAATTGTTATACAAGTCCAAAGCATAGCTAAAGAAAAAGCTAATGCGGCCATTATAAATTGAGCATTAATGCTCATTTGATAGTTGCAAACATATTTTAAAAAAGGCGCAGTACCTGCCGCTACAACAGATCCTAGTCCTATAGCAAAACTTAAATATGCATTAGCTAAAGAATGTTGCCGGGGTGGTACTAAATCCGGAACTAGTGCTCTATAAGGGCCTTGTGCTGCATTAACACAAGCATCAATAATCCATATCATAATAGCAGCAATTATTAGTCCACCGAAAACAGGAACTGGAATTTTTAAAAAATTTGCAATATTTTCTGCTATTGTGGCAGAATTAGGAAATGCCCATAAAGCCAAACTGGCAAATATAGCACCTGCAAATAAATATGGCCTTCTTCTCCCAAATATAGTATGAGTTCTATCACTTAATTCCCCAATGATTGGTTGTACAAGCATTCCTGTTACAGGTCCTGCTAGCCATATTAATCCGAAAATTAAAGGTGAAGCTCCAAGTCCCTCTGTTACAGGACCTGATAGTATTATTCTCATTTGCCAAGCAAATTGCAATCCAAAAAAACCCAGACAAAAATTTAGTAATTGTATGGTTGAAAATGGTTTTAGTTTTGCTTCTCCTACATCATTACTCATTTTTTTCCTCTTTATCTATATCAATCTCGTTAATAAGCCTTGGTAATATTTCAAATAAATCACCTATTATTCCAATATCTGCATATTTAAAAATAGGAGCATTTTTATCTTTATTTATAGCTATAATTTTACCGCTGTTTTTTATTCCTGTTAAGTGCTGATCTGCACCTGATATTCCAATAGCTATGTAAACCTTTGGTGCAACAACTTTTCCGCTTTGTCCTACTTGTTGCGATTTCGTTATATATCCTTTTTCATAAGCTTCTCTTGAACCTGCAACAGCTCCATTTAACTTTTTTGCTAATTCGTAAATAAGCGCAAATCCATTTTCTTGGCATGCCCCTTGTCCGCCGGCAATTATTATCTCAGCTTCTCTTATATCTTTATTATGTTTTTCTTTTTGTATTGTTTTTATTATTTCTATTTTATTTTCAATTTTATCTATATCTATCCAATTAAAAATAGCTCTTGCTGTGTTTTCTTTTTTTATAGCTTGAAAAATATTTTGTTGAACAGTTGCCATTTGTGGAAATGTTTTGCATAATATGTCTGCTGTCATTTGACCGCCGAATGTCGGCCTTGTTGATAACAAAAGATAATTTTCGCCTATATCAAGATTTGTACAATCAGCAGTTAATCCTGTTTCAAGTTTTGTTGAAGTATACGCCGCTATTTCTTTTCCTTGGGGAGTTGCTCCTATTAATATTATTCTTGGTGGGTATTTTTTTGCTATTTGTGTAAATATTTCTGAATGATAAATTTTATTATAATCTTTTAAACGGTCATCTGATACAATTACAACTTCATCTGCTCCATATTTTCCAAGTTCATTAACAATTGAATCATAATTTTTTCTTTCACCTATAAGGCAAACCATTATTCTTTGATTCCATAACTTTTCTTTTAATGAACGTGCTTTTGAAAGTAATTCAAATACGACAGGTTCTATTCTGCCTTCTTGATTTTTTTGTGCATATATTAGTATGCCGTTTGGTTCCATCTATATTACTTTCTGTATTTCTTCATATATTTGTGTAAAATCTGTTGTTTTATAATCAAAAATTTTCCCGTTTCTTGTATCTTCACACTTAAATATTTGAGATACATAAGTTGGTGAGCCTTTTATTCCTGTTTCTCCAGATGTTAGTTTTAAGTCTTCTATCGTGAATGTTTTATATATATAATCTTTTGCTTTTATATATCCTGCTATTCTCGGTAATCGGGGTTTATATATGTAATTGTTTATGCATAATACTAAGGGATATTGGCATTTTATTATATTTTTTTCATTTTCTGTTTCACTGTTTACTGTTATATCTTTGTCGGTAATCTCTATAATATCTGTGATATCAGATATAAAAGGAATATTTAATCTTGCAGCGACACAAGGTCCTGTTTGCCCTGTTTCTCCATCAGCAGCGGATTTTCCGAATATTAAAATATCTGTATCGGGTAAAATTTCTTTAATTGATGCTGCTAAAATTTTTGATGTTGCAAGAGTATCAGAACCTGCAAATTTAGAATCACATAATAAAATTGCCTCATCAGCCCCCATTGCAATTGCTTCTTTTAAAACAGCTTCTGCTTTTTTAGGCCCCATAGTTACTATAGTTATTTTTGAATTATTAGCTTCTTTTATTCTTAGTGCTGCTTCAATAGCTGTTTTATCAACAGGATTCATTATGCTGTCTGTTTGTATCCTGTCTATGTTATTATTCTCTGTCCACTTTACATCATTTGTATCAGGAATTTGTTTTATAAACACAGTTATATTCAATTATTAAACCCCTTTATGTATATTTTCCTACAAAAACAATATAAGTGCAAATTTTATATTACATATCAAGAGCTATATCAAGTGTTTTTGCTTTTGCTACTATTGCACTTGATGAAATAACATCTACTCCTGTTTTTGCAATATCTTCTATTGTTTCAATAGTTACATTTCCGCTTGCTTCAATTAATGCTTTATTACCAATAAGCTCCACACTTTTTTTCATCTCTTCACAACTCATATTATCAAGCATTATTATGTCAGCTTTTACATTAATTGCTTCTTTTACCTGTTCTATTGTGTCACATTCAACTTCAATTTTATGTGTATGAGATAGGTTTTCTCTAATTATATTTACAGCGTTTGTAATTGAACCTGCAAATTGAATATGATTATCTTTTATCATTACACAATCTGATAAATTAAACCTATGAAGTCTTGCTCCTCCTATAAAAACTGCATATTTTTCAAATATTCTGAATCCGGGAGTTGTTTTTCTTGTATCTGTAATTCTTGCTTTATTATCTCCTATTGCAGTTTGATATTTTCTTGTTTCTGTTGCAATACCGCTTAATCTTTGTATGTAATTTAAAGCTGTTCTTTCTCCTTTTAGTATTGCTCTTGCACTTCCTTCTATTACTGCTATTGTATCTCCTGCTTTTATACTGTCGCCGTCTTTATAAAACTTTGTAATCTTTATATCTTTTGATAATGTTTTAAACACTATCTCTACAATATTCATACCGCACAATATGCCGTTTTGTCTTGTGTTAAGTTTTGCCTTTATTTGTTTATCTTCAGAAATAAGACAATCTGTTGTTATGTCTCCAAAACCTATATCTTCCTCAAGTGCTTTTTTTACATGTTCTTCTACTATAAAATCTTGTAATAATACAATCGGCATTTTCTTTTCTCCTTTTAGAGTGAATATTGTTGTGATTTCGCTATCATTTCTTTCTCAGGGAAATCTTCTCTATAGTGTGCTCCTCGTGATTCTTTTCTGTTTAGTGCAAAATGTACAATTAACTTTGCAACTGTTAACATATTTCTCATCTCATATTCATTTCTTGTATTGCATTTATATGATGATGAAAATTCCTGAGATAATTTTTCAAGTAGTTCTTTTGCTGTTTCAAGTTTTTCTTTATTTCTTATTATACCTACATTTACCCACATTAATTCTTTTAATTCTTTAAACATATTATCTATATTAATTTTTTGATTGAAAAAATTATCATTTTTATATGTATCTATAAGTCTTATTATTTCTTTATCATTGAATTCATTTTTAGATAAATCTATTGTTTTTAAATGGTTCACAAGTTCATATGCCGTAACGGCACACTCAAGTATTGAGTTAGAAGCAAGTCTGTTTGCTCCGTGTAAACCGGTACAAGCTGCTTCTCCTATCGCATATAACCCTTCTATTGATGTTGTTCCATCTACTTTTGTTTTTACTCCGCCCATAAAGTAATGTGCTGAAGGTGATACCGGAATATAATCTTTTGCAGGATTTATGTTGTATTCTCTGCAGGTTGCATAGATTGTCGGAAATCTCTTTTCAAATTTTTCTTCTGAAATATGAGTTGCATCTAAATATACATTTTGAGTTTTTGTTTGTCTCATTTCATTATAGATAGCTCTTGTAACAATATCTCTAGGTGCAAGTTCAAGCCTTTTATCATATTTTTCCATGAAGGTTTGACCTTCTTTATTTACAAGTTTTGCACCTTCTCCTCTTACCGCTTCTGAAATTAAGAACATTGTTCCTTTTTCTGACAGAGCAAATGCTGTAGGGTGGAATTGTACAAACTCCATATCTTTCACTATAGCTCCTGCTCTATATGCTAAGGCAATTCCGTCTCCCGTTGTAATATCCGGATTTGTTGTGTATTTATATAATTGACCTATTCCTCCCGTCGCTATTATAACGGCTGGTGCTTCTACTATTTCATACTCATTATCATTATAATTATATGCAATTAAACCTCTCGATATATTTTTTGAATCTTTTAATATATCAACGGCTAAAGTTTGTTCATATATTGTTATGTCTTTTCTGCTTAATATATATTTTACTAATGCATTCTCAATACAAAAACCAGTTGCATCTCCTCCGGCATGTAGTATTCTGTTCACACTATGAGCCGCTTCTTTTGTGAATTTTAATTTGTTGTTTTCATCTCTGTCAAAATCCACACCAAAATTTTGCAGTTCTTTTACTACTTCTGCACTTTTTTCTGATATAAATTCTGCAACTTTTTTATCGGTTAATCCGGCTCCGGCTTTGATTGTATCTTCTATATGTAGAGTGCAAGAGTCTAATTTGTTTTCCGGCATTACACAAACCATTCCGCCTTGGGCATATTTTGAATTAGATTCAATTAATTGAGACTTTGTTATGATTAATAAACCCTTTGGAAGATTTGCTTCTTTTTCAAGCTTTATTGCTGCATATAACCCTGCAATACCGCTTCCAACAATAACCGCCGAATATTTTGAATGTTTCATTTTAATATCCTTTGTTCTTGTATATTGTAAAGCAAACATAAAAAATCTAAAATATTTTCTATTTTATCCTTTTAATCTTTTATTTTTATAGCCATAAAAAATGTATATAGCTAGACCCATAATTACCCATAGTAAAAAGTATAATGAGGAATCTCCACCTGAGATACTTTTATATATCATAAAACAGCTGCACATTATAATCCCCAGTATCGGGAATAAAGGACAAAACGGTACTTTAAAAGGTCTATGTCTATTTGGCTCTGTTTTCCTTAAAATTAAAACTTCTATACATATAATTACAAATGATGCAAATGTTCCATAATTGCATAATTCAGCTGAAATATTTAAGTCCATAAATAATGAACCGATTATTACTATTAAACCTGAAATCCAGGTTATAATATGTGGTGTTCTGAATTTTTTATGGATTGTCATTATATTTTTAGGTAAGAAATTATCTCTTGCAATTGCATAAAATATTCTTGTTGTGCCAAGCTGATATACAAGTAAAACAGATGTTAATGCACATAATGCGCCTACAGAAATACATCCTGCATACCAGTTTTTCCCTATTGCTCTCATAGCATGGGCTAAAGGAGCTTGTGTATCTATACTGTTTAATGGGATAATGCCTGTTAATACTAATGCTACAGATACATATAAAATTGTGCATAGAATTAATGTACCTATAATAGCTATAGGTAAATCTTTTTGTGGATTTTTTGTTTCTTCTGCTGCTGTTGATATTGCATCAAATCCAATATATGCAAAGAAAATTATAAATGTACCTGCTAAAATCCCTTCTAATCCATTTGGTGCAAATGGTGTCCAATTTTCCGGTGCTACATATTTTGCTCCAACAACTACAAAGGAAATTATTATTGACAGGTTTACAAACACCATTATACCTGCAACTCTTGTTGATTCTTTAACCCCTTTTATTAATAGAATGGTAAGAATTAATACTATTAATATTGCTGGAACATTTATTGCAACAGGCATTTCAAGACCAAACGGAAAATGAATATATGGCATTTTATCATGTGTATCCCATCCGTATTTTTCGCACATCATATAAATAGAACGGAAATCATTTCTTAACCATAATGGGAAATTAATTATATAATCAGGTAATATATGTTTAAATCCTTTTAATAATTGACAAAGATATCCAGTCCAGGCTGTTGCTACTGTAATATTTCCGATAGCATATTCAAGCATTAGTACCCAGCCTACCATCCACGCCATAAATTCGCCCATTGTTGCGTAGGTAAATGTATATGCACTTCCTGCAACAGGTATCATTGCTGCTATCTCTGAATATGCTAAGGCTGAAAATAAACTTGCTAATGCTGCAATAAACATTGATATAATTACTGCAGTTCCTGCTCCTGCGCTTCCTTGGCTTCCTACTATTGCACTTCCGATTATTGTAAAAATCCCTGTGCCTACAACTGCACTTATTCCGAGTATTAGTAAATCAAATATATTTAATGTCTTTTTTAATTCTGTTGTTTTACTCTCTGCTATGAATGCATCAGTTGATTTCTTACTGAGCATATTCTTTATTACAGCTAATGTTTCTTTTTTCATTATTCCTTATTCTTATTATTTTTTTAGCTTAGTTTATTATAAAACAAACATGTTTATTTACTATTTTAATTATATTTTGTTGTAATATTTTCCAGATAACTCTTGGCTGCATCGCTTTGTTTCAAACCCTTTATGGTGGATTTTATATTTTTATATAATCTGTCAAGTTCAGGCTTTTGCAGTTCTATAATTTTTTCCAAGCATTCTTTAAATTCTTCAGCATTATTAGATATTAAAAATGAATTTTCTCCATCTTTCAATATGCCGTCTATACCGTCATTTTTTAATGCTATAACAATATTTTTAGTTGCCATTGCTTCTAAATAGCTTAAACCGAAGGTTTCATTTTCGCTCAACAAGGCAAAAATTGTTGAAGATTTTAAATATTTAAAAACTTCTTTTCTTGTTATTTCACCTATAAATTTTATATTTTTGTCGAGGTTTAATTTTTTTGTCAAATTTTGTAGATTACTTTTTTCAGGTCCATCGCCTATAATCCTTAAAAAGAAATTTCTATTTTTTAATTGGGCTAACCCTTTTATTATGATATCTACATTTTTCCGTTTTATTAATGAGGCTATAACAGTTATATTAAGTTCTTTATTATAGATAAAATCTAGGCACTTTGCGTTATATTCTTCTATATTATCTATAAGCTCATCATCAATACCTGAGTATGCAATAAATATTTTCTCTTTTACGGTAGGTATTAATTCAGCTAATTTTGTTTTCAAAACAGGACTTCTTGCCGATATTAAATCTGCATTTAAATATGCTTTTTCAAGTTCTTTTTTAAAGTATATAGAATAATATTTTTTTGTTAGAACACAAATATCAGAATAGTGTACAGCACAAACATATTTTATTTGCTCTCTTTTTAATAGTTTATTTGCCATTATTGCTCCGCATGGCATATGTGATATTATTACATCGTAATTCTTTAATGAAAAATCTTTTGGCAGTTTATCATATACATTGAATAAAAATGGGGTATGGAAATTTAAATTATATATTTTTATTCCGTTTTCATTATAAATTTTTTCTTTTATTATTTTTCTTCCTCTTAATTTTGTGTTCAATGTGAAATTACATCTTATAACTTCTACAGTATTTCCTTGCTTCTGCCATTCTTCAACAAAATAATATAATGCCTTGGCTATTTTCTCATTATTAAGAGGATATAAATCTGTAACAAAAAGTATTTTCATAATATAAATATTACTATATTATTGTCTATAAATATACATGTAGGAATTATAATTTTGCAGGAATTAAATATAAAAAATTACGCTCATATAGGAGATGCTGTTTATGAAGTTTTCATTAGAGAAAGAACGATAACTATGACTTCTAATCTAAAACGTCTTCATAAATATACAGTTTATTTTGTAAATGCAGGTTTTCAAATGGAGTTATTGGAAAAAATCACGCCTTATTTAACAGAACAAGAAATTGAACTCGCAAGAAGAGCAAGAAATATTCCAACATCTGCAGCAAGAAAAATAAATAGAGCTCTGCATTCTGCCGCAACATCTCTTGAAGTTGTTTTAGGATATAATTATATTCATAATAAAGAAAGATTTTCTGAGTTGTGTGAAAGAATGGAAGAACTAATTGATTTTAATATAGTTAAAACGAATTAAAATTTACAGGTAACATTTTTTCTCTTCACCTGTTACTCCTGCATATATTTCAATATATTGTTTAGCAGTACTTGCATCAACTTTTGTTAAAAGTACTTCTTCTATTTGGAAAAATCCTACTTCAGATGACATTTCTATGTCAATTTGAATCGGTTTTTTCTCGCCGTGGTGAATAACAACTCTTGTAATAGCGTTTGCGCTATATTTATGAATATCGCCTACTTTTGGTGTATTGTGAATAGCTAAAGGTATTCTTGCTCTTCCTTTTGTCATATCACAGCCATCTGCTATAAGTAAAATTCCGGCCTCTAAAGAGTGGATTTTTCTTGATGTCATATGTCCTATTATAGCTTCTATAGCTAATGATTTTATTACTACTCTTTTATGTATATCTTCTGGAAATACTTTATTTAATGTTTTATCTATTAAAGGAATTGCAAGTATAACAGACATTTCTTCGTGGCCTTGCCTACCTATCATCATACCTAAATCGTGCATTAATGATGCCATTACAATTGCACATAAGCTGTCTTCAAAATCTCCAATTTCTTCTGTCTCAATAGATGTTTTTATTCCTGCTTCATGTAATAAAGTAAGCATTTTTATTGTATTTATAGCAACTTGTCTCATATGTACAGGCCCATGGTCATTATAACCAAGCCTTTTTATCGAAACATTATTTGCATAATCTTGCATTTCTTGCAGCTCTACATCTGCAAATAAGTATTTAACCATTTCTTTGCATTTTGGATAACTCTTTAACTTCTCTAATATTTTCGATTCTGTTGCTACTTCTTTAACTGATTTCATAATATTTATCCTATTTCTATTTATTATAATCAAATTTTGACAAAAATAAAATCTAAAAGTATTAAATTAATCTAGTATAGTACTTTGTTAATTTTAATTAAACAAATTATAAGATTGTTTTAAAATAAAATATCTTATGTTATCATAATAATATGTTGATTAGAGAAACGGCTTTCCGTTTCTTTTTTATTTAACAAGTGTTTGTTGTTTAGTAACGGAAAGGAGTGTTAGGTTGACAAGAGATAAGTTTAATAAATCTCAATTAAATAATAATTCTCAATTTGAGTACGTTAATAAACGTGAATTAATGGAAAAAATAGAACCGTTAATTGATAATACTCTTATGCGTTTTGGTCTTATTCCTGTTGAAGTGGAGCTTGTTAAAGAAAATCATAGATGGTTTCTTAGAATTTTTATTTATTCCAATGAACGGGAAGTTAACATTGATGATTGTGAAAATGTCTCAAGAAGTCTTTCTGATTTTTTAGAAGAATTAATTCCTTTTAAGTATTACTTGGAGGTTAGTTCTCCGGGAATTGAAAGAAAAATTAAATCGGATAAAGAATACCTCATTTTCAAAGGTAAAGATATAAATTTAAAACTTAAACAACCTGTTGATGAATCAGGAGAAAAACAATTTGTTGCAAAAATTGAGGATTTTGAAGAAAATGAAGGGTTAACTGTTTTTACTTATAAAGATAAAAAAAATATATTAATAAAAAAAGATAATATTATATCTGCAAGATTATATTCGAGTGAAATATAGGAGAAGGTACTATGATAAAAATAGGAACAGCATTATTTGAAGCTTGTGAAGAATTGGAAAGAGAAAAAGGGATTTCCAAAGATGTTATTATTGCATCTTTATGTGATGCTATGGTTACTGCATATAAAAAACATTTAAAACAAAAAGATGTTCCTAATGTAGAAGCTATTTTGGATGAACAATCAGGAGAAATAGGCGTTTTCAGAACAAAAGTTGTTGTGGAAAAAGTTGAAGATCCTAATCTTGAAATATCTTTAGAAGATGCTAAAGAAATAGATGATGAAGTTGAACTTGAAGATGAAGTTAAAATAGAAGTTACTCCTGAAAATTTTGGACGCATTGCAGCTCAAAGTGCTAAACAGGTTATTACTCAAAGAATCCGTGAAGCTGAAAGAAAATTAGTTCTTGATGAATTTATGGAAAAGAAAGGCTCTTTAACTACCGGCATTATTCAAAGAGTTGAAAACAGAAATGTTATTGTTAATATCGGTAAAACAGATGCTATTATGCCTCAAAAAGAACAAATCCCCGGTGAATATTATAAGCCAGGAACAAGAATCAGAGTTTTTGTTCTTAATGTTAAAGAAACTTCAAGACTTCCTCAAGTAATTGTTTCTCATGCTCATTCTGAAATTGTTAGAGAATTATTTGAACTTGAAGTTCCGGAAATAGAAGATGGTATTGTTGAAATTAAATCAATTTCAAGAGAAGCAGGTTACAGAACAAAAATTGCTGTTGCAAGTAATGATCCTGATGTAGATTCGGTTGGTGCTTGTATTGGACCTAGAGGAAGCAGAATACAAACTATTATTGGTGAATTAAAAAATGAAAAAATTGATATTGTAAGATATTCTGATAATCCTGTTGAATATATTGTTAATGCTTTATCACCTGCAAGAATTGTTTCTGTTGATATTTTAGCTGATGATGAATATTCAAAAGAAGCTTTTGTTATTGTTCCTGATGATCAATTAAGTTTAGCTATTGGACGTGATGGTCAAAATGTCAGACTGGCTCATAAATTAACAGGCTGGAAAATAGATATAAAGAGTCAATCACAAGCTGAAAAAATGGATTATCCTCATCATCAATCTCATTTTGAAGAACAAGATGAAGAACAAATTGATGACGAAGTTGATGAAATAGCTGAAGAAATCCGTGAACAAGAAGAATATGCTATGGATGAAGAAGATATTGCCTCTTTTGAAGATAGTGAAAATGCAGAAGAAACTGTTGAGTAACTGCGAGAGATAATACTGGAAATATAATAACGACCTCTTTATGGGGTCGTTTTATTCATTTTCTTTAATAATTTTTTCCTTATTGAGCTTAAAGGTCCGTTATTTGGATTCCTTATATATTTGTAATAGTTTCTGGCATAGCTGAAAGGGTATCTTGGCAACCAGGTTAACTTTATTAATATTGATACTGTTTCTGCACCTTGTGATAGCATTAATTCATCAATAGTATCTTCATGGGCAGGAGATATAGATGATATCATTTTTATTATATAGTCAGTAAATGTTAATACAGAATATCCTGATACAACACCTGTATTTACTACTATATTAGTAACCTTAAAGTCAGAACTTGTTTTTACTGTTTTTACATCATCGGGAAGTTTTAAAGTATCTGATGAAACTTGCTCTATTTCATACCATTGTCCGTTATATTCTATTCTCATAATATTGGGTTTTGGCATATATATATCATCAAATATATTTTCTAAAATAACTTTTCCGCTAAAATCGCTGACCCCGTATTTATAATCTTTATATGTAAGGAGCATTCCGCCAAATAATAAATCTATAGAATCATATATCGGAGGAATAACTGCAAATCCTGTTTCATCATATAATCCAAAGTCGCCGTAATTCCCCAGTTTTGCATATTTGCCTAATACTCTTTCAACGTGACGGTACTTTATAGGAACAAGAATCTCGCCGTCTTTATTTATAATTCCAAATTTATTTTTCTTTTGTACAATAAAAGATTCATCAGATAATCTTATAATTTTATTGTATATAGGTTTAACTACAACTTCTTGTTGTTCATTTTTTATACCGAATTTATTGTCTTCACTATAAATATTGATTTGACCTAGTGAAGAATTTTGTATTAAAAAAAATGTAGTGCAAATTAAAAATAATAACTTTTTCATGATTTTTATTATATCATAGTGATGTTATGTTGAAGTTAATTTCTAAAATTTTATTTGGGTTTATTTTGGTATTTATTGTACTCGCTTGTGCTTGTATATTTATTTATTTCAAGGTATTACCTTGGGCTGTTTCTAATGAAAAAGTAATTTCTTTCTCGGAAAATTTAGTAAATAATTATACAAATTTATATGTTGATATAGAAAAACCTATATTAGTTACAAAAAATTTCCCTAAAATTGAATTTAAAGTTGTTTCTTTATCCTTAAATAAAGCTGTTGACAGAATATTATATGTTAAAGACTTAGATTCTCAGATTGATATAAGAAATATATTAAAAAAATCCTTAATAGTTGATAGATTCGGGGCTGATAACCTTTTTGTTGATGCTGATAAAATAATGAAATTACTTCCTGTATCAGAAGAGAAAAAAGAAACAGAATCTTCATTTGATATTGATTTATTTGATTCTATTCTTTATTTAAATAATTCTACTATTTTGTATACACCGGTAAAAGATACATTTATTAAATTAAATGCTTCAGATTTAAAAATAGATAATACTCAAAAAATAGAAAGATATGTCCATTTCAATTTTAATGCAGATATTGTAAAAGATGGTAAAACAGTAAAAATAGCTATAAAAGATGATAATAAGGTTGTTATTAAAGATAAGCAGATTTTTGTTAATGATTGTCCCCTTATAATAAATTATTCAAAAATGTTTTTTAATGCTTGGGCAGACAGAAAGAAAAACTTTGAAGTTATTGTTTATGCTAAAAGATTCTTTATTCCAGATATTATTAAACTTTTACAAACTAATATTATTGAAAATAATATTGATGAACAGTTAGCAATGATAAAAAAATTAAGAGGTGATTTTGATTTTAAATTCAAAATGACTAATAAAGGGTTGACCGGAGATATTATATTTAACAGAATTTCTGCCCAAATAATACCATTAAATAATATGCCGTTTCTTGTTAATTCAGGCGTTGTTGCATTAGAAGGTAATGATTTAATACTAAAAAATTTTAAAGGGTTTTATGGAAGTAGTAAAAATAACGAATTTAGTTTTAACGGCAGCGTAAAAGATTATTTAAAAACGGCAGATACTACTATTGATATGAGTGCAGCTATAACAAATGAATTTGCACAAGATTATCTTTCAAAAGTTGCAGGAGTCTCTATTTCTCTTGTTGGTGACAGCAGGTCAAAAATTATAATAAAATCAAAAAATAATAAGTTTGATATTACTTTAATGGGGAAAGTTGCTAAAGGTGATGATATCCTTCTTGAAGGTAATTCTTTCAGCCCTGTAGGTTATGATAGAGCTTTTAAAGCCGATATGCATTTAATTGGCGATAACTTAAATATTGAAACAATAAATTATTATATTGCAAAAGAAATTACTAAAGCGAGTAAAGGTATAAAACCGATATTAACATTAAATGGTAATGTTAATATTGTTAGCGGGAAAGTTTCTGATTTTGGTTTTGATATACCAAATCCTCTTCCTAGTGAATTTTTAAATGTTATTGTAGGCAAAAAAATGTTTAGAAAAGGGAAATTTAGCGGCAATATGCAGTATGTTGACCTCGGTAAATTCCCTATTATTAAAGCTAATCTTGAAGCAGAAGGTGTTGCTATTCCTTCTCAAAGGCTTTTCTTAAAAAAAGGAAAGGTTGTAACTGCAGATAAATCATTAAATATATTTGCTCAAGGCAAGTTTAGACGCTGCCAATATGACTTTAAAGGTAAAATTGGCAATGCTATAATATTTCCTATTTTGGTACGAAATATAACTTTAACTCTCGATAATGTTGATGTTGAAAGAATTATGAGAGCAATGAATGCTCCTGTTCAACAGGCAGACTATACAAAAGAAGAAATTGATGACAGTGATGATGCAGATGATGCTTTAGCTTTTGATGTTAAAAATTTAATTATTCAAGAATGTATTGTAAAAGTCTTAAGCGGAAAATATAAGGAAATAAATTTCTCTAATATTAAAGCTAATATGTCTTTAGATAAAAATTCTATATTTCAAATGCATTCTAACAGATTTGATATTGCAGAGGGTCATTCTTCTGCCGATGTAAATTGCGATTTAAAAAACCAGAAATATAGTATAAAGCTTGGAATAAAAGATGTAAATTCTGATATAATGTCAACTGCTATTTTAAATTTAAAAAGAGAAATATCAGGAAAAGCAAGCGGTTATATTAATTTAAATACAGATGAAACTCTCAAATTAAATGGAGTTATAAAATTTGTAGTAAAAAATGGTACTATACAAAAAGTTGGTTTGGTTGAATATGTTTTAAAATTTGCTGCATTATTTAGAAATCCTCTTGCAATGATTAGCCCTTCTGTATTTTCTGATTTGATTAATATTCCGGAAGGTAATTTTGATAAAATAACAGGTGATTTAATATTAAAAAATAATGTAATAGAGATGATGAAAATAAAATCTTATTCTCCTCAATTAAGTGCTTTTATTATTGGCCGATATAACTTAGAAAATAGTGATGCAATATTAAGAATATATACAAAATTTTCAAATAAAAATAAAGGTTTTGCCGGATTTTTAAGGAATTTCTCATTAAACAGTTTAGCTAATAGAATTCCTTTAAACAGCAGAAATGATTCAAATTATTATGCGGCAGAACTTTCACAATTACCCGATATAGATGCAGATGAAAAAGATTGTCAGGTATTTTTAACTAAAGTTGATGGTGATGTTGAACATAATAATTTTATATCTTCACTTAAAAAGATAAAATAGATATTAAAAACAAATTTTTTGTAGTAAAATATATTTAGTTTAATAGTCCCCTTTCGTCTAATGGTAGGACGCAACACTCTGGATGTTGCTATCGAGGTTCGAATCCTTGAGGGGGAGTTTAATTTATTAATAAGGAGTTTTTTATGCAGATTAAAGATTATCAGGTTATTGTTCTTGGTATAATTATTGCTTTAGGGTGTGTTTTCTCGACTTATATTTTATCTAACGCTATTGTTGAATTTCAAAAACTTCAAAATCAAACAATAAGAGTAACAGGAAGCGCAAGTCAGAATGTTACATCTGATTCTTCTTCTTGGATTATAAATTTTAGAACTAAGTCATTAACCTTAAAAGAAGGTTATGCAAAGTTAAATTCTGATGCTGCTAAAATAAAAGATTTCCTTCTTTCAAACGGAATAGATGAAAAAAATGTTAATTTTTCTTCTATAGGAAGTTATGAAAATTATAAAAGAACAGCAAATGGTGCTTCAACCAATGAACTTGAAAGTTATACCGTTTACCAAAGTGTTACTATTAAAGTTAATGATACAACTACTTTAACTAAATTATCTAAAAAAATTGATGAACTTGTAAATCAAGATATTAATTTAAATGCCGAAAATATTCAATATTATGTTTCAAACTTGGATGATATAAAAGTTAAAATGGTTGGTGAAGCAACTAGAAATGCACAAGATAGAGCTAAAAGTATGGTAAAAGCTACAAATGGTAAAATAGGAGCTATTAATAGTGCTAAAATGGGAGTTTTCCAAATAGTTCCTGTTGACTCAACTGAAGTTTCCGATTATGGCTATAACGATACTTCATCTATAGAGAAAAAAGTAGTTGCTACTGTTAGTGCAACATTTACCGTAAAATAAATATATAAAATTAGTCCGAGAAAAAATTCACGATAAGCTGTAAGAGTGAGTGAATTTTTTTACAAAACGAAACAAAAACTTTGTTATTGTGTGAGTTTGTATCCGTAGTGAAACGAAGGAAAGCAGAGTTTTTAAAAGGTGAGTACTTTGTTAGCGAGGATGAGAAGATAACAAAGTGCGATACCAGATTAAATTATTTCTTCTCAAATAAAGCATCTATAAAATCAGAGGGATTGAATAATTTTAAGTCTTCTAATTTTTCTCCGATGCCAATTAACTTAACAGGAAGATTGAATTCTTTAGCAATCGCAATGATAATACCACCTTTTGCGCTTCCATCTAATTTTGTAAGAGCAACAGATGTTAAATTCACAGCTTCAGAAAATAATTTTGCTTGGCTAAGTCCATTTTGTCCGGTATTTGCATCAAGAACAAGTATACTTTCTTTTAAAGAGTTTGGAGCTAATTTATCTATTACAGATTTAACTTTATTTAATTCTTCCATTAAATTTCTTTTATTGTGTAGCCTTCCTGCTGTATCAATTAAAAGAATGTCATAATTTTCATTTTGTGCTTTTTTTATGGCATCAAAAACAACTGCAGCTGAATCAATACCATCTTTTCTATATATATCAACACCTGCTCTTTGTGCCCAAATGTCAAGCTGTTCTTCTGCTGCAGCTCTGAATGTATCTGCTGCTGCAAGTAAAACCTTTTTACCTGAAAGTCTGAATTTATATGCAAGTTTAGCAATTAAGGTTGTTTTTCCGGCTCCGTTTACTCCTGTTATAAAAAATATATTGAGATTATTTTCATCAAAATTTAATTCTGATGTACCTGTTGAATTTAATATATTAGAAAACTCTTCTTTTAAAAATTGTTTTATTTCAGATGGTTTTACTCTTGTCTGTTTTCTTAGTTTGTCTGTAATAGAAGAAGCTATGCTTACGCCTAAATCAGCTTTTATTAATAAATCTTCCATATCATCTAATATAAAATCATCAAATTCTTCTTCTTCTTCAACTGATGCAACAACATTATCAACAAGATTTTGTGTAGTATTTGATATGGTTTTTTTTAAACCTTCAAATGAAAAATTCCAAAAAGATTTATTTTTATTTTCTTCTTTTTGTTCATTATTTATATTTTCAGTATCACTTTTTTTGAAGAAATTAAACATATAAAAACCGAATTATTTTAAATTGTTTTCAATAACAACTTTTCCTAGAATACCGTTAACAAAAGAAGATGAATCTTCCGTTGAGTATTTTTTTGCGAGTTCAACTGCTTCATCAATAATAACTTTTAATGGAGCATCTTTAACAAATAATAGTTCACAAATTGCAATTCTTAGTATATCTTTATCCATTTTTACTAGTCTATTGATATCCCAACCGAAAGCATATTTTTTGATTTGTTCATCTATTTCAGCTTTATTTTCTTTATATGCATTAGCTATTTTAACAATATATTCTTTAACGTCAGAATTTTCTTCCAGGGTCGCCATTTCTGCTATTTCAATTGCAAGCATAGTCTTTTCTGCTATATTTAATAATTCATCTAACCCACCTTGCATGTCAGATGTCATTGGAATTGGAACTGGTATGTTTGAAACGTCGATAGGTCTTTCTAAATTTTTAGGATGATTAGATTCATATTCTTCTATAAATTCTTTCATTTTTAAAATTTCAACTGTTGAAGATTTTAATTCATCAGTTGCATTATTAGTAAGTGTTCTTACTGACTTTAATACAATATCTTGAAAATCCCATTTATTTAAGTTCTGGATTGTATCCATTTGTGAAAAAAGAATTAAGGCTAGTTCTCTGGCAGCACGTCTTGCTTGCATTTTTTTATTTCCTTTTATAATTATATATAAACTTATAATATAATTAACCCATAAAAATAAATAAAAGTATATATTAAAATAATAAAAAGACATAAAATAACTTGACTTTTAACTTTGCTCTTAATAATATATAAGAGTTGAAATGATGGGACGTCGCCAAGTGGTAAGGCACCTGGTTTTGGTCCAGGCATCTCGGAGGTTCGAATCCTTCCGTCCCAGTTTTTTGAGAGTTGATGTTAATAGTCAGCTCTTTTTTATTTTTTGTATTTTAAAGCCCAATTTGTCAGGGTAAAAATTCATGATAAGCTGAAAGTGGGAGTGAATTTGTATTCTCATATTCACCTGTTAATAATAAATTATATCAGTTGGAAGTTGTATGATATTGATTCTTCAATGTCTTAGAATTGACTTTATTAGGACTTGAAATTACAAAATATTTTCTAGACAGTTGAAAATTTAATCCAGTTGCAAAAATGTTTGGTTTTCGCTCTAAAAAATAAAAAATTAAATAATAAATCTATTGCTTACTATGTCTCTATTCTAGAAAAACAAGTTTTGTATGTTACAATAGACATTATGAATAATATAATTTTAAAACCAATTAAAGATAAGCGAACTTTTATAAAAGATATTCAAAAAGCATTTAAAGAAAGCTACGAAATTTCTTGTGGTTCTTGTAAAGAACAAATTATTTCAGTTGAAGAAATTGAAGAATCTTTTGCTAAGCCTAATTCTCAAGGTTTTTATGCATTAATTGATGATAAAATAGCAGGTGGGGTAGTTGTTATTATTGATAAAACAACTCGAAAAAACAGTTTAGATTTACTATATGTAAACTCTGCTTTTCAAAGTCGTGGTATAGGGCTAAAAATATGGCTAAATATAGAAAAAATGTACCCCGAAACAAAAGTATGGGAAACATATACTCCATATTTTGATAAAAGGAATATTCATTTTTATGTAAATAAATGTGGTTTTCATATTGTAGAATTTTTTAACCCCAAACATAAAAATCCAAACATAAAAAACAATAGTATTGGCGGAATGAGCAAAGAAGTTGGACAATATTTTTTTAGATTTGAAAAAATACTTTTCAATTAAGTATTTGCTAACTAATTTCTCGAGTGGCATTTTCAAACGGTGAGTACTTTGTTAGAGAGGATGACTTGGTAACAAACTACTATAATAGATTAAATCTAATTTATAATATTTTCTCTAACAGCTTTTACTGCTGCTTGTACTCTGTCTTCTACACACATTTTTTGAAATATATTGCAAACATGTGCTTTTGCAGTGTGTACACTTACAATAAGAGCTTTTGCAATTTCTGAATTACTTTTTCCCGAGACAAGGTGTTTTAATACTTCAAGTTCTCTTTCTGTTAATTTTATATTGCAATATTTTTTATCAGCGTTATTATAATTTGTATTTAATTTACTTGAGTTACTAATAAAATTTAATGCACCTAATGAAATATATGGATCAATCCAATTTGCTCCCATAGCAACGTTTTTTATAACTAAAGCTAGTGTTTCGGGTTTGATATTCTTAATGCAATAGGCACTTATTCCTGCATTTATCGCTAAAATTATATCTTCAGGTTTTGTATGTTCGGTAAGTATTATAATTTTTATATTTTTGAATTTAGATTTTATATTTTTTATTAAATTGATTCTTTCTTGTTTTTCTATAAATAAATCCATGATTATTACATCAAGCTGTATTTTGTTTATTATTTTTAATGCTTCTTGCTCGTTTTCCGCTTCTCCTATAATGTTTATAAACGGATATTCTTTTAATGTATTTCTTAATCCTAGTCTTTCAAGTGTATATTTTTGTATTATTAGTGTTCTGACTTTTGTGCAAGTTGCTTTATGTTTTATCATTTTTTCTCTTTCTGCATAAATAAATTTTATTAAAATTCTTGCATATATTGTATTTTTTTAGTAACATTAGTTTAAAAATTAAGCAAATTTAATTTTAACCACATAGTTTTTCAACAAATATGATTAAATTGGAGTAGTGTAATTATAAATAGTATTTCTCTAATATAGTAATTATTTCGGATAGCCTTTAATAATAAACATTTTATCCTTTGAATATTATGTTATGTACTATACAACTAATTAGTTTTAAAGTCAATACTTTTTTGTAATAATAGGAGAATAATGAAAAATAGATTAAAACAATTAAGAGCAGCTTTAGATATGCAACAAGGCGATTTTGCTAATAAAATTGGTATTTTACAACAACAACTTAGTAAATATGAAAGAGGAGAAAATAAACCTTCTGCCGAATTTTTTATAAAATTATATGAAAAAGTAAATGTAAACATTAATTGGTTATTAACTGGCAATGGAAAAATGTTTGTAAATAATGAAAATAATTCCGATTCAACAACAATAGAAATTAAACATTATGAAAATCCTAATTTTATTTCGAAAATAGAAAAAACAAATATTTTAAGTATATGGCTTGATTCGACACTAGTGCGAGATAATTGGAAAAAAAATGAAAAAGATTTAAGAATAATTCAAATGGCAGGTGATTTAATGGATGGTGGTGAAGAACCCATCAAAGATCAAGATATATTAATAATTGATACGTCAATTAATAATATTTTAAGTGGTATATATGTTTATACAACAAGAAATGATAATTTTTTATTTATTAATGGTATAAAACAGGCTATTGATGGTTCTTTAATGTTTTATTATTGGAATAAAAATTATGAAGAAACTTTTTATAAATTAGCTGATTTAGAAAAAATAGATTTTAAAATAATTGGGCGTGTTATTAAAAATTTATCTCAATGTTATTAAATGCTCGATAAAAATTCATAATATGCTGAAAGAATAAGTACTTTATTTATGTTATATTTCTTTTGGAAATAAAAGTTTATGTATAAGAATATCTGGAATAAGTTAGCAAAAAATTATGACAAACTTTGGGTTCAAAAATACTCATTAGCTCCGACGCGGAAAAAAACAATTTCTTTGATTTCAAAACTAATAAAAAATGATTCTTTTTCATTATTAGATTTGGGTTGTGCTACAGGTCAATTATTAGCGGAGTTGACTGATATTTATCCCAACTCAAAACTTATAGGAATAGATAAATCTTCATCAATGATAGATTTAGCGAAAAATAAAAGTTTACTTTGTGAGTTTTTTGTGCAGAATTCTCAAAATATGGACTTTGGAGAAAAATCTTTTGATTTTATAACTTGTTGTCATTCATTTCCTTATTATTCGGATAAAATAGGTGTAATGAAAAATATGAAAAAAATTTTGAAGGATGATGGTTATATAATTTTAATTCAAGCTTCAATAAATAATATTTATGATAAATTAATAATGACAATTGTTGAAAAAACGGCAGAGCAGGCAGAATATTTATCAAAAGAAAAAGTTAAAGAACTTTTTGACACTGATTTTGAAATTATTTTGGAATTTGAGTTAAAAGAAAAATTTTTTATGCCTACAATTGCAGGTTTTGTTATGAGGAAGCGATTTTGAAGATATTACTTGTAAGACCTAAACCTCATAAGGAAACAATTGGACTTCAAAGCGTTATGATATGTGAGCCATTAGAATTAATGACTTTAAAGAGTGTTCTTTGTGCTAATAATCATAAAGTTATTATAATTGATATGATTTTAGAAAATAAAAAACTTTTATATTTTATAAAAAAATACAATCCGGATGTTGTTGCTTTTACAGGTTATATTAGCCATATAAATGTAATAAAAAATTATTCACATATAGTTAAATCTTTCAATTCAAATATTAAAACTATAGTTGGAGGGGTTCATTCCGAGGTCCATCCTGTTGATTTTATTGATAAGAATATAGATAAGATATGTTCCAATGCTTATGATATGTATAATTTTTTAAATTGTAAAGATATAAAAGAAAGACTTCCTGACAGATGTTTACCTGTAAAATACAGAAAAAAATATTATTATTTATTTCATAAAAAATGTGCTTTAATAAAAACTTCATTTGGCTGTCCTTATAATTGCGATTTCTGTTTTTGTAAAGAAGTTTCATCATACAAAACAAGAGAGATAGATAATGTTATAAAAGAACTTTTAACGATAGAACAAAGAGAAGTTTATATTGTAGATGATGATTTTTTATTCAATAGGGAAAGACTTTTAGAATTTGCAGAAAAGTTAGAAAAACACAATATAAAGAAAAAATATTTAGTATATGGCAGAGCAGATTTTATTGCAAATAATGAGGATATAATAAAGCGATTAAAAGAAAATGGATTAAAGGCTGTAATTGTTGGTATTGAATCTTCAACTCAAGAAGAATTAGATAGTTATAACAAAAAAACTAAAGTTACAGATAATATTAAAGCTGTTTCAATATTAAAGAAATATGATATTGAATGTTATGGAACTGTTATTTTAGGTATGGATTGGGATAAGGATAATTTTAGAAAATTATATAAATTTTTATCTGAGTTGAATTTGGTTTTTGTTAATTTACAGCCTTTAACACCAATGCCGGGTACAAAATTATTTGAAAAATACAAAGAAAAATTTATTATTCCATATAGAGAACATGAAAAATGGGATATGGCACATTTGGTTTTAAAACCAGAAAAATTGACTGTAAGAGAATATTATTTCCAAATATTAAAACTTTATTATTTGTTATCATTGAAGCCTAAAAGTTCTTTATATATGATAAAAAAATATGGATTTATAAATACAATAAAGTTAGGTTTTGGTGCTATGCATGTTGTTATACAGTATATAATGAAAATAATAAAAGGATAGAATATTGAGAATATTATTAGTTAGACCTTGGGTTAATAAAAATATTACAACCGTTAGAAATTATTTGGTGGGAGAGCCTCTTGGCATAATTTGTGTTGGTACAATTCTTAAGGAATTAGGACATGATGTTCTACTTGCTGATTTTATGATTGAAAAGAATGGAAAAATTGAAAAATATTTAAAAGATTTTCAACCTGATATTGTTGGTATAACCTCTCAATGTAGTGATGTTGTTAATGTTACAAAAATTGCTAAAGTATCTAAACAATTTAATTCCAATATAAAAATAATTGTAGGCGGTATTCACGCTATGTGTTTTCCTAATGCATTTTTTATTCCCGAAGTGGATTTTGTTTTTAGATCAACAACGCATCAAAATGTCAAAAAACTTATTGATAATATTGAAAAGGGCTGTTTAGATGAACGAATTGATGGTATATACAGTAATGCTTTAAATTTTAAGAATGATGGTGATTTCTGTTGCAATGATTATATAGTGCCAGACAGAACTATATCAGAACGTTATAGAAAGAAGTATAGATATGTTGGATTTCAGCCTTGTGCTATTGTATTAACTGCTTTTGGTTGCAGGAATAGATGTAGATTCTGTATTCGCTGGCATCTGGAAGGAAAATTACAAGAAATGCCTATTGAAGAAATTGTTAATCAAATAGAAAATATTAAAGAACCTTATATAATGATTTGTGATAATGATTTTCTTATTCATAGAAGCAGATTGGAAAAATTTTGTGAATTGTTAGAAACACGAAATATAAAGAAAGAGTTTGTATGTTATGGCAGTGTAAATAGTATCTTAGAAAAACCGCAATTAATTACAAGATTGCAAAGTAATGGACTCAAAGCAGTTATTGTTGGTATAGAAGCTTTTGATAATGAAAGATTTAGTGAGTATAATAAACCTACAAGCATTGATGATAATTATAATGCTATAAAAATATTACATGATAATAATGTAGCTTGTTGGGGGTCATTTATTGTTCATCCGGATTGGGATAAATCTGATTTCAAAAGGATGCTAAATTATCTTAGAGAGTTGAAAGTGGAATTATGTACATTCTCTCCTTTGGTTCCGCATCCTCTTACTCCTTTATATGAAGAATATAAAAATAGACTTATTTATTCTGTTGAAGATTATGAAAAATGGAATTTTGGTGATGTTTTAATTAGACCTTCAAAGATGTCTTTAAGAGAATATTATTTTGAAATAATTAAATTAGCTTTAAAACTTAATGGAGCAAAACATTCAATACAATATGTCAGAAAGAATTTCTCTTTAAAGAATAATATATCAATGCTTTTTGGTTTTAAGACGTTATTTTGTATTTATGTAAAAAATAT
Organism: Candidatus Gastranaerophilales bacterium; assembly: GCA_944323285.1. GTDB lineage: Bacteria > Cyanobacteriota > Vampirovibrionia > Gastranaerophilales > Gastranaerophilaceae > Avigastranaerophilus. The sequence goes on along the minus strand of CALURV010000028.1, from coordinate 84,110 downwards.
GTTGTCTAAAAAGTAGGTGAAGATGAAAATACTTTTAGTTAGACCTTCTGCTGTAAATATACTACAGTACTTACAAGTTATAAATAGTGAACCATTGGAATTAGAATATCTTTATACGGTTGCAAAAGAAAAAGGTTTTGAGGTATTAATTTATGATGGGTTTAACAATAAAAAGAGTCTTACTAAAACTATTATTCAATTTCAGCCCAATATAGTTGCTATTACTGGATATATCACTCAAGAAAAGTTGATATTAAAATATACAAAAATTATAAAAAATATAAACTCTAATATTATTACAGTTATTGGAGGAGTGCATGCACAATTAAATTATAAAAATTTTTATAGCGATTATACTGATTTTGTATTTAGAAGTGAAGATATGCAAGCTTTTGGACTATTTTTAAATAGTTTTGTAAATAGCAGTATTAAATTATCTGAAATAAATAGCTTATGTTGGAAGCAAGATGGGATTTGGATTGAAAATAAGTTTGTTCCTGTAAATATTAACATGCTTCCTATTGTTGATAGAACATTTTTTTATCAGAATAGAGAATGGTTCCGTTATATTGATTTAAGAGAAACTGCAACAATTAAAACGTCATTGTCTTGCCCTTATAATTGTAATTTTTGTTATTGTAAATTGTTAAGTGCAGGAAATTATTCTGTTATGACTTTAGATAAAGTGATTACGGAATTGGAAAATTTGGATTGTGAAAATGTTTTAATTGCGGATGATATATTTCTATTTGATGAAGAGAGGATATGGAATTTTATTGATGAAATAAAAAATCGTAAAATTAATAAAAAATATATATGTTATGCAAGAGCTGATTATATTGTTTCTCATCCCGAACAAATTAAAGCTTTAGTTGAAATTGGATTTATTTATTTCCTTGTAGGAATAGAGTCTTATTCTAATCAAGAATTAAATAATTATAATAAACAGGTAAACTCTGATATAAATATTGAGTGTATAAGAATATTAAATGAATTAAATGCAAGATGTTATGCTTTAATGATAATACCTATAGATGCAGATAAAAAGTATTTTGATAATTTATATAATTGGATTGTGAGAAATAATGTGAAATATGCTACATTATCAATATTTACTCCTATGCCCGGAACTAAAATTTTCAATGAATATAAAAATAAATTAATAACAGATAATTGTACATTTTGGGATTTTCTTCATTTGGTTTTAAAACCTACCAGTTTAACAATCTTTAGATTTTATTTTGAATTTTATAAATTAACTTTAAAAATATATTTATATACAAGAAAAACCGGGATATTTGATTTTATGACTTTTTCTTATTTTAAAAACATACTTTGGAAGTATATATCTCAAAAAATGAGGAGAGAATTATGAAAATATTATTTATCCAGCCTACTCCTTATTATGATAAGAATAAAATAATAAAAAAGAAGAAATTATATTTTGTTGGTTTAGCTCCTGCAATATTTGCATCATTAATACCTGAAGATATTGATTTTGAAGTTTGTCTTGAAACAATTGAGGATATTAATTTTAATACGGATGCTGATATAATTGCGATTTCAGGTATGGGACATGCTATTTTAAGAAGTATAGATATTGCGAAAGAATTTAAAAAAAGGGGGAAAACTGTTGTTATTGGCGGTTATATGGCAAGTTTGATGCCTCAAGAGATAAAACAATATTGTGATAGTGTTATTATTGGAGACGGGGAAATAAGTTTTTCACAAATGATAGAAGACTATAGAAATAGTAATTTGAAACCATTTTATAGTATTCCTATAGAAAATTTATCTTATCCTATGCCTAAATATGAGATTTTAATTAATAAAAATATTGGTGATTTTTTGCCTGTACAAGCAGGTAGAGGGTGTCCTAATTCTTGTTCTTTTTGTTCTGTTTATTCTTTGTATCGTAATAAATATTTGCAGCGAGATATAAATGAAGTTATCAGAGATATAAAAAAAATAAAGGAATTAGGGTATAAAAAGTTTTTATTACTTGATGACAATATATATTCAAATATAGAGTATCTTAAACTATTATGTGAAAAATTAAAAAAGTTAGATATGAAGTGGATGTCACAATGTTCAATTAAGATTGCAGATAATCCTGAAATATTAAAATTAGTAGCAGAAAGTGGTTGTATTGCTTTATCTTTTGGCATTGAAAGTATTACTCAGGAAAGTTTAAATAGAATGAATAAATCTTGGTGTGATGTAAGTAAATATTCTGAGCAAATAAAAAGAATTACCGATGCCGGAATAGATGTTTCTACAGAAATGGTTATCGGGGCTGATTCTGATACAATAGAAAGTATTAAATCAACAGCAGATTTTGTAGTAGAAAATAAAATTGTTATTCCAAGATTTTATATTCTTACTCCAATTCCAGGTACTGATTTTTTTGATGAAATGGTTAAACAAAAAAGATTAGTTAATAAAAATATTTATACTTATAATGGTGCTGAGGCTGTTCATAAACCAATGAACATGACTGCTAAAGAACTAACAGATGCTTATTGGAATCTTTATAAAACTGTTTTTTCATTCAATAATATTCTTAAAAGAACTTTATTCAGAAAAGATTTCTTTAAAAATCCTATAAAATACTTATTTTATTTATATATAAATTTATTTTATAGATATCAAATATATCAAGGTATTACTCCAAATATAATTTAAGAAAAATTATGCAAATAAGAAAAATAAAGACAGTTAAAGAATATGTAGATTTTATTAAAAAACTTTATAGAGATGATAAATTTTATAAAAATAATAAGTCAGATATTATTAGAATGATTTGTAATCCTTCAAGTTCTTTTTTTAAAAATTCTATACAGGAAAAGATAGGGGTTATTTCTGAAGGAAGATTAAAATGTCAAACTATTTTAATAAATCATAAAAATTTAAAAGATACATTAATGTTAGCTTTCTTTGATTCTGAAAAAGATGCTAAAAAAGAGGTACAATATCTTCTTGATTATTGTAAAAGAAGAGCGCTTGACTTAGAATGCAGAAAAATTTTAATAGCAATAAATGGACATTGTAATTATGGTTTAGGTATTTTATCTAATTCATTTAATAATTCGCCAAGTTTTGCTGAAGCTTATAATTATGATTACTACAAAGATTATTTTGAAAAAGATTTTTTTATTCGAAAATTTCACAGTTATAAGAATACCTTAGAGTCTGCAGGTAATAAAGTAATAAAATTTAAAGAAAGATTCATAGATCAAAATATAAGATTTGTTCATTATGATGCTTTAAGTAAAGATTTTGATTTTGCTGTAAAAATATATACGAATTTAAACAATATAATATTTAAAAATCATTTTTATTACTATCAAAGAGATTATGAAGAAGATAAAGAGTTGTTTTATTCAATGAAACCTTTATTGTTAAATAAAAATTTAATTATAGCTTATAAAGGTGATAAACCAATAGGTTTCTTATTATGGTATCCTGATTTTAATGAACTTGTTAACGTACAACATAGTGTAAATATACGAACAGTATTAAAATATATTGTGTTAAAGCAAAAACCTAAACAAATTATGCTTACAGAAATAGGGGTTTTACCTGAATACGAAAATAACGGATTGATTTTAGCATTGTTTTTAGAAACATATAAATATTTAAATGAAAGATATAATAAGAATATTAATGTTTGCAGCGGATGGATTGCTGATGAAAATTTAAAATCTAAAAAGTTAGTGAAACATGTTTTAGATAAAACAGATAAGGAGTTTTGTGTATATGAACTCATTATCTGAAAGTATGTTTTATAATTTATTTAATGATGATTTTTTTGAATTGCTTAAAAAATCAAGTAATTTCCCATTTCGAGTAGTAACAAAAACAAATTATAAATGTATTGAATATGATATTAATTTAAATATATTAACATTCTGTAAATTATATTTTCCGATAAAAATAACAGTTATAGGTTTTCCTGTTTCTATTTGTGAAAAAGGATATGCCGGTAATTTAGACGATATTATAAAGGATTATAGGAAAAGGAAAGGAATATTTCTTTTTTTAAATGATGATAAAATTTATTCAAAAGAATCTTATAGGACAGGGAAAACCCTGCCTGTTTGTATTCTCAATAATACCTTTACTTGTTTTGATGATTATTTATCTATGCTTAGGAGCCATTATAGAAGAAGGATAAAAATTGCATTAATTAAGTCTAAAGAATTAATTATAAAGAAAATTGATAAAGAAAACTTTACTGATGAAATGTATAATTTATATTTGAATATACTAAAGTCATCTGATTATCCGTTAGAGAAATTAAGTTCGAAATTTTTCAAATTATTTGATAGTGAAATATATTGTTTTTTTGAAGGGAATAAACCCATTGCTTTTATTCAGTTAAAAGAAATTGATAAAACTCTTCATTTTATATTTGGCGGAATGGATTATAAATATAGAGATAAATATGACTTATATTATAATATGTTAATTTTCATTATAAAAAAAGGGATTGAAGATAATTGTAATATAATAAATTTAGGGCAAACTGCCGAAAAATCAAAAATGAGAATTGGTTGTAAATTACAAGACAAATATATGCATATTTTATCTGGAAATAAAATAATAGATTTTATTCTAATAAAATTAATAAAATTATTAGAATATAAATATTCACTTGAAAGAATGCGGGTTTTTAAAGATGAATAGCGAAAAATATATTACAAGTGAAATAGAAACACCGGCTTTTATATGTGATTTAGATATTATAAATAAAACATTATATTTTCATAAGGAGATTGCTGAAAAATCAGGTTGTAAAATTCTTTTCTCATTAAAGTCTTTTACAATTATAGAAATATTGAAATATATTCAAAAAAAATTGGATGGTTTTTCTGTTAGTTCTTTGTTTGAAGCTAAATTAGCTAAGAAAATCCTTACAAATAACCAATATATTCATTTTACAACTCCAGGGATAAGAAAAGATGAAATTGAAGAAATCTCACAAATTAGTAGTCATTTAATATTTAATTCCTTATCACAATATGAGCAATATAAATCTTTAATTAATGCAAATACTCAAATAGGATTTAGAATAAATCCTAAATTTTCTGCCAATATAGATACAAGATATAATCCTTGTTGTTTAAATTCTAAACTTGGAATACCTATAAAAGATTTTGTTAATTTTATAAAAGAAAAGTCTATTACTAATTTTACAGGTATTCATTTTCATACCAATTGTGATTCGACAGATTTTTCTTTTTTGTATGATACATTTTATCTTTTAGAAAAAAATATGAAAGATATATTTAACAAAATAAAATGGATAAACTTAGGTGGTGGGTATTTATATGAAGGAAATCCAAATTTAGATATTTTTTATAACTTAATAAAAGAAATAAAACAAAAATATAATATTGAAGTATTTATAGAACCCGGTTCAAGCATAATAAGAAATTCTTGTTTCTTGATTGCTAATATAATTGACTTATTTGAAGGTGATAATAAAAAAATAGCTATACTTGATACGACAATAAATCATATTCCTGAAGTTTTTGAATATAATTATAGACTTAAAATACATAATGAGTCTTTTAATGGCAATAATGAATATATATTATGTGGTTCAAGTTGTCTTGCCGGTGATAAATTTGGGAGTTATAAATTTGATAATCCATTAAAAATTGGGGATAAGATTATTTTTGAAAATATAGGATCATATAGTATTGTTAAGGCAAATATGTTTAATGGTATAAATTTACCTGATTTTTATCAATATGATAAAATTAATGGTTTAAATTTGATAAAAAAATTTAATTATGAAGATTTTATTGAAAAATATGAATAATTAGTAAAAAATTGTCTTCAAAAAATTCACACTTTCTAATCATTGTTAATTTTTTTGGACATAATTTACTTTATTTCATTTGCCTTTTTATCCATTCCATAATTATAGAAACTAAATATTTTTGTTGAGCAGGTATTAATTCTGTTCCTTTTTTTATTTTATGCCATTTTTCTATACATCCTCGGCAGCAAGTTGCCGTTGCGTGTTGTGCTATAAAAACAGGATGTCCTCGCATTGGGGTTTGTTTTCCGTCATTTTCAATATTTGCTGCAGATACCCTTTTTCTTATAAAATCGCAGGCATGTGAATAAATTTTATCAAGTCCTTTATTTTTTATGTACTCAATATCTTTAGGTGTTAGCTTAAATTTAGCTCGAAATTTTGATTTTGAAAGTTTATCAAATATATCCATAAATAAATTATATACCTATGAAAAACTATTAAAAATTTCAGGAGTATCATTATTTATAAAAAAGTTAGAGTTTTGCTTTCCTTCATTATTATTCTTTTTATCTTTATCATATCTGTATTGTGTAAAGTATCTTGAAACAGCGGCAACAAAAAAGCCCATTACTCCAATACCAAAAAGTAAAGGTACCCCTGAAATTAAAGTCTTTTGTTTAAGTAGTTTTTTATAAATATCATTATAATTACCGCCTTTTTCTTTTTGAAGTTTTTCGGCTAACGCGCCTAAATCTTTTAAAGCCGGTACTTCAAAATTTTTACCAATAGTTTCTTTGCACTTTCCTGTTTTTACAAGCATTTTCTTAAACCCTTTTTCCAGTAATTCATTACCGCAAATAATGTAAAATCCAACTATTGGCATTCTGTATAGAACTTCAAGAAAATTTTGTTTGCCTCTGTCTTTTGCAGCGCCAAAATAGCCAAGAGCTCCTATTGTTACACAAGAGGTTAATTGACCTTTACTCATTGTAAGCTTGTTATTATTGTTAGCATAATCAATACTAAAGTATTTGTTTGCAAAGTCTTTTAATTTTTGATTTTTTAGTTTGTTTCCGGGAGCAAGAATAAATTCTGAAAAATTTTGAAGTGCTTTTGAATTTTCGCCTTTTTTATATAATAAAGCGCTTGCACCAAGGCAGGCTGCAAAAATAGCAGATGAAGCAATAATATGCTTTTTTGCACTTTTTTCTACATCGGCATTTTTCTTTGTATTAACAGCTTTATTTTTATCAAGTTTTGCTATGTCATTAAAATCACCTTGTTTGAACATTTTTAGTGTTAATAAATTTTTTATGTAATTTAGTGAATATTCAACAAGTGGAATAGATAAACTACTTAGAGCAATTGCTGCTTTTATGGGAAGAATTTTTTTATTATCAACAGATTTGTTTTTTAGTAAATCAACAGCAGGTGTAGCTATTTTATTTTTTAAATTATTCGGAAGGTTTTTACTGTATATTTTACGAAAAATTCCTTCGCCAATGAGCCCTGGACCATAATATACAAGTGCAGATTCTGCAAGTTCAAGAAAACTGTTTTCAACTAAATCTGCTTTAGAACGTGCAAAAATAGCTTTGGGTAAAAGTCCTGTTGTACTGTCTTGAATAAATCGCATATGCGATAATCCTGCACCGCCTTCTTGTAATGATATAAATTTTTTTGCAAGGTTTAATCCTAATCCTATATTTTCTACTTTCATTGTTTTTTCCTCTTAATTAATCTGAATACAAAAAATAGCCTGCTTCATAAGAAACAGGCTAAACATAAATTTTAAGTTATTCAAATTAACGCCAACTCAAAACGCCTGTTCCTTTGAACAGGTTCCACCAAGCTTGGTTTTTTGAGTTTTGACTATACATGAAAGTTCCTTTATTTTATACGTATATTTTTACTCTATCAAAGAAAAAAATCAAGAGCTCGAAATTAAAATCGAAATAATTGAACATTATTAAAGTTCTTGATGATTAATAATGAAGATTATATATAGAATGGGTTCTCATCCCACTATTAGAAAAATCGAAAAACCGTAATAAAAAACGGAGAAGGTGGGATTTTCTTGCTCGTTCGCGATAAACGGCATTCAAAACGAAAATTCTTCATTTCCGTTTTTCAGCCTCTGCTCACTCGCGCTTTCTTGCTCGTTCGCGATAAACGGCATTGCATGTCGAAGGCTCAACGCCTCCGCCATTTCAGCCTCTGCTCACTCGCGCCGAACCTAAAACAAAACTTCGTTTTGTAGGGTTCTCATCCACCATTAGAAAAATAAAAAAACGCAATAAAAAACGGAGAAGGTGGGATTCGAACCCACGGTGCAGATTACTCCACACAACACCTTAGCAGGGTGCCGCCTTAAACCTACTCGGCCACTTCTCCTTCCAAAGTATTCCAATATTAACATAAATATATTGTTTTATTCAAGTATATAATTTTAAAATATTATATTTTTTGTCCTTTTGTTGGCGATTTTATTTCTATTACCTTCTATTAATATATTTACGTTAATCAATATATTATTGGAGAAAATATGAAAAATAATAAACATAATTTATATGGCAAAATCGCTCAATTTATTGAAAAATTAAACTCTGAAAACCATAAACCTATATACGATTTAACTTTTGATGAGGCTAAAAACTTTTTAAAAACTATTCAAGAAAAAGATTATAAAAATATACCTGCAGAAATTTGTGATACTGAGATAGTAACCCCATTAGAAGGCAATGTTTCTTTACGATTTGTCCGCCCGAATAATACTATGGATATTAAATTGCCATTAATAATATATGCCCATGGCGGCGGTTGGGTTATGGGTGATGAAACAACTCATGATGAGTTAATTAAAAAATTAGCAATTAATACAAATTGTGCAGTTGCTTTTGTAAAATATCCTCATTCCCCGCAAGCGGCTTTTCCTGTTGCTTTTAACCAGATATATGCAACGCTCGATTTTCTGTATAATAACCCTGATGATTATATTATTGATTCAAATAAAATAATATTAGCAGGTGATAGCGCAGGTGCAAATATGGCAGCAGCTGCAGCTATTAGAGCAAAAGAAGAGAAAGGACCTAATATTTTATTGCAGATATTATTATATCCTGCTCTTAGTTATGAAATGGATACAAAATCTTATAAGAAATTTAAAGACGGTCCCTGGCTTACCAAAAAAGCCATGGAATGGTTTTGGGATGCATATATTCAAGATAAAGAACAAATTAAAAATTATTATGCACAGCCTTTAATTGCTCCAAATGATGTTTTAAATGGGTTACCTAAAACTCTCATTATAACAGTTGAAAATGATGTACTTAGAAATGAAGGTGAAGATTTTGCAGATAAATTAAATAATGCAAATGTTGATGTTGCTTGCGTTAGAATTATTGGTGCTATCCACGATTTTATGATGTTAAATGCAATATCTGATACAAAACCGGCTAAAACTGCTTTTAATATTGTTTATTCTGCTATAAAAGATGTTCTAAATTAAATTTTTAAATTAAATTTGAGTTAAAGTAAAAAATATTTTTTTGTAAAATGTTATAATTAAAAAAGGATTAGTATTTTATGAAAAAATATTTTTTATTATTTATAGCAATATGTTTTATAGGTTTAAGTGCAAATGCACAAGATGTTGTGTTTAATCAAAAAACATTAAAATATCATCATCCAAGTTGTCAGTGGGCTAAAAAATGTACAAAAAACTGTATTGTTGTCGATAAAAAGAAGGCAAAAGCAAGAGGTGGAGTCCCTTGTAAAGTATGCGGCGGCGGTTAATTAGAATAACTGCTGTTGGATATCGATGTTATGTAAATTAAAACATTTGCAAGCATATGGTGTTAATTTTCTTCCTCTCGGAGTTCTTTGGATAAATCCTTTTTGAACTAGATATGGTTCATATACATCTTCAATTGTTTTAACATCTTCTCCCAGTGCTGTTGCTAAAGTTTCAATTCCTACAGGTCCGCCGTTATATTTATCTGCGATTATATTTAACAGGCATCTGTCGGTATTATCAAGCCCGAATTTATCAATTTGAAGAATATCAAGAGCTTTATTTGCTGTTTTGTCATTAATTAATCCGTCAGATTTAACAATAGCATAATCTCTAACTCTTTTAACAAGCCTGTTTGCTATTCTTGGAGTTCCCCTTGAACGCTTTGCAATGGCTATAGCGCCATTTTCTTCTATCTCGATATCAAGAATTTTTGCTGTTCTTTGAATAACTTTAGTAAGTTCTTCTTCTGTATAAAATTCAAGACGATGTATTATTCCAAACCTATCCCTTAAAGGGCTTGATAAAGAACCCGCCTTTGTTGTTGCCCCTATTAGAGTAAATTTGGGAATAGGAATTCTTATAGATTTTAATGTTTGTGATTTTCCTGTTGTCATGTCAAGATAAAAATCTTCCATTGCAGGATATAAAATTTCTTCTGAAATCTTATTAAGTCTGTGGATTTCATCAATAAACAAAATATCACCTGCTTTTAAAGACATTAAAATGCCTATAATATCTCTTGGTCTCTCAAGTGCAGGGGCTGATGTTATTTTTATATTTGTATTCATTTCATTAGCAATAACAGAAGCTAGGGTTGTTTTTCCAAGTCCAGGAGGACCATAAAAAAGTATATGATCCAGCGGTAAGTCTCTTTTTTTTGCTGCTTCTATTGAAATTTTTAATGTTGATTTTAATGCACTTTGTCCTACATAATCTTCAAAATATTTAGGTCTTATGTTTGTTTCAAAAGACATATCATAAGTTGTTTGTTCTGAAGTTGTATCTTCGTTTTTTATTTTTTCAAATTTGTAATTTTCATCATCAGAAATAATTGCCATTTAAAATATGCCTTTCGTTTCTTTAAATATAATAGCATTAGAAAATTAAAAGGTAAAAAACGTAAAATTTTCTTATTTTTTTAACTAAAATATATTCTTTAATTTATAATATTATTAATAGAACATGAGAGGTATTTAAGTTGGATATTCAAGAATTAATAACAAAATCTTCATCAGAACAAAGAAAAGCACTGCTAAATAAAGAAGTAAGTTCTGAAGAATTGGTGAACGAAATTTATAAAAAGGTAGAAACAGTTGATAAAGAAATAGGTGCATATAATTCATTAACTAAAGATTTTGCAATAGAAACAGCAAGAAATGTTGATGAAAAGATAAGAAAAGGCGAAGAATTACCTCCTTTAGCAGGTATACCTCTTGCACTTAAAGATAATATTAATTTAAAAGGATATTCAACAACTGCATCAAGTAAAATATTAGCAAATTTTGTATCTCCATATGATGCAACAGTTACTAAAAAATTAAAATCAAATATGATTCCTATTATAGGAAAAGCAAATTTAGACGAATTTGCAATGGGTTCAAGTAATGAAAATTCTGCTTTTAAAATAGTAAGAAACCCTTGGAATTTAAAGAAAGTACCCGGAGGAAGTTCTGGCGGAAGTGCTGCTGCAGTTGCTGCAGGAGAAGCTACATTTGCTTTAGGTTCTGATACCGGTGGTAGTATTAGACTACCTGCAAGTTATTGCGGTTTGGTTGGTTTAAAACCCACATATGGCAGAGTTTCAAGATATGGTTTAATCGCATTTGCTTCTTCTTTAGATCAAATAGGACCAATAACAAGAACTGTTGAAGATGCTGCACTGTTATTGAATGCAATTGCCGGGCACGATGAAAAAGATTCAACTTCTTTAAATATGACTCCGCCTGATTTCACGCAAGGTATTCATAATGATTTAAAAGGTGTAAAAATAGGTTATATTAAAGAATTATGTTCAGAAGGACTTTCAGATGATGTTGCAAAAGCAATTCAAAGTTCAATTGAGAAATATAAATCAATGGGCGCTGAAATTGTTGAAATTTCACTTCCGTTAATTAAATATTCAATTGCAGTTTATTATATAATTGCGACAGCTGAAGCAAGTTCAAATTTAGCTCGTTTTGATGGCGTAAAATACGGCTACAGAACAAAAAATCCTGAAAATTTATATGATATGTATGTAAAAACAAGAGCAGAAGGCTTTGGAGATGAAGTTAAAAGAAGAATAATGCTCGGAACTTATGCTCTAAGTTCAGGATACTATGATGCATATTATAAAAAGGCACAACAATTAAGAAGATTGATAAAACAAGATTTTGATACTGCTTTTAGTAAAGTAGATGTTTTAATATCTCCAACTTGTCCTCACACGGCTTTTGATATTGGGTCAAAAGTTGAAGATCCGTTAAGCATGTATTTAACAGATATAGCAACAATTACGGCAAATCTTGCAGGTATTCCAGCAATGAATATACCGATAGGTCTAGATTCTGATAGAATGCCAATTGGTTTGCAGCTTCAAGCTAATTCTTTAAATGAAACAAAATTATTAAATGTTGCCTTTAAACTGGAAGAGGCTGTACAATTTAATTATAGTATTCCATCTATGTCGTTGGTGTAATGAAAAAGAATAAAATAAAAATATTAGCTTTTATAATTGGTATTGCATATTGTTTCTTAATACAATGCGGTATTGCAGAGGCACGTGTGTCAGAACAAAATATGCAAAAGGCTGTTTCTGCCTATAAAAAAGGTGTGCAGTTAGTGAAAATGAAATCTTATGACAGTGCACTTAATTCTTTTAATGAAGCATTAGAATATAACCCAAAAATGTCAGATGCTTATTATAATATAGCTAATGTATATGTTGCTAAAAAAGACTATGATGAAGCTTATAATAATTATGTAAAAGCAATTGCTTTAAACCCTAGAGATTATGCTGCAATTCTTCAAGCTGCCAAAATTTCATATAACAGAAAAAATTATTCTCTGACTATAAAATATTTAAAATATATTCCTGATGATTATGAAAAGTACTATATTGTAAGACAATTATATAGGGATGCGGTAGAACAGTTTAATCTGCAAACAGAAAAAATAGAACGCTCTAAAGTTTCTAAGGCGACTTCAACAAAAAGGGTTTTAATAGATAAATTTGATTCCCCAGCAGGAATGGTAGTAGATTCAGAAGGTAATATGTTTGTCGCTTGTTACTCTGATAATTCTATAGTTAAAGTAGATAAACAGAAAAATAAAATACCTTTTGTTAAAAATTCATTGTTAGAAGGTCCTGTGGGTTTAGCAATTGACAAGTATGATAATATTTATGTTGCCAATTTTGATGCTGATAATATATTAAAAATTACAAAAAGCGGAAATGTAAGTATTTTTATGAATAAAGTATCAAAACCTTATTTCTTATATATAAAAGATGATGTTCTATATATATCTGAGCAAGGCAATGACGTTGTATTAACTTATAATTTGGCAACAAGTAAATAATATATAGTATTTAATTTGTTACTAAGTTTAAAAATAACGTTTTGCAAAGCTTCCGCCAACTTCATATAAGTCTGTATGTTCTCTAATATAATTATTGAAATTTTTAATAATATCAGGTGTTAAAGCAGAATCTAAATCATAGCTTGGAACAACGGATTCAAACGCCATAAGTAAACCACCAGAACGTTCTTGCAAATCATTAATAAATTCTACTACTTTAGGAAATTCTGAACAGTTTCTTCCTTCATAGTAATGAGTAAGATAAAAAGGTGCTGATAATGCTATAACAGGAGCATAAGTTTCTAAAGCTAGGCAATTAATCATATCGTCATATAAATTTTCTGCTGAAGAAACAACTTTGCCTTGAGACTCATCAAGGTGTGTAGAATATTCTTCAAATACACCTTTGATACTTTTATTTACTTCAGAATTTGTAATTATTTGAGACCCGGAAGCTGAATAACTTCCTTGGTTAGAACCAACAAATATCTGATCCAGTTGGTTAATAATGTCTTCAGCTTCATTAATAACTTCTTTGGGAACAAGCTCTATACTTTTAATAGCAGTATCACCTTTTGTTTCTGCATATTCTCTGGCTCTCCAATACAAATTAGATACTGTAAAATCTTTTTTATATTTTAGTCTGTTTTGTTCTGCAAATTCTATAACGCTGTATGCAAATTCAGGATATAAATGGTTAACTTGTTTTATAAAATTTACAACCATTCTTTTTCTTTTTGCAATGGTGGCTTCTACGAAATTGGAGATGTTAATAGAAAAGGGATTAATACCATAAATTAACATATCACTGTTCTCATATTTAAGTTGAGAATTTGGAGCTTCATGAGCATAAGTTAATTTAATAGCAGGTAAAAACTTTAAATGTTCAAATTTTTTAGGATTTTCACCAATAATTCTAATTGCGTGTTTAACCCCATCAAGTGTATCACGATCTGTCAATGCAAAAATAAAGGGTTTACCTGTTCTTGCAAAATAATCATCAGCATATTTAGCTACATTATCTAAAATATCAAAAATATTTTCATTGCCTTTAGAAAAATTACTTTGATAATCTAAATCTATGCAGTATATACCTGATTCTCTATTCTTCCTTGAAGATGTAAAATTTTCTTGAGTTAAAGAAGGTAATAGTTCTCTAAATTCTTCAGGTGTCATTATGCTTTTTAAGTTTCTGGCCGGAATATCTTTTTCTAAAAATGTTTTAATACCTGATGAAATTTCTTGTGCAAATTGAGATGGTTGTTCTTCATTTGAAATTATATCATCAAGATTAGGACAACTTTTTCGGTCAATTCTTTCAAGTAATTTGTCAAAAAAACTTTTACCAAAAGAGATTGGATTTTTTTGTGTTGAATGGCTTTTTCTAAAGCTATCATTAATCAATTTCGAATTATAAATTTGATTAGTATTTTTGTTTAGGGATGAAAAATTATTTATTTGATTTTGAGAAAATTCTATTTTCATTTTTTCTCCATTTTAATTTAATTTTTATTATTGGGAATTTCTGTGTAAAGGGAATTTCTGTGTAAAAAAGTTAAACCTTTCGTTTTAAAATAAAATAGCCAGCAATGGCAGAAGCAATGATACCTAATTTAATCAAAAGGCTTTTTCTTTTTTTTGATTTCTGAGTATTAGAATAATTTTGATATAATAAACTTTTTCTAAATTCATCTTTTTCCTGAAGAGTTTTATGGATAGAGTATTTAGGAATGTAATCAGGTGCTTCAAGAACTCCAATATTTCTTTTTTGCTCTGAATCATTATTGGAAATTTTTTTTGCAGAAATTACATTGTTGTTATTGTTTAGTTGAAGATTTGTTATATTAGTCATATTCACACCAATGTATTTTTAATGTATAAATATATAAATAATTGACTAAAAAAAATATTATAAAAAAAAATTTTTACAATTTTTTACAAAAAGATAATGTAAACATTTGTTAAATAAGAATATAAAAGAAGCAAGAAAATAGTTTCAGAGGAATTAAATTAGTATAAATTTCTGCATGCAAAAAGGAGTAAATTGTGAATATTCAAAAAAATATAGTTAGTATGAAGAATTTATCATTTTCAGGACACGCTAAGAAAATAGATAAAACAGGCTATGAAACCCAACAATTTTATTATTTGTATGATCCTGATAAATATGAATGTAATGTAGAGCTATATAATATAATTCGCGATTCCAAAGGTAATATGAATGTATTAGATCAATTAAATCCAGATGCAATTGTTCCTATGGAAGGATTTTCAACAAGTGTAGATATGTCAGATTTTCCTGAAATTGATTCAAATTTAGGTTTTGCATATAGATTTAAGTTAATAGATAAGAACACAAAAGAAGCAACATATGCATTTGATAATGGAACAGTGATTGGAATATTTGATACTAAAAATAAAGATAATAAATATAATGTAGTACTGAATAACAGGGCAATAATTAACAAAAATGGAGTAATGCAATTAATAATGCCGGATGAATATTATCCGGGAATAGAAAAACAAGATGGGAAACCAACCTTAAATGAAGGGTTAAGAGCAAAGGCATTAACATCAGTAAGGAATCATGCTAATAAACTTGGCGGTAATTTTTATGGAATAATTGCAAGATTGCCTGAACTTGAAAAAGAAGGTGTAAAAAGAATAGTAGGTACTCCATATACAAAAGATACAATATCGTCACATTTGTATTGGACGGAAAATGCATATCAACCTGCTCCTAATTTAGGAAGTGAAGAAGATTTTAAAATATTGCAGCAGGAATTGTTTAAGCATGATATAAACTGGATAGCTGATGCAGCTTTAGTAAATGAAGGATTTGGCGGTATACATTTATCAGAATTTTTAAGAAAAGGACAAGATTCCTTTTCAAAGAATATGTTCAGAGCAGATGAAAAAGTTTCTTTAGGAATAATTCCTGATAAATGTGATTATACAAGAATGAAAATAATAAATGCTCCAATTGTTGTTACACAAGATGGAAGGGTAAAAGATAATGCTGATTATAAAGCATACAAGCCGACATATATACAATTTTATGATGAAAGACTTGCCAGTGAAGAACAGAAAAAATCCGATTCTCCAAGCAGATTAACAACATATGATAATAAAAATACAGATAATATATATGATATTACAAAACATGATGATGCTGTTTATCCATTTCCAATAGAAGTTAATCCTATAGAATTAAAAAGAAATGTAAAAGCAATAGTAGCAAAAGAGGGCAAATTAGATTTATCAGATGTAGAAATAATGAAGAAAGTTTCTGATTTTACTAATTTTAATGTAGTTAATAAAAGTAATGCAGCTGGCTTAGAAGTTTGGGATGGAAATGTTGATATTGCAAAATTAAATTTCTATAGAAGTGATAAAGATGATTCAAGATTTTCTAAGTTAGATCCAGAGTCAAGAGCTCAGGCAATAGAAGATTTTGATAGAGGGGCATTAGCTGTTAGAGATTATGCAATCAATTCAGGTAAGTATTGGACTAAATTGACAGCTGATACTTTATTGTCATACGTATCTAATTTAATTGGCGGTTATGCAGAAAATGCAGAAGAATATTATTCCGTAATTAAAAAATTAGTGAAAGCAGGAGAACTTCCTAAATCTGTATTAGATAAAATTGATATGGATGTATTAAACAATGTAATTAATGGAAATTATCATTTAAGAAGATTAGATGATTTAGATATGCGTTCTAATATAAATCCGGAAGGTTATGGAAATGATTATAAAGTTTCTGATTATATTTTAAGAAAATCTATGGACGTTCCATTAGAAACACTTCCTTTTGCAACAAATTTGCTTGGAGTAATAACATCACCATACATAGCAAAAAAGGCTAATACAGAAAAAGAAGTTGGAGTATCAAGATATGATATTTCAAAAGCTGGTAATCCTAATCTTCCTGAACAATATTCAAAAGTATATGAAACAGTAGAAAATATATATAAAGAACAAGTGGTACCATTTATTAGTTCGATTATATCTAATATAAATGGAGTCGAAGAAGATGGAATGGTAAGTAATTATGGTAAATATGTGATAGCTGAAATT
The DNA here is from genome assembly GCA_944323285.1 of Candidatus Gastranaerophilales bacterium. GTDB lineage: Bacteria > Cyanobacteriota > Vampirovibrionia > Gastranaerophilales > Gastranaerophilaceae > Avigastranaerophilus. The sequence goes on along the minus strand of CALURV010000028.1, from coordinate 66,900 downwards.
GCACCTGATTTGACAAAATATTTGTTTGTTAAGGCATTAAATCCCAATGCCAATATAAAAATTGATGTAAATGGAAATTTTGATTTTTCAGGGGTTGATGAAAGTGATATTACAATACAAAGTCTTGGGCTTTCATATTCAGGCCAATCTTTAGAAGAAGAATCAGAAGCAGTAGTAAATTTATTAAGAAAAGGAATGAATAATATATCTGAAGCTGATAAAAACTTGTTAAGAGATAAAATTAGTAAAAGATTTTCAGAAAGAAATATAAACGATTATAAAATAGCAGAAATGATAATAGATAGAACAGAGGCAGGTCAAGGCTGGAGAATAGATGCTGCAAAAGATATAGCATCCATAGATTCTGTAAGAGCAGATGTTGACGGTATGACTCAAGCTTGGAATAATGTAGTAGATTTCTGGAAAAATTATAATGAAGCTGTTCTTGAAATAAATCCGCACGCATATACAACAGCGGAAATAACAGATTTATATGATTTATTTAAAGATGAAAATAAAACAATTTTTACCAGTGATGCTGATGCGGAAAGAAAATTCATAGAAGCTACAGGTATAACAGCAGTTGCAAATTATAATTATTTCTTTTCATTATTAACTGATTTATTTTCAAATTATAGTTTTGAAAATGGGGCTCCGAGCTGGAGAGCAATGCAAGGAAAGAATTTTGAGCTAAGAGAAAAAATGGATACGGGTTGGTCAGGAACAAACCCTGGATTTTTATTCCAAAGTCCTGAAGATGGTGTTGTTAATTCATATACGTTTGTTGGCAATCATGATAAACCGCGTGTTATTCATTGTTTAGCTTTAGATATGGGTTTGTTTAATTCTGATTTTTCAAGTGAAGAGCATAAAACAGCTGCAGCTAAATGTTTAATGAAAGATATAAAATCAATAAACTTCGATAAAGTAAATTCAATGGCAGTTGCAATGGGAACAAGATTAAATACTGCATTTTCAGAAGTTGTAAAAGAAGACAATAGTAAAAAACAAATTGAAAAAGCTGTAAGTGAACTTGTATCGGGTGAATTTAAAGGAAAATACTTTGATGCAACAGCATTTGGTACAAGACCTTTTGAAGTAGCTATAAAAAGTGTATTAGATCAAGTTGAATATAATGGAGAAGAAATTCCAAATAGAGAAGAAATAGAGGCAAAAGTATTAGAGTCAATATTAACTCCGGCATATGACAGATATTATTCTATATATAAATTATTAATAACACTCCCAGGTAGTCCAACTGATTTTGCAGGTGATAGAGTTGCAGCTTCTGGTTATGAAACGAAAGCTAAAAATTATCATCAGCAAAATAGAAATATAATACATTGGGAATGGTTAAATGATGATGAAAATAACAGGTATAAATTTGTTAAAAAATTCTATGATAATATAAACTCTATAGCCGGTTTAAGATCTAAAAAAGAATTGAGTGCATTAAATGACGGTGCAACCGTTACTTTACCTGTTTCAATATATGAAAAAGATAAAGATGGAAAAATTCAAATAAAAACAAGTGAAAGATTACAATCTGTTATAAGGTACAATAATGAAGGTTCTGTAGTTCTTTTACTTCATGATATGGAAGGAACTGATACTCCTTTTACTTCTCCAATGAAAAGAACTGAAACAAAAACATCTATAAATGAAGGCAGTTTAAATAACAGAATTATTTTATCTGCAGAAAATGCAAATGCAAAACAAGGACTAAAACATGGAATGAAACTTGGTTCTAAATTTAAAAATGAAAGAAGTTCAGATAATTCCATATACAAAATTGCAAAAATGAAAAGAGATGGAAAAGATTACTATTATTTGAGAAGAGAAGACTCACAAGGTAGAGAACTTCCAATTACAATAAAACCTGAAGATTTTAATACATTGGTTCTTTATAAAGTTACATAATAAAATGTCGGAGAAAAAACCTCGATATCAGAAAAAATGTCCGAGAAAAAATTCACGATAAGCTGAAAGTGTGAGTGAATTTTTTTGAGTGGCGTTTTTAAAAGGTGAGTACTTTGTTAACGAGGATGACTCGGTAACAAAGTGCGATACTAGATTAAATTAAAATATTATAAATTAAATAAAATCCTTTTTTATAAATCTGTTATTTTTAATACAATTGTTTTATAGTAAGATTATAAAAAAGGATTTTTAATATGAAAATACATAATACATATACAAATTCAATTGAAGAGTTTATTCCAATAGAAGAAAATAAAGTAAAAATGTATGTTTGTGGTCCTACTGTTTATGATTATCCTCACTTGGGTCATGCAAGATGTTATATAACTTGGGATATGGTATACAGATACTTAAAATTTCTCGGGTATGATGTTAAATATTGCCGTAATATAACAGATGTAGATGACAAAATATTGAAGAAAGCAAAAGAAGAAAATACAACAGCAGAAGTCATATCAAAAAGATACTATGAAATATTTGCTGATTCTATGAATAAATTAAATGTTTTAAAACCAGATATTGAACCTTTTGCAACAAAAACAATAGGTGAAATGATATCAATAATAAAAGATTTAATAAAAAATGAATATGCATATGAAAAAGATGGAGATGTATATTTTAGAGTAAAAAAATTCAAAGATTATGGAAAATTAAGTAAACAGCCGATTGAAGATTTGGTTGCAGGTGCAAGAGTAGAAGCATCATCAATAAAAGAGGACTTACTGGATTTTGCATTGTGGAAAAAAGATGAAGAATTTGGTTATCCAAGTCCTTGGGGAAAGGGAAGACCGGGTTGGCATATTGAATGCAGTGCTATGTCAAGAAAACACCTGGGAAAAACAATTGATATACACGCAGGTGGTGCCGATTTAATATTTCCTCATCACGAAAATGAAATAGCCCAAAGTGAATGTGCAAATAGTTGTAAATTTGTTAATTATTGGCTTCATAATGGATTTGTAACTATAAATAAAGAAAAGATGTCTAAATCATTAAAGAATTTTGTTACTATAGGTGATTTGCTTTCTAATTATGATGCAAATACGATTAGACTATTTATTCTTACAAATCATTATAGAATGCCTGTTGAATTTTCAGATATTGCACTTGAAGGTGCAAGATCAGGATGGAAAAGAATTCAAAATTCTGTAAATGAATTATTAAAATATATAGGAGAAGAAGAAATTTCTGATATATCAACATCAGAGGAAATAAATCAATTTAAAGAAGCAATGAATAATGATTTTAATACATCAAAAGCACTTGCTGTGATTTTTGATACGGTAACAAAAGCTAATAAAGCAAAAAATGAAAGTGATAAAAAAGAAGCAAAAAGATGTGTTGCTGTAATAATGAAGTTAACACAAGTGTTGGGCTTTAAAATTGAAAAAGAGAAACTTACAGAAGAAGAACTTCAAAAACGTTTGAATCAAATTCTTAAAGAAATGGATTTTCTTACGGAAGAAGATAAATCATTAAGTGCTTTTTTACTTATGGAAAAAATTATAGAATATAGAAATATGGCAAGAAAAGAAAAAAATTGGAATTTAGCTGACAAAATAAGAACATTGCTTGATAAAATATCTATTATATTAAAAGATACAAAAGATGGTAGTGTGTGGGAAGAAAAATAAGTTGGAACATTTTTTTAGAAAAGTGGTCTAAATAGATAAGGTAGTAAGGATTTTTGGAGGTTGATAAAACAAGAACACGACTTAAGTAAGCCGTGTTCTGTTTAAAAAATTGGTTTTAACTAATGAACATTTCCGTGTCTTTCAAGAATAGATGGAAGAGCAATCAATAGAAAATACATTAGAGCACCGAACAAAAGTAAATAGAGACCGTCCATAACACAGATTCCTTTTTTTAATAACTACACACAAGTACAGTACCCAAATATACTATTTTTTAAACATTAAGATATAATAGAGGAAATATGGATAAAACAAAATTAGAAAAGTTATTTTCAGGGTTATGCTGCAGTGTATGCGGGCATGATTTTGATGAAAAATCTATATTTATAAAACGAGAAGAAAAAGATTTATTGGTATTACAAATAATATGTTCAGAGTGTGGTAAGAGTTTTGGACTTGCATTATTAGGAACAAGTTCAATATCTGTCAAGAAAGAAGATGATGCTCTTACTATTCAAGATTGTCCTTTACCAATAAGTTATGATGATGTATTAGATGCGCATCATTTTATTGATAAGTTAGAAAAAGATTGGACAAAATATATTCCTGAAGAATTAAGAAAACAAAAATAATAAGATAGTAGTAAGTCTTGGGAAAAAATCACTATAAACATTATAGATCCCAATTTTCGCTTAATTTTGCGAATTTAAAATCTTTATAGAAGTAATTTAGAATTTGATAAGCATTATAGCCTTGCGCAGCAAGGTTGTTTGCACCGTGTTGGCTCATACCTACACCGTGGCCGTTTTTCTTGGTTCCTTCATCGAAAGAAGGAACAGATTGAAGAAAAGAACTACCTGAACTCCATACTTTAGTCTGACCGCCTGAACTTGCGTGATAATATGTTGGAATAACTTTACTGTTTTGTACTAAAACAATACCTTTTGTATCATCTACAGCTTTAGAAGTTGAATATTTCTCTGCACTTGCTCCGCCATAAGCCTGATCTGCAGTAGTATCAACAAGATCATATCCTTTAGATGCATGTTTCCCTGCGGTTTTTGTTGCGACTGCATAACTTCTTGCAGCAATGGCTTGAGCTTTTAAAGCCTCTGGGTTCCATTTCGATGGCATTTCTGAAGGTACAACACCTTTTAGATATTCTTCTAATTGAACATCATTAATAAGAGTAAGGGAATTTCCCCAATTATTAATTACAAAATTACCTCTGTACCAAGCTCTTTTTGAACATAAAAAACCAGGTTGTTTAGTTCTTATTGTAATTTGATTTGTGCCTAATCCTACTGGTTTTCTATTTATAATAACAGTTAATTCTCTACCTGATGGTCTGAATTCATAAACTTTCATAGGTCTTATTTCATAGAGTAATTTGTTTTGCAATGAATCATAAATTTCAGCAGAAACTGAAGAGGCTAATTTTATTTCCTTTACATTTGTTTGTAATCCGATTTTTATAGCTTCAGCTTTTAATGAAAATAAAAATATTATTAAAAAGGTTGAAAATATTTTTTTCACTAACATACCCTAAACTGTAATATGATTGACCTTACAACATAATAACATATAAAAAATACAAAGAAAAAAAATTACTCCATTTAGAGTAGAAACTACATGATAAAATCCTATATTTCAACCATAAATACGACTACTTTTGACTTTTAATAGTTTATCATTAAATAGTGAAAGTGAGATATATTCTCATAACATAATAATATGTTCACTAGAACATAAAAAAAAGGGTAGATGTATGGCAATAATCGGCGGAATAAATTACGATGAAAGAGGAATAGTACAAAATATCCGTGCAATGAGAATGCAGACAAAATTAATGTCTATTACAAATGAAAATGTAATAGGTTTTGATAAAATAGGATATCAGAGAAAAATTCCTGTAGTGTCTTCATTTGCTGAATTTATAGGAGAAGATGCAATATCAACTACATTGGATGATACTGTAGGAAGATTAGGAATGACAGAAAATCCATTAGATGTTGCTTTAGCAGGTAAAGGTTATTTCCAGGTCCTAACAAAGGATGGAATTAAGCTTACGCGTGATGGCAGATTTAAAATGAATAAAAATGGTGAGATTTTATCTCTTGATGATAATAAAATTCTTACAAATATGGGAACACCATTGATATTACCTGTAGTTCCTGAAAAACTTGAAGATATTACAATCGACTTAGATGGTGTTGTAAGAGTATTAAATAATAAGACAAGAAAATTTGAAACAGCTGGTACATTATCCGTTGTTACACAAGATGGTTTGGCAGTGTTAAGTCCAAATGTAAGACAAGGATATAATGAATATTCTAATGTCAACTTGCAATCTGAATTTATGGAAGCAATGATGTATCCAAAAACATTTGAAGCAAATAGACAGCTTTATCAAATACAAAATTCAAATTTACAAAGAGTTATTTCATCATTAGGCAGTTAGAAAGGTTATAAATGGCAACAATACACGGTATCATAAATAAAGGTGTAGTTAATGCAGAACTTCAATTTGAAAAAATGGGTTATGTATCAACAAATGTGTCAAATTATAATACAAATGGATATAAAACCGTAAGATTTGAACAGATGCTTGATGAAAATGGCTATTTAAAAGGTTATGAAAGAACAGATTTTTCTCAAGGTGCTGTACAAAGAACAGCAAGAGAATTTGATGTAGCTATTCAAGGTACAGGTTTTATTCCCGTTACATCTCAAAATGGTGATGTAACATATACAAGAGAAGGTTCTTTTAGATTAGATAAAGATGGTTATTTAATTACAAATGATGGATATTTAGTAGGAGATGGAATTCAGATACCTATTAATTATGATAATTTACAAATAAAAGCAAATGGTGATGTTGAAGTTTTTTCTAATGATGGAATGAAAAGAGAGTTATTAGGAACAATACCGCTTGTAAATTTTCAAAATCCTGAAGGATTAAAAAAAGCAGATAATAATAAGTTTTATTTGACAGCAGAATCAGGAGAACCTGTTCTTTTAAAGAATCATACAAGATTTAAACAAGGCAGCATAGAAGTAACAAATATAGATATGTTAAATGAAGTTAACACGATATTGAGATTAAATGCATCAATGCTTGCAAGTTTTAAAGTAATGCAAACAATAAATGATATGTACTCAAAAACACTTCAATTAAATCAATAGATTAGGAGAATAAATGATAATAGAAAATAATTCAATGGGAAGAACACTTCACGCTCTTGACTTGATAGCAGAAAGGCATAAGGCTTTATCATCAAATCTTGCAAACATGGATACTCCTAATTATAGAAGAAAAGATATATCATTTTCACAATATTTAGGAGGATGTGCAAATCCATTAGAAACAGAATTGGCTTCCAAAATGGGGCCGTCTCCTGTGACAATAGAAACAACAGATGAAAAAGTGAATCCGGCAACAGAATTATCGGAGATACAAAAGAACTCCTTATTATATACAGTAGCAGCAAGGAGAATGACAAATTTAATTACAGAGATGAAAACAGTTATAAATATGGGTAACGGCTAATGGGTGTATTTAGTGCAATGAACATAGGCTGTGATGGCCTAAAAGTACATGGAATGAGATTGGATATAACCTCAAAAAATATAGCCAATCTTGATACTCCAAATTATGTAAGAAAAATTCCGCTTGTAGTTTCAACGGACAGAAGCTCATTCATAAGTGTAATGAACCAAATGAAAGAATCAACATTCGGAGCTGGTACTTTGCCATACTCTACCGGCAGTGTAGCAATGGCTGGAGTAGTAGAAGACCCTACATTAGGTGATAAAATTTATAAGCCAGGACATCCTGATGCAGATGAAAATGGCTATATAAGAGCTTCAAATGTAGATCCGTTAGTTGAAATTACAGATGCGATAATGGCACAAAGAGCTTACGAAGCAAGTTTAGCAATAATTACTTTGTCAAAAGCTATGGCAGATAGAGCTGCTACAATTGGTAGTTAAAAATAACAGGGGATAATGTGGTTTGTTTACAGGTATGATTCAAAATTTATTAAATACATCAGGACAAGAAGCTGCTATAAGACGTGCACAGCAAATAAGCAATTATGTTCAAAGAGAATCAGGCGTTCAAGAATTTCCTGAAGCAGCTGAATTTAAAACATTTGAAGATGTAATGAAATCTTCCTTAAATGTTCATACAAGATTTAATGTTAATAAACCTTCAAATTCTTTAAAATTTGGTACTTTAACAACAAAAAATGTTAGTGCTCAAAGGGTTGATGATTATAAAATTGATGAAGAAAGGGAATTGCCATATATTCCGGTTTCTAAAACCACTGAAAAATCACACATAAAAGACTTAATATCAAAAATTTCAAAAAAACATGGAGTTGACGAAAAACTTGTAAATGCGGTAATAAGACAGGAATCAGGATATAATCCAAAAGCGAAATCATCAGCAGGTGCTCAAGGTTTAATGCAATTAATGCCTGCAACAGCTAAAGCATTAGGGGTAACTGATCCATATAATCCTGCGCAAAATGTTGACGGCGGAGTAAGATATTTAAAAAGTATGTTGGATAAATACAATGGAAATTTGGTTTTAGCGCTTGCCGCGTATAATGCAGGACCTGGGAATGTTGATAAATATAATGGAGTTCCTCCTTTTAGAGAAACTCAGAATTATGTAAAAAATATACTTTCAAATTATCTATAAATAGCGAGGTAAAATATGATTGAAAACAGATTAGTTCCTAATATAAATATATTTTCAAATTCACTTTCATCTATGCCTATTGATGAATTTTCTCAAAAAGGTTTTGGTTCAAGTGCTATAAAAGAGTCAAGTTCTACTGACTTTAAAACAGTATTATCTGGGTTAGTAAGTAATTTAAATAATGAAGTTGAAAAACCTGATCAATTATTGAATGAACAAATGATGGGGAATCCTGATGTTGATATTCATGATGTAATGACTGCTATTGCAAAGGCGGAGATTGGTGTTACTCTCGCTACACAAGTTACTTCTAAGGTCGTATCAGCTTATAATACTGTTATGAATATTTCAATATAAATAAAAATTTTTAATAAGATTAGGTTTAATTATACTAAATAGTGTTAAGAAGTTACCAGTTATAAAAAAAAATAGTATAATACAAAGTAAATAGAAGTGTATAGATTAGGGATTTATGAATATAAAAGAATTATTAAAAAATAAGACAATATTGTACTCTGTTATAGGGGGTGTTGCTTTACTTTTTTTCATTATAATTATGTTAATTATAGTTTCGACAAGCGGAAAGTCTTCACAAGTTCCAGGTAAACCAATAGAGAAAATACAGAAAGAATCATTTAATATAATTACAACAGATAACCCCGGTAAAGCATTAGAAATACAAACATTGTTAGCACGCAGTAATATTGAAACAAAAAGCACATCTTCCGGCTCAAAAACGACAGTATTTTTAGAAGGTGGAAAATATACTAACGTACAAAGAGACAGAGCCTTAATTGAAATAGTAAAAAGTGGTTTAGTTGATCAAAATGTTGGATTAGAAATATTTGATAAAAATGATTTTACTTCAACTAGAGAAGATAAAAGAATAAAATTAGCAAGAGCAGTTAATGGCGAACTTTCAAGATTAATAAGAAAAATGCCTAGAGTTGAAAATGCTACAGTTCTTGTAAGTATTCCTGAAAATACAATGTTTAAAGCTGATAAGAAGCCAATCAGTGCTACTGTAGTTTTAACAGTTGAGCAAAATGAAAAATATCCGGTAAGAATGGATGAATCTGTTATTAGAGCAATAAAAAGTTTATTATTAGGTAGTGTTAGTGGTTTATCTGCTGAGAATATTTCTATTACAGATACAAATGGCAATGTATATAACAGCTTGGTAAAATCAATAGATGATCAAATTTCTAAAGTTCAAGAGTTTGATCAATATATGAAAAATAAAGTTTCAGCACAATTAGACAGGCTTGTAGGTCAAGGTAATTATGTTGTAACAGTAAGTACCTTTTTAAATCAAATTCCTACAGAAGAAACAAGTATTATATATAATCCGGAAGAAAAAACTTCTATTACGGAGCAAACATTTAAAGAAGGTTTAGGAGATAAGTCAGAAGATTCAAATAAAGGTTCTGATGCCGTTAGTGTATATTTACCAAATGGTCTTCAGAATTCATCATCTTCTTCAACCCAGAATAAAAATTATGAAAGACAAGCAACGGAAGTTACCTATGGTGTAGGGAAAACGCATAGAACTAAAGTAATGCAAGCAGGTACAATAGAAAAAATATCAATAGCAGTTACAGTTGATGCAAATGCAATGCCTGCAAATATGTCGGAACTTGAATTTAAAACATTGATAGCGAATACCGCATCACCTAATGTTTCAGCAGATGATGTTTCGATAGCTTATGTAGAAACAATAGATCCTTATTTGGCCTCAGACAGACCTGTTAATCTTCCTGTTCCGGAAGCTTCAGGAAATCCTTGGTGGTTAGCTCTTGTAATTATAGTTGGTGGTCTATTTATAGGTTTTATTTTTGTACATAAGAAATTAAAGGATTCTTCATCTGAGCAAGAGGAGGAACTTAAAAAGTTAAAAGAAAAGACCACTGAACAAGAAAAACAAATAGTAGATGTAAATTTAAAGGCTGCAGAATTAATTGAAAAACAAACAATATTAACTCAAGAACTTTTAGAACATCAGAAACAATTGCAACTTGAGAAAAAATCTGAAACAGATTCTACATTAGATGAGGTTTTGGATGAGGTTTCTTCAGATATTGCTTATGGAGATAGTGAAAAAACTCTTAAAGAGCTTAAGAGTTGGATTGAAAAATCATAGTGGAGTAAAAAATGCCAATAGAAGGTTTTGATTATAAAGCATTTGCAATGGATTTAGCGCAACAAGCAATGGGGGTTTTAAATCAGCCCAATTCAAACGCTGCACCAAATTCCCTTACTCCTCAAGATAAAAAAAATATAATAGAGCTTGTACGAAAATTTTGTTTTATGGCTGGAGAAGCCTTAAGTAATGATACACAATTAAAATTTAATGCTGAACAAGCAAGTTTAGTTACTCAATTTATTGGAGAGTGGACTTTTCATAAATCAATAGATTTAATGAAAGGGAAAATTCCACCTCAAAATAGAGATACTATCTTGCAAGTAATTGCTGCGAATATTTTTAATACAGCAAAATTAGCTATCATAAAAAATATGCCTCAAGATGCATTAATTACTCTTATAGAAGATAAGGTAAAGCAGGTCTATTCGGATGAATTACAAAAACTTGTAAAAAAAGGAGTTTTATCCCAGAAACAATATAGTGTAGCAGTAAATATTTCTAATTTAAATGATATGGTACAAAGAAATGAAGACCAAACAAATTTGGAAAAAGTACAAAATAAAGATAAAAATAGTGCTACTCCCCCTGATAAAAAAGTTTTGAAGCTTGCTGCTCTTGCTATAATTTTAAAAAAGCTTCCGGAACAAAAAGCTAATGAAATATTAAATGCATTAGATAAAAATGATGTTCAGCATGTAATAAATTATATGCGGATGAGTGATATAGAAAGTAAAATTGATCACAAAATAATAATAAAGTCGTTAGAAGAAATAAGAAAAATTTTGCCAGAATCTGACTATATAAATACTGATAAACTTTTAAAAAAACATCATAAAATGATAAGAAATGCTCCACCTGAATTATTAAGTGAATTGGCATTACCTGAAAGAGAATCAGTCAGAGATTTTATTTTAGATTCAAAATTCCCTGCAAAAGATGTATTTTCACCTTTTGTAATTCAATCTTTAGTTAGAAGTATAGAAGAAAAACTCAATGATAATTAAGAAAAAATATACAACAATAAAAAGAAAAATAGATGAAAAGCAAGATATAATGTCTTCTGAAATTCAAGAATTTCAGGAACAATTAGATACGGAGAAAGTTGTAGAAAAGGAACAAAATGACACTAATAATGGTTCTAAATCAAAAATAAAAGAAGAGGATATTGAAAATAAAACGAAGAAAAATAATGATTCCAAAGACAAGAATGAAACAATTGATTTGGACTTAACTCTTAAAAATATAACTTTTGAGCAAAGAGAAGAAAGAAGGGAAGGGTCAAGAAGAAGGGGTTATAGAAGAACTCAAGATAGAAATATTGTATCAAGGGCACAAAAAGATGCTCAATCTATTAAAGAAGTTGCAAAACAAGAAGGATATAATGAAGGGTTAAATCAATCAAATAAAGATATTGAAGAAATAAGAGCTAAATTTTCAGAATTTTACAATTATAAAGATGAGGTTTTTCAAAAAGTATCAGAATGTATTATGGATATTTCTGTTGAAATAGCGAAAAAAATAATTAATAAAGAAATAGAAACAGATAAAAACGCTATTATATCAATTATAAAAGGTGCTGTAGAAGAAGTAAATAAAACAGAAAATAAAATAACATTAAAAGTAATGCCCAAAGATGTAGAATTAGTTAAAGATAAATTACCGGAATTGTTTTCAGGTGATTATTATGAGGCTAAAATATTAGTAGTACCTGATAATAATATAAAAGATGGAGGAGTAATTGTAGAAACATCTAATGGGATAATAGATGCAACAATATCAACGCAATTAGCAATAATAGAAAAAGCATTAAAGGCAAAAGAAGAAAGTTAAAAAGTGGCGCAAGCACAAGGCAATAAATCAATGGTAAGTGAAATATTTTTAGCAGTATTTGTAATACTGTTAATAGTCTTATTGATTATTGAGCTTCCGCCTTGGGTTGTTAACTTTGCAATAAGTTTTAACATTACACTTGGTATATTGTTATTAATGATATCTTTGTATATACAAAGACCTTTAGAGTTATCATCATTTCCTTCAATAATATTGATAGGAACAATGTTTCGGTTAGTTTTATCAATTGCATCTACAAGATTAATACTGGCGAAAGGGGAAGCCGGTGAGGTAATTGATGCTTTCGGAAATTTTGTGACAGGTGGTAATTTAATAGTAGGTTTTGTAATATTTATAATTATAACAATAGTACAATTTTTAGTAATAACTAAAGGTTCTGAACGTATAGCAGAAGTTGCCGCCAGGTTCGCATTAGATGCCATGCCCGGCAAACAAATGACTATTGATGCGGACTTTAACGCAGGATTAATATCACCTGAAGAAGCAATAAAAAGAAGAGAAGATTTACAAAGAGAATCAAATTTATATGGTTCAATGGATGGAGCCATGAAGTTTGTAAAAGGTGATACTATGGCAGGTATCATCATTGTTATAATAAATATTGTAGGCGGTTTGGCAATTGGTATATTACAGCAAGGAATGCAAGCAGGCGAAGCTGTTCAAAAGTATACTGTATTAACTGTTGGTGATGGTTTGGCAGCTCAATTGCCTTCATTGTTAATGGCGATTTCTGCAGGTATTGTAATGACACGTTCTACAGCTGCAGGTGGTTCTTTAGGTGGTGATTTAGCTGGACAAATTTTAAACAAACCTTCCAGTTTGATTTTTACGGTTATTTTTCTTATGTTAATAGCTATAACAGGATTTGTAACAGGTTTGCCTTGGTATACTTTTACCACGTATGCTTTACTTATTTTAGCTGCATTTTTAATAGTTTCTGTTAACAAAGATGTTCAGTCCCAACTTGGACAATTAGAATCTGTCAAAAAGAGTATGAGTGATTTAACAAATCCGAACAGAATGTATGAAAGACTCGGTGTAGATGTATTAAATTTACAAGTTGGTACAGGATTATTAGAAATTGCGGATCCTGAACAAGATGGTATGCTTTTGCCTAAAATTGCGGCTTTAAGACAAAGAGTTACAGATGAACTTGGTTATATTATTCCTAATATTAGAATAATGGATTCATCTGCTATTGGTGTAAATGAGTACATGATATCGGTAAGAGGGAATCCTGTTGCAACTGGAATTGTGTATCCGAAAAAGAGTATGGTAATTGCAGACCAATGGGATTTAACTGGCAGGGAAGTGCCAAAAGATGCTATTATTGGTCTTGATCCTACTTATCAAACTCAAGCTTATTGGATGGATACTGCTTTTCTTAAAGATAAGACAGATGTTACTGCTGTTGATTCGGTTGATGTTATTATTACTCATTTACAAGATTGTGTAAGAAAATATGTTGATGAAATAATGACTAAAACTGACGTTCTTAAACTTATGGAACTTGTTAAAAGCCAAGACCCTACGCTGGTTAATGACCTTGTTCCAACAATTATTTCTACAAGCGATTTAAGAAAAATATTTGTTAATTTAATAAGAGAAAAAGTTTCTATAAAAGATATTATTTATATTTTTGAGAGATTATGTGATTATGCAAGATTTTCAAAAGAACCTGATATTTTATCAGAACGTTTAAGAGCTGCTTTAGGCAGACAAATTTGTTTAGCTAATTGTACTGCCGATAAAATATTATATGCTTTAACACTTTCTCCCGAATGGGAAAAAACACTTGATGATAGTTGCCAAAGAACAGAACTTGGTACTATGTTTTTATTAAATCCGCTTCAGGTTCAGGAACTCATTGAATCTGCAGCTTCTACTTTAATAAGAGCACATCAAAGTATAAATGTACAGCCTGTAATTCTTTGTTCTCCAAGAATTAGACTTCCTTTATATCAATTATTAGAACGTCATATTCCTACAATTGTTGTAATTTCATATTCTGAACTTATAACTGATATCAGGGTTGAGGCTGTTGATACTATAGGAGAATCGGTAAATTATAATTTTGAGTAGATAGATGATAGAACAATCAAGAGAAAAATCAATAGAATTTGTAAAAAAACAAGCTTTTGAGATAATTAATTCGACAAAGTTATATTCTTATAAAGGTTCTGTTTCAAAATTATTAGGTTTAACTGTAGAGGTAAAACTTCCGGGATTAAAAATAGGCGATTTATGTTTTATTGAAACTTATGAAGGAGAAAGAAAACCGGCTGAAGTAGTCGCTTTTAAAGGAGAAAGTGCCCAGCTTTTATTATTATACGATGGAGCTGGAATAGGACAAGGTAGTCTTGTTGAAACAACTGGAATGGCAATAAGTATACCGGTTGGAAATTTTTTGTTGGGAAGATTAATAAGTCCTTTAGGAGAACCTATTGATGGAAAACCTTTAGATACAAGAGGGGCGCAGTGGGTAAATATTGATAACCCACCTCCCGGGGCTTTTGATAGACCTATTATTAAAACAATGTTTTCAACAGGGGTAAGAGCTATTGATTCTATGCTTACGTTAGGAGCCGGTCAGCGTATGGGGCTATTTGCTGGTTCAGGTGTCGGTAAAAGTACTATGCTTGGTATGATAGCTAGAAATTCAGATGCAGATGTTAACGTTGTTGCTTTAATTGGAGAGCGTGGAAGAGAAGTTAAAGAGTTTATTGAAAATTCTTTAGGTGAAGAAGGTATGAAAAAATCTGTTATTGTTTGTTCAACAGGTGACCAACCTCCTTTAATAAGACAAAAATGTTTGATGTCAGCAACTGCTGTTTGTGAATATTTTCGAGATCAAGGGAAAAAAGTATTTTTAATGACAGATACTGTTACTCGTTGTGCTATGGCTGGAAGAGAAGTCGGTCTTTCTATTGGTGAACCGCCAACAATAAAAGGTTATCCGCCTTCTATTTTCTCTTGGCTTCAAAGAGCTTTAGAAAGAAGCGGAAATAGCCCTAGAGGTTCTATTACTGCTTTATATACAGTGTTAATGGAAGGTGATGACATTAATGACCCTGTTGTTGATACAGTTAGGGGTATTGTTGACGGACACATATTTTTGTCAAGAAAAATTGCAGAAATGAACCATTATCCCGCTATTGATGTTTTAGGAAGTATTAGCCGTTTATTTACTGAAATTGTTACTGAAGAACATAAACAAGCTGCATATAAAATGCGTAAATTAATGGCTTTATATAGAGAAAATAAAGACCTGATTGATGTTGGTATGTATAATGCAGGTTCTAATCCTAAATTAGATATTGCAATTGAACTTATGCCTCAAATTAATGCTTTTCTCCAACAAAGAATTTCTGATAGTGTATCTATGGAAACTACAATATCTACTCTTATTTCTATGATGAAGGATGTTGATATATAAAAGACTTGTATATTTTTTTCTTTTTAATAGAATTCATTGTGTATTTTTATATGGGAATGTGAAGGTTATATATGAACATCAATAACACAATAACATTTGGAAGAAGTTATACAAGTATCTTAAAAAGAACGTTAACTCCAAAAATAAAAAGCAGCTTACCTTATGGAAAAATTACTTCTGTACGTCAAGATGCTAAAGGAATTCTTGTAAAACAAAAAGATGGACGTGCAAAAATGATTTCTCGCTTTATTGATGGTAAATTAAGAGAATCTACTGAATATATTGATGGTAATAAATATAAGTTAATTTACTCTCAAAATGGAGAATTGATGAAAAAAATTCAGCAAGAAGGGAATCAAAAAAGAACATTTGTTTTTAAGGATGGTATTCCTTATTCGACATTGGATATAATGGGATAAATTTTATTATAATAGTTTATTCAACCATTGCTTCAAGCGCTGCTATTTTCATCTTCAAAGTATCCGGTTTTTTACCTGTCCATATTTCGAAAGCTTTTGCTCCTTGATATATTAACATATCAAGACCTTGTATTGTTTTAATATTGTATTTTTTTGCAATTTTTATAAGTTCTGTATTTAATGGATTATAAACTATATCGTATACTATTGCTGATTTATCCATTGTTTTTATTGATTCTTCTTCTACTGGTGAAATCCCCATTGCCTTACTTCTCATTCCTATTGGGGTTGTATTTACCAAAATTTTATATTGGGATAAATCTTTTAGACTTTCAATTTGTTTACAGTTCATTTCAATATTATTAAAGTTTCTTCTTAATGTTTCAACCATTTCAGAAGCATTAATTATATTTCTGGCATAAAAATCAATTTTTTTAACTTTAAGAATAGATAAACCGACTCCAATAGCTCTTGCCGCTCCACCATTTCCTAAAACAGCTGCATTTTTACCTTCAAGTTCTTTCCTAAAATCTTCTGGTATTGCTTCTACAAATCCATATACATCTGTATTATAACCATACATTGAAGAATCTTCTAAAATCTTTATTGTATTGGCACTGCCTGCAACATTTGCGACATTGTCAACTCCAGATAGAAATAAAGTAATAGGTACTTTTAAAGGAATTGTTACATTAAATCCTTGAAAACCATTTGCTCTAAGATATTTTAATCTTGATACAAGATCTTCCTGCTCTGTCTCCATTATTTCATAACTGCCTTCAACACCTATTGATTTAAAAGCTGCTTCTTGTATTACTTTTGACATTGAATGTGACAGGGGATATCCTATTAGTCCAAATTTATACATATACTATTCTTCTTCCATATCTTTTGAAAATGAACATTTTTTATTGCTACAAATGAGTTTTTTCTCTTTTTTTGTGATTTTTTTTACTAAAATATTTCCGCACTCAGGACATTTTTCATTAACAGGTTCATTCCAAGATACAAAATCACAATCAGGATAATTACTGCAACCAAAAAATACTTTTCCGTATTTTGATTTTTTGAATATTATCTCACCTTTATTACATTTTGGGCATTTTACTCCTGTGGATTTTATAATCCTTTTCCTGTTCTTGCAAGTTTCATTACTGCATTCAAGGTATGGACCATATGGTCCTGTTTTTTGAATCATAATTGAACCGCATTTTTCACATTTTTCTTCTGTTTCTTTATTTTGTTCAATTGCTTGTCCATCGGAATTTAAAGGTAGCATTGTTTTACATTCGGGATACTTTGAGCAGCCTAAAAATTGTGTTCCAAATCTGCTTGTTCTTACTACCATTTTACTTCCGCAATTAGGACAAGTTATATCACTTTCGATTAATACTTTCTTCATATTTTGTTTTGCACTTGCAACTGTCTCTATAAAAGGAGTATAAAATTCTTTTATTACTTCACTCCATTCAAGTTTATTTTCTGCTATATCATCTAACTTACTTTCCATATTTGCGGTAAATTCATAATTCATTATATCTTTGAAATATTCAACTAACTGTTTGCACAAGGTCATACCCAGCATAGTTGGAGCAAGTGCTTTATCCGTTTTTTCTACATAATTTTTTTGCTGTATTTTAGAAATAATTGGAGCATAAGTACTTGGGCGGCCAATACCATGTTCTTCAAGTGCTTTTACCAATGATGCTTCTGTATATCTTGGCGGCGGACTTGTAAAATGTTGTTTTGGAGTAATTTCTTTTAATTTTAAATTATCTCCTTCTTTTAAATCAGGAAGTTTGGAAGAATTTTCTTTCTCTTCTTCATCATCATTATATACTTTTAAGTATCCATCAAAAATTATTTTGCTCATTCCTGTTTTAAATAAACACTCATCTGCTTCAATATCAATTGTTGTATTTTTTACAGAAGCATTTTCCATTTGTGATGCTACAAACTTACTCCAGATTAGTTTATATAATTGATATTGTTCATTTGTTAAATATTGTTTTATGCTATCAGGTGTTTTTTCAACATAAGAAGGTCTTATTGCTTCATGAGCATCTTGTACATTTTTTGATTTTTTTACATAGTTATTTGCTGTTTTGGGGTAATATTTTTCCCCATAATTATTCAAAATAAAATCTTTTGCAGCATTTTGTGCATCATCTGATATACGAACAGAATCTGTTCTCATGTATGTAATTAAACCAACAGGACCATCACTGCCAATATCAATACCTTCATATAATTTTTGGGCTATTTGCATTGTTTTTGAAACACCATAGCCAAGTTTTGTACTTGCTTCTCTTTGCAGGGTCGATGTTATAAATGGAGCTGTGGGTTTTCTTTGAGAGTTTCTTGTTGAAATTTTTGATACATTGAATTCTCTTCCTTTTTTATTAAGATATTCAACTATTTCATTTGCTTCTTTCTCATTTTTTATATCCACTTTAGCATTTTTATATTTTACAAGTTCTGCAGAGAATTTAGCTTTATCTTTTGATAAATCAGCAGTGATACTCCAGTATTCAACTGGGGTAAATGCATTTATTTCTTCTTCTCTTTCACATATCATTTTAAGTGCAACGCTTTGTACTCTTCCTGCTGATAAGTGATAATTTCTCATTTTTTCCCATAAAACAGGGCTTATTTTATAACCTACCAATCTGTCTAAAATTTGTCTTGTTTGCTGTGCTTTTACTCTTTGCATGTCAATTTGTCTTGAGTGTTCAACAGCATATGTTACAGCTTTAGGGGTTATTTCATTAAATTCAATTCTAAAAACTTTTTTATCAGGTACATCTATTACTTGTCTAACATGCCAAGCTATAGCTTCTCCTTCTCTATCAGGATCGGATGCTAAATATACTTTATCAGCTTTTTGGGCTAAATCATTAAGTTTTTTTACTATTGCTTTCTTTTCCGGAATAATCTCAAAAGTCGGTGTAAAATTGTTCTTTACATCAAAACCTAAAACTTTGGACGGAAAATCTCTTATATGCCCATAACTGGCTTCAATATCATAAGAGCTGCCAAGAATCTTTTTTATTGTTTTTGATTTAGCAGGTGATTCGACTATTACTAATATATGTTCCTTTTTTTTCGCCATGCTCTATTCTACCGATATATATTTTTCTCCGTTTGTTTGAGAAATTAACCCTTCCATTTCTAACTTTGTTAATATTACCATTAAATTATTAATATTCAAGTTGGTTTTTTCATTTAGTTCATCTATTGTTAAAGAATCAAGTTTTATATAATTTAATACAGACTTTTCTTCTTCTGATAGTTTTAAACTATTTTTTTTATTATTATCTTCAATTGGTTTATTTTCTATTGACCAGCTCATAATGTCAAGAATGTCTTGTGAAGAAGTAACAAGACCAGCTCCTTCTTTTAGTAATTTATAAATTCCGCCTGTATTGGGGTTTGATATTAAACCTGGAATGCACATTAATTCTCTTCCTTGTTCAAGTGCCAGTTTACCTGTTATCATTGCTCCAGATTTTATTGCAGCTTCTGCAATGAGAACCCCCTTTGATAATCCTGATACTATTCTGTTCCTAACCGGGAAATGCCAGCTTATTGCATCAACATCAGGCCAATATTCTGTTAAAATAGCACCTCTTTTTTCGTTAATGATTTTGTTGAAAAGCTTTATATTTGATTGCGGATATAATTTATCAAATCCTCCGCCTATTACGGCTATTGTTTTTATATTATTATCAATGGCACTTGTATGCGCTACTGTATCAATTCCTTCTGCTAACCCTGATACTATACATATATCGGTATTGGTAAAATCAGAAAGTATATTTCTTAATATGTTTTTTGAATTTTCGCTGGCTCTCCTTGACCCTACAACTGCAAGAGTTCTATTTAGATTGCATAAACTAATATCACCAAGCATAAATAACCCTGTAGGCGGATTATCTATTTGCCTTAATAAATATGGATATCTTTCATCTTCAGGATGTATAAAGTCAATTTCACGTTCCTTTAAATATTCATAACATTCTTGCGGATTGATTTTAACCCGCTCTTTTATGAAATTATCGATGGAAGATTTTTGAATATCATTAATATTAAATAAATCAACTTTTTCTGAAAACCATGCTTTTTCTATAGAACCAAAATATTCATAAACTTTATTTATAAAGCTTGAACTAACTTGATTTAATTTTGCAAAAGCACACCAATACTTATCTTTTTCTTCCATAAACTAATAAATATTACATACAAATTAATATAGTTATTTTAATAATTGTTATGCAACAACGCTACCATTCTTCAATAAATTTTCATATTGAGTTTTATAATATGCTGCTAAACGGCATGCCAAATTATATTTTTGTTCCATAGTTGCAGGATCTTGCGGCTTAAAAGTATCTTCTTCTCCTAAGGGATCTTTTATTTCCATTGGACTACGTCGCTTTGCAAATTCTACTTGTTTAATTGGTTGACAGCTTTGCACTGGTATTGCAGAATTTAAAGCTTGTATTTTCATAACAGCACCCCTTAATATATTTATCCACCTCAAAATACTATCACAGTCGTTCTTTAATTTCAACTGTTATGTTTGGCTATATTTAAGAAAAATTAATCTTTCAATAAATAATCTGCAAGTGGTGTTATTATAATTCCGTTTAATGATTTATCAATTTCCTTTAATTTAATGGATACTCTATTAATTTCATCTGTCCAATGAAAATAGTCATTTATAAATTTTTCACCGCAATTGAAGTCTTTAGAAAGTTGTACTTCTATTATTTCACTTAGCATTTTATATGCTGTTGGAATCATTTTTTCTATATCTATATTAATAACTCCGTTCTCATCAACATTTATTGCCTTTTCTTGTATAAAATAGAATGCCTGCATTACAGTTCTTACTCTATGAGCTTGAGAAAGTTCCGGTTTGGCTTTTAAAAAGCAGTTAGCTCCAAACGTTACTAAAATTTGTTTTTTTTCTTCTTCTGTATATACCCCTTCTTTAACTAAGCAGTCTAATAGAGCAATAGAACCCATGTCTGCTTTATTCTCTTCTATAATGTTTTTATATTTCCCTAATGCTTCTGTTCCATTTTTAGGTCCTAAAGAATGTACATTTTCATGCCCGATTGTAAACCAGTGATCTGCTTCAGGATTATAAAACTTATGCAAAGATTCTTTTAGTGTTGCATTTAATCTTTTTCTTCTTCGCTCAAGTGCTTCTTCTGAATTATTTGTTCTTACTTGTCTATGATATACATTTCTTCTGCCTCCGCCTATAGTTAGAGATAATTTGTCATTATTTGGAAGATTTTGAGCTATTGTAATTCCGCCTCTATAGGAACCTTCATCTCCTCTTAAAGAAACTATATCTACATCTACCATTGTTTGCAGATTATCTTCTTCTGACGATATATTTTGTTCATATTTATCTTTAAATGGCATATTTTCTGCCATTATAGGAAGATATTTTTTTACTTTTAATAAATCTTGTGTCCCTTTTTTATTTACTATCCCTACTCTTATTCCGATGGAATCTTTGGAAATGGCTGTTATTCCTTCTTTTTTAAGTAGATTTTTTAGTTCTTCATCTTCAATTACGCTGCCTGTTAATAAATCAGCATATTGTTCTCTTGATATTGTAAATTCTAATGGAGTATCCTGAAGTGATGCCCATTTCTTATCAGCTTCTGCATCTAACATTGGGTCATTTTCTTTTAACGCTTTTGCCTGTATTACTAAATATTCATTAAAATCTTTATTTGTTGATACTTTAGATGCCTCTATAAGTTCAGCTGCTATTTTATTAAATTCTTCTTTAAATTCTTGAGTATAATCAATTGCTTTTAATTTTTTATTGTCTCTTTTTACAATAGTTCTTTGATTTAATATTTTTTCTACTTCTTCTTTTTCTCCATTTTTTAACATGGTTTTTAATATATTGTGAAGTTCTTCTTTTGTTATGTCGGAAGGATAAAAAGCCTTTCCTTCAAGTTCTTTTGCTCCTTTTAAAAGAATAACTTTTTTTGATTCAGAATCTATTCCTATTATTCCAAGTTGTGCATCAAATAATATTTTTGTTAGTTCTGCCTGTTTATTCCCTTCTTTTATTTCTTCTTCCAGAAAATGTAGAAAAGGAATATTTAATTCATTATCTTGTTTCATATATATAGTATTTGCATATTGAGCAGCTCTAACTAAATGTTTTAATGCCTCTTTATCTCCTGTATTTAACTCTTCATATTCTTTTGAATCTATATTTAACATAGGTTTTCTTATTAGAAAATCTTTATTTGTTCTTTTTTCTAGTTCTTCTATTGTTAAATTTAATTCAAAATTCATAAATAAGTCCTCTTATGTCATTATTCCTTTTTATGTAATGATACAAGATTAATTCTCTATTAACAATAATACAAATAGTTTATTAATATCTTAATAAAATTGTATCAGGAACTTCATAATATTCGCAGTTAGGGCATATTGATTTTGCATAAGAATATCCTTCTATTCCATTAAATTTTGATTTATAATTAACAACAATTCTTGATGGATTCTTTGCTTCTTTTATGCAGAATGCAAATGCAGAATCGTTTTCTCCCGGATTTAATGATTGAATTTTTAAAAATCGTGAATCTTTATAATATACAAGTATTGATTGCTCAAAATTTGTTGTCGGATCTGTAATCTTATTATTTATCCAAAATTTTGTTCCTATGTTATGCATGTATAAACTTTTTAATATTCCATTTAATTCAGGAATATTTGGCAGTCTTCCTCCTTGAGAAGCACAATATGAATCTTTTTCATTTTTTGTTGTTTTTATAGGGGTTTGGGATACAAGTTCAAAAGCAGGAGAGCAAAAACTTTGTTTCCAAATTTGTGATTCATTAAATATACTTAAATTTCCATAATCTATGAAAGGATAATAACATAATCTTATTATTTTTTTATTTGGATCTCTATTTATTTGAGAAGATAATTGTATATCATTTGTTTCATATTCAGAATCTATTTTTAAATTCTTATTGTATACATAACCTTTCTTTATAAGTTCTTCCATTATATCTGAGCTTACTTCTTTTACACTGAAATTAACGTGTTTTTTCTCATTTTTTATTATTTCTTGATTATTTATTACATCAGGATTATAATCTTGGCCTATTATATCTAATAAAGCTTTTTCATCAAAAGACGCTGACATAATATCTTTAAGTGTATCAATATTTTCTTTTTGGTTATCTTTGTAGAAATAGTCTACTTTATATATATTATTTCTTTGTGTTCCATCGGCAACACAATATAATAATGGTTTTACTTTTCCATTATATTTTTCTACCGTATAAGACATATTCTTAAAATGAATGACTAAAGGAATTCTACCATCTTTATTACTTGTCCAGTAATATTTTTCTCCGAATGTGTCAAATCGGTTAAATACAATATTATATGCTTCAAGATAATTAGGGATTCTTGCGCCTAATGATAAACAGAAATTTTTTGCTGAATTATAATTTTGATAAATGAAAGATTCATTTGTGTATACAAAAGGCATATTTACGTTGTATTGACTTAATCTCTTTTTCCCATAAGGACTAATATCTATTAATTTTAAATATTTTGTCGAATACTGTATTGGTAAAGTTATTACTTTGTATTTATTTTGATTTTCTATATTAACAGTTCTAATTGAGTATGAAGTTAATTTATATATTGTAAATATTGAAAATAGAACTAAAAAAAATACAAGAAATTCAGTAGAGTCAGATCTGTTTTTTCTATTACTTTTAAAGCTTGGAACAATAAAGGCTGGTATTACAAAGAAAATATATGCAAGCATAATAATAGAAGGAAATAACATTGAAATAATGCTCATGAAAAATGTAAATATAAAGGCTGGAACAAAAGCTTCTTTATTCACAACGAATAAAACTACGGCACTTGCTATTAGTATAAGAATTATACAAAAGAAAAAAGTACCGATATTTACAGGATAATTTATATATAATGCTTCTTTTTTTATTTCGTTTACATTCTTTTTTAATTGTTTTGCCAGTAAATACCAATGTAAGAAAAAAATATATATATTTAGGAAAAAACTTATTGTTATGAAGTTTGACTTGCTACTATCAGCATTCAAGAGAGCAATAATATTTACTAATATAACTAACACGGTAATCAATATGTTAATATTTCTTAATATGTGTTTAGTTTTTATAGAATAATTTTTCATAACTTCTTTATTATACTTTGTACTATATTTTTATTTTTTTTATTATTTATTATTGTATAATTTATATTGTAACCGAGGAAGGTAAAAAGTGGAAGTAACAGAACAAAAAGAAATGCAAGAACTTGCAAAAGAAGTTTTTCAAATAGAAGCAGATTCAATTTTAAAATTAAAAGAAAGAATTAATGAAAATTTAGAAAATGCAATTTCAACAATAATTTCATCAACAGGAAGGGTTATAGTTACAGGCATGGGTAAATCGGGACTGATTGCCAGAAAAATAGCAGCAACCTTATCTTCAACAGGTACTCCGGCATACTTTTTGCATCCGGCAGAAAGTACACACGGCGACTCCGGAATTATAACAAGAGAAGATGTTGTTATTGCTATATCTAATAGCGGTGAAACAAACGAATTATTAAACTTACTGCCGTTAATAAAAAGATTTGAAGTACCGTTAATAGTTTTTGCCGGAAATAAAAATTCAACATTGGGAAAAATGTCAGATATATATTTTGATATTTCTGTTGAAAAAGAAGCTTGTCCTTTAGGAAAAGCTCCTACTGCAAGTACTACAGCAACTTTAGCTATGGGAGATGCTCTCGCTGTTTGTCTTTTAAAAAGCAGAGGTTTTTCAACTGAAGATTTTCTATTGTATCACCCGTCTGGCACATTAGGTAAAGGTATATTATATATGGTTAAAGATTTAATGTTGAAAGATAAAGATCTTTTACCAGTTGCTCATGAAGATGATACTTTCTTAGAAACAGTTGATTTAATTACGAAGAAAAAGCTTGGCTGTGCTTTAATTATTGATAAAGATAACAAGCTTTCAGGCGTTCTGACTGATGGTGATATAAGAAGAATTTTATTAAGATATCCGGATGTTTCTATTTTAAAAACAAAAGAAGTTATGACACATAATCCAAAGACAGTTTCGCAAGATTCTATGGCGACAAAAGCACTTGCATTAATGGAAAGATATTCAATAACTTCACTTGCTGTTTGTGATGATAATAATATTCCAATAGGTATGATTCATATTCATGATTTATTGAGAGCCGGAGTAGCATAATGTTTAATCTTGAACTTAGAAATAAAGCTTTAAAAATTAAAATGGTTGTTTTCGATGTTGATGGAGTTATGACTGATGGTAGCATTACTTATGACGAAAATGGTGTTGAATATAAAACATTTAACGCAAAAGATGGTCAAGGTATTGTTATGCTTACGAAAGCAGGTATTATTACTGCCATAATAACAGCTAGAGAAAATGCTACTGTTAAACATCGTTTTGATAATCTTGGGATGTCAAAATTATATATGGGACAAAAAAATAAGATTATAGCCATGAAAGAATTACTTAATGAGTATAATTTAGATTTTTCACAAGTTGCATATATGGGAGATGATTTACCTGATATTTGTGTATTAAAAGAAGTTGGTTTATCTTGCTGTCCGAGTGATGCTGTTAGTGAAGTAAAAGACATTTGTGATTTTGTATCAACTAAAAGAGGTGGAAGAGGAGCAGTTAGAGAACTAACGGATTTAATATATAAAGTTCAAAAGCTATCTGTTTAAGTCAAATAGTATTTTAGCGCCAATTAGTGTTAAATCAGGATTAATGTAATCAAATTTTCTTTTTAGATAATTACATATTACCGCAGAATAGCCGCCTGTTGCTATAATTGTTGCTTTTTCCCCTAATTCTTTTTCGCAGTCTAAAATAAGTCCATCAATCATTGCAGCGTGTCCTCTTACAATACCAGATAACATTGCATCAATTGTATTTTTGCCAATGGCATCTTTTGGGGCTTCTATATTTAGTTTTGGTAATTTTGATGTCTTCGAACTTAAAGCTTCTGCCTGAATTTTCATGCCCGCAGTAATTATTCCGCCTATGAATTCATTGTTATTATTTACTATATCAAAGGTTGTAGCAGTACCGAAATCTACAACTATGGCAGGTGTTTTATATAATTTAGAAACAGCACATGCGTTTGCTATTCTATCTGCTCCGATTTGTGATTTATCATCTGTTTTTAAAGTTACATTTGTTTTTATTTTGTGAGAAATTATAAAAGAAGTAATATTTAAGTATTTTTTTAAAGCAATTTCTATTTTTTCTGTAAGTTGAACTACAACACTTGATATAATTGCATTTGTTATTTTCTTATCCATATCAGTTTCTCTTAGTAAATTTTTAAGAAAAACTCCATATTCATCTTCAGTTCTTGTTATTTCTGTTGATAAACGCCAAGAATGAATTATTGAATTTCCCTCAAAAACACCAAGTGTTATATTTGTATTTCCAATATCAATTGTTAACAGCATTTATTTCCCCCTTTTTTTTATTTTATCAAAAAAATGTTTTTATAAAAATCCAATTTCTTTTTATTTATGCTAGAATTATCGTAAATACAGAGGTAGTAGGTGATAGAAAATGATTGATTTCTTAATTCAGAGCTTCCAAATTAAATCAATGAGTTTTTTTGAAGCGGCGATGTTGATATGTTTTGGTGCAAGTTGGCCTTTTGCTGTTATAAAAACATATAAATCAAAATCGGTTAAGGGGAAAAGCCGCTTATTTCTTATTTTAATAATATTAGGATATATTTGCGGTATGATTAATAAAATACTTAATTCTGTGGATATCGTTTTTTGGCTGTATGTTGTAAACTTATTGTTAGTGAGTACTGATTTTGTCTTTTGTATGGTATATAGAAATAGAAAAGAAAATAAATAAGGAATATTATGAAAAGAAAAATTATATTAAAAGTAGTTTTTATTGTTATTTCAGTCTTTACTTTTGGTTTTCAAACAGCAACTGCAGTTACTCCAGTTACTGATAAAGCTGAAAATACTTCTTTTAAAGTTGAAACTAATCAAATTAAAGATGATGAAGCTGAAATTATCAATAGGTTTAGTTTAAAAGATAAATTTCAAAGATCACCGGAAGCTCAAATAAGAAGTTTTTATAAAGATTTTAATAAATATTCACAAAAAAATGAAATAGAAAAACTAAAATCATTATATTCTGATTCTTATGTCAATAATGATGGCTTTAATAAAAATACAATATTTGAAATGATGATGCAAGCTTCTGAAGCTTATAAAGATATTGAATATGTAACAACAATAGAAAAAATTGAAGTTGATGGAAACTATGCAGCTGTAGATGTTCATGAGTTTGCTATAGGCTCTACTGCTAAAAAACAAGAAGAAATTAATGATTATGGACTTGTTTCTTCTGATATATATTATACTGATTATCTAAAAAAAGAAGGTAATAAGTGGAAGATTAATGCCACAAATGTAAAATCAGAAAAAGTTGCATTAAAATATGGTGAAACAAAAAGTATGCCAATAGAAATAATAGCTCCTAAACTAATTCCTGCAAATAGTGAGTATGACGTTAAAATAAAAACACAGTCACCTAATGGAGTTCTTGTAATCGGTTCTATCGTTAATGAACAGATTGTTTATCCTCAAGTTCAGAAGAAAGATGTATTTAAATCTGTAAAATCAGGTGTTTTAGAACGTATTTTAAAATCAAATAATGAAAACCATAATGAGTATGTTGCTGTTACACTTGGCGTTACAAGAGCTTCTATAGAACCTCCGCAAGTTGTCTTTAATATGACTGGTATGGCTTTTATTATGTCAAGAGTTAATGTATATAAACAAGATGAGAAAAGTAATGTTGAGAAAATTATAAATAAAAAAGAGGAGGCTAATAATGATAAAGTATCAGGGTAAAGAAAGACGTTCTAAAAGAAGAGAGGAACTTTTTGATATATTTGCAGTTATTAGATATGTTGCTTTAACTATTCTTTTTTCTGTGATTATATATGGTATGAAGTTAATTGTTTTAACAGCTACTAATGCTTCACCTTCAGGACAAGTGGGCAATGGTATGCTTACTTTATATGAGGTGCATAATACAGGCGCAGCATTTAGTCTTTTTCAAAATCAACCTGAAATGATTATTATAGCCTCTTTTTTAACTGTTGCTGTTCTTGCATTTATTGTTATTATTATGTCTGTTAGATTAACACAATCTGCTATATCTTCCATATCTTTATTATCAGCTGGAATTATAATGAATATGTCTGAAAGACTTTCTCAAGGATATGTTATTGATTATGTACATTGTAATTTTTTGAATAATTTTCCAGTATTCAATACTGCTGATATAATGATTGTTTGTGGTGCTTTAGGTCTTATTCTGACAGTTATTGCAAGAAAATAGGTTATTATGTCTAAAAAAATCATTTTAAGTGTCCAATCTTTAGAACAAACTATTAGGTTGGATACTTTTTTGTCTTCTCTTGATTTATTCTCATCTCGCTCTCAAGTTCAAAATTTAATTAAAAAATCTCAAGTTTTTGTCAATGGAGAAAATAGAAAATCATCATTTCTTATAAAAAATGATGATGAAATATCGATTATTTTAAGTGAAGAATTTTCTGTAATAATTGAACCTGAAAATATTCCGTTAGATATCGTTTATGAAGATGATGATATTTTAGTTGTTAATAAACCTAAAAATATGCTTACTCATCCTACCGCAAAGGAAACTAAAGGAACCTTGGTTAATGCACTTTTATACAAATATGGCTATAATGGACTTTCTGATATTAATGGGGTTTTAAGACCCGGAATTATTCACAGACTTGATAGAAATACTTCAGGATTATTAATGATTGCCAAAAATAATATTGCTCATGAATTTTTAACAAAACAAATAAAAGAAAAAACTGCAATTAGGAAATATTTAAGTGTAGTTAATGGAAATTTCCAAGAAGAAGAAGGAATTATAAATTTCCCCATAGGAAGAAATCCTAATAAACCTGAAAAAATGGCTGTTGTTGAAAATGGAAAGCCTTCAATTACTGTTTATAAAGTTCTTGAACAATTTAAAGGGTATTCTTATCTTGAACTTACCTTAAAGACTGGAAGAACTCACCAAATAAGAGTACATTTAAGTTATATAAATCACCCTGTTTTAAATGATTCTTTGTATAATAAAACTAAATTTAAGGTTAAAACTACTGAACAAGTACTTCAAGCATATTCTCTTGAATTTGCTGTATTAAGAAATAATGATATAATTGAACTTAACATAGAACCTGATAGTGAAATTCAAAGAGTTTTAAAGTTTTTAAGGAGTAATTTAAAATGAAGAAAATTATATTAATATCAATAGAAACAATTTTATTTTTAGGAGTATTATTTTTGCTCATTACTAATTTTAATGCTCAAACTACATCTCAATTAAGTATTTCTTTAGATACAAATTATATAGTATTGTCTACTTTTTTCTTAATATTACTTTTTTATTTTATTGGAGCTTTTTCAGGTTTTGTATATTCTGTTGTTTTAGGAGAAAGATATAGAGATCAAATAGAATTTTATGCAAGAAAAACAGAAAAACTTTCTCAACAGAATGAAATAGATTCTGACGATAAAGAAGTTCTTCAAAGAAAAATAGCATCTCTTGAAATCGCTTTAGAAAATGCATTAAAAAATAAATGATTTTTTGTTAAGAATTGTAACTCAAAAAACCTGTATTAATAATGAAAAAAAATAGAGAGAAAAATTTCTGTCAAATATAAATTATAAAAATACTTATAAGTAATAAGTAAAGCAAATTTATATTAAAATGAAAGGAATTTTTAATGAATGTTCGTGCAAGTAGTGGAATAAATGTTAATTTAACTAACAATCAACAAGAAGAAATAAAACCAGAAAAGAAAAAAATTGAACCAAAAAAGAATGGAAATAAAAAGCTGGCTCTGGCTCTTGGCGGACTTGCCGCAATTGGTGCTGCAACAGTAGGTATTGCTTATGGTATAAAAACAGGAAAAATTAAAGGATTAAATAAAATAGCAAAACAAGCCGAAAATATTGCAGATGATGTTGCAACAGCTGCAAAAAGTGTTGCAGACGATGTTGCCACAAACTAAAAATTTCAGCTGGAAAATCAAGAAATAAAAGAATTGCTAGAAAAACTTAAAAATTGTAAAGATCCTCAAGAACGAAGAGCTTATGAACTTTTTATTGCAAAAGCTCAGTCTAATCGTTGGGCTAATTATCCTTTTAGAACTGATGTTCATTTCTCAGAACAAGATTATATAACTTGGCAAAAACATCTTTCAAAATTAGATTCTATTGTGAATGAAATGGTATTTGATAAAGGAGAAAGAAGTATAGGACAAAAAAAGAAAGAGTTTTTTCTGAAATCAAAAAACTTTTTGAAAAAAAATATGGCATAAAAACGATAGAACTTACTCCTAAAATGAGGGGGCTAATGAAGGAACTCTCAAAATACACAGGTGAAAAATTTGATACTCCGCAACAAGCCATGAAATATATTCTTGAGCAAGAAGCGAAAGCACTATATAATCTGTAATTGTCTTCATAATGATAATGATATATTGAAATAATTAACAATATTAGTTAAATAAAAATCGGATTAAAATCCGATTTTTGTTTTAAATAACTTAAATTATTGACATATATCCTTTTATGCTTTTTACTTTGGATTTTGCTTTTATTTCAATATAAAAAAAGTAGAAAGTGAGAGCTTATGTTTATGCTGAAAAAACTTTTTATTGTTGGTAATAAGGTTTCTGTTGAGGTTTTTGTAAGAATTTTGTATTATATATATGGTGGAATCTAAGAAATAAAAACTTTTATAATGCCTAAAAATAAATTTATCAAATTTTTTGTATATATTTTTATTTTATTAATAGTAGCGCTAATAATTGTAGTATTTAGTTCAATATTATCTTTAGTAGCTCCTTCTGTTTTTTATTTTCAAGATAAAGCAAGTTTTAAATCTAATATAATTTTAAAATATGAATTAAAGAAAATTGAAATAAAAATACATTATTCTAAGAAATTATTGAAAAAGTTTTCTGATGATAACTTAAGTGATGAAGACAGGCTTCAAATTGTTGAAGATTTTCTTTATAAGGAATTAGGTGCAGATGATGTAGCAGAAGATTCCAGAGGTGAATATGTAAATGCAAAGCATTTAGTTGTATTAGAAAAAATAATGGGTAGAAAATTTTATTCAACTTATGATGCCGCTCATGGCTCAAAGAATCCTGAAAATCCCAATATTGTTGCAGGTCAATTGTTAGAATCCGGTTATCAAAAAACAAAAGCAATGATTTTTGCTCAGTTCTTAGCCGAAACTTATATTAAAGATATTTTGGACGAGTTCTCATTAAAAAAAAGCTTTTTTTATTCTTTTAAAGATTCTCTAATTGTAGAAAATAAAATAGGTAAAATATCTGATAAATTAGAGCAAGAACTAAAAGAAAATCCGCAAAAAGCAAAACAAAGAATATTTTATGTAGCTGCTTGGCTTAAAGGTTTTGTTTATGATAAAAGTCCGGAATATTATAGTCCATACAATCCGAATTGCTTTTATACAAAGCTTATAGAGAATGATAGAGAGTTAAAGTGGAAAGTTGATTCTTTGGGGAAAATTCCTTATAATTTGGAATTAATGGATGAATCAAAACAAGGAGATGAAGCAGTAAGAATATATAAAGGTGTTCAATTATTAGATTTTCATGCCAGAAGAGGGGATGATGTTGTATATGGAGATATTTTAGATGATAGATTCATAGGTGGCAGCGGAAATGACATCTTAGACGGCGGAGATGGTGATGATGAAATAGATGGAGTTCAAGGTAGAGATATTATATGGGGCGGAAATGGTAATGATATAATTCGTGGCGGAGAAGGAAATGATATTATAATAGCAGGTGATGGTGATGATTTAATATATCCTGACAATAATGATTCTGATCCTCAAAGTTTTGAAAAAGGTAATGATATTATTAATGCTGAAAAAGGAAATGATAAAATATATAGCTATCTTGGTAATGATTCATATATATATAAATTTGGTGATGGACATGATGTTATTATAGATGAAAATGGAAGAGATATTATTATATTTTATGAAGGGATAAGTGTTGAAGACCTCTTATTTGAGAGAGTGGGTAATGATTTAAAAATAGTTAATATCAAAAATCGAGATGATTCAATAACAATAAAAGACTGGTATAAAGTATCAGAAGATAATAATAGATTAAATAAAATAGAATATTTTAAATTTTTAGATAACGCAAAAACATATAAAGCAGAAGAACTGTTTAATGAAGATAATTTATAAATGTTAATTATGATTAAATAAAGCGTTGACATTGAATTTTGCTTGTAGTTCAATATAAAAGAAGTAGAAAGTGAGTGGTTATGTTTGTGCTGAACAGCCACTTAAAAAGGATAATATACAAGGAGAAAACATGCCAACAATAGCACAGTTAGTACGTAAAGAACGTAAAAGAACAACTGATAAGACTAAATCGCCGGCGTTAACAAATTGCCCTCAAAGAAGAGGTGTTTGTACAAGAGTTTATACAACAACTCCTAAAAAACCTAATTCTGCACTTAGAAAAGTAGCAAGGGTAAGATTAACAAACGGATTTGAAGTTACTTCATATATTCCGGGTATCGGACACAATTTACAAGAACACTCTGTTGTTTTAATCAGAGGCGGAAGGGTAAAAGATTTACCAGGTGTTAGATATCACATCATTAGAGGTACATTAGATACAGCTGGTGTCGCAAATAGAATGAAATCAAGATCTAAATACGGCGCTAAAAGAGCTAAGAAGAAATAAAGAAAGGCGATTTAACAATGTCAAGACGTAGTAAACCTGCAAGAAGAATACCTGCTCCTGATGCTGTTTATAATAGCGTTGATATTGCCAGCTTTATTAACAGATTAATGAGACGCGGTAAAAAATCAGTTGCAGAAAAAATATTTTATTCAACTTTAGAAAATTTAAAAACTAAATCAAAAGATGAACCTTTAGAAATCTTCAAAAAAGCTTTAACAAATGCAACTCCTTTATTAGAAGTTAAAGCAAGAAGAATTGGCGGTTCAACATATCAAGTTCCTCTTGAAGTTAAAGCAGATAGAGGTATGGTTTTGGGCTCAACTTGGTTAATTGAAGCAGCTAAAAAACGCAGTGGTAAGTCAATGGTTGAAAAACTTACTAATGAATTAATGGATGCATCAAACGGTGTTGGTGCTGCTTGCAAAAAACGTGAAGATACTCACAAAATGGCTGAAGCTAACAAAGCTTTTGCTCATTACAGATATTAATAATTTGATTTTATTAAATAAAAAGGTGAATTTTTTAATTCACCTTTTTATTTGTTTCTATTTAATGGCATTATTGGTCTATGATGTATGTGCCCTGGTCTTTGTGGAGGAAAATTTGGTTTATATGAGGGTGGCGGCACATTAGGGCGAATGGGATAATTGGGTCTTGTATTATAGTATGGAGTTGTGTTTACCCAAGGACCTTCTCCTCCAAAGTTATATCCATGGCTATAAGGATTTGTATATATCTGCATTCCTCCGGTTGGATTTTGAATTTGAATAGGATGATAATACATAGGTCTTCTTATTTTTTTTACTTTAAAACTTTTGACTCGTACATCAGGAATTTCCTTTTGTTCATCTGTAATAGGATTTTCTGAATTTTCGATATTTTCAGTTTTTTTATAGGTAGTATCTTGGTTCGGTATGTATTTTGTAAAACCATCCGAATTGCTGCCATTTGAAAAAGATTGTGTATAGGTATTATTTTCAGCAGTTGCATATTGAATGCAAAGGATATTATATATTATAAATGCAAAAAGGATAGTAATTATTTTTTTTAACATTTGAAACCTTTACTTTTAATTTATAACGAAAAATTTAATAAAAAGTTCATATTTATCTGTAATTTTGGAATTGAAGCGGGATATTATAATTATCTTCTTTTTCTCTAAGCATTTTAATTACAGCTTGAAGGTCATCTTTGTCTTTGCCTGAAACTCTTACTTGATCACCTTGAATAGAAGCTTGTACTTTTAATTTCGTATTTTTTATATCTGCAACAATTTTTTTTGCTAAATCTTGTGTTAAACCTTTTTTTAAATTAAATACTTGTCTCACATTCCCGCCAAGGGCGTTTTCTATGGCTTGTGGCTCTAAAATTTTAATGCTTAAGTTCCTTTTTATTATTTTTGATTGAAGAATATCTATTATATTTTTTAATTTCATTTCATCGTTTGTTGTTATAGTAATAGATTTATCTGCATCTAAAACAACATCTGAATTAGAACCTTTTAAATCAAATCTTGTTGTAAGTTCTCTTTTTACTTGGTCTATAGCATTAACTAATTCTTGTTTATCAAAGTCAGAAACAATATCAAAACTGCAATCTTTTGCCATAATCTTCTCCTTAATTCTTAATATTTCAATTATACAATATTGTCTTTAAGAATAATAGTTTTTGACTTTTAATAAAATTTTAAATTTACAAATGAGTTAAATATCTTCATCTAAATTATATAAGTCTATTCCTCCTGCAGATTTATATAGGCTTATAGTTGAAATTAAGGAGTTGATTTTGTTAGATACTTCTTCTTTTTTTACAGCTAAATATATTTCTTTTGCATATAAAACATCTAAATTACTTGCGGCTCCTATTTCATATTTATCTTTAACAAGATTATAAGTTTTGTTTTGTAATTCAAGTCTTTTTATACTTTCTTTGTAATTTTTAGAAGCTTCATTATAATCAATAAGTCCTGTATTAACTTCTTTTATTCCTGTTAATATTGTTTTTTGATAGTTATTAAGAGCTTCTTCATATTCAAGTTTCTTTAATTTAAGAAAGGCTTTTTTTCTACCTCCTGAGAAGATATCTAATGATGGTAATACACCTGCATTAAATAATTGGGATTGCCTGTTAAATAAAGTGTCTAAGTGATATGCATTAAGTCCTATTTGTCCAAAAATTATAAATTTAGGAAGAAACTCTCTTTTGGCAACTTTTACATCAAATCCAAGTCTTTTAATATTGGCTTCTTCCTGTTTATAGTCAGGTCTATTTTCAATAATTTTTGTACTGTATTCTGAAGGAAGATTTTCTAATATAATTAGATATTCA
Source organism: Candidatus Gastranaerophilales bacterium (assembly GCA_944323285.1). Taxonomy (GTDB): domain Bacteria; phylum Cyanobacteriota; class Vampirovibrionia; order Gastranaerophilales; family Gastranaerophilaceae; genus Avigastranaerophilus. Next base: position 31,475 of record CALURV010000028.1, on the reverse strand, counting down.
TATTTGTTTCTATCTATATTATCTTCGCTGTCAGCCAGATATACTCTCATTGTATTAATTAAAATATCTCTTGTTTTGATGTAGCTGTTTTTTTCTTCATTTAATTTTGTAAGTATTTTTTCTTCAGAAAGAACTTCATTTATTGTGCATAGACCTGTTTCATACTTATCTTTTATCTTTGCTAATATTTCTTCTTGTAATTGAATAATTTCATCTTGTATATTTATCATCTCATCTGTTTTAATTAGGTTAAAATAGTCGGCGCTAAAGTCAGAACTTAGTGAAATATATGTTGCTCGCTCTAATTGTTTTATTATTTCAAGCTGCTGCTTTATACTTTTTGTTTTAAGTCTGTTTGTACCCCATATATCTACTTCATAACTCATTGTTAAAGGAAGATAATAATTATATTGTGCATAACTTGGAATTTGCATATCTCCAAATTGTTGCATTGAAGATTGCAGATTCCTGTATAATTCTCCAGAAAAATTAAGTTTTGGCAATTCATTTGCAAATTGAACTTTTACTATTTGTTCATTTTCTTTTACCATTAATTCAGCATTTTTTAAATCGTAGTTATTTTTATAAAGTTTTAATAAATTATCAATAAGATAGTCATCTTTATATTTTTCCCACCATTGGATATTCATGTATTCAATATGATTTTTTTCTTCTATTGGTGAGTCTTTTGCAAAAGTTGGCAAAGAAACCATAATTATAAATATAAATAAAATTAGAAATATTTTTTTCATGACATATCCTTTGAAATATTCTTGTGCTACAATTACAGCACAAGAATATTATAAAGTAAAGAAAGTAAAAAATATGTATAGAGAATATTTAAATGGAAGAATAGGTTCTTTAATATACATTACAGGTACTTTAGTAAGAGGGTTGTCATCTCAAACTTTTGCGGAACAAGGTTATGAACTTACACCTGACCAATATGTTATATTGAGTCTTTTATTAGACAATGAAGAAATAAAATATCAAAGGCAGATTGCGGAAATTATTTTTAAGGACAGAGCCAATGTTGCAAGAATTATTGATATTTTGAAGGAAAAAGGTTTTATTGAAAAAATTCCTGATTCAAATGGCAGGAAAATATATAAGTTAATTGTTACAAAAGAGGGTAAAGAAGCAAGAGATAAAATTCTTCCAATGGCAAAAGAAATAAGAAAAATGATTACAAATAATATTTCAGAAGAAGAATTAAACATAATGTTTAACACACTTGAAAAGATGAATATAAATATAAGAGACAAAGTAAAATTGCAAATTTAAAGGAGATAAAGGTGGATAAAGATAATAATAGTGAAGAAATAATAGAAGTAGAAGACACTAGACCTGAGTATAAGAAAAAAAGAGTAATAGTTCCTTGTATAACCGCAATAATATTTTTAATATCAGGTGTTATATATGGAATTCATACTATTTATTATAAATCAACAGATGATGCTTTTGTTGAAGGACATGTAATAACTGTTGCCCCAAGAGTTTCAGGTCTTGTTTTAAATTTGAAAGTTGAAGATAATCAAGAAGTAAAAAAAGGCGACTTACTTTTAGAAATAGATCCAAAAGATTATGAAGCTAAATTAAAAGAGGCTCAAGCTTCATTGGAAGAAGCAAAAGCTGCTTTAATTAATACAGAAAACCAATTAGTAAAAACATTTTCTGATTTAGATTTTGCAAAAGCAGAATATCAAAGATATTCCAAAATGTATGAAAAAGGAATTTGTTCAAAACAAGATTATGATTTAAGTTCTAATAAATTAACAGCAGCAGAATCAAATAATAACTCTGCAAAAGCAAAATATAAAGAAATAGAGTCATCTATAAAAAAGTATGAAGCAGAAATTGAACAAGATGAATTAAATCTTTCATATACAAAAATATATGCACTAGCGGACGGAAAAATAACAAATCGTTCTGTAGAACAAGGGAATTATGTACAAGTAGCACAGCCAATGTTTGCAATAGTTCCAAATAAAGTATGGGTTGTTGCAAATTTTAAAGAAACACAAATTGCCAATATGCAGCCAGGGCAAAGTGTAAAAATAAAAATTGATACATATAAAGGTAAAAAATTTAAAGGTAAAGTTGATAGTATTCAACGTTCAACCGGCGCAAGAGCCAGCCTTTTCCCTCCTGAAAATGCGGTTGGCAGTTATGTTAAAATCGTACAAAGAGTTCCTGTCAAAATTGTTTTTATAGAAGATATTTCTAAATATAATATAGTTCCAGGCATGTCGGTAGTTCCTGAAGTAAAGGTAAAATAATGGCTAAAGTTATTTATAAACATAGTCCTGCGCCTTTATGGTTAGTAGCGTTTTCTATACTGTTACCGACATCATTTGCGTGTTTGGCTACATCTGCCACAAATGTTGCTATTCCTCATATTTCCGGTTATTTTGGTTCTACCATAGATGAGGCTAATTGGATTATAACATCTTATATGATAGCAAATGCTTGCCTTATATTAATGTCAGGCTGGCTTGAAAATTTAATGGGTAGAAAATTATTTTTAAAAGTTTTTATTTCAATATTTACATTGGGTTCATTATTGTGTGCAATTGCTCCAAATCTAAATTTTATGGTGTTGGGAAGATTGATTCAAGGTATAGGAGGCGGACCTATGACCCCAGTATCTCAAGCAATTTTACTTGCTGCTTTTCCTGCAGATAAAAAAGGAATAGCTATGAGTCTATACGGAATTGCAGTTATGGTTTTTGCTATATTGGGTCCTACTTTTGGCGGTTTCATTGTTGATAATGCAGATTGGCAGTGGATTTATCTCGTTAATATTCCTGTCGGTATTCTTTCTATTTCTATGGTACATGCTAATATTGAAGAACTCGAAACTAGAAAAAAACCTGTAAAAACAGATTTTTTAGGAATGTTAACACTTGTTTTATGGCTTTTATCCATGCAGATAGTTTTAGATAAAGGTCAACAATATAACTGGTTTGATTGTGCCTGGATTTGTTGGCTTTCTGGTTTTTCTGTTTGTGCGTTAGTATTTTTTATTATTAGAGAGCTTGAAAGCAGTGCTCCATTAATCAATTTGAGATTATTTAAAGATAGAAATTTTCTAATAGGAACTATTCTTTCTGCATCAGTTAATATGTTAGTATTTTCATCGATTGTGCTAGTACCACAGTTTCTGCAGAATATGATGGGATATACTGCTATTTTGAGCGGTTATGCGCTTGCACCTCGTATTATATCTTGTGTAATAATGATGATTGTGATAAATCCGCTTATGAAATTGTTTGATAATAGAATTCTCATTGCTATAGGCTTTTTCTTTTTGGGAATTTCTATATTATTCTTTATGAATTTAAATTTATCGGTATCATTTATTTATATTGCAATACCTCAGGTTTTAATGGGGGTAGGTGTTATTATGACTTTTATTCCGGTTTCTGCTTTAGTATTGGGAACTTTACCAAAAACAGAATTAACGAATGGTGCCAGCTTGCATAATTTATGTAAAGCTACTATGACTGCTGTTATAGCTTCTGTTGCATCTACTCTTGTTGCAAAGCACAGTCAGATTCATCAAGGGTATTTAGTTGATAATTTATCAAATTTTAATATTGTTTTTCAACAAAAACTGGCAAATTTAGTTACTATTTTTGCATCAAATGCTTCAACTACATACGCAACAGTTAAAGCAAATTCTTATTTATATAAGTCTTTATTAACACAGTCCAGATTAATGGCTTATGTTGATGTATTTTCTATATTTGCGCTTATTTCATTTTTGCTTATTCCTCTTGCCTTTTTATTTAAAATAGAAAAGAAAAGAAAAACAATAAAAATCCATATAATGCATCACTAAATTTAATTAATGGATGAATAAAATTCAGAAATAATTCTTCTTATGGTTTCATCATCTATTGCTTCAATGCCTTGTTCTTTATATGTTTTAAGATACTCGGTTGCTTTTGCTTGAGCTTGCTTAAATTCTTCTATTCCTGATTTTGTCCAAACTTTCTTTCTAAAAGAATTTAAAACAATTTGTTCTTTTTTATTTAATTCTTCATCTTCAGCTTCTTTTGCAATTATAGAACATATATAACCATCTTTTTGCGCCTCAGATGAAGCAATAAGTCTTGTCATTGGGCATAATTCCCAAACAATTCTCATCCTGAGTGAATTTGTTAATGAACTTGCTTTTAGTCTTTGTATGTTTTGTTGTTTTAACTCTGCTTGTCTTTGAGTCTTTATTTCTTCTAAAAGTTGATTTTCAAATATTTTTCTGTCAACAAATTCGCTATTTTGCGGATTAGATAAATCAATTAAAACTTTTTTACTATCTTCAGGGAAAATATATTCTTTTATGATTTCTATTTCACCATTAAGAAGAGCTTCATCTACATCTAATTTTCTAATTCTAAGATTTTTTGCCAGTTCAGAAGTTGAGATAACATTTTTATTATGTTGTCTTAACTCGTTAAGTTTTACTTCAGACTCTAAATATGGTCCAATATTTACTAATGCTCTTATTTTAGGGCCATTTTGTGTTTCTACTTTTTCAAAAGTCCCCGGCAAATTACCGTTTTTTATCATATTTGCAAGTTGTTTTGCTGAAGAATATCCTAATTTTGATAAATATGTAACAGGTACCATAATTGGTTTTATAATTTCATCGTTAGAAGATTTTTTATAATATTTTTTTGATGGAACAGGGTTTAAGTTTGTATGTTCTGTTAAAACTTTATTGTTTTCTTCATCTGTTATATCAAATATAAAAGAATCAAATGTATCACCATCTTTATATGTGGATTCTAATGGAATAAGTTGCCCTTCTTTTATTAGAGATTCTAATCTGCCTTTTGTAATATTGTATTCAAAAAGTAATTCTTCAAAATTTCTACAATTAGGTAGACTATTTTTTAAGGTTGATATAAAGTCTGTATTTTGAAGAGACCTTATATCTATATAAGCTGTGGATAAAAGAGCCCTAGGAATTACATCATACTCAAATTTTCCTTCCTTTATCCATTTAAGTACCTGATTTTCTGACTTTAATCCAAGTAATCTTGCAGTTTGTCTTATATCATAAATATCAGGATTTTCTGCAGCCATTTGAATTCTTTTTTTCTGAGTTATATCCGGATTATAAAGAAATGCGGTTCTTGGATTGCTTTGTAATTTTGATTCATATAACTTTTTATCATCTTGATAATTTTTTTGTTTTGTTTCAACATAAGAAGAACCAAAAAAACACTCATCTTTTGGATATGATAAAGGAACTGTCATATTCCTTTGACTTTCAAAACATTTATTTCCTAAAATATTATTTAAACTTGTATTAATTTTCATAGCGCATAAATGAAAATATATGAAAAATAATTATTGACTAATTATGTCTAAAAGTTAAGAAATATTACAAATGTTTATTCTCTCTAACAAAATAATTACCTTTTGAAAATGTTACTAAAAATTGTCCGAGAAAAAATTCACTTGACATATTATAGACAAATGTCTATAATAAAAATATGCTTACAGAAAAACAAAAAATATTCTTTGAAAAGTTAAAAGAATTATATGGAAAAGAAGTTTTACCAAGTTTTGACATAATAGCAAAAGATTTTGGGTTTAAACATAAAAATTCTGTTTGGCAGTATTTCAATAAATTGAAAGAAGAAGATTTAATACAGGAGAAAAACAATAGGTTTTACATAAATAAAGAATTATTTGGAGCGGTATTATTTTCATCTTCAGTAAAAGCAGGTTTTGCTTCGGTTGCAGATGATTATATAGAAAAAAGAGTTTCTTTAGATGAAACATTTAATATAAATGAACCTTCAACTTTTATTTTTAATGTATCAGGTGATTCTATGATTGAGCTGGGAATTTTTGATGGAGATAAAGTAATAATAAAAAAAACAAATACAGCAAAAAATGGAGATATAGTAGTAGCCTATATAGATGGGGGTTATACATTAAAAACGTACAGAAATAAAAATTCTAAAGTTTGGTTAGAACCTGCAAATTCAAATTATCCCAATTTATATCCAAAAGAACAGTTAATAATTTTTGGTGTAGCCCAAGGGATTGTAAGAAAATTATAGTATTATTTAGAAATATTTATTCTTCTATTGCGGGGATAGGTTCCTCCCTGTATCCCCGCATCTTTTCATAAAAGGAAATATATGAATAACAGAAAAATTGCTTTAATAGATGGTGATAATTTTTTTGCAAGCTGTGAAATTTTAATAAATCCTTCATTAAGAAATAAACCCGTTTGTGTTTTAAGTAATAATGACGGCTGTGTTATTGCTCGTTCAAGAGAAGCAAAACAAATCGGAGTTAGAATGGGAATGCCATATTTTATGGCAAAAAAAGAGTTCCCTAATAGTAATATTGTTTATATAAGTGCTGATTTTTCTTTATATCACGATATTTCAAGAAGAATGATGAATTTACTTTTAAACTATTCTGACATTGTTGATATTTATTCTATAGATGAAGCCTTCATAGATTTAACCAATATTGATAAAAAAAATAATGTTTCTTATTTTGATTTTGTTACTCAAATTAGAAAAACTATTTTAGAAAAAATTGGTATTTCTGTATCAATAGGACTTAGTTATTCAAAAACATTGGCGAAGATAGCAAGTCATAAAGCTAAAAATGCTTCAGGTATTTATATTATTAATAACGAGAATATTTATAAAGAATTATATAAGGTAGAATTAGAGGAAATTTGGGGCGTTGGTAAAAATATTGCAAGAACGCTAAGAAGTTTTGGAATATTTTATGCTCATGAAATATTAAATAAAGAGGATGAGTTTTTTAAGTATAAATTTGGTAAAAAAGGACTAGAGTTAAAATATGAATTGTTAGGACAATGTATTATTCCATTAGTAAATGAAGAAGAACTTCCAAAATCTATTCAAAGGACGCGAGCTTTCCCAAATTTTTCGAGTAATAAAGAATATATTATGACTGAACTTGAACTGCATCTTCATAATGTATGTAAGAAATTAAGAGAAAATAATCAAGTTACTTCTATTATTTCAGTAATGCTTAGAACCAAAGATTTTAAAGTATTTGTTCAAGAAGAAAAGCTTGATAATGCAACAAACTCAGAGATTATTTTAAAAAAATATATAAAAAAATTATTTAGTTTATTATTCAATGAAAATATAGTATATCGCTCTTCAGGAATTTTAGTATATTCTTTGATAAATAAAGAAAAAAGTCAATTATCATTATTTCATGATGTTAAAAATGAAAAAATAAATAAGCTTTCAGGTACAATAGATATTCTGGAAGATAAATTCGGTAATGGAATAATTGCATTAGGACAATCCGGGATAAAGGCTATACAGCAGGAACATAAACGTCAAATGAAATTTAGACCTTTTTAATTTTATGATTTAACTTATTTTAAAAAACATACTTGAAAAATGGAAAGAGAAGTATTTATGTGATATAAAAAAGTAAGGGGATATACCAGTGCAAAAACAAATTAAAAATGTTTTAATAATAGTTTTAGGAATGTTGTTGTTCATTCCTTTTCAAGTTTTTGCCGCTGAAATTATAAGGTTAGAGTCTGTAGAAAAGAATGAATTAAAGTTAAATACAAATAAAGAATTAAAGGAAAAAAATCTTGTATTGAAAGACAAAGATGCAATTGAAGAACTAATAAAAATGCAGAAAGAAGAGGAAGTAAAAGATATAGAATTATTATGGCGTGCAACAATAGATAATAATACGCTTATAAAATTCACAATGAATAAATTAAATACTCCTGAATCTCAAAGGAGGCTGCATTCTTCAATAATGGCAAAAAGTCTTTCTTCTTTAATATATGGAGCAAGCTTTATTCCTATGTTTATGGGATCTGATGTAATGCTTCAATCTGCTTCATTTTCTGCAGGAAGGTTGGCTAATAATTTTATTAATAAAGAAGCATCTACAATGCAGTCGACGCCTATTACTGATACAGAGCTAATTCAACTGGCAGGAACCATAGAAGAATTGCAGGAAAAAATAATTTCTTCATATTATCAATATAAGGGGGCTTTAAATAAATTAAAAGATACACGTTCAAGAATAATTTTATATAATAAGAACTATTCAGAAGCATTAAAGAACAACTCGATGACAGAACTTGTTGTTTCATCAGCGTTGTATGAAGAGATGCAATTGCAGGAGTATAAACAAGAACAAGATGCAAAAAAATATTATCTTGCTCTTGAAAGACTTGCGGGGAAAAAAGCAGTTGATAGTTTAATTCTTTCTCAATATGCACTAAAGAATCAATTAATTAATACAGAAAGTTTAAATAAAGAATGACAAAAAAATTATCATTAATATTAATAATATTTTTTCTAGGTGCAATAGTACAAGCCTCAGAAACTTTTGTAAATTTAAAAGAACCAAAAAAGCCCGCATATAGACTTGGTGTTACGTATGATATAGAAAAAGAGTATAAAATTACTGATTTAACTGATAATGTAACATCAAAAACTGCTGCATACGAAAAAGATTTCATACGTAATTCAACTTATGCTGATAGTTCCTTAAAGGATTTATCTAATGAAATTTCTAAGTTATTAACAGTTGAAAAAGAAGCAATGCTTGAACATGTTCAGATATTATGGGCAGGGGCTGCATTAAGAAGTGAAACAATAAAATTTGCATTGTATAAATTAGCTAATCCTGATGCTGATAAGCCGGATGATTCTATAGTAAAAAAAATAATAAGACCTTTATCTACGGTATCATCTATTGCTGGTGCCGGTTTGGGAGATCCATATAGTGCAACAGCGGCATTAGTTGGTGGTCAATTGTTAAATAAGTTATCTTTTAACGATAAAGATTTAAATTATAAATACACAAAAGTTACTGATGCTGATATGATTGTACTTGTTACTAAAGTTGATAATCTTCAAAAAAGAGTTGTGGATCAATATTTTGATTATATGACAGCATTAAATTTGCTTAAAATGGCTGAAGAAAATTTAAAAACAAGGGAAGAAAGATATAATTCAGGTATTTATGAAACTCAAGAACAACTATTAGTAGCAGATGCTTATTACCGTTCTGCTATGGATAATAAAGCAAAATTAGAATTAGAATTTCTTGAAAATAGAGCCGCATTAGAGCAACTTGTTGGTATGGATGCCTTAATTGAATTTGAAAAACTCTTATTTAAAAAATAATCTACTTATTCTTTTTTGCTTTACTTTTTGTTTTTTGCTTTAATTCAGGTGCTGCTTTTATTTTAGTGTTCATTTGAATCCTTTTTACTGAATGGACATCCGGAAGTGATTGAAATGCATTAATTACTGCATTTAAATTATCAATACCGTTTACCTCAACCCCAAGTTCAATAATTCCTACTTTTTTAGCATAATTTGTTTTAACATTTGCGTAAGTGATATTTGTACCGCAATCAGCTGCTTTTATAAGAATATCTTTTAACATACCAAGTTTATCTACGCAATTAATTCTAATTGAAGTAACATAAGTTTTATTTGGGGTTTCATTATTTCTCCAACTTATTTTCATTAAGCGTTCAGCAGGAACATTATCAAGTGAAGGGCAATCTATTCTATGTATAGAAACACCTTTGCCTCTGGTTACGACTCCTACAATATGTTCACCTGGTACCGGAGAACAGCATCTGGCAAAACTGTATAGCATTCCTTCTAAGCCTACTATTTCATTTTTATATTGGCTTTTCTTTTTCGTTGATATGTATTGATTTGATTCTTCTTCTATAGGTTTTTTTATTTTGCTTGTAACTTTATTGACAGTTGTTTCACCATTTCCGACAGCAGCCAGTAAATCATCTAAAGATATATAATTTAATGTTTTTGCTATTTCAAGAAGTTTTCCATTCTTAATGTTTTCATCATATACCGCTTTTGTAAGTTCTTGTTCAAGCATATTTCTGCCATTAGCAATATGTTCTTCCCTATTATGTTTTTTAAACCACTGTCTTATTTTAGATTGAGCTTGTTTTGTTACACAAAATTTTAACCAGTGAAGTTTTGGTGTTCCTGTTTTAGACGTAAAAAGTTCAACAATGTCGCCGTTATTTAATTTAGTATCTAATTGAGCAATTCTACCATTTATTAAAGCACCTGTTGTTTTATAACCGACCTCAGAATGTATTCTAAAGGCAAAATCAATAGGTGTAGCATTTAAAGGTAAATCAATAATATCACCCATTGGGGTAAATGCAAAAATCTGGTTATCGAATAAATCTAATTTTACTTTTTCAACGAATTCATTAGCATTTGAAGTTTCTTTATCAAGTTCAATCATCTGATGCATCCAAGAAAATTTTATATCGTCTTCAGAAGCTGCTTTCATAGAACCGGATTCTTTATATTTCCAGTGTGCGGCAATACCATATTCTGCTACTTTATGCATTTCTCTTGTTCTAATTTGAACTTCAAGCGGTTTTTGCTTAGGACCTATTACAGATGTATGCAATGACTTATATCCATTTCCCTTTGGCATCGCTATATAATCTTTGAATCTGCCAGGGATAGGTTTAAATAATGAATGAATTATTCCTAAAACTTCATAACATTGTCTTTCGGTATCAACTATTACTCTTACAGCTGTAATATCGTATAAATCATTAAATGCAACATTTAATCTTTGCATTTTTTTATAGATACTGTAATAGTGTTTTGCTCTACCGGTTATTTCTGCATTTATTTCATTCTTTTTTAAACTCTCAGAAATTTCATCAATTAATAATTTTACGGTATTTTCTCTTTCAACCTTTTTTTGTGCGACAAGTTGAGCTATTTCAAAGTATCTTTCTGGATTTAAATATCGTAAAGATAAATCTTCAAGTTCAGCTTTAATTTTCCCTATACCTAATCTGTTTGCTAATGGTGCAAATATATCAAGAGTTTCTTGAGCTATTCTTACTTGTTTAACAGGGGTCATATAGTTTAGAGTTCGCATATTATGAAGTCTGTCTGCTAACTTAAGAAAAATAACCCGAACATCTTTTGCCATAGCGATAAACATTCTGCGGAAATTTTCGGCTTGTCTTTCTTCTTTTGACTTGAACTGTAATTTATCAAGTTTTGTTATACCTAAAACGAGATTTAAAACATCTTCTCCAAATTCAGAGCCAACTTGCTCCGGGGTAATTCCTGTATCTTCAATGGTATCATGTAATAGAGCTGCCATTAATGTGTGTTTATCTACTCTAAGTGTAGCTAAAATTTTGGCTACTTCTACAGGATGAATAATATATGGCTCTTCACTAACACGGTACTGCCCATCATGTAATTTCTGCGCAAATTTAAATGCTTTATATATTTCTTGTATGTCTTCTTCGGATCTATTTTGTTCTCTTAATATTTTTTCTAGTCCGCGAAATATATTTTCTTGTTCCATATATACCTTGCTTTTGTCTTAATTTTACAATGTATTTACCTTTTTTTCCAGTAATTTTATTATACTTACTTCATGTGATGTATAATTATTTTATTATGGATGTTAAATTCTCTTTTATATCAGAAACAAAAGATGGAGTGATTTTATTTGTCAAATTAGTTCCTAATTCTTCTTATAGTAAAATAGTTGACTATAATGAAGAATACGTAAGAATAAAAATTTCTTCACCGCCAATAGAAGGCAAAGCAAATAGTGAATTAATATCTTTTTGCTCTAAAATTTTTGATGTTAATAAATCAAAATTACAAATAATTTCAGGCGAGAAATCAAAGTTAAAAAAAATTTTAATAAAAGATACAAATCTTGATTTCATTACACAAAAACTTATTTTTATGTTAGACTCTGTAAATAAAGATAAATAAGGGAAATAAAATGCTAACAACAATTTGGATAATTCAAATAATAACAGCTGTTCTATTAATATTATTGGTATTGTTACATTCACCAAAAGGCGATGGTCTTGGGGCAATAGGTGGTGCTGCCAATTTATTTTCATCACAAAAAAGTGCAGAAAAAGGTTTAAATCATTTTACTTATGTTCTTTCTGCAATTTTTTTGATTTGTTCTTTTATAACAGGATATCATTTGTTTGGTTAAAATCCAGTAGAACCAAAACCGCCTGTTCCTCTTGAAGATTCAGCTAGTTCCTGAGTTACTTCAATTTGTGCTTTCTCAACACGTGCTATGACCATTTGGGCAATTCTGTCTTCAGGATTAATTGTATATTCTTCATTAGATAAATTTACAAGTCCTACACAAACTTCTCCTCTATAATCAGCATCAACTGTTCCTACTGCATTTATTAATGTAATTCCATGTTTTACAGATAGACCTGATCTGGCTCTTATTTGTGCTTCATATTCTATCGGAATTTCTATTTTAATTCCTGTTGGAACAAGAACTCTTTCTAACGGTTTTAATGTTATTGGTTTTTCTATTGCCGCATATAAATCCATACCTGACGAACCTTCTGTTTTATATTCCGGTAAATGTTTATTATGTTCCATTCTTATTATCTTCATTATCATAATTCTTCTCCTCTTTTATTTTTATCTGTAAGTATATATAATGGCTGTTTATTCGATATAGATAAGTTTTTTGAAAGGTTATATTCACCTTTTAATATCATAGAATATTGTTGAATCCCTTTATTATCATATGTTACTTTGAATCTGTTTGTTACTACTATTTCATTTAAAAAATTCAAAGATAATATAGTATCCATACAATCTAATTCTTTTTCTAAATTTTGCATTAAAGCAAGTGCACTTAAGACATAACAAAATGTTACAGCAATTCCATATTTTCGAAATTCCAATACTATAGAATCAAGAGTTGGTCTAATATAATAAATAAAATCATCAACATAATTAAATTCTTTATATATAAGAAATAAATTTTTTCTATAATACCCTTTTTGCATTGGTTTTGAATATAAGATATTGTCTAATAATTTTTTATTAACTCTTTGGCGCCATATTTCTACATCTTGAAATGTAAGTTCTAAGTCTTCCTTTTTCCTTTTTATTTTATTGACGTGAGGAGAAATTATAAAAAGAAGTTTTGAATTTTCTAGTTTTTCTGTTGTATTCATATCAACTGAAGATGGAACTGCTACTCTTGAATTTTTACGTTCTTTATTTCTTGTTAATTTTATTAGTCTTTCTTCTTCTTCTTCTAAATCATATAATTTTTGTTGAAGGTTATTTGATGTAACATCAACTATGAAACCAAGAAATAGTGAAATACCACCAATTATTGCAAGAGAAAAATCAGCACTAACTCCTTGTGGAACATAAAATTTGTTTACCATCTTATAAGGTATAATAAATAACCAGTTGAACAAATATAGCCAATCTACTTCAAAGCAGTTTAAAAACCAGAAGATGAAAGACAAAAAAGAGTAGAAGAAAAAGAAATAACGTAAAAAGATTACACATGATAATATCTGTGTATATCCTTTTATTTGTTTTGTTATATAATTTCTTCTATTTGACATTTGCCCTTTTATAGTATTTCATTATCAATTAATCGTGTTTTTCCAACTTTTGCGGCTATAGCAACAAGTGTATTTTCTTTAACTTTATCAACTTTTTTAAATGTATTAAAATCTCTAAACTCAAGATAATCAAGTTCTATATTTTTATCTAAAATAGAAATAGCTGTATCAAAAAGTATACCGGTATCTATAATTCCACTTAAATATAAATTTTTAATTTCTTTTAAAGATTTAGGAATAGTTAGTGCAATTTTTCTTTCATTTTCTGAAAGATAAGTATTTCTTGAACTCAAAGCAAGCCCATCCACATCTCTTATGATAGGACAAGGTATAATTTTTACATCCATATTTAAATCTTTAACAAATTTTTTAATTATAAATAATTGTTGAGCATCTTTTTGCCCAAAGAAAGCATAATCAGGTTTTACTATATTAAATAATTTTGTAACAACTGTTGCTACTCCGTCAAAATGCCCAGGGCGAGACTTGCCACACATACAATCTACTATACTATATGGCGGACATACAAAAGATAATTCATTATTTGATAGAATTACATTTTCTCCATACATTTCTATAGGAGTTGGAGAAAATATAACATCAACACCAAGTTCATTACAAAGTATTTTATCTTTTTCAATTGACCTTGGGTATTTATCATAATCCTCATTTGGTCCAAATTGAATGGGGTTTACAAATATACTTACAACAACTTTATTACACATTTCTTTTGCTTTCTTTATTAAAGAAGCATGTCCATTGTGCAAAGCCCCCATTGTTGGTACTAATCCTACAATAGTATCAGATTTTTTCCAATTTTTATTTATTTCCTTCATTTGAAGAATATTATTAACTAATAAAGTTTCCAAGTTTATCCATCTCCTCTTTCGTAAGATTAAATACGTGTTCCGGTAAAGGGAAAATTTGTTCTTTCACCTCGACATTATATTGAGAAATAGCATTTGTCATTATTTCTTTTAAATTTGCATATTTTTTCGCAAATTTAGGAATGTTTCCGGAATATTTGCCTAAAATATCATCTACAACAAGGATTTGTCCGTCACAATATTTCCCTGCGCCAATACCGATTGTTGGAATAGAAGTATTTTCACTTATATATTTTGCAGATTCTTCAGGAACCATTTCAAGAACAATAGCAAAAGCACCATTCTCTTCAAGTTTTTTTGCTGCTTCTAATAGTTTTAATGTGTTTTCATAAGATTTCCCTTGCACATAGTAACCACCAATAGTATTAATGTATTGCGGGGTAAAGCCAAGATGTCCCATAACATTAATGCCGCAGTTTGTTAAGTGTTTTATATTGTCAAGTATAAAATCTGATGCTCCTTCAAGTTTGACAGCTTTTGCTCCTGCTTGTATAAGTTTACCTGCATTTAGTGTTGCTTGTTCTTTAGATAGGTGATATGACAAAAAAGGCATATCTGCAACAACTAATGCTCTTTTTATTCCTCTTGATACAGCTTTTGTAAAAGTAATCATATCTTCCATTGTTACATTGATAGTATTATCATACCCAAGAATAGTCATTCCTAATGAATCACCAATTAATACAGCATCAATGCCACATTCATCAATGTATTTTGCAGTTGAATAATCATAAGCAGTAAGCATTGTTATTTTTTCATTATTATTTTTTAATTTTTGAAAAGTTTTAACTGAAACAGGCTTTATATCTTGATTGTTCATTAGTGTTTGTCCTTTTCATTTTTTCTATACCAATAGTATATAATTCTGGCAAGTCTACTTGGTGAATGTCTTACAAAAGAAGAATGACCATCTTCAAATCTTTTATCTTCTATAAGATTTTTTTGAACTATTTGAATCCCCATTTTATTTATTTCTTTTGTATCAACGACAACAGGTTCTGAACCAGCATCTTTATAAGGTGCAATTAATTCTGACGGTAAATCTGTATTAACAAGGACAGCATCAATAATTTTGTCATACTTTGCGTGATTTATTAATGTTTTTAAGTGGTCGGATACAGTGAAATTATCTGTTTCACCAGGTTGGGTCATTATGTTACATACATATATTTTCTTTGCTTTTGAGTCATTAACAGCTTTTGCTATATCTTTTATAAGTAAATTAGGTATAACACTAGTGTATAAACTGCCAGGACCAAGAATTATTAAATCAGCATCATGAATAGCCCATATTGCATCTTCTAATGGTTTACAGTTGCTTGGTTCTGTAAATAATCTTTTTATTTTTTTACCGGATTCAGGAATATTAGATTCACCTTTTATAATAGAACCATCTTCCATTTCTGCAACAAGTCTCATATCGTCAAGAGTTGAAGGTAATACTCTTCCTCTTATTGAAAGTACATTAGATGATTCTTTTACAGCTCTAACCATATCTCCTGTTATTGCACACATTGCCGTTAAAAATAAATTACCAAAACTATGTCCTGATAATCCGGCACAGTCTTTAAATCTATATTGAAATAATTTTGCTACTAAATCTTCGTCATCAGCTAAAGCTGCTATGCAGCTTCTAATATCTCCAGGTGGAAGTACTCCAAGTTCTTCTCTTAACTTTCCTGAACTGCCGCCATCATCCCCAACTGTAACAATGGCAGTAATATTATTTGTAATTTTTTTTATACCTTTAAGCATAGTGGATAAACCTGTTCCACCACCAATTGCTACAATTTTTGGACCTCTATTTAATTTTCTTCTTCTGTATAAATCTTCTAATACAGCATGCCTGTTTCTTGCGTTATTAACATCTAAAATTGAATAATTCGTTTTTAACCAACCAATAAAGAAGAAAATAGCACCTATTACAATAAATAGCCAACCTATTATTTCAGGAGGAAGCATTTGGGTTATTTTCATAATCATATTAATTAAGCTATATACAGGTCTTAAGTTTGATATTATACATAAACCTACAGTCGCAATTACTGTTCCTATTATTATTAAAATAAACCATCTTTTTATTTCAAGTCCCGGTAATAACCAACCTGCATCTTTAGGTATTTTTAAAAATAATTTGCTTATTTTCAATTTTCTTCTCCTTATACCCAGCCGGATAATTCTGCTTTATTGTAGTTATATGGAGTAGGGGAGATAATTTCATTTGCCTTTTTTAATAAAGATAATGCATTTGGATTCTTTGTGTCAAAGTGCAGAGTATCTGCTTGCACCGGCATAAATACACCATTTCCTAATTTAATTTGTGATGAATACATAACTGTTCTTATTCTGTTTAAAGCATCTTCTTCATTAATATATTTTTTTTCTTCCCAATTTGGTTTAAAATCTTGTGTATAATATTTATCTACAAATAATTCACGATTAATTACAATGTTTGTTTCGTCAGAAACTTTTTGAAGAATTTCATTATCAAGACAAGTAAAAACTAACCATTTATCAAATTTTTTTATTGCTTGTGCAATAGCAAGTGAAAACTCATAATTTTCAGATGCTAGTTTATACATAGCACCATGGGGTCTTACAATGTCAATAGTAAGACCATAAGATTTTGCAAAAGAAGCTAAAGCGCCTATTTGATAAATTACAATTGCTTCAATTTCTTCTGAATTTAGTTCCATTTGTCTATAACCAAGCCCTGCAATATCATTAAAACCGATATGAGCTCCTATTGTTATATTTTTTTCTTTGCATTTCAATAAGAATTCTCTTATTAATAAAGGATCTCCGGCATGAAATCCGCATGATATGTTTACGCTGCTAACATAATCTAGTAATTCTGTTTCTTTTTCATTTTTAAAAAGACCAAAACCTTGTGCCGCATCTATATTAAAATCTATATGTTTTAATGGCATATATTCCCCTTTACCAAAACTTTTTTATTTATGAATATACCTCCCTATATTATATATCAATATTGTTATTAGTCCAGTTCGTAACAATTTATTTGACTTAATTTTGACTTTATTCTTTTTATCATTAAACAGTAATTGAAATTCATACAAATAGAGGTATTTCAAATAAGAAAAACATAACATAATTTTAATGTATACGTATAAAGTCGGTTAGTATATGCCATTTAGATACAGATTGCAAAAAGTTCTGGATTTCAGGATTAAAAAAAAAGAAGAACAGCTACAAGAGGTATTAAAAGCAAAACAAGAAGTAGATAGAATACAGAAGCTAATAGATGATAATAACCTTGAAATTAAAGGTGTTATAAAAATTATGAGAACAACAACAGATTATAGACAGATGGATTCTTATGATAAATACTTAAAACACTTATATGAAAAAGGTGAAGAACTTGAAAAACAAAAAGAGGAAGCAATAAAAAAGTTAGAAGAAGAACAGGCAAAATTAGTTGAAAGAGAAAAAGAAGTAAAGGTACTTGAAAAACATAAAGAGAAAGCTCTTGAGGCATATAAAGAAGAAGAAAAAATAGCTGAAAATAAATTATTATCTGAAGTTGCTGTACAGAAATATTTTAGAGTTAAAAAAGAACAAAAAGAAGAAGAATTTGAAGAGGAAATTAATATAAACATAGAAAAATAAAAAGGATTTGTAATGAATTTAAGTTCAAAAGTAAACGAAAAATTAGATACAAGTAAAGATGTAAATTCTTCAGTAATAACACCTGAAGAAGCTAATATATTAGCAAATGTTAATATGCCTTTTTCCGGGGTATTAGCACAACAAATGGAAGGTGAGAATTCCAATTTAATAACATCAGGTTTATCTTTAATGAATATAGATTTTAATTATGATTCTTTAACAATGAGCTTAGATGATGCAATGTTTTTCGTAAATTTAACTCAAGAAGGACAGTTTAGTGTAAATAACAATAAAAATGGTGATTTTCAATCGCTTATACAATTAGATGTAGCAAAAAATATTGTTTCTCAAAGAAGTGTTGAGGTAACAAACCAACTTACAAATCTAATAGAAAAAGCACAGAGTACACAAAAACCCGTTAGAATTTCTTTTGATAATGATGTATCTGTAATACTACGAATAGATAAACATGGTAAAGTTACTGCTGAATTTATTCCAGGTAATGCAGAGGTAGAAAGTTATTTAAGAAATAACATTGCTTCATTAAAACAAAAATTTGATGAGCAGAATTTACCGTATAATGATTTATTTTATAGGCAAAATGGAAAACAAAACAGAAATAAAAATAAAGAAAAAGGAGAACAGTAATGCGTGACGCATTTATAAATGCTCTAAATACACAGAAAATAACAAACGAATGGGTTTCAAATATTTCAGAAAATCTAACAAATGCATATACCCCAGGGTACAGGGAAAAAAAATTTACATTCAAGACATTTTTAGATGGGTCTATAGCTGAAACTAGTCTTAGAAATATAGGACAAGGAAAATCATCTCCGGGTACATCTGATGAAAATATATATCTTGAAGGTTCAGGATATTTTGTACTAAGAAATGAGCAGGGCAGACTTGTTTATACACGACTTGGTGAATTTAAATTCGACGGGGAAGGAATATATAGAAGTTCTGATGGACAGGCTGTACAAGGTTATATATTGAATGATAAAGGTGAAATAATGAACGGGGCAAAGCCTGTCGATTCGGAATCCTTTGTAGATACGGCATTTGACGGTGGTGCTGCCAGTGTTCCTACAACTAATATAAAGTTATGGATTGATCCTTCTAATGGAAAATATCTTGGAAAATATGAAGAATTTGAATTTAAAGATGATGGAATTTTATATGGGAAAGCAGATGGTGGAAAAGTTGTAACTCCTTTATATAAAGTTGCAATTATTAATTTTCATAATCCTCAAGAATTGTTTGAAGTTGCTGATGGTCAATTTATTGAAACAGTTGATTCCGGCAGACCTGTTGTAGGCAGAGGTGAAGTAAGAGGTGGATTAATAGAATTATCGAATGTTGATTTCGATACAAATACTGCTTATTATCAGCAAGCTCAAATGCAATTAGAACTTGCAAATCAACTTATTAAATCACATAAACAATTATTAGAAAATGCAATAGAACTTATGAGTAGTTAATTTTTCAGACATAGAAAACTCGGAATGTGAGTAACAATGTCAGGCATAGGCTTTACAATTTGTAAAGCCTTTTTCTTTTTCTGGCAATATTTTTTTGTTTCATTTTTTAACTTGATTGAAGGAGACAAATATGCGTATTTGTAGTGCTGATATAAAAAAGATACAGCAAATTAATACGATTAATAAAAATAATCATAAAAATCATTTGGGAATAGCAGATACCCGAACTTTTGAATATAACAAATATTCAAATTATTCTGCTGAAAACGTAAAGGCAAAATTTTTACCTTCTTTTCAAGGGTATAGAAAAATAGGTAGAACTTATTTAGAAGATAAGGAAAATGGTATATATGTTCCTGCCGATATTAGAAGAAATAAAATTGGTGATTTTGTTTCTTTAAAATTAACAATAGGAAAAGATGTTGCAGGCTACCTTGATATGATATGTGACTCAATTTTTCCAGAAGAAAAATATGTATTAACTCAGCCTTTAAATAATATACCGGAAATTCGTCATTTAAGAAGTATATTAGGAGATAAATACTCAGGAATTGGTACAGCTCTTATAAAAACAGCCATTCAAGAAAGTTGTAATAATGGAGGATTTGGTAATTTATGGTTAAAATCAGAAAAAGGATATGCCAGAACATTATCTGACTATAGAAGTGATGAAAATCCTATACCATTCTATTATAAAGTTGGATTTCGTTCTCCAGATCCCGATATTGATAAATTTATAGAAAAATGTATAAAAGAAACAAATTATTATGCGCTGCCTGATTCAACTTTACTTTTATTAACGCCTGAGGCAAGGAATAACTGGATTAAAAAATTAATAGAAAATCCAATTATTAAATTCAAGGATAATCCTATTATTGCTTAGAATCCTATATCATCTGCAGTAAGTATAACTTTAATTCTTTTTGCAGGATTACATAGCCTTGTAACCACAATGTGAGAACAAATAGAATCTTTAGATGTACAATCGTTACAAAAACCTGTTGCAAAACAAGGAGTTTGCCTTTGTCCACTGCCTGCTACTCTATGCATATTTATAGGCGCAGCTACTGTTCTTGCTCTTTTTATTGCATCATCTATTGTAGGCATTACTTTTTTTATACTGGCAATAACTATTACACTTTTTGGTCCAAACATTAAAGCTGCGACTCTATTCCCAAAACAATCTATATTCACTAATTCTCCATCTTCAGATATAGCATTTACACCCATTAAGTATGTATCACAAAACATAGATTTTCGTAAAAGTTCAGTTCTTTGCTTCTGATTTATTGCTGAATCTCTGTTTATTACGGTGTATTCATTTTTTAATATATAATCCAATAGACCAATTTCGATAACAGACATAGACCCTCCCCAAGCTATAATATCTGTTTTCGGAATTAATGATATTGCTTTTTCTAGAGCTTCTTCTTTTGTTGTTGTATAGTAAGCATCAAAAAATTTTTTTTTTAATGATAATACTGTTTTCTCACCAACTTTATTACAACGAGATAATAAGTATGCATTCTGCGCCATTTTATTCTCCTATTACATCTTTTATTACATTATATATCTATTGTTAAAATACAAAAAATATTTTACAATACGTATTATTTAAAATATCGATAAAAGATTCACAATAATCTAAATGTGTGAGTGAATTTTTTGA
Organism: Candidatus Gastranaerophilales bacterium; assembly: GCA_944323285.1. Taxonomy (GTDB): domain Bacteria; phylum Cyanobacteriota; class Vampirovibrionia; order Gastranaerophilales; family Gastranaerophilaceae; genus Avigastranaerophilus. The sequence goes on along the minus strand of CALURV010000028.1, from coordinate 10,352 downwards.
TTAGTGTTTTAAAATTGAAACTACTTTGTTTGCAAGGATTACATGGTTACAAAGTGCGATACCAGATTAAAATTGAAAGGTTTTTATGAAAAAATTATTTCTAATAACAATAATGCTTTTGACTCTTTCTGCAAATGCATATAATATAGATTCAGTTCCTGTTAACTATCAAGTTTCATATTCACCATCTTTAAATGTATGGTCCATAGATGACATTTCTGGTGATAAAATTGTTCTTACAAAGAAAAAATCATCTTTAGATGGTAATTTTTCAAAATATTCTTATGATACCAATGAAATTAGACTTAATTCTAATTACGAATTTATTTTTGATTCAAAATTAATAGCAGTAGATAATAATAATTTTAAATATTACGAAATAAAATATAATAATTCGAAAATTGAACAAAGTCTATTGCCGTCTAAAGATTTACAAAGAATATTTCCCGATGCAGAAATAATAAAGATATCTGATTTTTCAAAAGGATGTTATAGCATAATTTCAGGCAATACGGATAAAAAAATATTAATTTATAATGACACAGATATAAATCTTAATAAGTACGAGGTAAATCCACCTAAAAGTATAGTTGATTCGAATATAAAAGGATTAATACAATTACCAAAAAAAGGTAAAATTAAAATTGCGGATAATTCGAATTGGAGAGCAAAGTCATTTATAATAAAGGTAAAATAATTATGAATTTTAATATACCGGAAAATATTCCACAAAAAGCTAAAAATGAATTAATAAAATTGTTAAAAGGAAATCAAAATTTTGTGAGTTCAACGCCCACAGCAAAAAATATGAGTGTTGAAACACTAAGAAAGTATGCATTTCATCAGGAACCATATGCTGTTGTACTTAGTTGTTCAGATTCAAGAGTTGTTCCGGAAATTATATTTGATTGTGGAATTGGCGAGTTATTTGTAGTAAGAGTTGCCGGAATAACTGCTGGTCCTAATGTAATTGAAAGTATTGAATATGCCGTATTAAAATTAAAACTGTCTTTGTTAATATTATTGGGGCATGATGATTGTGGTGTTATGAAGTATGCAAAAGAGCATTATCCAGAAGAAACAGAAAATTTTAAGTCCATAATGTCCAGCGTATATCCTGTATTAGATAAAAATGAGGATATTACTTGCCACAATTTTTTTGCTAAAGAACATACAAAATGGGTTGAAAATGTTTTGTTGGAGAAATCAAAAATAATTAAAAATGCTGTAGATACAAATGAATTATATATAGCTAAATGTCATTTTAATCATTCCACAGGTCTTGTGAATATAATATAGTGTAGTAATTTTTTAATAAGTAAAAGTACTCACCTTTTGAAAACGCTCTTACCATCGTTACACTACGGATACAAGAAGCTCACTCAAAAATAAAGTTTTTGGTTCATTCTTGTAAAAAAAATCACTCATACTTTCAGCTTATTGTTAATTTTCCTCGGATATAATATAAGTTAACTAATGTAAATAAATTTGTAAATATTTTAAATTAATAACAAAAAAATATAAGTCTGCTATTAATACAATAGAGACATGATAAGGATATGTAATGAAAACTAGCGGAATTAATAACAAGTTTACTATAACTTTTAAGAGTTTGAGAACAGATAAAAATCAAGTAGCAACATTAAAAAACGGTAATTTACCAATTATTGAAAATAAAAAAGAAAATATTTTAAATGCTTTAAATAATATGGCTTTAAATGCCGAACGTACAAGTATAGAATTTCTTCTAGATGTTGCAAAAAATTTGGAATATGGCCAGAATGGAAATTCCGAATTTAAAGATATGATTGATGAATCAACAGAGGTAACAAGCCCAAGGGAAAATACAGACTGGGCTCAAATATTATCTGATACAATTAAATCAGCGCTTAATAATTCAAACGAAGATGTTAGTGATTTAGAAGAAGAATATAAAAAATTATTTACAACAAAAAAGCCGCTTACCCCTACACAAAAAGAGATATTAAATTTAAGACAACAATTTAGGACGGCAGTTATATCAGAGAATGCCTTAAGAGATACTGATTCATTAAGTATCTCTGCAGAAATTCTCAAAAATATTGATTATTTTATTTCTTCTTCAGAAATTTCTTTATCTCAAAAAAGTGAGTGTTTAAAAAATTTTATATATTTTTTATCAGATGAATATAAGATAGATCCGCAGTTAATTGACAAAAAAAATCAAGTTGTTGCAGAAATGCTTAATGATATGCTAATAAAAACACCGGAGCAAGATGAGTTAACAATAAAATCTGTGAATCAATTATACTCAGGAATATGTGCAGCTATTTCTATATGTAGAAAAGCAATTGCATATGAAGATAAGGTTCGTTATATGGATATTGTTTTTGATGAGTTGAAAGATAGTCCTACAATGGAAATATATGATATAACAGATTTAAATTCAAATAAAAAAGTAGAAATTCCAAAGATTAAAATAAATTATAATGATGCACTAGATAAAGGTTATCGTATTCTTGATGCTTCAGCTCATATATGGATGAATAATGCTCACGCCAGCGGTGATGGAAGTATTCAATCTGAAACATATGTTGCTTTTGATAAAGAAAATTATGGGATATTTGATGATAGTAGTTGGTATGAGGGATTAGATCCTGAATTATCAGATGAGAAAAATTTGTTAAAGTCTTTAATTAAAGAGCAAGAAGCACTTGATTCCGTTCTTGCTTATAGACAAAAGTCAAGACTTGCAAGTAAACAAATATTAATTGAGAAGAAAAAAGTTGCAGAATTTCAATCTGCAATAAATGTTAAGTTAATAGAGTTATTTTCCTCTATTTTCCCAGAAAAAACATCGGAAGAAATAAGAAAAATAATTTCTAATTTAAAAAATTTTTATACTGGTGTTAAAGATGATAATGAATTAAATATATCAGATAAAATGCCTGAAGATGTCAAAAGAAAAGTAGTAATAGATTATTTAAAAGAATTGACTCCATTTGATAAAAAACAAGAGAAATTGTTAGAACAAGAAATTGGAAATATTTTAGGTTATATAAAAGATTATGTTTCAGCAGATAATAGTATAAAAAAATTGCAAAATTTTAATACTAAAACTGGTCAATATACTTATTATAGGAAATTGTATAATTTAGCCGCTACACATAGATTATCCATTGAAGCTGATGTAAATTTAAAAGATGGAGTGGTTAGATTTGAAAGATTGTCAGGACTTCCTCCAAAAGATAGACAAGTTATTACTTATCTTAGAAATTTAAGTAATTTAGTTGCTTCATCGAAATCAATAAGAGAAAGCTTTTTAAGGAAAAATCCTTCTCTTAAAACAGCTGAAGATTTACAGAAAGCATTATTTTTGGATGTTTTAAAAATAGAGAAGGTATTTCCTGATCAACTAAATTTAATTTCAAAAACTTTATTTGGGAAAGATATTACAGAATTTATTCAAAGTTTATTTTCTGATATTTCATATAGAATTCAACAAGGAGAAGAATCGTTAGTTGAAAAAACGGCATCATCTTTTAATATAAAGAATGATAAAACAAAAGTATTAAATTATATAAACAAGTGGCAAGAAAAATTAAATAATAATCCCTCAGATGAAGATATACAAGAAGCAGTTCGTGTTTTAGGGTTTGAAAACAGAATAAATATGATGAAAGTTTTTATTTCTTCGTTTTTTGCCACATTAATGCAGGGTATAACAGAAGAACAGTATAATGAATTAAAGCAACGTTTTGGTGGTGAGGAAAAAATATCATCTACAATTGATTCACAAAGAGAAAAATTTATTAGTTTAATTGATTCATATAATGGAATACTCGAAAAATGGGAAGTACCTTCTTCAAGGGAGCTAATTCTACAAAAACTTGAAAAATCTCAATCTATATTATCCAGAGAGAAACTGGGGCAGTTACAAAGAAAATTTGATATTATCAGCAGGAAGATGTTGGGAAATGAATCAATAAAAAATATGAAAGAAAGGAGACGTGCTAATCAAGAATTATACACATTCACAAATGAAGAGATTGATATATTAAATACAATTGAAAGATCAATACAAGATATGAAAAAGTATTGTAAATTAGAATATCAGTCTTTAAATAATTTTTTGTTTGAACCATTAGAAGATCAGTATTCAAAAATAGGTATGCTAAACGGCCAATTTTGGGTTAGAGAAGAAGGCTCATCAGGTTTAGCTTCTAATGAACAAGTTAGAATTATAGAACAAATGACTGGAAAACCATATCATATTCAAACTAATATAGAAAAAGCTGCCAAACAAATAAAAGAAGGAGATGGTAGCGGTATTATCAGTTATAGTGTTGATGATAAATCATATGCGTTTCATGCACAATATGTTCCGTTCGTATCAGCTAATCCTTTATTTGATTCTAATTCTGATGAGAAAGGTATACAAGACGTATTATGGACAGATAATTCTTGGGGAAAGGCAGAAAGAGAGTATTTTTGGAAAGGCAGAAATGGACTTGAATATACTGACTATGGAAGAGGATATGGTTGGAAAAATGGTTTTATTTTGTCAAAAGATATGAAAATAGGACAAAGTATTCAAGATATTAAAGATGCTGTTGGAATAGATTCAAAAGATAATGATAAATTTTCTGTATTTTTAGATATGGTTTTGCCTGGTATGCCAGTTAATGCCTATCAGAAATTATATAAAATGTTTAGTTACATATTAAATATGAAACAAGGGGAAAATTATTATTTAAATTTAGAAGATTTTTTGAAAAAAGGACAGCAATTAGATGTTAATTTCTTAGAAGGTCTTGATGAACTTGCTGAAAAAAGAATAGATATTATAAAGAAAAGAGTTGAAACAATAAACTCGAAAGAAGAATATGATAAACTTTCTGATGATGATTATTTAAAATTTATTATGGAACTTTTATCTGTATATGTTGAAATAGATAATCCAACTCTTGGTGATGAAATACTTGAATCTAGTACTATAGAAGATGTTAGAGCTTACAAAGAAAATATAATTCAAGAATATATTGATGAAATGAGCGCAATTGTTTCTAAGTCTTCAAATACTATAGATACATTAGTGCTTGGATGTTCTGATGATATAGTTGCCATTTTTGAAGAAATGAAAAGTAAGTTCGGAGTTGATTTTGACAAGGAAAAAATTGCAGATATTATAGAATCTATTTTCTATAATGAAGAAAAAGTAGAAGCATTAAATGGTTCTTTTTCAGAATTTGAAAAGTATTTAAATACTCAAATAGAAGAAGTTGCAGCTCATACTTTTGAAGATGAAGAACAGAGAAAATTCTTTACAGAAAAAATAAAAAAGATTATTGCAGAAAAGATAAATAATAGTTTAAAAATAAACTCATTAGAAAGTAGTGCTTTGGTTAATTCTCCATTATATAAAGAGTTTATTGCTGCAATAGATAAATATTTAAATCCAACTTCTGATGAGGACTTATTGACATTAATACAAGGGTTACAAAATGCAGATTATGAAACATCAAATAAATTCTTTGAAATATTAACGCCTGAAGATCTTGGTCTTAATTTTAAACATCCTTATGAATATATTAAAAAATTACAATTAGATGATAGTACAATAAATAAGGCATTTAGTGATATTATTGCTACAAATGTTATATCAGAACAATTAAAAAATATTGATGGAATTCGAAAAAGTAATATAGATGAATCAGAAGAAGAACTATCAGTTAATGATTTATATCGCAATTTATATGTAAAACTGTCAGATTTAGATGTTCAGAAATATATTAGAAATTTTAAAGCGGAAGCTTTTGCTAAATATAAAGTAAGACAAGCATTCCCAGAACCTGTTATACTTGCAGATGAAGAGATTGCAAAAAATGTAATTGAGGTACTTTCATATATTGAAGAAAAAGTTGCTAATATAAAGAGTAACGATTTTATAATTTCTGTATTAGATACATATCAATCAATATTAGAAAAATATGGAAATAAACCTTTCTTTAAAGCTTTGAAAAACAGAGAAGATATTGTTGTTGATAATCAATTGAATGAAGAAATAAATAGCTTTAAGAAAAGTATAATTGATTTAAAAAAATTAACAGCTAACGATGCTTCTTTAAATATGATAACAAATGCTGTTGAGAATTTACTTTCTATTTTGACTCCCCAAAATGGTATTATTGATGGGAAAAATGCAGGTAAATATTTAAATGAATTAATGAATATTTTTACAGATTGGGAAAAATCTTCTATAAATAAAGAAAAATTTTTACAACTCAAACAAAAGGAATTAGAAGAACTAAAAGCTAATATAAAATTAATGGTAAATGCAAATATTTCTCCAGAACATAGAAATGATGTTTTTAATAAAATATATAAAATTGTTTCTTTATTAAAAAAAGATTATTTAGATGAAGACATAAATTATTATAAAAAAGATTTAATAAATCTATTTATACAAAGACATATTGTAAAAAGTCCTACAGTTTTATTAAGAGAATGTGTTAAATTATTACAAAACGGACAATCCGAATCAAGTGAATATAAAATTCTAAAAAAATATCTGTTAGATGCGTTAATAGTTGCACAGCAAACAAAAATTCAGTATAAATTAGTTCAAAATGCTCATGAAGGAATAAGTTCTAAAACAAAAGAACTACTCCCTTTATTTAATGTAAAACTTTTAGATGGAACTACCGAGAAAATGGATAGTGAACTCGGAATTTTATATATAATTCAGCAATTAAAAAATGAATCAGATAATAATACAACCTTGAATTTATTTTTAGATCAATCCGGATTATCTAAATTAGCGGTATCGGCAATAATTAATAATTTTGATTTAGATAAAACTATAGAAATTATTGATGAAGCATATATTAAAATAATGCAGGAAATAGAGGATATAAATGCTCTAAAAAATTTGGTGGATGAATTCTTTGGAAAAAGTAAGGTTAGATATTCTAATTTGAATTTGGCATTAGAGCATCTTATAGCTTTTGTTGTTAGAAAAAATAAACATAAAGATAGTGAGATTTTCAAAAACTATGTAGAATATTTGAAATCTATTCAGATGACAGAAGAACTAAAGAATATGTCTAATAGTATAATTTTACCATTGTTAGAATCAATTAATGAAGACGCATTTGCTTATGTTTCTGCTGATGTAAATAGACAATTAGATTATATAGCAGATATATCTGATATCATGCAAGAAAAATTTGATTTACTCGATGTAATAAAAGTTATTGAAGGTTCAGAAGAAAGTAATAAAAAAGAAGAATTTTCTTTGAAATATAAAAATACAATGGAATATATAAAACAAAAGATATTTGCTATACGAGATGACCTACAACAAAAAGGTTTACTTTCAAAAGAATAAAATTGTTTAAGGTTGAAAAAGCAATAAAGAGTATAGTAATATGTAAATAAGGAGATAATAGTATGAAAAAAATAATTGCCTTTATTTGTATTTTAATATTTTTAAATGGGTTTTTTTGCCCGGTTTTTGCTATAAATATTGGCACTTATAAAACAGAAACAGAATATGGATTATTAGACGGTTTTAAATTTAATTGGAAAAGAAAAGATAAAACGCAGCCATTTATTGAACCAAGAGAAGCTTCAACAAAAAAAGAACTTGAAAAAGAATATAGAGATTATAAAGAAACAGAATATGAACGTACGAAATTTTTGTATGAAGGAAGGTCTATTATTTAGTTAATCTACAATTTTTATTAATAATTAATTTAGTATCGCACTTTGTTACCGAGTTATTCTCGCTAATAAAGTACTCACCTTTTAAAAACACCACTCACCTTCGTTTTAACGTATACAAACTCACTCAAAAACAAAGTTTTTGGTTTGTTTTGTAAAAAATTACTCGCACTTTCAGCTTATCGTGAATTTTTTCTCGGACATAATAAAGAAGAGAGATTTATAGCTCTCTTCTTTATTGTTGCTATATATTTGATTATAAAATATTTGAAGTAACAGTGAAGTGGAATCTACAAGTATCTCTATCAGTGCTATTAGCATAATTTGGTAAACGTTTTCCAATAGGGAAACCCCAATACATATTAGCAGATAGATACTTTGTTAATTTTACAACTATACCAGGTCCGGCACTCATTAGGTAATCAGCACTTCCATCTATGAATCTATCACCGAACCAACCAAAATCATAGAATCCGGCAATTTGAATACTGTCGCTAATAAATCCATATTTTTCAGGAAGTAATGCTTTTAAACCAGGGATAGGGGTTCTATATTCAATACTAGCGGTAACCCCATAGTCGCCAATACGGAAGCCTTCATCGTAACCTCTAACAGAAGCTATACCACCAAATTGCATTGCTTCGGAAGCATATAAGTGTCTGTTAGCATATTGAGTATTAACTTGTAGAATTGCCAGATTATTTTTAGGTAAAACTTGTAAACGAGCTGCACTTGCATTAACTTTTACAAAGTTATTACTTGCAAGATTTCTTGCTTTATTATAATCTGAAGCATCAATAGGAATACCACCGGCTATACCTGTATTAAATAACCATCTTCCGTAAGAGTCATCTTTAACATCTGTTAAAGAACCTCTTAAAACTCTTGTTCTATAAGATGAATTTAAATCAGGGATTAAACCGGAAGTCATATCAGTATTACGCATATCTAAAGTGATATCACCATATAACCTATATCCATCGCCTTTTGCCAATCTCCTTGACACCCCGATGAACACATCATGTGACTCACCTTTTATATTATACATTTTGAATTCTTTTCCTAGTCTAACTTTAGAGTAAGAATACCCAATATTTAATCTTGTATCGTTTTTAGCAATAGGTAAAGAATACATACCACCAACACCAAGAGAACGAGAAGATAGAGCTAAAGTACCCATTAATGTATCACCGTGACCGGTTACATCATGTAACCCTGCATATAAAACACCTCTTTGAGTACCTATTAATTCTCTTCCTTGGTTATCGTACCTTATATCTAAGTTAAGAGGAAATCTGTCTTTAACATCTAATGTAACATCTGAAAATTCTTCAGATTCTTCATTATCAGAGAATGAAACAGCACCTTTCATATATTCTTCAGCTGTCATATCGGTAAGAGCATTACGAACATCTTTAACGTTTAAAACTTTACCTGTTTCAATATTATTATCTTGCAAGTATTTTTTAGTTAAGTAAGATTTTCTTTCCCATTTCCCAGGATTTACATTAACCAAACCATACTTACCTTCTAGAATAACTATATCTACTTCACCATTTTGTACTTTTTGAGGCGGTAGATAAGCTATTGAAGAAATATAACCTTTTCCTTGGTAATAATCAGTAATATCATTAGCAGACATTATTAAATCATTAATAGTAACTTCCTGACCTATTTTAAAGTCAACTAATCTCATTAATTGATGAGTTGGGAAAACAGTATTTCCTTTAATATTTATTTTTTTTAGAGTAAAAGAAACTTGTTTAGTATTAAGAAGTTCCATTTTTTGGCGAACTTCTTCTTCTATAACAGCAGGATCTTTTGTTTCTTCATATCTAACTTTTTCTTTGTATTGTTGTGTTTGAATAAAGTTAGATTGGTCAATACTGCCAGGGTCATAACCGCCCCAAGCACTACCCATATTTCCTGGGTCTGGTGCCGAAATAGCACAACTGCCTAACATTGCTGTTAAACATATCAAGGATGTTTTAAAAAGTATTTTTTTCATCGTTCCACTCTCTATGTATTTTTATAATCAAATGCTACTGTACATTATATAATATAAAATAAAAATATTCCATATCATTAAATTATATACTTTTCTTATGAATTTTCATAATTTAATCGTATGAAAACACAACATGATATAATTTGCCCAATTGTAAAAAAAAAATAACATAACTTAATATTTAATAATTTAATAAAAGTTTGAGTATACAATTTAAGTACGAAAAGAGGCAGTTAAGATATATTAATTTTTTTGTTTTTACTAGCAAAAGTTTTTTTTACGAATTTTAGGATGAGTATTACTTGATAATAGTAAAATAAAAAAATTAGAGTTAGAGAATGGAGAAAATTGATGAGAAAACTTTTAAGTACAGCACTTGTTTTAGGTGTTATTGGCTCAACAAGCATCTTGCCAGCATTTGCAGATATAGCAGTTGATACATTGCCAAAATTAGATAGTGCAATAAATGCAGATGTAACAACAAATGGTTCTAATATGAATGTACAAATCAACGCAGGACAAGGCGGAGTAGGTACAATCAATTGGGGTTCATTTAATGTAGGAAAAGATGCAGGTGTAAATTATGAATTTACAGCCCATAATCAGACAGCATTAAATAAGGTAGATGCAGCAGGTGGAT
>CALURV010000027.1 GCA_944323285.1 Candidatus Gastranaerophilales bacterium | reverse complement strand
ACATTTAAGCTCAGCAATAGCTCGCAAACTCGCTAACGCTCAAACAGTGCTCGCTTTGCAGTTACTTCGCAAAAATGTTTTTACTATACTTCGCAATGAACTTTATTTATATTTTATTTTAATTTTTGTTTTTAATTATTTTAAGATTAATTTAAATAATATTTATTATGTATTTAATATTATGTATTTAATTTTGTTTTTGATAAAATATGTTTAAAAGAAAGAATTATTATGTTACTTGAATTTCTATATGCCAAAATACATAGAGCAACCGTAACAGATGCAAACCTAAATTATGTAGGTTCTATTACTATAGATGAAAATATTTTAGACAAAGCAAATCTTTCCGAAGGTCAAAAAGTTGACATCCTTAATATTAATAATGGTGAAAGATTTCAAACATATATTATTGCAGGAAAAAGAGGGAATAAGGATTTTTGTTTAAACGGTGCGGCAGCAAGAAAGGCGCAAATTGGAGATAAAATAATTATTTGCGCATATGCTATGATGACACAAGAAGAAGCTAAAATTTTTAAACCAACGATTGTTCAAATTGATGAAAACAATGAAATTAAACTATAAAATTTTATTTTTTCCCTTAATTATATATATTACAACTTATAATAATGTATTTGCAGATACATTATTAGAAAAAATTGATAACTGTAATAATTTACAAGGAAGTTATTTTTCCTCTTACGATTCATCAGAAGTTATAGTTAATCGAAATACCAATAGTGAATATATTATATCTATTTTTTTATTTAGATTATTACAAATTGATGAAGTAAAAGGTTTTTGCAAAAATTCAAGAATTAATTTTATTATTGATATGTCTGAAAATAATAAAATTTATGGGGAATTTTTTAAGAATAAAAATGAATATATTCTACAGATAAAAAATTCAAATTGGGAATATCTTCCTAATGGTACAAAATATAATTTTAAAAAGAAATAATATTATGTTTCTTTTAAAAATCGTTGAACTTTTGTATTCATTGATTCTTCTTTTATTTTCCATTCACCATTACAATTCTTTCCTATTATAAAATAAGCAGGTACTTTATAATCACTGGTTGATGGCATTCTCATTGCTGCTATTTTATAATCGTTGCCATGTTTCGTAATTTTAATATTTAAATATTTATTTTTATATTTTCTGAGTTTTGCTAATTTTGAACATTTGGCAGCTTCTTTCTTATATCTTTCAAAAGGAACAATAACGGACTGTTTTGATCCATCATCTTTCTCGACAACTCTAATTATAATGGGATTATTATCGTAATAAGTGAAATAATCATTACTATAATTATTCGCAGCATTTACATATTCATAAAAGAAACATTGTACATCATCTATTTCATTTGCATTACATATATTTCCTATTAAAATAAATAAAAGTAAAGAAAATAGACATTTTTTCATATTTGCCTCAAAAAAATAGAAGTAATTTAACCAAAGTTAGATTACTTCTATTTTTTGTTGAATTATGAAATTATTCAATTGTATAGTCGGTTAGTTCAGGAGTTCCAAACATACCTTCTATTTCTTCAAGAATGGCAGAAGGTTTTCTTGCATTATTCTTTTCAGCTGCACGTTTTTGAGCTTCTCTGTCTTTTTCTTCTGAAGCATTTGTTAAGTGATAGAAACCGGTACCTGCCGGTATTAATCTACCAATAATAACGTTTTCTTTTAATCCTCTTAACAAATCACGTTTACCTTCAACAGCTGCTTCTGTTAAAATTCTTGTTGTTTCTTGGAAAGAAGCTGCAGAAATAAAGCTTTCTGTATTTAAGCTTGCTTTAGTAATACCAAGAAGAACTGCTTCATATACAGCTTCTTGACCGCCTGCTGCTTTTACTGCTTCATTTTCTTGAAGGACTTCTTTTAATTCCAAAAATTCTCCCGGGAGAAGTTTTGTGTCGCCTGATTCAATAACTTTAACTTTCTTTGTCATTTGTCTTACAATAACTTCAACGTGTTTATCTGCAATTTCTACACCCTGAGAACGATATACTCTTTGTACTTCATCTACAAGGTATTGTTGAGCTGCTTCTACACCATTTAATCTGATAACGTCGTGAGGATTTAAAGGACCACCAGTTAATGGTTGACCAACTTTTATATCTTGTCCGTTAGCAACAATGATATTTGAATCAATTGAGTATTTTATTTCTTGTCTTCCTAAATCACCGTTTAAGAATAAACGAGGAATATCATCTTCAATTTCTATTTCAGCTTTTCCGGCGTATTCAGCAACAACAGCAGAGTCTTTTGGTTTTCTTGCTTCAAGTAATTCTTCAACACGAGGTAAACCTTGAACGATATCACCTGTTTTTTGTCTTTCAAATACTAGTGTTGCTATCATATCACCACGAAGAACTAATGAACCGTTCGAAACTTGAAGCATTGTTCCGGGACTTATTAAGTATGGACGTCCAACTCTTAATGTAATAGAGTTTTTGTCTGTAGCTACTACTAACCCTGATAATGTTGAAATATCTCCGCTTTCAGAAATTACGGAATCCATTTTAACTAGTTCGCCTTTTTTTACAATAGGCTTAGACTTTAAAGATATCTTAGTTTCATAATTATCTGAAACTAAAAGTAATCTTCTTACATCCTGATTGTTATCTTTTATACTTGCAACCGCATCACTTATAGCTAAAACTTGAGTTTTTGCAACCGGTGTTTTGGGTTCAATAACTTGACCATCTTTAACAAGTAATTCAGTTTGCATAGAAGCAGATGTTTTTGATGTTCCTTCAACTTCTCTTCTTACTATTAAGTTTTCTAAAACAACAATCTTAAGGTTATTGTCACTATCAAGTTCAACTTGTCCTTTTAAATGACTTAAATAGTTTTGCATTTGAAGAACTAAACTTGTTCTTGTTAATACTCCTCCGTCAAGATTCCTTACTCTTGCGCCATCTTTGTATTGGAGTTGTGTAACAGGTACAAGATCTATAGCTTCATCTGTTGAATTGAATTTTATTGAAACATCTTTTGTTTCAATATTAAATCTTTGAACAGGTCTTACTAAAATTTGAATAGGCTGATTTGAAATTGTTTTTTCATCAAGAGCAACTACACCTAAATCTTCTTCAAGATCATCAATTTCTAAATTATCTTTTTCATTATCTAATATAGTAACTATTGAATCTTCTTTTACTTTGATTTTTGGTGCAATTTCAGTTCCGGCTTTGACTACTTCGCCTTCATCAACTTTTAATTCGCCTATACCATTTAGGTTGTATATTTCACCTGGTCTTATAATTACTTCATGAATCATATCGTTAAATTCTTTAATTTCAACGATACCGTCGATATGTGCATATAAGTCTTTTACAACTTCGGTTCCAGCCGTAACAAATGTCCCTGATTCAACCATTTTTAATGCTGAGTCTTTATTTACTTGATGTATTTCATCAGGAATAAAGATTAATTCTCCAGGAGTTGTTATAATTTGATTTTCATCAACTTCTATACCGTTGTATCTTATTTCACCGCTTGATGGAACAGTATATTCTTCATCAATAAGTTCAGCAATTATCATACCGCTTTCAACAACGGTTCCAATAGGAGCTTTAACAATATATTTTTCCCCTGTCTTATTAACAGTCCATAATTGTTCTTTTTTAGTTTGTTCAAATGTTGCATTGGCTGCTGAAATTGAAGCAATTACAATAGTTAATTCTTTTCCTTGAACTATTTTCTTAATTTTTTTGCCGTCAAATTTAACATCTTCTACAACTAAATTATCACCAAGTCTTACTTCACCGCCGTGTTCAGAAATTATATGAATTTCAGCTAATTTTTCACCTTCTTTTACAGCTTTTCCGTCTTCAACTAATATTGTTGAACCACCTGGAAGATTATATACATCACCGCCTAATACCCATACAATACCATTTTTACTTGCGGTTCTTGAAATATTACCTTGTCTGTCTTTCTTTTCATCAGCAACAAAGTCTTCAAAAACAATTTCACCGGAAAGATCTGACGTAATATCTTTTGTAGCTTTTTCGGTTAATCTGCTTCCGTCTCCACCTGATACAGGTTCATATACAGCAATCTTGTCACCTTTCTTTATTTCTTGTCCTTCTTTGAAGTAAAGAATAGCACCTGATGGAATGTGATACTTCTTTGTTTTATTGCCTGATTTGATTTCTAAATCTGACTCTTGAACAGTTATAGCTACATTATCACCGTGTCTTGTTCTTAAATCTCTGGTATAAACTTTTGTTGCTACAACACCATCTATATCAGCAATGATTTCTTTCATTGCACCTGCACCTTTAAATACACCACCTGTATGGAATGTTCTCATTGTTAACTGAGTTCCTGGTTCACCGATAGATTGAGCTGCAATAATACCAATTGCTTCACCTACATCAACTAGTTTTTGTGTTGTCATTGCCCATCCATAACATTTTTGACATATACCATATTCAAGTTCACATGTTAATGGTGAACGGACTAATAATTGATGTAAATCTAATGGTTTTATTTTCTTTATATCTTCTCTGTCAATGGTTGTATTCACTGGAACTATCACATTTCCGTCTTTATCTTTGATATCTTCTGCTATTGTTCTTCCTAATAATCTTTCTGTTAAAGGAGCAACTATTTTTTCTCCGTCAGAAATGTCTGTCATCAAAATGCCTCGAGTAGTTCCGCAATCATGGTCACGTATAATTACATCTTGAGCTACGTCTACTAAACGTCTTGTTAAGTATCCTGAGTCAGCTGTCTTTAATGCTGTATCTACTAACCCTTTTCTTGCACCATATGATGAGATGATATATTCTGTTACGGATAATCCTTCTTTAAAGTTTGATTTAATAGGTAAGTCGATGATTTGACCTTGAGCATCTGCCATTAACCCTCTCATACCTACTAATTGAGAAACCTGTGATAAGTTACCTCTAGCTCCAGAAAATGCCATCATATATACAGGATTTAGTCTATCAAAGTTTTCAACTACTTTTTCTGTTAACTTGGATGTTGTTTCTGACCAAGTGTCAATTACTTTTGTATATCTTTCAACTTCTGTTATGTCACCTTTTAAATATCTGTGGGTTGATTTTTCTATCTCTTTTTCAGCATCATTTAAAAGTTCTTTTTTATCGGCAGGAACAGAAAGATCAGCAATTGATATTGTTGTGCCTGATTTTGTTGCATAATGGTAACCAAGATTTTTAAGATTATCTGCAAGTGTTGCAGTCTTGGCTCCGCCAAACTCAAGATATACTTGAGCTAATAATTTATTAATCGATTTTTTATTCACCTGTTCATTGATGAAATCAAACGATTTTTTTGTATTTTTGCGTACTATTGTTTCCATGTTATTTTCACCTTTACTTGTTAATCTGTAACCGAAGCATTAAGTTATGATGCAAAAATTGCATTTCTTACTGTTTCGTTGAAGATTATTCTTCCTACAGTTGTTTCAAATCTTTCACCGTGTTCATCTCTTACGATGATTCTTTCGTGTAATTTTATTACACCTGTTTCGTGAGCTGCAATTGCATCTTCAAAACTGTAGAAATATTTTTCTTCTGCATTATCATCTTCATCTGCCATTAATGTCAGATAATACATACCAAGTACCATATCTTGTGAAGCGGCAATAATTGGTTTACCTGTTGCAGGAGCTAATATGTTATTAGTTGCTAACATTAACATTCTTGCTTCTGTTTGTGCTTCTATTGATAATGGTACGTGAACAGCCATCTGGTCTCCATCAAAGTCAGCGTTAAATGCTGTACATACTAATGGATGAAGCTGTATTGCACGACCTTCTACTAATACAGGCTCAAATGCTTGAATACCTAATCTGTGAAGTGTAGGTGCACGGTTTAATAATACCGGATGTCCGTCTATTACTTCTTCTAAAATATCCCATACAACAGCTTCAGAACGTTCAATCTTCTTTTTAGCTGATTTTATATTTTGTACAAAGCCTCTTTCAATTAACTTATTAACGACAAATGGTTTAAATAATTCAATTGCCATTTCTTTTGGTAATCCGCATTGATTTAAACTTAATTTTGGTCCTACTACGATTACTGAACGACCGGAATAGTCTACACGCTTACCTAATAAGTTTTGTCTGAATCGACCTTGTTTACCTTCTATTATATTACTTAATGATTTTAATGGTCTGTTGCTTGGTCCAACAACTGTTCTGCCTCTTCTGCCATTATCAATCAATGAATCAACTGCTTCTTGAAGCATTCTCTTTTCATTTCTAACGATAATCTCAGGTGCACCCATTTCTAATAATCTTAATAAACGATTATTTCTGTTTATAACTCTTCTATATAAATCGTTTAAATCAGATGTCGCAAATCTTCCACCGTCTAATTGTACCATTGGTCTTAAATCCGGTGGAGTAACAGGAAGTACGTCCATTATCATCCAAGTAGGTTCTGTGTTGCTTTCTATTAAAGATTCAACAAGTCTTAATCTCTTGATTAATTTTGCCCTTCTTTGAACACTGCCTGATAATCCTGCAAGTTCACCTCTTATTGATTCAGCCATTTCAGTTAGTGAGATTTCTCCAAGCAATTCTTTTATTGCTTCAGCACCAATTCCTACTTTTAATTGTGAATCTTCATTTTCTAACATGAAATCTTCATATTCTTCTTCTGATAATAATTGGTATTTCTTAAATTCACTATCAGCAGGATCTATTACGACATAATTATTAAAGTATATTACTTGTTCTAAATCTTTTAATGTCATATCCAAAAGTAAACCAAGATAACTTGGAATGCCTTTTAAAAACCAAATATGGCTAACAGGAGCAGCAAGCTTTATGTGTCCCATTCTATGACGTCTTACTTTTGAGTCTGTAACCTCAACACCGCATCTTTCACAAATAATACCTTTGTGTCTTACTCTTTTATATTTACCGCAGTAACATTCCCAGTCCTTTGTTGGTCCAAATATTCTTTCGCAGAATAATCCGTCTCTTTCTGGCTTTAATGTACGATAATTTATCGTTTCAGGTTTTGTTACTTCTCCATACGACCACTTTAGTACGCGTTCCGGTGAAGCTATACTAATTCGTATATAATCAAAATAATCTATACTTGTAGACAATTTTTTATCTCCTTTAACTTTCTATTCCTTGAATGAGCTTGGTGTTTCCAAGAAGTTTATATTTAATAATTCAGAATCTATATCAGAAAGTATTCTCTTCGGAGCTGCTTTCCTTAAATCATCTGTATCTGACATTAAATCAACTTCTTCTCCGCTCTTCTTTGATACTGATATATCTAACCCTATACTTTGTAATTCTCTTACAAGTACTTTAAATGATTCAGGTATACCAGGTCTTGGAATATTATCACCTTTTACGATTGCTTCATATGCTCTAGAACGACCGTTAACATCATCTGATTTTATTGTTAACATTTCTTGGAGTGTATAAGCAGCACCATATGCTTCTAATGCCCAAACTTCCATTTCTCCGAATCTCTGTCCGCCGAATTGAGCTTTTCCGCCTAAAGGTTGTTGTGTAACTAATGAATATGGTCCTGTACTTCTTGCGTGTATCTTATCATCTACTAAGTGTACTAATTTCAAGAAGTATGTAATACCTACAGATACAGGTCTGTCAAATGGTTCTCCGGTTCTGCCGTCAAATAAAGTTACTTTGCCGTCTTCACCGACCCATGTGCATCCGGATTCTTTTATACCTCTTAATAATTCGTATTTTGTAGATATTTCAGATTTATTTTCACCATACATTTCATCAAATGAAGGAGCTTCATAATAATCTCCTGTTAAGTATGATGCTAAACCTAATAAGCATTCATAAGTCTGACCTACGTTCATACGAGATGGTACACCAAGTGGATTTAATACTATATCAACTGGAGTTCCGTCAGGTAAGAATGGCATATCTTCTTTTGGTAATATTCTTGATACGATACCTTTATTACCATGACGGCCTGCAAGTTTATCGCCTACAGATACTTTACGCTTTTGAGCTATATATACTTTTATAAGTGTATTTGCTCCAGGTAATAATTCATCGCCTTTTTCTCTGTCGAATACTTTTACATCGACTACACGTCCGCCTTCACCGTGAGGAACCCTTAATGAATTATCTTTTACATCTCTTGCTTTTTCTGCAAAGATTGCTCTTAAAAGTTTTTCTTCCGGCGGATGCTCTGATTCACCTTTTGGTGTTACTTTACCAACCAATATGTCATCAGCATATACTCTTGCACCTATTCTTACTATACCTCTTTCATCCAGATGTCTTAATGACTCTTCTGAAACATTTGGTACTTCTCTTGTTATTTCTTCAGGTCCAAGTTTTGTTTGACGTGCTTCTATTTCAAGCTTTTCAATATGTAATGATGTAAATACATCATCGTGTACACATCTTTCACTTAATAAGATAGCATCTTCGAAGTTATATCCTTCCCAAGGCATATATGCTACTAAAACATTTTTACCTAGTGAAAGCTCTCCAAAGTGAGTTGAAGCTCCGTCCGCTATAACATCTCCTGCTTTTACTTCCATTCCTTCTGATACTATCGGTTTTTGGTTTATGCAGGTATCTTGGTTGCTTCTTACATATTTCATTAATTGATATTTATGTAACTTATCGGCTTTATCTTTTATCCAAATTTCTTCGCCGACTACTTTTACTACAGTTCCATCTACATCAGAAACTACTACCATACAAGAGTCTTTTGCTGCTCTTTTCTCTAATCCTGTTGCAACAACCGGTCTATCTGTTATTAATAAAGGTACAGCCTGACGTTGCATGTTTGATCCCATCAATGCACGGTTTGCATCATCGTGTTCAATGAAAGGAATTACTGATGTAGCTACTGATATTACCTGTATTGGTGAAACACCCATATAGTCTACACGTTTCGATTCGCCCATTGTAAATTCTGATTTGTAACGAATTGGTACATATTGAGCTTTTATACTTCTGTCTTCATTTAATGTTAAGTCAGAAGGTGCTACACGGAAGTTTTCTTCTTCATCAGCACTCATATAATGTACTTCGTTTGTTACTACACCATCTTTTACTACGAAATAAGGTGTTTCGATAAATCCATAATCGTTTACTCTTGCGTGAGTTGCTAATGAACCTATCAAACCTGCGTTTGGACCTTCCGGGGTTTCAATAGGACATATTCTTCCATAATGTGATGGGTGAATATCACGAACTGCAAATCCTGCTCTTTCCCTTACTAGACCACCAGGTCCTAATGCTGATATACGTCTTTTATGTGTTAATTCAGCTAATGGGTTTGTTTGGTCCATAAATTGTGATAACTGAGATGAACCAAAAAATTCCTTTAATGATGCTATTAAAGGTTTTGTATTTAATAGATTTAACGGTGTTAATGTCTCAGAATTTTGAAGAGTCATTCTCTCTTTTACAATTCTTTCTATTCTTGATAAACCTACTCTGAATTGGTTTTGTAATAATTCACCAACACTGCGGATTCTTCTGTTTCCTAAATGGTCGATATCATCACAGCTTCCTTCGTCATATGTTAGATTAATTAAATATTCAACAGCAGCAACTAAGTCTTGTATTGTTAAAGTCCTTTGTGTTTCAGCTATATTTAAATTTAATTTTTTGTTTAATTTATAACGACCAACTCTGCCAATATCATATTTCTTATCATCAAAGAATCTTGACTCAATAATTGAACGACCGCCTGCTGCTGATGCCGGATCTCCCGGTCTTAATTTCTTATATACTTCAATTAAAGCATCATCTGTTGTTTCGGTTGGGTCTTTTTCTAAAGTTTTCTTTAAAAATTCAAAGTGCGTGAATAATGTTTCCATTTCAGAAACTGTTATTCCTAATGCTTTTAATAATGTAGTTGCTAATATTTTTCTGTTTTTGTCTATTTTTACATATATTATATCATTAGCATCTGTTTCTATTTTTAACCATGCTCCTCTGTTTGGTATTAAGGTAGCATTGAATAATCTTTTACCTGTCGGTGATATTTCTCTCTTGAAATATATACCGGGTGAACGTACAATCTGTGATACAATAACACGTTCAGCACCATTTACTATAAATGTACCTTTGTTTGTCATTGTAGGTATGTCACCTATATATACTTCTTGTTCTTTTATTTCACCTGTATCACGATTTACTAAACGAGCCATTACTCTTAATTGTTTTGCGTATGTTGCATCGTGAATTCTTGCTTCTTCCAATGAATACTTTGGATTATCAAAAGTATAATTTGGAAGAAAATGCAATTCTAATCTACCAGTATAGTCTTTAATAGGAGAATATGAAAGAAATTCTTCTTTCAATCCTTCTTTTAAAAACCACTCAAATGATTTTTTTTGAACCTCAATTAAGTCCGGCAGATCATCCAATCTTGTTTTGGGCATGCCCATCGGAGTTATTCTCTCAGAATATTTTTGCTTTGACATTCATTCACCTCTCATTATGTGGTGTACTACAACTATATAAAATTTATATTATTAATTTTCAACCAAAGGCACTCATAGCCATTATAAAATGATACTTGCTAAAACATGCCAGTCAAGAAAAAAACATTTTTATTTCTGTTTTTTTTAAACAATTGTTAACAAATCTTATTCATTATATATTTCGATAAATGAAAAACCTTGTAATTATTAAGTTTGACTGTCAAGTCCTGTTCTTTAATTGCAAGGTTTTTCTTGTTTAATTATTATTTATTAATTTATCTGTTATTTCCTGCTACAAATATGTTTCCTCTTGCTGATTTAACTTCGTGTTTTTGACAGAAGTTACCAAATGAATCTCTTGCTAATTTAGAATCAAATACTATACCTCTTTCTAAATCAGTATTTGCTGCAAAATCTTTCATTACAAACTCTGGTACTCCGTAGTATTTATTATCAGAGGTATTACCTTTTAAAGTATATTCATTTGCTACATCTTTTATTATTCTTAAATATGCTTCTGCAGTACCTATGTCGTCCCAGACAGCAGGCTTTCCGCCTTTTGTTTCTAATGGTACGGTATATACTTTCATTTGATTGCCATTTTCGTCTGTTAATTTACCTTCATTCGCTAATTCTACTATTTTTGGCATAACATGTGCGCCCAAGCCTGTTTCTTCCGGTTTAAGTTTCCATTTATCAACAAGTACTTTTTGCGCTTGCGGACTTAAGAAGTAAAATCCTGGGTTTGCTAAGAATTTATTTCTGTCTTCCGGGTTTCTTGCTTTCTGAACTTTTAAAAATTCTTGCATTGCTTTGTCATATGAACCTGGTTGTACAAAACTTGTATCCGTTGGTTTTGGTGGATTATCTACAAATTTTGGTTTTTCTATAAATTCTTTTATTTCTAAATTCCCATTTTTATCTTTCTCTATTCCTATTAATCCAAATGATGATGCTCTTTCTGCACTTACTGGATAATATGGTATTACTAATGCTGCATTTGGAAGGGTCTTTAGTGCGTGATATATTCTTGTTATATCGGTATTTGTAAATATATCAGCATTTAATATCACTGATGCTTTATCTCTATTGATAATTCCTTTATTTACGCCTTCTGCTATTGCTCCACCGTCTGTTTTATATTTTGATACGTGTGTTGTTGTTTCATTTTCGGGAATATCATGGGCTTGGCTTAGGTAATGTATTGAGTCGGTTTCATCGCCGTTTAATATACCTGCTGATGCTGCCATATTTAATGTTGTTGCTATTATTCTATAATCTTTACTTGTTGGTAAAAATCCTGATGGCTTATTTTCAGCGTCTCTTGTTATATTATAAAATCTTTCGCCAAAACCTCCTGCCGGGATTACTATTGTTGGATTATCTGCTTTTACTTCGTCATAATAATCACCTTTTATAGCTTCTTTTTGTAACCCTGATTTTTTGTATGAATCAACTGCATTTAATGTTCTGTCTTCTTTGTTGAGAGTTGTTATAACAGTATTTCCTTTAAATGATACTATTTCGTGATTTTCTCCATTTGGTTTTGGTTCATAATGACCTATCATTCTGAAGTCAAAACCTTTTCCTCTTATTTCACTTCCGGCAAGCATTTTTATTGATTTCCCGTTTAAGGATGAATCTTTTACCGTAATTTCGGGCATAAATTTACCTTGTTTATATGTTACAATTGGTAATTCACCTGCTTCTTTTCTGTTTATTTTTCCTGCAAATATTCTATCACCTTGTCCATTTGATATTGTGTATAATTCGCTATCACCATCAATTGTTTTTTCTACTTTTAATCCTGCAGCATTTAAATGTCCTGTTTTTGGAGGCATTGCACTTAATGGAATATCAATATTTCCCGGAATATCTAATATATTCGGTATTCTTATTTCTTTTGGTAAAATTAATGATTTTTCAAATTCTGTTAGTTCTCTTTTTTCTGCCCCAAAACTGATAGTTGGTTTTACTCCTGCTATTGCTTGTTGCACTCCTAAATATTTAGAACCTGCAAGCTCTTGTGATGTTTTTATACCAATATTATTATTAGCAACTTGTTTTTTTAATTTTGTTGGTTTTGAAATAAAATTAATTGCATTAATTTTGTTTATCATTTCTTTTTCCTTTCATTACAATCCTCTTTTAAACACAATTTTTGCAGTACGTAAAAAATAAACCCCGTAAATATATTTTTTATACTTTTTTTTATAAAACACAACTTTTCTTTACATAATTTAACATAAAAATTTAATCTAGTATCGTACTTTGTTACCGAGTCATTCTCGCTAACAAAGTACTCACCTTTTGAAAACTCCACTCACTTTCGTTTCACTAAGGATACAAGCTCACTCGAAAACAAAGTTTTTGAGTCGTTTTGTAAAAAAAAATTACTCACTCTTTCAGCTTATCGTGAATTTTTTCTCGGACATTTTTATATAGGTTGAAAATTATTTTTGGTGTTTTTTTATGGTATATGATTCAATAATAAAATGCGATACCAGATTAAAGATTTTCTAGTTTTAATAGATTATATTTTTATTAAATGATATAATTTCCTAGAATTATGGACAAAAAATTTTTTCATTTAAAAAAACAAACAAAATATCTCTTATTTGAGTTTATATTGGGTTCATTAATTATAGCTGGTATGGCTTTTTTTGCTATAAGTAATATTCAAAATAAAATGGATAAAACTTATTCGGATTTTGCTCAACTAATGACTGGAATGCTTGCTGTTGAATCTTCTGAAATAACTAAAAATATTCCCCTGGAAGAAAAAAAAGCTATATTAAAACGTCATACTTCTTTAATTCTTAATAATAATAGTGATGTTTCTTTTATTGAATTTAAAGATAACAATAACAAAATTATTTATTCTTCAAAATCAGATTTTCCACTTGGTAATGTCAATACTTTTTTTAATGTCAGTTCTCCTGTTATTTTGTCTTCTGATAATAAAGTTGCAGGTTCTGTTACTGTCGGAATGAATGGAAAAGGCATAAAATCAATATCGAGCGCAACTCAAAAATCTTTATTTTCTATTTTTATTTTTACTTGGCTTACTTTCTCTATAATTTTAATTTTCAACATGTTTTTTATGTATAGAGAATATAAAAAAATATATAAAGGTGTAAAACAAATTTCTACCGGTAAGTTTGGCTATAAACTCGAATCTGATAATATGGCTGAACTTACAGATGCCTTTAATGATATGTCTAATATTCTCTCTCAATATGAAGAACAAAATGTAGAACAGCTTACTTTGGAAAGAAATAAATTGGAAGCTGTTTTAATGAGTATTATAAATGGTGTTATTGTTTGTGATAACTTTGATACTGTAGTTCTTGCTAATTCTGCTGCACTAAAAATGCTTGATGTTGATGAGAATAATTTTGTTAATAGAAAAATCCAGAATTATATTGATTCTCACGGTCAGTGTTGTTTCCGTGATAAAATAGAAGAATTTAAAGATACACCTCTTAATATAATTGAAAATAAACCGCTTGAATTTAATATAGAAGCCGGAAAACGAACTATTAAGGCTATGATTTCTCCAATGTTCTCAAAAATGCAGGATTATGTCGGATATATTATTGTTCTTATTGATATTACCAGAGAAACTGAAGTTAATAAACTTAAAAATACTTTTATTTCAAATGTTTCTCATGAATTAAGAACACCTGTTACTGTTCTTAGGACATACATTGATACTTTGTATAATAATTCTGATGATTTTGATGAAGAAACAAAAAAAGATTTTATGAAAACAATTGATATTGAAGCTAAAAGACTTCATACTATGGTAAATGATATTCTCGATTTTTCTAGATTAGAAACAGGAAACGTTGTTCTTAAAAAAGAATATTCTAATATATCTGAGTTGTTAGAACAAAATATTAACTCTATAAAAATTTTAGCGGATGAAAAAAATATAAAAATTAATTTTGAAAAAGATGATAATATTCCTTTAGTTCCTATTAATGTAGAAAGTTTGGATAGAGTTATAAGAAATTTATTATCAAATGCTATTAAATACTCTTTGGATGGAAAAGAAATTATTGTTAAATTATTTTTGTCTTCTGATAAGAACTGTATTTCTTTTTCTGTCAAAGATAATGGAATTGGTATTGCTAAGGAACATTTGGAAAAAATATTTGACAGATTTTATAGAGTAGAAAATGCTACACATACTATAAAGGGTACAGGTTTGGGGCTTCATTTGGTTAAAATGACGGTTGAACAATATCATCACGGTAAAATTACAGTAGAAAGTAAAGAAAATGTGGGTTCTACTTTTACTGTTATGCTTCCTTTAGCTGTTGATGAAAATGAGCTTGTTTAAATATTTATACTTGATTCTGTTATAAGCTTTTTGGCAGCTTTTTTTGTCTGTTCATATTCTTTTGATAGTTCTATTGTAAAGTTAATTGATTCCATATCTCTTGCTATGGCTTCTTTACAAGAGTACATCTCTTCTATTGAACAATTTTCAAATGGTGAAGAGTGATGTCGTTTTTGATTGTATAGTTTTTTAAATGTTTCTTGCGATTTATAATCATAACCTGGCAATTGATTTTTGTATCCATAATATTTATATAGTGCTCTTGCTACTGTGTAAATCTCTGTATTATTTGTATTAAATATAAAAATTTCATTTGTTTTGAACTTGATATTTATTCCCTGTTGAAGTGAAAATCCTATTATTAAATTAATTAAAAATGCCTTTATTCCTTTTAATGGTGTTATAAATCCTTCTTCTTCTCCAAATTTATTAAGAATTTTTTCTGCATTATTAATTTTATATACAATAGCTCCTTGGGCTTTTATATATTGTATTAGTTTCTCTGGTGTATTGAAATATTTTTTTACTATTGTTTTTACTTCTGTATTTATTTCTTCTTGTTTTTGTTTCGTTTTGCTTGATAATTCCATTGTGCAGCTTGAATTCATTGAATATTTTGTTGTTGAATTCTTAAAATATACATTTTGTCTAATATTCTTTAATTTATTGATAATAAATATCAGATATTTTTTTGTTAAGAATGTTTTTATTGTCTTTAATTTAAGCATACTTATTCCTTTATATATTAATAAAAACATTTTTAATGCAAATATTGACTTTAGAGTTTATAATTTAAATAAAACTTAAAAGGTTAACAATTTGAATACTTATTATAAAAAATATATACCATATTTATTTCTTTTGCCTGCATTGGTCTTATTAGCGGTTTTTTTCTTTTTGCCTTTTTTTGATACTTTTATTATTAGTTTAAAAGATTATTCATCAGATATATATAATCCTTCTTTTGCTGGTTTAAATAATTATTCTCTTCTTTTTAAATCAAAAGAATTTTATACTGTCTTTTTTAATACTTTTTTATTTTTAATATTGGTAGTTCCGTTTTTGGCAGTTTTTCCATTAATTGTTGCTATTTTTATAAATCAAAAAATAAGAGGAATATCCATATATAAAGTATTAATATACCTTCCTGTTGTTGTCTCTATTGTAGTTGTTGCAATTGCTTTTAAATGGTTATACGCTCAAGAAGGTATTTTAAATTATTTTTTACAATTATTAAATATAAATCCAATAGGATGGCTTACAGATACCAAATTTGCTATGTTATCAGTTGCTATTGTTACCATATACAAAGGAATAGGCTATTATATGATGATTTATTTATCTGCTTTAATTGGAGTTCCAAAGGATTTATATGAAGCGGCTGATGTTGACGGAGCAAGTGTTTTTTATAAACATTTAACTGTAACCATTCCTCATTTAATGCCTACAATAGCATTGGTTGTTACTGTTTCTTCTATTTCTGCTTTGAAAGTTTTTGCTGAAATATATGTCATGACAAAAGGCGGACCTTTAAATTCAACAAAAACTATTGTTTATTATATTTATGAAAGAGCATTTGAAAATCTGGATTTATCTATGGCCTCTTGTGCTTCTGTTATTTTACTTATTGTTATACTTATGTTTTCAATTATAAATATTACTTTTTTTGAATCAAAGAGGTATAAACTGTGATAAAAAAATATTCTAAAAGTTTTTTTATACATTCTTTTTTGATATTGATATCTTTTTTATCTTTATTTCCGTTTTTATGGCTTATATCTACAGCTTTAAAAGGAATAGATGAAAATATATTTCAGTATCCGCCTTCTTTTTTACCTAAAAACCCTACTTTCGATAATTTTATTGGTGTATGGAAGCAAATACCTTTTCTGTTATATTTCCTTAATAGTTTTATCGTTGCAGCCTTTACTGTTATTTTAAATCTTATTTTCTCTTCACTGGCTGCATATCCTCTTGCAAGGATGAAATTTAAAGGTAAAAATTTTATTTTTTCTCTTATCCTTGCTACTATTATGATTCCATTTCAAGCTATAATGCTTCCTGTTTATTTAATTGTTCTTAAACTTCATTTAGTTGATTCTTATGGCTGTATTTCGGGATATTTAGGTCTAATTTTACCATTTGCTGTTAATGCTTTTGGAATTTTTCTTATGAGGCAGGCTTTTTTAGCTATACCTAAAGAAATGGAAGAAGCTGCTTTTATTGATGGCTGCAGTATTTTTAATATTTGGTTTAAAATTCTTATGCCTATGACTGCTCCTACACTGGCTGTTTTAGCTATTTTCACTTTTATTGGTTCTTGGGGTGAGTTTTTATGGCCAAGCATTGTTTTAACTCAAAAAACTTTATATACCCTGCCTGTCGGTGTTAATGATCTTCAAGGTATGTTTAGCGCTAATTGGAGATATATTGCTGCAGGCTCTATTATTTCTATTATTCCTATTATTATTTTCTTTATTATTATGCAGAAATATTTTGTTTCAGGTCAAAATGAAGGTGCGGTTAAAGGTTAATAACAAAAAATCTCCTTTTTAAGGAGATCTTTATATAAAATTCATTATTGTTTTTATTTTAACCTTCAGTGTCTATTCCATTTATTTCATCATCATCCGCATAAAAATCATCTTCAAAAGGTGTAAATGATTTTGTTTCATTATTTTGTTGTGTATTAAATATTGGATTATCATTCATACAAAAATCAACTTCAGAAAAATCTTCTTTATTTTCATCTTTTGTTTCATATATATTTTGCATTGCTTTTGCATTAAAACCATTGATGTCAGAAAATAAACTCATAATATCCTCGATTCGTTAAATCTATATATTATATATAAAAAATATATACCCAAAAAATTGCTCTTTTTATTCAAATGAAATTAAAAAAAGTCATAAAATGCTTTTAAATTGGCTATTTTATGACTTTTTTTGCTTAATGTTTCTTAATGTTTTATATCTCTTTATAAATATCAGGGAATATTTCAATACTTCTTTTTAAAATACCATTTATATATGCAATTGTTATTCCGTAGTTTGATATTGGAATATTTTGTTCTTTAGCTAGTTGATACCTGTATAAAACTTCTCTGTCTTTTAACATACAGGAACCGCAGTGTATTATCATTGAATATTTACTTAAATCTGTGGGGAAGCTTCCTCCTGAGGAAAATTCAAAATTTAATTTTTTCTTTGTATATTCTTGAATCCATTTAGGAAGCTTTACACTGCCTATATCCTCACATTGTCTATGGTGAGTGCATCCTTCTGAAATTAATATAAAGTCATTATCTTTTAGTGAATTTAATTTTATTACTCCATTAACAGCGTAGTCTAATATTCCTTTGTATCTCGCAAATAATATTGAAAATGAAGTCAGATATATATCTTGAGGTGTATTTTTTGATACTTTGTTAAATACTTGAGAATCCGTTATAACAAGTTTTGGTTTATCTTTTAATATATTAAGAGTATTTTTTAATTCTGTTTCTTTTATAACAATAGAAATGGCATTAGCTTCAAGTAAATCTCGTATAACTTGCTGTTGCGGTAATATAAGTCTTCCTTTTGGTGCTGCTGAATCAATTGGAGTTACCAATATTACTTTATCATTTGGATTTACTAAATCTCTTACGAGTTTAGAAGAATTTGGATTCTCTTCATAAATAGATGATATTAATTCTTTTAATTTATATATGTTTTGGTTATTTTTTGCACTGACATATATTTCATTTTTCTTTAGTTCTTTAAAGTTTTTTATTAAATCTACTTTATTATAAGCAATAATATAGTTAATATTTTTACTTTCAAAAATGTTAATCAATTCTTTTTCAATATAAGATATTTCTTTAGAAGCATCTATTATAAGAACTGCAATATCGATTTTGTTTAGAACTTCTTTTGTTTTTTCAATTCGGAGTTTACCTAATTCTCCTTCATCATCTATTCCTGCTGTATCAATTATGGTTACAGGTCCTATTGGTAATATTTCCATTGATTTATATACAGGATCTGTTGTTGTTCCTTTTACATCAGAAACTACAGATAAATTTTGATTTGTTATTGCATTTACCAAACTTGATTTTCCAACATTTCTTTTTCCGAAAAAACCTATTTGTATGCGTTCTGCTGATGGAGTTGAATTTAAACTCATTTTATAACCCTTTTGTTATCTATTATAATATAACATTATTAAATATTTACCTATTTTATTAGTTTAATCTATAATATAAGCTGTTAGGGAAAGTCATGTATCGAATAAGCAAGCTTATATTATATATATTGTTTATTATTCTGCTTATACCTTCTTTTGCAAGAGCAGGAGATAATCATATTCCGGTCAGAGTAGGTATAAGTAATACTAATTTTAATACATATTTATTTCAAGAAATAGAATTTTATGATGCAAAAAATTTAGATGTAATGGATTCTGCAACAGGGTATGTTGTTCCTTTAAAAGATAATTCAGATATATTAAAAGTTGCATCTGAAAATAATCTATTTAGAATATATATAGATAACGAATTAGTTGCCAGAAATTTAACCGGTCCAATATTAGTAAGACCTAAAGAAAATTGTTTTGTATCTGTAAAAGGGCTTAAAAGAAAAGGTAAACAGGCTTTATATAGAGGATATATTGAGCTTGTCAGAAGTTCAAAAGATATTAGTAAATTTGCAATCGTAAATGTTTTAAGCTTAAAAAATTATTTAAGAGGTGTAGTTCCGAATGAAATGCCCGTAAGATTCGGACTTGAAGCGTTAAAGGCACAGACTGTTGCTGCAAGAAATTATGCAGTTACTCCAAGAGTGAAAGCATATGAGGAATTTGATTTATGTGACTCCGTTGCTTGTCAAGTATATTTTGGAGCTAACACGGAGGAAGAACTTGCAGATAGAGCAATTGAAGAAACTAACGGAATAATTGCTTTAGATAAAGAGAATAATCCAATATTGGCGTTATATAGTTCTACAGCAGGCGGATATACAGAAAGCTATGAATATGCTTTTTCTGACCCCACAACAAAAGCTTTTCCTTCTAATGATATTCATTATCTTACAGCAGTTGCTGATGATGAAACTTTTCCTTCACTTGAATCTGATATCGAAGCTGAAAAATTTTATACAACAAAACCGATTGCTTTTGATGATATGTCCCCTTATTATAGATGGTCAAAAGAATGGACAAAAGATGAATTAGAAAAAGTGTTGTCAAAAACACTTGTTGCCCAATCTAAAACGGGTTTTGTCCATCCTCAACTTTTAAATGAAAATGATTTTGGAAGTCTTCTTAGTATAAAAGCATTAAGAAGAGGTAAATCCGGAAAAATTATTGAGCTTGAAATAAAAACAGATAAATGTACATTTATTGTACAAAAAGAACTTGTTATCAGAAGATGTTTTCAAAAAAACGGAATATCACTTCCGAGTGCAAATTTTGTTATTACTTATATTGATGCTGTTAATCCTGTTTATAAATTTTCAGGCGGCGGGTTCGGGCATGGCGTTGGTATGAGTCAATGGGGCGCAGGTAAAATGGCTTCTATGGGCTATACTTTTGATAAAATTTTGCAGCATTATTATCAAGGTATTAAACTTGCTACAATTCCTGTTAAAGTATATTCTAATCATAAAGTAATTGATAGAGTTTTTTATTGTGAAAATGAAGAAGCTAAATTGTTTATTATAAATCCTGATAAAATAGATAAACTGTCTGTTATTTTAAATGAAAAAGAACTTAGTATAAAACTAAAAGATGATACTACAAAGTGTGATATTTCAAAATATTTAAGAAAAGGAGAAAATAAAATATCTTATTTTATTAGTGATGAAGAGAATAATGACTATACAAAATCATTAAGTGTATATGTAGAAGTAAAAGAGGCAATAGATGGCTAAAGAAACTTCTTTATTAAAAGCAGCTTGGCTAATTGCTTTTGTTACCATAATATCTAAATTTGTCGGATTCCTTAGAGATGTATGTATAGCAAATTATTATGGAGCCGGACTTGTTTCTGATGCTTATTTTTATGCTTATCAAATTCCATCACTGGCAATAATTCTTATGGGTGGAGTCGGTGGGCCGTTTCATAGCGCTACCGTTAGTGTTTTTGCTAAACTTGTTAACCCTGATGATAAAGAACCTTCAGAAAAAGTTAAAAAGCTCTTTAATACTTTCTTAACTTTAACTTTTCTTGTTTTTCTTGTTTTGTCTTTATTAATATTCATTTTTTCTGATCAAATTCTTAATCTTATAATACATAGTGATAATTCAGAGTTGGTTGTTCTTGCAAGTAAACATTTAAGAATAATGACACCTGTAATATTATTTGGCGGGATTATTGGTATATATTATGGTCTTTTAATTACTTATAGAATGTTTCTTCTCCCTAATATTTCACCTGTTTTAATGAGTTTAAGCATAATAATAATAGTGGCGTTCTCAAAAGGAGATAAATACGGTATTTCGCTTGCGATTGCAACTTCAATTGGAGCTTTGCTGCAGTTCTTATTGCAATTACCGGCAGTTAGAAAACTTGGATTTAAAATAAAGCCAAATTTAGATATAAAAAATAATTTAGAACTAAAAAATCTTATAGAATTGGTATTTCCTGCAGCATTAAGTTCAACTATAGGTCAAATATATGTTTACGTTGATATGTTTTTTGCTTCACAACTGAAAGAAGGTGCTTGGACCGCAATAGGATATGCAAACAGAGTTTTCCAATTCCCTGTAGGTATTTTGGTTACTGCTTTTTTAGTTCCATTATTTCCTATTTTTTCAAGATTAGTTGGTGAGAAAAAATATGATGATATTAAATATTATTTTCATAAAGGAGTAGGTCTTTTAAATTTTGTCGCTATACCTATTATGTTTGGAATAATTATGCTTTCTTATGATGCTGTTCAGCTTATATTTCAAAGAGGAGAGTTTGATTCTCATGCAACATATATGGTTTCGCAAGCATTAATTTTCCTTTCTTTTGCAATAATACCTTATGTGTTTAGAGATTCTATAACAAGAATATTTTATTCGTTCAATGATTCGAAAACCCCATTTATGGTTGCATTTTCTTCCATTATATTAAAATTTATATTAAATGCATTGTTTATTGAGAAATTGGGAATTGCAGCTATTACATTATCTACATCACTTGTAACTTTATTCAATGCATTTTTATTAGGCTGTATTATGCTCAGAAAGATAAATTTGGATTATAAATATTATTTTATAAATTTAATTAAAATGATATTAGCTGCAGTTCTGGCATTTTCAATAAGTTATATTTTATATTCATACTGGATTATAGATAATAATTGGTTTTTACTAGCATTAAAAACATTTACTGTATTTGGATTTAGTATGGTTACATATGTTTTATTTGCAGCATTATTTAAAATAGAATATGTAGGTGAATTAATTGAAAGAATTAAAAACTATATTAAACGAAAATTCATTTATTAAAAAATTAAATGAAGATTTGAAAAATGGCGGAGTAATTGCTTTTGTTACTGATACTGTTTGGGGAATCGGATGTTTGCCAAATTGTCCTAAAGCTGTAGATAAGATATATGATATTAAAGGAAGAGATAGATCAAAACCTTTAATATTAATGTCTAATGAATCAGAAAATTTATTTCCTTATGTTGAGAAAATTTCAGAGGCAGGAATGTCCTTAATTAATAAATATTTTCCCGGGGCTTTAACTTTAGTTACTGAAAAATCAGATAAAACTCCAAAATATATTACATCAAATAAAAATACAGTTGGTATTAGAGTTCCTGATAATTTATTTTTTCAAAAGCTTTGTTCTGTAATAGAAGGCAATGTTCTTGCTACTACGAGTGCAAATCTTTCAAATTATCCTTCCTCAAAAACTTACGATGAAGCACTTAATTCTATAGGCTGTTATGTTGATTATGTTTTTGAAGATTATGGCTGTATTTGTCAAGGTTTAGAATCAACAGTTGTTTTAATTGAAAATAAAAATCTTAAAATTTTAAGACAAGGCGCTATTATTTTGTGATTGTCCGAAAAAAATTCACTATAAGCTGAAGTGTGAGTGAATTTTTTTTACAAAATGAACCAAAAACTTTGTTTTTGAGTGAGCTTGTATCCGTAGTGAAACGAAGGTGAGTGGTGTTTTTAAAAGGTGAGTACTTTGTTAGAAAGGATGACCCGGTAACAAAGTGCGATACTAGATTAAATTGTTAATAACTCTTAATATTTGCTTGTAAAAAATTAAAGATTAAAAAATAAATGTCGATATTCATTTTTGTGTGTATAAAAATGGAGTGTTTTATATGGATTTTGATGTTACTAAATTGGCAGAAATACTGAAGAATAATAATATTGATGTATCTAATCTTAAAGATGCTGCTGATAAAGAAATTGAAAGCAATTGTATATGGCATGAAACTGATGATGGCTATAATACTGAGATAATGACTCGAGATGGATTTATTAGTAATCTCTATGCAGAAGGAAGTAAAAATGCGCTATCAAAAGAACAGTTAGGTACTATATATGATATTGTAAGTGCTATAGATGGTGAAGAAGGAATGACAGGCGAAGAACTGAAAATTCTTTCAAATATTAATGGTAATGGTAATTATGTTGAGCAAAAAGATATACAAGCATTTTTAGAAATGGTCGATGAGGCAATAACTGAACCGGATGATGGCTGTTGTGATACAGATTGTTGTCCTGAAGATTGTGAATGTAATACAAATCCTGATATACAACCAATAACAATAAAGTCTGTTTTACAAGATGATGAGAGAATAAAAACAGATGAAGACGGAAATAAATATGTAAATGTTGAAACATGGGTAAATCCAGCTATTAGTGATAGTGTGAATAATTGTTTATCAAGAATTATTTTAAACAGTTATGATTTAGATGCTATGGAAATAGAAATGTATAGTGATGAATACTATGCATTAGAAAAAGCTGTAATGGATGCAAATCCTGATATCTATGGAACGGAAGAATCCGGTTGGAGACAAGAAGTAGGTGGTACTGGCAGACATAATGCGGTCTTATATACAGGTGATAAAATAATTCTTCCTGATTTTCAATATGAAAAATGTCCTTGTGAAGATAAAGAACCAACAACCACAACTCCAACAACCACAACTCCAACAACTACAACTCCAACAACTACAACTCCGACAACCACAACTCCAACAACTACAACTCCAACAACAACAACTCCAACAACAACAACTCCAACAACTACAACTCCAACAACAACGATAACTCCAGATACAGTTACAACAACAGATACAGTTACAACAACAGATACAGTTACTACAACAGAAAGTGTTACAACAACGGAAAATGTTACAACAACAGATACTGTTACAACAACAGACACAGTTACCACAACAGAAAACGTGACAACAACAGAAAGTGTTACAACAACCGATACAGTTACCACAACAGACACAGTTACAACAACAGAAAATGTTACAACAACTGTAACACTGCCAGATGATGATGTTGATTTGGGTGATGAAGTTGATCCGGTAGAACCTTCATTTACACAAACTGAAGTGCCTGATACTGGTGTGACAGATGGTGGTGATGATACACCTGTTGATGAAACTCCCGAACAAAAGCCTGCAACACCTCCAGAAGATTCAGATACAGGAGTAGCTGATAATGAAGGTGACATTGCTTGTGATGATAATCCCGGATATGAAGAACCAGAAGAGGAAAAAGAACCGGAATTATAAAAATAAATAAAATAATTTTTAAAAAAAGGTCAATATTATGACCTTTTTTTTTGGCAAAAAAAATATTTACAAGTTTTATCCTAGTATAAGGAGTGTAAAAATGAAAATATCTTTTAATTCATATATATCATCAAATGTTTCAATGAGAGGCAAACAAAATTCACAAGGATTTAGAAGAACAGAACTTAATGCTTCAGTTAAATCAGAAAAAGATTTATCAGTTTATCTGGAATCATTAAAAAAATCAAAGCAGGCTACAATTCCTCCTTTAAATGCTATGAGAGGAGTTAATCCTAATTCTAAAAATGTATTTGATACCTTTAATAAAATTGATGATGTAACAAGAAGTATTGATTTTGTAAGGTCACAAGAAGCTTGGGATGATTGTATGCTTGAAGAAATACAAGAATTTACTGTCGCAAGAAGGGAATATCAACAAAATCCAAATAAGCAAAATTATGATCATATGGAAGAAGAAATGGGTGATATTTTCTATACTGCTGCAAGTATAGCAAAAGATTCTGGTATTAATCCTGAAGATGCCTTTAGATCTACTAATAGAAAATTTTTCAATAGAATAAATATTATGGAAAGAATATTAAGAGATAGAAAAGGTGATAATGATGCAAGCCTAAAAGATTGTCGTGATTATGAAAGAAGGGCATTATGGAATGCTGCAA
The DNA here is from genome assembly GCA_944323285.1 of Candidatus Gastranaerophilales bacterium. Taxonomy (GTDB): domain Bacteria; phylum Cyanobacteriota; class Vampirovibrionia; order Gastranaerophilales; family Gastranaerophilaceae; genus Avigastranaerophilus. The sequence goes on along the minus strand of CALURV010000027.1, from coordinate 6,575 downwards.
AGAGAAAAATCTATGACGTTCAATTGCAACAATATCAATAATAAGTATTAAGTCTGTTAGTATTATTTTAATTTAATAATTTTATTAACTTCATTAATTGCTTTTTTTATTGAAAGATCCCAGTTGTTATATTCATTGTTAACAATAGGTTTTACTGATTTATACCATCCGCAATCTTCACCTGAAAGGTTGTACCACCTAAATTCGTAATGATAATTATAAATCCCTATTGTTTTTTTACCCATGGCACCTGCTAAATTTAGAATACAATTGTCACTGGATATAATTAAATCAGTGTTTTCTATAGCGGCAGCTGTATCTGAAAAATCTGAAAAATTTTTTGCAATATTTATGATTTTATTTCTTTTAAAGCATTTTAATTTATCATCATTTATATCTTTTGATAAACAATAGAATTGTACATTATCTAGAGAGTCTAATAATTTTAAATTTTTAATAGGAATATCTCTTTTATTATTGCTTTTTACTCCTTCAAATGCCAGTCCTATTTTAAATTTGTTTGTAGAGAAAAATTGTTCATTATATTTTTTTACTAATTCAGGATTTGCTTTAATATATCCTCCAAGAACAGAAATACTATCTTTATTTACATCTAATGCAATTGGAATAGACATGCTAGGAAGGTGATAATCAAATTCTAATTCATTAAGATTTTTAGTTCTCTGACAATATACTTCAACACCCCAATCATTGTTTTTTAAAAGTTCATAAGCATTATTTTGTATATAATAAATTACTTTTTTTGCAATTTTAGTAAGTCTTGGGACATATCCCCACATTAGGAAATTATCACCATAACCTTGTTCATAATGTATAAGCAGTGTGGAATTTGAAATATCTTCTTTCCCCGTCCACTCTGGTTTTTTAAGAATAGGATATGTAGTTGGATCAGTTTTTCTAAATCTTGAGTTATAATACTTTTTCCATTCTTCAATATCTCCATTTCTAAGGCAAGATGCAGAATATGTAAATTCATCATCGCTAGTGGCATACTGATAATTTATATATTCATCCCAGTATTGCTTTTCTATTTTATAATTTTTTGTTTTCATTGCAGCAAGAATTGTATTTTTTAGATACACTTTGCTATTTGGTTCAAATTTAAGTGCATTTTGAAAATATAATAGGGCATTTTGAGCATCTTTTGGAGCATGTGTATTTTTTATGTATAAATTGAAATAATGGCATCCAATTGTATTATTATCGTATGCATCAAGTTCTTTTTTCCCTAACAGCTTTATGTATTTATGATAAAAATCAATAGCTTTTTTATAATCATTTAGTTTATCATAGATTTTGCTTATTAATTTGTTATTTTCAGCTGAATTATTATTTTTTAATAAAATTTTTGCAAGTGATAGTTCAAGATCGTATTGTTTTGTTTCATCTAAACATTTAATATAGTTTTGTAAAACCTCTAAGTTATTTTGATAATTGTCAAATATATATTTATAACATATTAAAGCATTCGCATAATCTTTATTTTTAATATATTTTTCTGCTAGAGATTGAATTTTTTCTATAAAAATATTATCTGAATATTTAAGTTCGGTTTGAATAAGTTTTAGGTATTTTTTTCCATTTAATAGATTGTTTAAATCATTCTTATATTTTTCAAATAAACAAATAGCTTCCGACAGTTTTTCTTGTTCAATAAGAGAAACCCATACAGCTCTAGATAATTGAATTTTTAAAAAATTATTTTCCATTAATCCTCTTTTTATAAAAATGATATAGCATTTTTACAAATTTTGTTTCATTCAAATAATTGAATAATTATTCTTCTGGTAAGTATTTAATAAAATAAGAAAAAATAAAAGGGATAAAAGTCATAAATATTATAATATGTAAAATACCTGTTTTTTCTGCGATTAAACTTATAATAGGCAAAATTATACCAATAACACCCCAACTAAAACCGCCGATGAAACCAGAAATCATACTTTTAAATTCAGGCATTAATTTTTGTGCTAAAGCCATATTTACAGGTGCTGCAAGTAAGCTTACATAACCAATTAATATAAAAGCTATTAGAGCAGCAAAACCTTGTCCGTTAAAAATATAAAAAATTATACCAAGAGGAAATATTGTTATTAATGAGAAATAGAATACTTTTCTAATTCCTAGAAGTTTTTCGAAAAATGGGCTTGATAATACTCCAAATGCTCCTGCCATCATAAATGCAAACAAAATTATTCCAATTGAAGAAACATTAAAACCTATAGATTTCCAGTAAAAAGGCAGAATTATTGAAAAAGAAGAAACAACAAAAGATTTTACTATTGAGGCAAAAACAAGAATAGAAACCGGTTTATTGTTAAATATTTTTTTTATTGCAACAAAAAGAGAAACCTCAGGCTTTTTTATTAGATTAGGATTGATTTTAGGAATATTTTTTAAAAGAATAAAGGCTGTAATAATTCCGATAAAACAGGCAAAAGGCAGTTTTTCAAGCCCAAATAATTGTGTTATGCCGGATGAAACAGCAGGGCCAAGTGCAAAGCCAAATGTTCCTGTAGCAATAAAAATACTTAAGTCTTTACTATTAGCACTGCATTTTGAATAATTAGATACAATACTGGTTGCTTGAGGATGAAAAAATGATACTCCCATATGTCCTAAAATAAGACAAATAACAAGCATATAAATATTATTTGCAAGTCCAAGGAATGATAAAAATATTGATGCCATCATCATTCCCCAAAATATGAAGAATCGTCTTTGCCATTTATCTGCAATGTAGCCAAAAAATGGCTGAGATAGTGATGATGTTAAATTTGATATTGAAATAAGTATGGTTGCTATAGCCATTGTAATTCCAATTTTTGCAGCAATAAAAGGCATAATAGGATTTAAGAATCCTGAATATGCATCAGTTATGAAATGACCTAAAGATAATGTTTTTATAACTTTTTTATTAATATTTTGTTCCATATTAGTGTCTAAAATGTCTTATTCCTGTAGTAATCATAGCAATATTATACTTGTCAGCTGTTTTAATTACTTCTTCATCTTTAATGCTTCCGCCAGGCTGTATAATTGCCGCAATTCTTCCTTGTGCGGCAACGTGTATATTGTCTATTGCCGGAAAGAATCCATCAGATGCGGCAACTGCATCTTTTGAACCGTCACATGCTCTGTTTAAAGCTATTTCAAAAGCATCAACCCTGCTTGTTTGACCTTGACCTATTCCTATAGCTTTAAAATTCTTTGCAATTACAATGGCATTTGATTTTGCATGTTTTGCTATTTTCCAAGCAAAAATCATATCTTCTATCATTTCCGTTGTTGGTTTTACTTTTGTTACTACTTTAAATTTATCTTTATCTAATTCTCCTTTGTCGCAGTCTTGTACTAAGGTGCCAAATGGGGTAATCCTAATTTCTTGTGACAGATAATTTTTATATTCCATAAGAGAAGTGTTTAATTTTATAACTCTTAAATTCTTTTTTGTTTTAAGAAGTTGAAGAGCTTCAGGTGTATAATTAGGAGCAATAATAACTTCCAGAAACATAGAAGTTAATTGCTTGGCTAAATTTTCAGTTACACATTGAGTAAAACCTACAATTCCCCCAAATGCACTTAAAGGATCACAATCAAGAGCTTTTGCCCAGGCTTCTTCAATGTCTTTTCCAAGTGCTGCACCGCAAGGAGTATTATGTTTTATAATTACACACCCGTTTACATCATAAAATTCACTTAATATATTTGTGCAAGCAGTAGCATCAAGAATATTATTATATGATAGTTCTTTTCCATTTAGTATCTCGTAGTCTATTGTATTGTTTGTATAATAAATACCTGCATTTTGATGCGGATTTTCCCCATATCTTAAATTTTTTGCTTTTTTTATATTTAAAGAAAAATAATTTTCACTATCTTCTTCAAATCTGTTAGAAAGCTCGTGCAGAATTTTAGTATCAAAGTCTAATGTCTTTTCAAAAACTTTAAGAGCAAAATTCCTTCTTAATTGCAGTGAAGTCTCTCCGTTATGTTCTTTTAAATCATCTAAAACTTCTTTATATTGATTAGGTGAAGATACAGCTAATACTCTTTTATTATTTTTTGCCGCAGCTCTAAGCATTGAAGGTCCACCTATATCAATTGTATTTATAAGCTGGTTTTCTTCAACTTTTTTGTCTACAGCTTCCTCAAAAGGATAAAAATTAACAACAACCATATCAAATAATTTAATATTTGAATTATTAATATCTTTCATTTCTTCTTCATTAGTTATATCAGCAAGAATTCCTGCGAATATATCAGGATATAGCGTTTTAACTTTTCCGTTTATTAACTGCCTTTTTCCTGTTATTTCTGAAATTTCTTTTGCTTTTATATTATTTTCTTTTAGTAAATCAAATGTTGAACCTGTTGCTATAATTTCGTAATTGTATTTTTGTGTTAATTCATCTGCAAATTCAACAAGTTTATCTTTATTCCATACACTAATTAATGCTCTTTTAGTCATAGTTTCTCCAATTAATTTTTACCAAGTTCATAAGCTTTTTGCATTGTTTTTTCAATAGTATCAAAAAGAATATCAGAAGTATTATTATCTTTTAATACATCATTACCGACAGCAGTACAACCGCCTGGTGTTGTAACATTAATGATTAATTGTTCAGGATTAATACCTGATTCCATAATCATTTTTGCAGAACCCAATGCGGTTTGTGCTGATAATTTTAAGCAAGTATCATAATCCATGCCTAATCTTTGTCCGGCTTTTGCTATTTCATTAATAATATAATAATAAAAAGCAGGACCGGAACCTGATATTGCAGTAATTATATCAATGTATTTTTCATCAGATTCAATTACTTTGCCAACACTGTTAAATATATTAAAAGCAATTTTAACATGTTCTTCTCTTGCATATTTACCTTTGCATACAGCGCTCATTCCTTCATTAACTAAAGCAGGAGTATTTGGCATTATTCTTATTACCGGAATATCTCCGATAATTTCTTCAATAGTTTTTGTTGATATCCCTGCAGCAATAGAAAATATAATGTGTTTGTCCGTTATAGTTCCTTTTATTTCATTTAATACATCCTTTATGACAAATGGTTTTACTGCAAATAAAATAATATTTGCTTTTTTTATAACATCTAAATTGTTATTATATGTGTTAACACCGTAATTCTTTTCCAAAATAGATAATGTATCGTTATTTTTATCGGAAACATAAATATTTTCTTTCTTAGAATATCCTGAATTAATAATTCCTTTTATAATGGCAGATGCCATTTTTCCGCCACCGATAAAACCAATATTGTTCATATTATTTAACCTTTTTCTTTTTCGTGATTGACTTTAATTTATGTCTTATTTATTATGATACAATGAAAAATATGACATTCAAGGAGAAAAACCATGAGACGTACATTAGAAGGTACTAAAAGAAAAAGACAAAATGTAAGCGGTTTTAGAGCAAGAATGGCAACAGCTGGCGGAAAAGAAGTTTTAAATAGAAGAAGAGCTAAAGGTCGTCATAAAATAGCTATTACTGCTAAAGAAAGAGCTTAATAAATATAATTTTAATTAAGGTCTATATACATTTTAATTGAATAATAAGGACTGTTTTATCAGTCCTTTTTCAGGTTTAATATGCTGCCAAAGAAATATCGTTTAAAAAAATATTCGGCTTTTATTGCTACTTATAAATTAAATAACACAATATCTGATGATAATGTGTGTATTTTCTTTGGTAAAAATAAAACAGATGAAAAAGTACCAACAAAATTTGCTTTTGTGGTAAGTAAAAAAATTCATAAACGTGCTGTTGTAAGAAACCATATCAAACGTTTAATGCGTGAAAGTGTAAAAAAAATATTTTTAAATTCTGAATATAACTTTTTGCATAGTTATGTTTCTATTATTTTTGTAGCAAAAAAAGCATCTGTGAATTCTTGTTATAGTGATATTTTAAGCTCATTATCAGATTTATTGACCCAAAAACCTTGTAAATAAACATTTTTAACTTCCAGTATTAAAATAATTAATATGAAAATCATATACTATATGTGAAGAGTATATATAATTTAAATATAAATATTAAGAAATATTAAGCAAAAATGTCTAAAAAGTCATGAAATGAAGATAAAAAGTTTTCATGTATGTAAGGAGACTTATCGAGGATAAAGAGATGGGCTACGCATTATTTGCTCAAAGGAAAATAGTATTAGACGGACAACTAAATAATGTGCAATTGCAGCAAACCCAAAGGTCAAATGAACAATATGCATTAGCAACACAGACCTTAAGTTTACAACAACAATTGACAAGTATGAATGCAGCACAATCCGGAGAATTAGCAACTTTATATGCAGCATTAGCAAGTACAACCAACTCGAATTCCAGAGATTCAATAAATGCTCAAATAAGTCAAAAACAAGAAGAATTTGAAGCAGAAATTGATGCTATAAATAGAGAAATATATCAAGTATCAGTAAAAGAAAATGCAATAGAAATGGAAGTAAAAAGATTAGATACAATGGTAACAGCTCTGCAACAACAACTGGAAGCAGTAGAAGAAGCAGAAGGTCAAG